>JAFRTJ010000030.1 GCA_017427185.1 Bacteroidaceae bacterium | reverse complement strand
ATTATTATATAATATATAAAATAAAATTTCATCCCACACTCCATGAAACAAAAAATGGAAAATCAAAATGACACGGTGACACGGTCTTATAGTTCATCAAAACCGATCCCATACTGAGCACATATCCACTGTACCGCAACAGGCGGCAGCAGCTGGGTTCTGGGCGTGATGCCCCACTGCGACAACTGCTCTCTTTGTTGTTTCAACCAACGGCAAAAGGTTCTCGTACTGACGCCTGCCGCACGCGCAAGCTCGTTCTTATAGTAGCTTTTCAAAATCATAGCATTTGACCATTCATTTACTTTACAAAGATAGTGATTTTTTATGAAATATGCAAGAATTTTCCTGACATTTATTGCTATATTTCCGACAATAACTGACAATAAGCGACAATGTCTGCCAATGTCCGACACCAGCTCGCTCATTCTTCGTATCTTTGCTGTCGCATTAGAAAGAGAAAACAATACGTTGAAAGTCCGGAGTCAACACGTTGAAAGCCTCGATGCAATAGCTTAGTATCAGCGGATACACGAATACTCAGAGAACTCGGATTGGTCGAAAGAGAAAATTGAAATACTGAACAAACAAGCGAGGACGAGGACAGGGCGAGCTAACAGATGACCTCAGAGACAGAGATGTCATGCAGAGCTGCAGGAACTGCATCGACAAGTTGGAAGGGGAAGCAGATGCCCAGTGTGGTGACGTGGGGAAGGCGTTGGAGGAGCCGATCATAGTAACCACGCCCCCTACCCAACCGGTGACCTGATGCATCGAAAGCCATGCCTGGGACGATGGCAAGGTCGATGGCAGCGAAATCCAGAAATGCGTCTCCCTCTGGCTCCAGAATGCCAAACGCTCCCTGACGCATCTGGGAGGAATAGAGACGAAGCTCCAGCTCATCACCCACAACCACAGGAAGCAGCACCTGTTTGCCAGCCTCCAGGGCAGACTGAATGAGCAGATGCGTATCCACTTCGTCTGGCAAGGAATTATAGAGCAGAACCAGAGAGGCTTGCAACCATGATTCATGCGCGAGCACCTGCCTGCTCACCTCGAGGGAGAAACGGTTCAGCTCTTCGCGTGAGAATTGACGCTTGCGCTCACGCACCCATTTGCGCAGTTCATTCTTGGTCATTACCCTTGCTGTCATCGAAAAGGTTGAGTTTCCGTTTGCGTGCTTCCTCGAGAGGGATGATCTTTTCTTGCTTAGCCTCCTGAACCTGACGAAGACGACGCTGCTCGTCGGCCAGTTCCTGCTGAGCCTGCTTCACCTGGGATGGATTGAGGAAACGGGCAGCCACAGGGGCATTCTGGCTGGCATCCTTCACCCAAATGACAGGCCCTCCATAGGCAGGTGAAATCTTAAGCGCTGTATGTAGGGGACTCGTGGTGGCTCCGCCTATCATGACAGGAATGCGCAGTCCTGCCTGATCGAGCAGACGAACCACACGCACCATCTCCTCCAAACTGGGAGTTATCAGTCCGCTAAGTCCTATGATGTCAGGTTTCAGCTCAATGGCTTTCTCGACGATGGTTTCAGCAGGCACCATCACTCCCAAGTCGATAATTTCAAAACCGTTGCATGCCATAACGACGCTAACAATATTCTTGCCGATATCGTGGACGTCGCCCTTTACGGTAGCCAGCAGAACCTTGCCAGCAGATGAGCTCCCACTGACACGCTGCGCCTGGATGAAGGGTTGCAGGATGGCAACGGCCTGTTTCATCGTGCGGGCTGTCTTGACCACCTGAGGCAGGAACATCTTACCTTCCCCAAAGAGTTGGCCCACGCGATTCATTCCATCCATCAATGGGCCCTCGATGATGTCCACGGCACGAGGGAATTTCTGAAGGGCTTCCTGCAGGTCAGCCTCGAGTCCGTCTGTGACACCCCTTTGAAGCTTCTCAGCAAGCCGCTCCTCGACAGGCTTTCTTTCCCCCTGGATGGTGTCATCCTGAGAGGCAGGCTTCTCAGGCGTATCCTGCGCCTCGAGCAGATGCTGAGCCAACTGGATGAGATTCTCTGAGGCTTGGGGAGAAGGATGCAGAATGACATCCTCGATGACATGAAGTTGAGCTTGAGGTATATCTGCATACATCACTTTGGCAGAGGGATTTACGATACCAAAATCCATTCCATGCTGCTGGGCATGATAAAGAAAAACGGCATGCATGGCCTCGCGTATATAGTTGTTGCCTCGAAAGCTGAAACTGAGGTTGCTCACCCCTCCGCTGACATGCGCTCCTGGCAGATGCTGCTTGATCCATTCCGTAGCACGGATGAAATCCCATGCATAGCCATCATGCTCAGGCATTCCAGTCGCAACGGCCAGCACATTGGGATCGAAGATGATGTCCTCTGGCGGAAAAGCAACCTGGTCGATCAGCAAGCGATAGGCACGCCTGCAAATCTCGATGCGTCGCTCGTATGTATCCGCCTGCCCCTTCTCATCGAAAGCCATCACGTTGGCAGCAGCTCCCATGTCCCTGATTTCTCGAGCATGTGACAGGAAAGTCTCTTCCCCCTCCTTGAGAGAGATGCTGTTTACAATTCCCTTGCCCTGGATACACTTCAAGCCGGCTCGAATCACTTCCCAATTGCTGGAGTCAATCATGACAGGCACCCGGCATATATCAGGCTCACTCGCCAGAAGATTGAGGAAATTCACCATCTCGCGCTTCGCATCAAGGAGCCCATCGTCCATGTTGATATCGAGCACCATAGCACCATCTTCCACCTGTTTGCGTGCGATGGAAAGAGCTTCGTCGTAGGCACCCTCGCGAATGAGTCGAAGGAATTTCTTGGAACCTGCCACGTTGCATCGCTCCCCCACATTGATGAAAGTGTTGCCAGCACCAGTCTTTTCCCCACTTACCACCAACGGTTCCAATCCGCTGAGAGCGACGCTATAGTGCGTCTGCACTGGAAGGTGTGCTGCATAGTGAGTCAAGTCCTTGAGGGCAGCGATATGCTCAGGTGTGGTGCCACAGCATCCGCCAATGATGTTAACCAGACCTTCTTCCACGAAATGGCGCATCTCGTCATGCATCATCTGGGGCGTCTGGTCGTAGCCTCCCATCGTATTGGGCAAACCTGCATTGGGGTGAGCGGATATATAATAAGGTACACGTTGAGCCAACGCACGCAAGCAGGGCAACATATCGTGAGCCCCAAAGGAGCAGTTGAGTCCAATGCTGAGCAAGGGAGCATGGGCCACGCTGATGACAAGAGCCTCCAGAATCTGCCCACTCAGAATACGTCCAGCCTTATCGACGACGGTCACGCTGAGCATCAAGGGAGCCTGAATGCCCGTCTGTTCCTCTGCAATCTGGAAAGCACGAATGGCAGCCTTAGCGTTGAGCGTATCATAGACAGTCTCGAGCAGGATGGCATCCACCCCACTTTGCAAGAGGGCAGAAATCTGCTCTACGTAGGCAGCGGAAAGCTCATCGAAGGTCAGGGCTCGCAAGGCAGGATTGTTGACGTCAGGACTCATGGAAAGCGTCTTGTTGGTAGGCCCAACGGTCGCAATCACAAAGCGAGGCTTCTCAGGCGTGGAGAATTCATCAGCCACTTCTCTCGCAATGCGTACAGCAGCACGATTGATTTCCTGCACATAGTCCTGGCAATGATAATCAGCCATGCTGACACGCTGTGCACTGAAAGTATCAGTCGTGATGATATCGGCTCCTGCCAGAAGATAGCGTCGATGGATATCCTGAATGACGTCAGGTCGCGTCAGTACCAGAATGTCGTTGTTGCCCTGCATCTGACCAGAAATATCGCGGAAGTGGTGACCACGAAAATCTTCCTCAGTCAGATGATAGGTCTGAATCATGGTACCCATCGCTCCATCGAGCCTCAGGATACGGCCTTTCTCGAGTTCAGATTGCAAAGATGCCATGCAAAAGGAATCAATAGCCGAATACCTCGTGAGCAGAGAGGAACTTCACAGTGCCCAACTTGCTCAACTCCTTGGAATCCAGTCCAGCAGGATCGCCTGCAAAGGCTGTACGATAATGGAGGTCCTTCACATGAGTCTGCTGGAACTTAACGATGTCATCCAGCGTGATGTTCTGCACCTGGTCGTAAACCATCTGTCGCGGATCGTCCTGCAACCCCAATTTCTGAGCGTCCAGGTAAGCCTCGATGATCTGCTGGCGAGTGGTGCGTTCTGTGCGCAACTGAGTAATGAGTCCCTGCTTAGAGATATCGAAGGCAGTCTGGCTGGCAGGCATGTTGTTGACGATATCGTTGAAGACATCGATGCAGTCGCCCAATTTGTCATTCTGGCTTTGGATGTTGGTTACGAAATAAGCATAGGTGTCTTGATAGTTGGGAGAATTATAGCGGGCACCAGCGCCATAGCACAGGCTCCGCTTCTCGCGCATTTCCTGGAATACAACCGTATTCATGCCTGCGCCAAAGTATTCATTGTACATGCGAATGGCACCCAATTCATCAGCCTTCCAAGGAGTACCTGTACAAGCATACTGAGACATGACGAAACTGGTGGTTCCATTGTATGGATAGACGAAACATACATTTTCAGCAGGTTGCTCCATAGCAGGAACATTATTTGCCAGAACAGGCTTCATCTCAGGCTGGTCGATACTGTTGAGAGTGGCCAACACGTCAGCGCTTTTGGAAGGACCATAGTAGAGGATGCGATGCTCGTAAGAGCGCAGATTGCGGATGCGTGCAACCAACTCATCAGAATTGGCTTTCTGCAGTTCCTCATTGGTCAGGGTAAGTTCCACGCCAGGCAAACCATAGGTCAGATAATCACGCAGGAAATAGCTGTAGTAGTCGAACATGCTCATCATATTCTGACGATCCTGTAGATTGCTGAGAATCAGATTCTGGAAAGCGGTGGAGTCAGGCTTTACGTTGGTAAGCAGATTGTCGAGCAACTTAAGGGCTTCAGGCATATTCTCCTGCAAGCCAGAGAGACTGACGCGAGTCTCGCGCATATCAGAACGGACATTGAACTTGCATCCAAGCAAGAAGAACTTCTGCTGAATCTCCTCAGCACTCATGGAATCTGTGCCCAAATAATTGAGATACTGGGCAGCCAAAGGCAGATACCTGTCGGCAGCCTGTCCAATATCATAGAGATAAGTCAGCTGGAAGATGTCGTTGATTGTGTTTTCGCGATAGATAACAGGCACCGTGGCATCCGTCTCGCTGAAAGTAAGATCCTTCTGGAAATCGAGGAACACAGGTTCAATGGGAGCCACGATGCTGTCGAGGATGGCCTTGGCAAACGTGCTGACAGTATCGCGATTCATCTGAATGGGTGTGATGGCAGGCTTAGGAACAGGCGTGATGGTTGGGTCCTCGCCCTGACGCTTGTTGATAACCACGTAATTTGTATCGAGCAGATGCTTGTTGGCAAATGCCACCACATCCTCCTTCGTAATCTTTGCCAATCGATTCATTTGCTGTGCCTGATCTGCCCAGGGAATATCGTTGATGAAAGCATCCACATACATCATGGCGCGATTCCTGTTAGCCTCGAGAGAAGATTGCTGGTCAAGTTTGGCTTCCGCAATGATTCCCTTTACAAGATCATCATCGAACTCGCCCTTGCGTAACTTGTCCACTTCACCCAAGAGCAATGTCTTCAGCTCATCAAGTGATTGGCCAGCCTGAGGCTGAGCCTCGAGCATAAGCACAGAGTAGTCGCACAGATTATAGGTTTCTGTGCCAGAGGAATTGACCAGCTGAGTCAGGTTGAGATCCAGGTCAAACAAACCGGCAGTACCATTATGGAGCACCTGTGTAAGCACCTGAAGGGTGTCATTCTGATGACTCGATGCACCATCGAAACGCCATCCCAGGAGAACCATCTCTGGATTGGGCGTAATAACCTCGCAGGACTTGGCCTCTGTCAATTCTGGCTGAGGATCATAGTGAGGCATCTCCAAGTCTTTATTGGGTTCCATGTCTCCAAAATACTTGGTGATAACGTCAATCATATCGTCAGGATTGAAGTCGCCAGAGAGGCAAATGGCCATATTGTTGGGCACATAATACTTGTGGAAGAAGTCCAGAATGTTTACGATGGAAGGATTCTTGAGATGTTCGCCCAGACCTATCACAGAGTGACTGTAGGGATGCGTGGGAGTCAAGGCACCAAACATGGCATCAGACAGATGGTCCCAATCGCTGTTGAGATACTTGTTGAACTCCTCGTAAACAGCCTCCAGTTCCGTATGGAATCCACGAAGCACCATATTCTTGAAGCGATCGCTCTGGATTTTAGCCCAATTCTCCACTTCGTTGCTGGGAATGTCTTCTGTATAGACAGTCTGGTCATAAGAGGTGAAAGCATTGGAGCCCTTAGCGCCAATATGTGCCATAAGCTTGTCGTATTCATTGGGAATGAAATATGAACTTGCCTCATAGCTGATGCTGTCAATCTGATGGTAGATGGCCTTGCGCTCTGCCTCGTCAGTGGTCTTGCGATAAGTCTCGTAAAGTTCAGTAATCTGATCCAGTAAAGGCTTCTCTGCCTCGAAGTTGACAGTTCCAAAATTGGAGCTACCCTTGAAAAGCATGTGCTCCAGATAGTGAGCCAAACCTGTAGTCTCAGCAGGTTCATGCTTGCTGCCTGCATGCACAGCAATGAATGTCTGGATACGTGGTTCATCGTGGTTCTCTGTCATGTAGACTTTCAGGCCATTCTCCAATGTGTAGATTTTGGTCTTCAGCACATCACCTTCCACGGTTTCATACTCGTACTTGAATTTCTTGCAACTGGTCAGGAATAAAGCTGTAGTGACCAGCATCATCAGGATTTTACTCCATGAAATGTTTTGCTTAAGCATACTTTTATTATTTATTGAGATTTAGTGTAATGCATTATTGTGCCTCCCAGGGCATACGATGAGAGCACCTTAAAAATCCTTTTTGAATTGTCGATCGATTGCTCGACGGTCTTCCTTCTCTTTCAGAGTTTCACGCTTATCGTACTCCCTTTTACCGCGAGCAATATGGATGTCCACTTTGGCCAGTCCCTTCTCGTCGATGAAGATGAGAACAGGTATGATGCTGAATCCTGGCGACTTCACCGTCTGCTGAATCTTGCGTATCTCCTTCTTCATAAGCAGAAGCTTGCGGTCTCGACGCTCAATATGATTGTTGTAGGAACCCTGCTTGTATTGGGCAACATACATATTCTTAAGCCATACCTCGCCGTTGATCACATAGCAATAAGTGTCCACAAGGCTGGCTTTCCCCTGACGAATGCTTTTGATCTCAGTACCTGTCAGCACAATGCCAGCCGTATATTTGTCCAGAAGCAGATAATCGTGCTCTGCCCTTTTGTTCTTTATGTTGATGGTTGCCCCCTTGTTGGGAATCAATGTCTTAGCCATTTATATATCTCTCCTCCTGTTATTTCACAACAGTAGCAAAATTCTCGATGTTTTCATCTATATATCGAGCCACCAGTTCCGTCACCTCTTCCTCCATTTCCACAAATTCGTCATCCAAGTCATCAAACATGGGATACTGCTCGAAAAGAGCCATGAACTCTTCATCTGTGCAATCTTTTGTCAGCTCATCGCCGTATTCTTCGAAAAGCCTTCGCCCTTTGTAGATCAGATTACAGAATTCACGTGCCCCCCATAGACGCATTGCCTTGGCAAAAGGATTGAGGAAAATGAATGGTCCATACCCATTATGAATCAGCTGTATGAAACCTCCATCCAGCACCTCATCGCGAACTCTTTCGTAGGCCAACAAAGTAACCTGGTCAGGATGAAGCTGCTGCATTGTATCTGCATTCAACTCACCTCCAATGGATTCCAAAATGGCATCGTGGAAAACTCCAATAAAGGCGTCCATTCCCTCGTCTGCAGCTCGCAGAATCTCCTGTTCGTTAATCTTTACTTCCATAAAATCAATCTCTATTCTGCAAAGTTATGAAATAATCATTAAATTTGACTATCCAAAAGCAAAAAACATGTCAATTCAGTTGCTGATATGCCTAATTTTATGTATTTTTGCATGACAAAATCACAAAGATAATATTTTTCATTACCTATTTTATATTGTTTAAGTAGTTATGGTTTATTCACACGAAGTACAAAACATGTGTTGCGTGGCAAAAGGCCCCAACCATGGTCCTGCTCCCATCCCAGAAGAGGGCAAGTGGGTTCAGGCAAAGGAGATTAAAGACATAAGCGGTCTGACACACGGTATCGGTTGGTGTGCTCCCCAGCAGGGTGCTTGCAAGCTGACTCTGAACGTAAAGGAAGGCGTTATTGAAGAGGCTCTGGTAGAGACAATTGGTTGCTCTGGTATGACTCATTCAGCTGCTATGGCCAGTGAGATTCTGCCTGGCAAGACTATCCTTGAGGCTTTGAATACCGACTTGGTTTGCGATGCCATCAACACCGCTATGCGAGAACTCTTCCTTCAGATTGTCTATGGCCGTACACAGAGCGCCTTCTCTGAGGGTGGTCTGATGGTTGGTGCTGGCCTTGAGGATCTGGGTAAGGGTCTTATTTCTCAGACTGGTACCTTGTATGGTACCAAGGTAAAGGGCACTCGCTACCTGCAATTGACAGAAGGCTACATCACAAAGATGTTCCTGGATGCTGACGATCAGGTATGCGGTTATGAGTTCGTTCACATGGGTAAGTTCATGGATGCCGTCAAGAAAGGCGTTCCTGCTGACGAGGCCCTGAAGAGTGTCACAGGTACCTATGGCCGCACAAAACCTGAGGATGGTGCCGTGAAGAGTATTGACCCACGTAAAGAATAATTAGGAGGAACCACTATGATAAGAGAAGTTAAATTTGAATCCCAGGATCGTCGTATCAAACAGATACTTGCATGCTTGAACAAGCATGGTATTGCTTCCATCGAAGAGGCAAATCAAATCTGCGAAGACGCAGGACTCGATCCATACAAGACATGTGAGGAAACTCAGATGATCTGCTTCGAAAACGCCAAGTGGGCCTACGTGGTAGGTACAGCCATTGCCCTGAAGGAAAAGGCTGAGGATGCCGTAAAGGCAGCTCAATACATTGGCGAGGGTCTGCAATCTTTCTGCATCCCTGGTTCCGTTGCTGATGATCGCAAGGTTGGCGTAGGCCACGGCGAATTGGCAGCCCGTCTGCTTACTCCTGAGACAAAGTGCTTTGCCTTCCTGGCAGGTCACGAGTCATTTGCTGCCGCTGAGGGTGCCATCAAGATTGCCCAAATGGCAAACAAGTCAAGACCAGCCGACAAGCCTCTGCGCTGTATCCTTAACGGTCTGGGCAAGGATGCTGCCATGATCATTTCACGCATCAATGGATTTACCTACGTACAGACCAAGTTTGATTACTTTACAGGCAAGCTGGAAGTTGTCAAGACCATCCCCTACTCCAAAGGTCCTCGTGCAGCTGTTAATTGTTATGGCGCAGACGATGTTCGTGAGGGTGTAGCTATCATGTGGAAGGAAGACGTTGATGTCAGCATTACTGGCAACTCCACCAATCCTACTCGTTTCCAGCATCCTGTTGCTGGTACATACAAGAAAGAACGTGTTCTGGCAGGCAAGCCTTACTTCAGCGTAGCAAGTGGTGGTGGTACAGGCCGCACCCTGCATCCTGACAACATGGCAGCAGGTCCTGCTTCTTATGGCATGACCGACACCTTGGGTCGCATGCACTCTGACGCACAGTTCGCAGGCTCAAGCTCCGTTCCTGCTCACGTTGAGATGATGGGCTTCCTGGGTATTGGTAACAACCCCATGGTAGGTTGCTCAGTAGCATGTGCAGTAAATGTTGACTTGGCCCTCAACAAGAGGTAAAGTTTACTTTAATCTCATGACAGAATCTCCTGTAATTCGATGAGTTACAGGGGATTTTTAATTATTTTTCCTTCAGCTAGTCTTGCTCTTCTCAAAAAGTTTATTTAACTTTGTACATCGCAATTCATAGATTATGCCTAACGAACGCACCTGCATAGCTATCGACCTGAAGTCATTCTACGCGAGCGTGGAATGCCATGAAAGAGGACTGGATCCGTTGACAACGAATCTGGTAGTAGCTGACGCAAGCAGAACGGAGAAGACGATATGCCTAGCAGTCTCCCCATCGCTGAAGGCGTATGGCATAGCAGGACGTGCACGACTCTTTGAGGTGGTGCAAAAGGTGCGAGAGGTAAACCGCGAGCGTCAGATGCGCGCTCCTGGATACAGATTCACAGGGAAATCATCGTCAGACACAGAACTGAAGGCTCATCCTGAACTTGCAGTAGATTATGTGGTAGCTGTTCCTCGAATGGCGCATTATATCCAGTACAGTTGTCGCATCTATCAAATCTATCTGAAATACATCGCTCCAGAAGATATCCATGTCTACAGCATTGATGAGGTCTTCCTAGATGCCACAAAATACCTGCAGAGCTATCGAATGTCTGCTCACGACCTTGCTTTGAAGATGATACGTGATGTGCTGCAAGAGACAGGCATTACTGCCACAGCAGGAACTGGAACCAACTTCTATCTGTGCAAAGTGGCTATGGACATTGTCGCAAAGCATATTCCAGCAGACAAGGACGGAGTATGCATTGCAGAGCTTGACGAGATGTCATATAGGCAACAACTATGGGACCATCAACCCATCACAGGTTTCTGGCGAGTGGGACACGGCATTGCGCAGAAACTTGCTCAACATGGAATCTTCACGATGGGTCAAGTGGCGCGATGTTCCATCGAGAATGAGGATATGCTTTACCGTTTGTTTGGAGTGAATGCAGAATTACTGATTGACCATGCGTGGGGATGGGAGCCCTGCACCATCGAGGCTATCAAAGCCTATAAACCAGAAGTGAACAGCATGAGTAGCGGTCAGGTCCTGCAGAATGCCTATGATGCTCGAAAAGCACGGGTAATAGCAATGGAAATGGCAGACCAGATGGCGCTCGACCTGACTGATAAACACCTGGTGACTGATCAACTTGTCCTGAGTGTGGGTTACGATATCGAAAGCCTGACAAACCCTGAAATCAGAGGCCAATATCACGGACCTGTCAGTATGGATTATTATGGACGGCAAGTCCCTAAGCATGCTCATGGAACAATCAGCCTTCCTCAAGCCACCTTTTCAAGCAAGCAGATTACCAAGGCTGTCTGTCAACTGTATGATCAAATTGTAAACCCTATCTTGCTTATTCGTCGAATCAATCTTGTTGCCAATCATGTAATCAGTGAACAAGAAGCAAAGAAGAAATCCTCTCAACCTGTTCAACTTGACATGTTTACTGATTATGAGAAGCTAAGGAGGATAAAACAGATAGAAAATGCATCACTTGTAAAAGAGCGGAAAATGCAAGAAACCCTGTTAAGCATCAAAAAGAAATTCGGCAAGAATGCTATCCTGAAAGGACTGAATTTCGAGGAAGGGGCAACAGCAAAAGAACGCAACAATCAGATAGGAGGACATCGAGCATGAATCACGAATACGACGATATCATCCATCTACCGCATCATGTCTCGAAACGTCATCCTCAGATGTCGATGGAGGCTCGTGCTGCTCAGTTTGCACCTTTTGCAGCCCTGACAACCCATCCAAGTGCCATTCGAGAAACAGCCCGCATGACAGACGAGAAGATCACACTAAGCGAGGATTTCGCCAATGAGCTGAATCAGCAAATGATGCTTCTCTATTCGCGTGCGGCAGATAACCCTTTTGTTTCCATCACATTTTTCCTGCCTGACCAGAAGAAATCAGGAGGGTCGTATCAGGTTTCAGAAGGTAGATTAAAGAAGATAGATGAATCCAGACAACAAATTCTTATGGATAATGGAACCTGTATCGAATTCCAATCCATCATAGATATAAAGATAAAGGAATAAAAGAAATGACGATAGAAAGGATTATAGGAAAAGTTGGTTCTCTCTTGATGGCCTTATGCCTCTGTCTGGTTATGGAGGCAAGAACTGTAAACAGATACGAGGGTTCACGTATCTTCTGGGATGCAAGAAATCCAGTCGTAATCTTCAACGGAGGAGGATATGCTCGCCTCATTGAACTTCAGGATGGACGACTTCTGGCATGTTGCGAGAGTTCTGGCATACGCATCTCCACCAGTTCTAACATGGGCCGCACATGGACTTCGCCACGCACTATCGCACCCAATCCAGACAAATGGCCCAATTGTGTGCCTGACCTCATCCAACTCGCTGATGGTACTATCATCGTTGCTTACAATCCGCGTCCCAGCTCTCCTTATAGTCCAGATCGACATTTCAGCATTCGATTACGAAGAAGTACAGACAACGGAAAGACCTGGAGTAATGAGATTGTAGTCTATGATGCTGGTTATCAGTGGGATGTTGGCTGCTGGGAACCCTCCTTACTGGAACTTCCTTCAGGAGAATTACAATTGTATTTTGCTGACGAGAGCCCCTACACTGGCAACAATGGTGATCAGCAGATTTCGCTTTGCCGTTCCTTTGATGGAGGGCTCACGTGGACTTCGCCTCAACGTGTTTCATATCGACAGGGGTATCGCGATGGTATGCCTGTACCCATTCTGCTGAAGGACAACAGCTACATCGTGGTTGCAATCGAAGATAATGGATGGTCGGGCATTAGAGACTTTTTGCCAACGACCATCAGAATGCCACTTGAGACAAATTGGGGAGATAACATCTATGTACCTGCCAACAATTCTCGTCGCCAGAAAGCGGTGAATTACAATTACTGTCCTATTGCCAAAGGAGGAGCACCCTATTTAAGGATGCTTCCCAACGGAGAAACCATTCTTTCTCACCAGTCTCCTTATGGAGAAGGAAACAATATAAAAATGTACTGCTACGTGGGTGATGAATACGCACGCAATTTCAAAGCGATGTCATGCCCTTTCCTCATCAAAGAAAACCGCGAGGCATTATGGAACTCTTTGGCAGTTATCGACACAGGCATTGTTGTGGCAGTAGCCGGTATATCAGGCAGCGTAACCATGATGAAAGGATATCCCAAACATCAGTTCGAAGCAAAGTATTCAACGCCTAAAATCGATGGAATCGGCTCAACGAGTGATGGCTACTATTCCGCCACACGCAATCAGATTATGATGGGAAATGAAACAGGGACTTTCACCTATGCAGATTTAGCTTACGACGATGATTCACTCTATATTTTCTGTCAAGTGTATGACCAGAAGGTGATGGATGAAGGAGACAACGTCATTGTCAGCGTGGATGCAGCAGCAGCCAGTACGAATGTCCCCATGACAACCTCCTACAAATGGATAATTACCCCAAAAGGTAACATTCAAGCATTTCAAGGAGACGAGTCGAAGTGGGTTCCCATGGAATCTGACGCTTCCCATGTAGAGGCACGTAAATTCAGCAATCAATACCGTTTTGAAATGGCGATTCCTTGGGTAGGAATAGGTCTCAACGGACAACCTGATGAATATGGGCTCAGTATGAATCTCCAGATAAACAACAGCGACGGTTCCACTACAGCTACAGAGATTATCCCTGACAGCAAGGACAATGGTCCATATACTTGGATGCCAATCCATCTTCTCCCTCAAAGCGAAGGGGATGCCGTTCAGAACATATCCATTCCAACTAAAACATCTGAAGAATGCCCTATCCTATTCGACCTTCAGGGACGACGTATTGCCAATCCTGCTCATGGAATATACATCCAAGACGGACGGAAGATACTCTACAGATGATATGTTGAGCTATTGCTTTCCAAAAACATCCTGCATGGCAACAAGACCATGAGTAACAGCAAAGACGGTTAAGGCGGAAACGGATTTTATTCCCAACTTCTCTTGGATGTTGCGGCGATGTGTGATAACTGTGGTCAGAGCTATGTTCAATTCATCAGCGATAGCTTTGTTTGTCTTACCCTTCACCACATTACTCAAAACCTCTATCTCTCGATTGCTCAAACCTTTGGCTTTGTTGTACGAAGGAGGCATGTTGTGACCATGAGCATGAGCACTCTGATGAATGGAAAGAAGACGTTCCACAAAGGTCTTCTCATTGACATTCGTGCTGATGCAATGAAAACCTGACAATTGCACTTCTGCATCGCGTGTGGGAGTCAACACAATCGTTTTACGACGGTTTTGCATGAAAAAATCCTGATGCTCAAGCACGATAAGCACATTGGCAAAGAAATGAACGAAGCCCTCTGGATGGTTTCGCATAAGTTCTTCAAAGGAGAAGTAGACACCAATTTCCATTCCAGGCATCACACTCTGAAGCAACGTCTTCAGGCCCATACCTGTCAGGACATTAGCATCCACTACTGCTATGCGTGGAGTCATTCGAACCTGATGTCTTGTTTCTCTTTCTTTGTCCATGGGAAAAGTGAATCAATGCCAAAAGCTGGACGTGATATCCTCTAGCTGACCATCGCTGATGCGATAGAAACGCTGGTTGGTAGTGCGATGCTTGAGGGAACCAAGATGGCGGATATAAGGTCCTATCTTGATGTAGTCAAAATGTGAGATGTCGATGTTTCTCGAGATTACCGTCCGACCGCTGTACCATGCAACATGAAGTCCCTGATAGCGTTGATGGATATGCTGAGCCAACAAGTCCACTTGGGCGGGGTCTCCATCACCACCCATCAAAGCCACGCAACTGATGTGGTCACCGTTGGTGGCTATGAGGTGGTCGATGGATTCAGGGGTAAGCTCGTCCCCAACGTCTTGCCATAAATATGGGCTATGACAACCTGGACAATGACAGGGACATCCAGAGATGTTGATAGCTAATGCCACCTCATTGGGCACCTCCTGAAAGACGATGTCACAATTGACATATTTGAGCATGGAGTTCCCTCCTGGCTACGCGTTCGTCAGTTCTGCTTCAACCTGCTCTGGCTTCAGCTGCTCTTGTCCTGCATAGAAACGTCTGTGAGCCTCATGCTGGCGAGGTAGTGAGAAGTTGCTTACACGTTTCAGGTATCCAATGATACGAGTCATGTAGTCCACATTCTCGCTTCCGCATTCAGGACATTTATGAAGGTAACGCTTGTCGATGTGTCCGCAATTGTTGCATACCGTGTTGGGGATGTTGAAGGTGAAATAATTGCATCCTTCCTTGGCAGCAATGCGGAAAAGCTGGCGATACTGGTCCTGAGAGAGATGCTCCTCGAGATTCATGTGGAGAGCAGAACCACCTGTGAGGTGTTCGATGTAAGGAGCGCCATGCAGCTTGAACTTGTCGATGATGCTCAAAGTATTGTCCTCTACCAGATAGAAATAGGAATTGTAGCAGTCGCGTGGCACGAAATAGCCATCCTCGCGATCCCATTTGGCATGCTTCACACCTACATTCTCAGCAGGAATCATTTCGCAGTTGAACATGAGTTCCTTCGTGCGGTACTGGCGGTTGAACTTTTCGATGAGCGAAAGAATGCTTTGTACGAAGTGCAGATAATCGTCGTTGGGAGTAATCTTCAGGCCCATGAACTCAGCAGCCTCAGCAAGTCCGTTGATGCCTATCGTGAGATACTGGCGCTTGATATTGATGTAGCCAGCGTCGAAGAGAGGCAACATGCCATGAGATTGCAGCTCCTTGAGGTTCTCGTTGTAGGCAGTCTGCACCTTATGGCACAAGTCAAGAATATGGCTGAGATACTCCAGATAATCCATGTTGTGGTTTACTGCATACTGGACACAACGGTTCAGATTGATGGTGAGAACACTCTTCGAGCCCGTGGAGACACCACCTGCACCCAGCGTGTACGAGAAGCCATTGTCCTGAATCTCGTTGCGCAAGCGGCAGCAACTGGAGAGCGAGTCGGCATTGTCGGAGAGATAGGTGAAGAATGAGTGACCCTCAGCATACATCTCAGCAGCAAAGCTTCCCCACTCCTCATCCTTGCAGTCGCCATTCTCTGTGAGCATAGCCATCGTTTCAACAGGGAAGGTGAGCATCGTCTTCGTGCGCTCCTTGTTGAACCACTTCATGAATCGCTTCTGCAGCCAGCTTACACCTTCCCAATCGGGCTGGGAGCCATCAGGGAAATAGAAGTTGCCAAAGAGGGACTCAAAGTAAAAGCGGTCGTAGTAGCTGATGTTCCAGAACACAGCCTGATAGTTGCGGGCACCTGTGGGTTGGTTCAGCGAGTAGACAATCTGCTCGAAGCAATCCGTGATGACCTTGTCGATGGTGCGCTTTCTCAGACTCAGGTCAACCACTTCATCTGGACGCTTCCAGTAGTCGTCGCCGTATTCCTTCTGGATGAAATGGTTCATGTACATCAGGAATTCAGGAGTAGCGCATGCACCTGAAAGCATGGAGCTTACCATGAACACCATATTGATGAAACCTCCGCAGAAACTCTTCAGATTGGTTGGCGCTGTGCTGTTGCCTCCGATAGAGGTCGTGCCGCCCAGCAGCCAGGGATACATCGTGATGGAAGCGCAGTAGTTGGCAAGCGAGGTTTCATCGTTCTTATATATAAAATGATGTGTCAGCTTCTCGATGTACTCGTCAGCCAACTCCTTGCCATACATCTTCTTGATGCGGTCTGTGAGCAGACGACGGTTCAGGCGGATGAAGTTCGACTTGGGCAATTCGCCGATGAGCGTAGCGATGTTCTTATGTTCAACATTCGCGTTGGCATCATATTTCGAACCCGTTGCAGCGTTGCTGGCATCCATATAGTCAGAAAGGAACTGAAGCTTCTGCAAGGTCTCACGGTCCTCAGTGTGCTGCTGGCGGTAGAGCATGAAACTCTTGGCCACCTTGTAGTGCCCCTCCTGCATCAGAGCCACTTCCACCTGGTTCTGGATATCCTCAACCTTGATGTCATTGTGGATGTTCAGGCGGCTTAGAATCTTGGACACGGAAGCCAAGTCGATGGGTTCTTCCACACTCTCGAACGCCTTCAGGATTGCGTTCATGATTTTGTCAAGCGAGAAGCGGTCCTTCTGCCCGTCACGCTTTGTAATCGTAAAGTTCTGCATTTCCATGCTTTTTTAACTGCTAATCGATTTTGTATTAATGTTTTTGTGAATTGACGAAAAGTGCTACAAAGGTATAAAATATATCTATACGATTTTCTTTTTGGAAAACTTTTTGCGTGTTAAAAAATGTTATGTATCTGATTGTCAGGAGAAAAGATTTTTGTTTTGGAAAACTTTGGTTTTCGACGCGATTTTTTATTGAACTTTTTGGAAAACTTCGCCTAACATGTTGATTCTCTGCAATGTGAGCATTTCAGATGTAAAAATTCATAAAAAAAAGAGGCGATTCCACCCGTTTTCAACCCCAATTTTCGACACAATTTTTGGTCTTTCAACAGCATAGAAAATCAATTCAAACAAAACAATTACACATAATCATTATACGAAATACACAAGCTCCATTCCACCAGAGATTTTCCACAATCAAATGGCAAACGGAAAAGAAATTAAGCCCCCATTTCCTTCAACACGTTGAAACCGCAGACACAACACGTTGAAACTCGAAAGACAACACGTTGAAACTCGAGACGCAACACGTTGTCTTTTTTGCCCCTTTTCATGAGGCATTTCTGGCAATCACCTTTTTTTTCTTTTCGAAATGATTGGGACAAACGAAATTTATCACTACCTTTGCAGCATATAAGTACGAACATCAAAAACAAACTATAAATCATGAAGAAGTCTTTTCTGCTCTTGCTGCTGACCTTGCTTCCTGTGCTGGTTAGTGCGTATGAGGATGAGAGCGTAGGTGAATATGACAATTTGATTACAGGAAATCCTCAAGCTGAAATGCAGGAGGTGGAGGCTGGAGATAGGAATGCAACAAAAGCCAGACTGACTGGTGATCTGAATGGCGATGGGTATCTGTCCATTGGTGATGTAACCACTTTGGTGGAAATTGTCGTGGGGAGATTGACTCTGGCTTATTTCCCAACGTTTGCTGATGTGGATGGGGATGGAGAACTGACGTATGATGATGTCAGTCTGCTGGCAAATGTCATTCTGGGGAAAAGCACAACGACAAACCCTTATGGTTCAGTTCTCTTTTATGGCCCAGTTGCCATAGAGTTAAGCTATGAGATGATATCTTACGATGGAGGAACTTGCTCCCCCAAGATACACAGCCTCAAGCAATATGTTGCCTATAATGATGGCACATCAGGGACTGTCACATACGTTGATGGTGAGGATGTTCCACTTAGTGACTTCCCTACCTTGAAAATCACGTCTTGTGAACTCCAAGAGTCTTTTGAGGGTGTTTCAGTTGACCAAACTACCGGTGTGGTGACTGCTGATGCAAATTTGGATGACTCCCCAGACATACGTACAGCCAAAGTATTGGTTAGTGGTACATTCAATGGAGTTGCTTTTAGCCAAGAGGCTATGATTGATCAAGATACTGTCAACAGATACATCTGGTTTGGTTATTCAGAAACAACTCCTACAGCATTTGGTGCTTGGACACATGGAGAACAGAAAGAAGCTTCTAAGGTATATAGTGGGACTGAACAGGCTATTGTGGAAACAACCTTTACACAAAAAGCAAAGTGTCATTGGATTATGATTCCTAAAGATAGTGCTTATAAATTATCAGCTGCTAATAATCAATTAGGTCAAAATATGATGGCTATTGAGGGTGTAGGAGCAGAAATCCTTCCAACTGCAAACAATGCAATAAAAGATAGTAACCATAGGGCTTATTATATGGGGTATTATACAGATTTAGGATTTATTCAAGCACCTACTACATTTGTTCTTTCATATAAATAATAAATCATGGCAAACAATATACCAAAATCGACAATAGGAAATCAATTTTTAGCACCAGCAGCTAACATAGATGCAAATTATGGGCCTTGGAGTAGTATACAAGAGTATGAAACATGGTATAGTATTACAGGAAGACCTTCAGTACTTCCAGGTACTCTTATAGCTATCCATAATCAAACTACTGATGAGGTTACTTTGAAGATGAATTAATATAACGCAAGCAAAAAGGGACCCGATGAGGTCCCTTTTTTGTGTTCAGCAGTTATTTACCTTCCTGTTGAAGAAAAAGGAATGGTGCAGATGACGTTTAATCAATCGGCAGGATATGGTCTGATTTGGTGAAAGAGAAATGACGCTCTTTGATGTGATTCTTGGGCTCAGACTCTTTTGCATAGAAAACAGAAATGACATAACTGAAATCCAAATTCTTCAGCATCTGCTCCTTTTCTTTGACTTCCTGGTCGAAAGTGTTCACCAGCGTCTCCATGTTCGTGACAGCTATGCTATAGCGACGGAAAGCCTCTGCCTCTGTGACTCGAGGCAAATAGCAATTGGTCATGGCTACATCTATTCTGTTGATCCATTGAGCCACAAAGCGTTCAACCTCAGGAGTCGTGTTGTTCTTGCTGTAGTCGAGAACTTCCACACTACTGGAGCAATAGAAGTATTCAGCATCGTCATCATCTTTATTGCAGGATACGAATCCCAATGAAAGGAGCATCATCAATGCCCCATAGAAAAATCTCTTCATCTCTATATTATTTATATAAGGTATAACAATCCCCATAAAACTTTTCCATCAGACAGGCTACACGAGAAATCCTCAGAAAGTAGCTGCCCAAAGGGTGCCACCCGTCACGTTGCCAGGCGCAGCAGTAAGTGTGTAGGGCCGTTCGATAAGGTCAACACTCTCGTTCTGCAGGTCACAAAGTCCAAACCAAGGTTCAGCGCAGATGTAGGGACAAAGCAGATTCTGCTGTTGCCAGAAGAGCCAAACAGGAGCATCAGACGAGATGCTGGCCAGGATATTCCGATTGAGGTCGAGAATATTCACTCCATGAATCTGGTTGTGGTCGAAAATCAATGCCTCATTGGCAAACGTCTCCTCAGAGATGGGAATCAGTCCGTCCCATGTGGAGGGAACAGCATGGCGCTGACGGCTCCAGCAACCTTGCTCTCCAGCACGCACCACACTCAGGCAGGCAGCATTTATCTCAGACTTGTCTTTCGGCTGGATGTAGCCAATCACTTCAGCACCTTCAGCAAAGTCAGGCAATGCAATGGCTGGATGTCCACCTATCTGATAGGGCATCAAGCGGTCTTGCTCGTGGTTGGCAACTGAATAAAGGCACTCCAGCTTCAATCCGCAGAGCTGATAAGTAATCCTCAGTTCGAAACGGAAAGGATACAGTTCTCGCGTCTGCTCAGTATCGTGGAAGGCAAAGGTAATGGAGTCTGGAGCAGTTTGTTCAATCATCTCCCACTCCTTATCCTTTACAAATCCATGTTTTGGCATCTGGTAGACACTACCCTGATACGTGTACACACCATTCCATAGACCTCCGCAGGCAGGGAAAAGGATAGGCGACCTTCCATCCCAAAAGCGAGGGTCACCCTGCCACCAGAGTTCCTTGTCATCACTCTTTCGTACCACACTCTGCACCTCAGCACCCAGGCTTGAGATGACAACGCGTAAATCTTCGTTCTCGATTGTGTAATTCATATTTCAACTGTTTTTTGTTATCTGATACGTTTTCAGTTCTCAGGCATATTCCGACAATTCCAGCCATCGCATGGATTTCTCGTCCAGCTCCTCATTGAGCAATGGAAGTCGTTTGCTCATCTCTGTAATCTGCTCCACAGAAATGCTTCCTCCACTCAGCGCGGCTTCTATGGATGCTTTCTCTGCCTCCAAGGTTTCAATGTCTTGCTCCAATTGCTGGAATTCCATCTTCTCTTTGTAGGTCAATCGCCGCTTCTCCTCATTGCGGTTTCTGCGTGTCCCATTGGTCGAAGAAACAGCTGCTTTGCTATCCTGCTTAACCTTGGGACTGGCATCCTCACGCATCGACTCAAGTTTCTCCCACTCACGGAACTGAGTATAGTTGCCAGGAAAGTCCTTCACTTTACCATCTCCATGAAAGACAAGCAGATGATCGACCACCTTATCCATAAAGTAGCGGTCGTGGCTGACAACAATTACACATCCATGAAAGTCCTGAAGATACTGCTCAAGAATCTGCAGGGTGATGATGTCCAAATCATTCGTGGGCTCATCGAGCACCAGGAAATTGGGACCTTGCATCAGGACTGTACAAAGATAGAGTCGACGCTTCTCACCTCCAGAAAGCTTATAGATGTAATTCTGTTGCTGCAAGGGCGAGAACATGAAATGCTGCAGGAACTGCATAGCACTCAGTCGCCGTCCACCTCCCAAATCGACGTACTCAGCAATCTTGCGTACAGCATCGATGACTTTCATCTGTTCATCGAATTCCATTCCTTCCTGGCTGAAATAGCCAAAGCGAACAGTCTCACCTACTACAAAACGACCTGAGTCAGGCTTTATCTCGCCCAACAGCATCTTCACGAAAGTACTTTTGCCAGTACCATTGGCTCCCACGATACCCATCTTCTCGTAGCGCGAGAAATTATAATAGAAATCCTTGAGAATGACGGTTTCATGAGTCTGGCCATTGGACTCTTTGGTGGTGAAAGCTTTCGAGACATATTCTGCCTCGAATATCTTGCTTCCAATGTAAGTAGACTTCATTTCCAGCCGAACCTGCTGTTCCTCGATGCGCCGCTTGGCAATCTTCTCCAATTCATAGAACGCCTCCTCACGATAACGAGCCTTATGTCCACGTGCTTGAGGCATGCGACGCATCCAGTCGAGTTCAGTACGATAAAGATTGTTTGCACGAGCCACTTCACTTCGAGCCACATCAATTCTCTCCTGACGTTTCTCCAGATAATAACTGTAATTGCCACGATAGGTATAGAGCGTCTCATCATCAAGTTCCATGATAACGGAGCAAACCCTATCCAGAAAATAACGGTCATGAGTGACCATCAAAAGAGTGACATTGGAACGTGACAGATAACCTTCGAGCCACTCTATCATCTGCAGATCGAGGTGATTGGTTGGCTCATCGAGAATCAGGAAATCAGGTTCAGTAATGAGTACGTTAGCCAATGCAACACGTTTCAATTGTCCTCCAGAAAGTTGATTGAGAGGTTTATGGAAATCCGTAATCTTCAGTTGCGAGAGAATGGTCTTACTGCGATTCTCATAATCCCAGGCTTTCTCATGCTCCATGCGGTCGAGAATCTCCTGAAGGCCTGGATTACCAGGAATCGACATGCAGCGTTCGTATTCACGAATAAGATTCGTCGTGTCATTTCCATGCCAGAAGCATGCCTCGATAACAGTTAGGTCCATTGGATAAACAGGTGTTTGCTCGAGATACCCCACGCGAATATCCCTGTGGAAAACAATTTCTCCATCATCCGCAAAATCCTTCTTTGCAAGGATATTCAGCAGAGTACTCTTCCCTGTTCCATTCTGTGCAATGAGTCCAACGTGTTGTCCTTGAGCGATGCCAAACGACAAATCGTGGAAAAGCACACGGTCACCCACACTTCGCGTTAGATTCTGAACTTGTAGACAAGAAGCCATCTTATTGAATAAATGTATTGCAAAAGTAATGCTTTTTGCTAAAAAAATCACGATATTTCAATGAAAAAATTTGGTTGTTACAATTATTTGCTGTAACTTTGCGTCTCGAAAAAGAAAGGCAGAAATTATCTATTGCCAATATCTCCAATTGAATTTTATTTTTTACGATTAATATGAATCATACAAAAATCGAACTCGAACAAATGAGTTTGGATGAACTAAATGCTTTGGCAAAGAGTCTGAACGCTGTTTCATCCAAAGACAAAACAGAATTGATATACAACATCATAGATGCTGAATCCATGCAGGCCATACCTTCTGAGAAACCCAAGCGCAGTCGTAAGGCAAAAGAAGAGAAGCCTGATGCAGAAAAGGAAAAAGCAAGTACACCCAAGAAACGCAGCCGCAAATCAAACGAGAAAGCTGTTGCAGAGGAAACAAAAGCAGAGGAAAGCAAGAGTGACAATACTGCCGAGGAGACTCCTGCAGAGCCTCTTGCCGCACCTGCTCCAGAAAAGAAAAGACGCAGAAGAATCAGCGAGGTGAAAGCTGAGGCTGCTGCAGCATTGGCTAAATTGAGAGAAGAAGAAGCTGAGAAACAAGCAACTCGCACGAAAGCAGCTCCCCAGCCCGCAGAAGACACTCCCCTACCAGAACCCATCTCTGAATTCCCTGAAGAAACTGCTCCAACAACGATTGCCGAAGAACCTGATGACATGTCAGAATCCAACGACAATCTCGCTGCTGAAGAAGAGGCATTCATGCGTAATGGAGTCGATCTGGTGATTACTGAGGACCTGCCAGACCCTCTCATTCAGGTTACCAACTATCTGGAAGAACAAGGCATTGCACCAACAACACCTCGCATAGATGTTAACCCCATCACGCAGGATGAGTACGAAGAACAGGTTCCTCAGGGTCCAATTATCCGTGCAAAAGAGGCCTATGACTTCGAGGAGAAAATCATTGGTGAGGGTGTTCTGGAAGTGATGCCGGAAGGATATGGTTTCCTGCGCAGCAGTGACTACAACTATCTAAGCAGTCCTGATGATATCTACGTAAACCAGCAGACAATCCGCCAGTATGGCTTGAAGACAGGTGATGTGGTAGAAGGTCCTGTACGTCCTCCTCGTGAAGGTGAGAAATACTTCCCATTGTTGCGCATTCTGACCATCAATGGCTGCAAGCCAGAGGTTGTTCGTGACCGCAGTCCTTTCGAGAATCTTACCCCACTCTTCCCTGATGAGAAATTCCGTCTGTGCAGCGGTCACAATGACTCGATGTCAGCACGTGTGGTAGACCTCTTTGCTCCTATCGGCAAGGGACAACGTGCCTTGATTGTTGCTCAGCCAAAAACTGGTAAGACCTTGCTTATGAAGGACATTGCGAACGCCATTGCTGCCAACCATCCTGAAGCATACCTTATGATGCTCCTCATTGACGAACGCCCAGAGGAAGTCACAGATATGGCACGCACAGTAAATGCTGAAGTGATTGCCTCAACTTTCGATGAGCCAGCAGAACGGCACGTGAAGATTGCAGGCATCGTTCTGGAAAAAGCTAAACGCATGGTGGAATGCGGCCACGATGTAGTCATCTTCCTGGATTCCATCACCCGTCTGGCCAGAGCCTACAACACCGTTTCTCCAGCAAGTGGAAAGGTTCTCACAGGTGGTGTGGATGCAAATGCATTACACAAACCTAAACGTTTCTTTGGTGCTGCCCGCAACATCGAGAATGGCGGTAGTCTGACCATCATTGCCACAGCTTTGATTGACACTGGCAGTAAGATGGATGAGGTTATCTTCGAGGAATTCAAAGGAACGGGTAACATGGAACTTCAGCTGGACCGCATGCTCAGCAACAAGCGTATCTTCCCTGCAGTCAATATTGTGGCAAGTTCTACACGTCGTGATGATTTGCTGCAGGACAAGATGACTCTGGACCGCATGTGGATTCTTCGTAAATACCTTGCAGACATGAATCCCATCGAGGCAATGAATTTTGTGAAAGAAAGACTCGAGAACACCAAAGACAACGAGGAGTTCCTGTTAAGCATGAATTCATAAACAACCATCCTGTTATCTTTAATTTTACATCGTATGAAACGGATTACATTCTTACTTGCGTCAGTTTTCTGCCTGTTTGTCCAAGCACAAAAGGAAGTAAGTCTGACGATAGACCTGAAAGGTGGCTTGACAGCTAAAGACACCCTCACTCTTTCCTGGGGAGCAATCAACAAGAGTATGAATCCGTTGATTCTGCAACATGCAGCCCTCGACGTCTCCCCCATCGTCCTGCCTCTTACAGAACCCAGACTGATTATCGTGGGGCTAAAAGGGTATGTTGGCGGATATGAACTCATAGCCCAACCTGGTGAGAAGATTGTTATGACTGGACGCATCCGAAAGGATGAACTTAAGAAGGTTTCAGAAGTCATTTTCAGCCGCATGCATGTGAAGGGTGCCGCTCGTCAGAACGAGTATCAGACTATCATCAAGGAATATCAGGAATTCACCGACAGTCTGGATACGGAAGTTTTCAATGAATACAAAGACGTTCAGCGACTGATTGAGAACGCTAAGAAGAACAAGGATGAGCAGGCGATAGCAGACATGTATCAGACATTGCATGGCCAGAGTTACATAGACCGTGTGATGAACACTTTCCAGGAACGTCAGGACTATATGAAACACATCGTGGCAGCCCACAATGACTCCTACATGGGGCCCTTGCTGCTGCTACGCTTTGCTGGACGACTTGACAAGGAGGATCGTCCCCTCTACAATCGCATGAGTGACGAAGCAAAAATCAGTTACTATGGGCGTGAGGTGGAAGATGAAGTTTATCCTCCAACACTCGTGGGAGATATGGTTCCTACCCTCCCCTTGACTGACATCAACGGCAAGGAAGTCTTGCTAAAACAAAATAAATCGGCCTATACGCTGATTGACTTTTGGGCCAGCTGGTGTAGTCCATGCCGCAAGGAGATTCCCAATCTGAAAAGACTCTATCAGAAATATCACAAAGCAGGATTGGAAATTGTCAGCATTAGTGCTGACCAAAACGTAGAAGACTGGAAGGATGCTTTAGCAGAGGAGCAGACACCTTGGCTCAACTTTATTGACAAGAATCGCCAGGCTGTATCGGAATTCAAAGTTCAATATATCCCCAGCATTTTCATAGCCGATAGTGAAGGTAAAATTATTGCTGAGAAACTGAGAGGAAAGGATTTGGCTGACTATCTGGAGAATCTATTCAAATAGTTCACGCTTCTCATATTTCCATTCAATTCCAATCTTCACATTAACTCCTTATTCAGATTCAGACAATATTTCCAGGAAGAGTTTCTTACCAAAGCGCTTAAAGATTCGCTTGGGTCAACTTTGATTTTGTCTCTTTTTTCCAAATTGTATTGGAGAAAATGGAGGTAGACTTAAGTGTAGAATTGCAGGAAACACATCTGCGTTAAAGTCTATTTTAGTGCACGTCATAGATGGGAAAGTAAGTTAAAAAATGTTCAAAATCAAACTTTCTTCCCAAAATGAACGGCACTATTCTTTTTTGGACAGCTATCTGTTTCTTAATCTGAACAAAAATTTGTATTTTTGCACGCAAAATTTAGGAAAAATAGCATTAATGGATAACAATAAAGTAAAAAAAATAAGAACAAATTTAGGTATGAGAAGAAACTTTAACTACACACTCCTGACAATCGTGTCTGGAATGTTATTGCTGAGTGCTTGCAACGGCAAACAAAAGCAACAGGAAACGCCCATCACTGTCTTCAAGACAACAAAAGTTGCGAAGTCTGACATTACCCTTGAGTCAAAATACAATGCCACCATTCGTGGACGTCAAGATGTTGAGGTATATCCACAAGTGAGCGGAACCTTACAGAAGATATTGGTGACAGAGGGACAGAACGTGAAGAAAGGTCAAGCAATGTTTATCATCGATCAAGTTCCTTTTCAGGCTGCATTGAACACTGCAGAGGCAGCTCTCAAATCTGCACAGGCACAGGAAGCTACTGCTCAACTGAGCTACGACAGCAGGAAGCAACTCTTCGACCAGCAGGTAGTCAGCGAATTTGACCTGCAGACAGCTCACAACAGTCTGCTCTCTGCTAAAGCAGCTGTTGCTCAAGCACAGGCCCAAGTAATTAATGCGAGAAACAGTCTGTCTTATACAGTGGTGAAAAGTCCTGCCGATGGTGTTGTAGGAATTCTGCCCTATCGTCAAGGTGCTTTGGTGGGTCCCAGCATTCCTCAATCTTTGACTACTGTAAGTGACAACAATCAAATGTGGGTATATTTCAGCATGAACGAAGCTCAGTTCCTGCAACTCACTCGTGAGAATGGATCTGTAGAGAAAGCTATTGAGGAAATGCCTGATGTTAATCTGCAGCTGGTAGATGGAACGATGTACAATCTCCCTGGTCGTGTGGAATCAGCAAGTGGTGTTGTTGACAGAGCAACAGGTAGTGTTCAGTTGCGTGCTGTATTCGACAACCCCAGTCATATCCTGCATTCAGGCAGCACAGGTAAAGTCATCATACCCATTGTTTTCAAGGATGCTCTGACTATTCCCACCACTGCTGCTGTTCAGATTCAGGACAAGTTCCGTGTGATGGTGGTTGATGCCAATGGAGTTGCCCACAGCAAAATCATCAGCGTTCATCCCCAGAATGATGGCAAGCAGTTCATTGTGACAGAAGGACTCGAAGCTGGTACTGAAGTTGTAGCTGAGGGTGCTAACATGGTTAAGGATGACCAGAAAGTGAAGAACTAAGAGCTGAAACAGATAACAGATAACGGCATACCTATGAAAGGAAACATATTTATCAAGCGCCCTGTGATGGCAATGTCAATAGCTATTGTCATCCTGCTCATTGGCGCTATCTCATATTTCAATCTCCCCGTTGAGCAGTTCCCAGACATTGCTCCTCCAACTGTTGTAGTAAGTGCCACCTATCCTGGTGCAAGTGCTGAAGCTGTGACAAAGGCTGTCATCCAGCCTCTCGAGGAAAGTATCAATGGTGTGGAGAACATGATGTACATGACCTCCACTTCCACCAATTCAGGTTCAGCCACCATTACGGTCTTCTTCAAGCAAGGAACCAATCCTGACATGGCTGCAGTGAATGTGCAGAACCGTGTCTCAATGGCACAAGGACTCTTGCCTCAGGAAGTAACCATGATTGGTGTGACCACCTTCAAGCGTCAGACTTCTTTCTTGCAGATCAATGCTTTGGTAAGTGATGTCCCTGAATATGACCAGAACTTTATGGCCAACTATATGGCCATCAACGTCACACCTCAGCTGAAACGTATCCAGGGTGTGGGTGAAGTGTTTGCATTGGGTGCAGCCTACTCCCTCCGTATATGGATGAAGCCTGAGGTAATGGCTCGATATGGTCTTATTCCATCTGACATCACTGGTTGTCTGGCAGAACAGAACATCGAGGCTGCTGTTGGTAAACTGGGTGAGAAACCTACTGAAGGAGGTCATGGTGAAGAGGTAGATAATCTCTATCAGTACACGATGACTTATACAGGTCGTCTGAAGAGTGTTGAAGAGTTTGAGAATATCGTTATCACAGCCAAGTCAGACGGTAGTATCCTTCATCTGAAGGACGTGGCTGATATTGAACTTGGTCAGGCTGATTATGGCTATAGCGGTCGTGTGAATGGCCAGCCCTCTGTGCAGTTCATGGCCTTCCAGCTGGCAGGTGCTAATGCGAAGGAGACCAATGACAGATTCACGGCTAAGTTGCAGGAACTGAGCAAGGATTTGCCCAAGGGACTGCATTTCACTCAGATGATGTCCTCAAACGACTTCCTTCTGGAGTCTATTGCAAATGTGGAAGAAACCCTTGTCATTGCCATTCTTCTGGTGATTCTGGTGGTTTACTTCTTCCTGCAGGATTTCAAGGCTACGCTGATTCCTTCCATTTCCATCATCATCTCGCTTGTGGGTACCTTTGCAGCCCTGCAAGTGGCTGGCTTTACCCTCAATTTGCTTACACTCTTCGCATTGGTACTAGCCATTGGAACGGTGGTGGATGATGCCATTGTGGTGGTAGAGGCTGTGCAGGCTAAGTTCGATGCTGGCTACAAGAGTTCCTATCTGGCAACCAAGGATGCCATGAGTGACGTGACAATGGCTGTCATCTCCTGTACCTTTGTGTTTATGGCAGTGTTTATCCCTGTTACGATGATGGGAGGAACCAGTGGAATGTTCTATACTCAGTTTGGTATCACACTGGCTACAGCCGTAGGTATCTCATGTGTCAGTGCATTGGTGGTTTGTCCTGCTTTGTGTGCAATGCTGATGCGTCCAAGTGATGGTACCAAGAGTGCCAAGAGTTTCAATGGACGAGTGAAGGCTGCCTACAATGCATCTTTTGGTGCTGTGATGGGAAAATACACTCGTTTCCTTCGTGCTGTGGTGAATCATCGTTGGCTTGCATGGGGCAGTGTTGCAGTGGCAATTGTCCTGCTGGTTCTTGTCATGCATGCTTTGCCCAAGGGACTTGTCCCTCAGGAAGACCAGGGTGTGCTGATGGTCAATGTCACCTGTCCTCCAGGCAGCAACTTAGGATTCACAGAGAATGTGCTTGACAAAGTGCAGGCGATTGTAGAGAAGGATGAGGATATTGCTGATTTCTCACGTGTGAGTGGTTATGGCATGATGAGTGGTCAAGGTGCTGCAAATGCAATGGTCATCCTCAGACTGAAGCATTGGAGTCAGCGCTCTGGCAACTGGATTCCTGGTTCTGGATTCATCCATACTTCCTCCATCAAGAAATACATGCTGATGGGACAGTTGTCGCGTGAGATTCCTGAAGCTCAGATATTTGTTTTCGAGCCTGGTATGATTCCTGGTTATGGTATGGGTTCAAACGTTGACCTTCACCTGCAGGACCACAGTGATGGCGACAAGGGTGAGTTCCTTGAATTGACACAACAGTTCCTGGCTGCCCTGAATCAGAGAGATGAAGTTCAGATGGCCATGACAAGCTATGCCCGCACTTACCCACAGTTGCGGGTGGAGGTGGATGCAGCCCAATGCAAGTTGGCTGGTATCTCTCCAGCTACAGTGCTCAGCACTTTGGGAAGCTATTGTGGAGGTAGCTATGTTTCCAATTTCAACCAGTTTGGTAAGGTCTATCGTGTGATGCTGCAGACTGATCCAAAGTTCCGTACCAGTGAACAGGACCTTTCCAACATGTATGTAAGGAATGGTGCCAGCATGGCTCCCATCTCACAGTTTGTCAAGTTGACTCCTGTCCTGGGACCTGAGAATGACACCCGTTTCAACCTTTTCTCTGAGATAACCATCATGGCTTCTCCTTCCCAGGGCTACACCTCTACGGATGTCATGAAAGCCATTGAGGAGGTAAGGCAACAGACACTGCCTGACCATATCACCTACGAGTATGGAAGCATCAGCCGTGAGGAGTATCAGCAGATGGGTTCCAACCAGACAGTTCTCATCTATGTAGTCTGTGTTGTCCTGATTTTCCTCATTCTGAGTTGTCTCTACGAGAGTTTCATGGTGCCCTTCTCTGTGATTCTCTCTGTACCTGCAGGTCTGATGGGCTCCTTTGCTTTCGCTTGGGTTTGGAACCAGATCTACAGTGTCTTCCCACCCATAGGACAGATTGAGAACAACATCTACCTGCAGACGGGTGTAATTATGCTGATTGGTCTTTTGGCCAAGACAGCCATCCTGATTACAGAATTTGCTTTGGAACGTCGTCGTAAGGGAATGGGGATTGTTGAGGCTGCCTATGCTGCTGCTGAGGCACGTCTTCGTCCTATTCTGATGACAGTCCTCACCTGTGTGCTGGGTATGATGCCTCTGCTCTTCAGTACTGGAGCTGGAGCCAATGGAAACCGAACCATTGGAGTGGGTGTTGTGGGTGGTATGATAGTAGGTACCTTTGCCATCCTCTTCACTGTCCCAGTCTTCTTCATCTTCTTTGAGTACATCCAGGAAAAGATTCGTCCTGCCATGAAGGAGGAAGCAGACCAGCAATTCCTGCAGGAACGTGAACGCTCCATGAGAGAGAAAGCTGAGTTTGAAGGCAAAGAGAAATAAACATTAGTATAGGATTTCAGTGAATACAGATTATGAAAGTTTACAAGATATTTACCATCACACTGGCAGCTGTTACCCTCAACAGTTGCGGGGTTTACAAGAACTATGAGCGTCCAGCAGAGATTACCACAGAGGGTATCTATGGCGACGCTATCAGTGGTGATTCCATTGGTATGGGAGACATACAGTGGAGAGACTTCTTCACAGACCCCACCCTGCAGGCTCTTATTGAGACAGCCTTGGAGCAGAACAGCAATATGCGTCAGGCTGACCTGCGTATCCAGGAGATGCAGAACAACCTGAAGGCTGCACAACTGGCCTTCTTCCCCTCACTTGCTTTTGCACCCAGTGGAAACATCAGTGGGACATGGGACAGCCAGAGTCCCAAGAGATTTGGAGGAAATGGTGCCAACAAGACTTACTCCCTGCCTGTCTCTCTGAATTGGCAAATAGACTGCTTTGCCCAGCTGAGGAATGCCAAGAAGAGCAGTGAAGTGGCTGTGGAGAACATGAAATCTGTGCGTCAGGCTGTACAGACTGCTCTGGTTTCCAACATTGCCAATATGTACTACACACTGGCTATGCTTGACGAAGAGCTTGCCATTGCTACAGCCACCAGCCAGACATGGAAAGAGAACCTGCGCATGACCAAACTCCTCATGGAGGCAGGCCAGAGCAACAAGGCTGCTGTTGCAAGCACTGAGGCTAACTATTGGAGCATCTGCACCAGTGTCGTTGAATTGGAGAACAGCATCAGACAGATTGAGAACAGTCTCTGTGCACTGATTGGCAGAACTCCTGGACACATCACCCGCAATGCCCTCAGCACCTTCACCACCCCCAGCATCTGTGCCACAGGTCTTCCCATTGGGTTGCTGAGTCGACGGCCTGATGTGAAGCAGGCTGAGTTGGCACTTGCCAGTGCTTTCTACTCCAAGAACATTGCCAAGGCTAATTTCTATCCCAACCTGAACATCTCTGCTACAGGACAGTACACCAACAGCCTTGGAGGTGCCATCTTCAACCCTGGAGGATTCATTGCTGCTCTGGTGGGTAGCCTTACTCAACCCATCTTCCAGAATGGACGTTTGCGTGCTGCCTACAAGAACAGTCAGGCTGAGCTGGAGATTGCCACCATTGGATTCCAACAGACACTACTGGATGCAGGAGCTGAGGTGAACAGTGCCATGGCCAACATCTACAAGTCACAGGCTAAGCAGGAACTCATTGCAAACCAGGTGGCAAGCCTTCAGGATGCAGTGGATGCTACGGAGAAACTGATGAAGCTTTCTTCCACCAACTACCTGCAGGTACTGACTGCACAGAGCAGCCTCCTTTCTGCTCAGCTCAGCCAAGTGTCCAACAAGTTTGATGTCATTTCCAACACCATCTCCCTCTATCAGGCACTGGGTGGAGGAACTGAATGGAAGTAAACTGTCTCATCCCAACAAAATTGTGACGTACAAGATGAAAAGAACTGCACTGATACTGTTGACCGCTGCCTTCTGTCTACAGGCAAGCAGCCAGGTCATGAAGCAAGATGCTGAGCAGGTGACTACCATCAACACCACCTCTCTGAGCGATGAGGTTTGGGGATATGCTGGACCAGTACCTGTCAAGATAAAGATTGACAAGAACGATAAAATCCAGTCTGTAGTCCTCCTGACCAATGATGAGACTCCAGGATACATCCGCAAGGTCCAGAAGATGTTTCTGCCCAGATACAAGGGGATGAAGGTCAAGGACTGTCTCAAGCGTCAGCCTGATGTGGTGACGGGTGCCACAGTCACTGTGAATGCCATCAAGGAGAATGTGCGGCGTGGGCTTGAGTACTATCAGAAGAATAAGGAGAAGTAAGCTCACACGTTGGAAGGAAAAAGTCAACGTGTCAACTCAGGGAAGTCAACACGTTGTTATCTCTACAGGCAACTTTCACTCTCACAAGGGTGGAAGTTGTTTCTTTTTCTCACTTCATGTGGAACAGGCGTACTGGACCCAGGCTCTCTGTAAACTGCAACTGGTAGTTGGATGTCTCGGTACAGGGAGTCTTGATGAGGATGGTCTGCAGTTCCCCTGGTACCATGGAGAAGAAATTGTCTGAGTAATGGGTGCGATGGATGGCATTTCCCTCCTCATCCGTCAGGAGAAGCTGACAGAAGAAGGCTATGCGATGGCCATTGTTCTTGAGCTGAACCTTCCAGCAATGCATGTTGTCCTCGTCTGGGAGTGATGTGACCTGTACCAGAGGCTTAGCCTGAGGCATATCCTTCAGTGTCTGGAAACCAGAGGTGCAGGGACCTGTCATTGTCTTGCTTCCCTCATACTTGGCATTGGACCTCCAGTAGAAGTTTCTCGAGAGGAGGTTTCCCTGTGCATCATATACCTGGAGGGCAATGAAATGGACGGGAGTGATGTTATCTGGGAACTGCAGAGTCAAGACATTGGAAGCCACTCCATCGGCTGGCACATCAAACTGATTGGCATAGGAGAGTAGCCTGCGGCTGTTCATGTCAAAGAGCTGGGCATTGATACGCAGATTCTTCTGCTCCTGCAGGTAATCATTGATTACACTGACTGTGTTGGTCAGATAGTCAAACTGGGCATGGATGGGCTCCATGGCATGCATCGTGTGGTAAAGGGATGCTGTAGGCTCCAGATACCAGTCCCACATGCGTGCACATACCTGAACATTGGGACTGTTGTGGTACCAGAAGAGCAGACCTGAGCACCAGCGGTCTCCATACTCCAACTTGTTCTCATTCCATACTTCCCAGATGCTCTTGCTGTTGATGGCTCCCACCATCTGTCCTTTTCTGGCAAACTCCTCAAGGCTGCTGGATTCCCCATACTCGTTCACCTGATCTGTGTAGAGAGTTGTCATGCAGTGGAACCCACTGCCATCCAGATAGTCCCAAGTCTCCTTGTTCATGGGCCACAGGTCTTCCTTGGGCATCATCTGACGCAGACTCTGTGCTATGGGCATGGTGGGTGCTCCATACTCTGGATTGAAACCATCCACACGGCTGCCTCTCTCTGAAGCTGAGTTCTCATAATGACGCATGGGATTGACATGCTTATAGGGACTGCCATCATGGATACCATCACATTCTGACTGCATCTGATAGGGACGTGTGGGGTCCAGCTTGTGAATCAGTTCTTCTGCTCCAGTCACAGCTGTGCTCTCATTGCTTGACACATAGAAGATGATGCTGGGATGATTGCGTATGCGTTTGATGGCACTTTCCACATTGGCAAGATAGAGGGCTTCATCCAAGGGGTGACGGGTGTCTCCTGTCATGAAGAATTCCTGCCAAACCATGATACCATACTGGTCGCAGAGGTCATAGAAGAGGTCACTCTCCACGATGCCACCTCCCCAGAGCCTGAGCAGGTTGATGCCACTCTGGTCAGTGTATGCCAACTCAGTCCTCATGCGTGCATCATCTGTTCTGAGCATGGCTTCTGGTATCCAGTTGCTTCCACGGATAAACATCTTGTGGCCATTCACTATGAACATCTTGGACTTGTCTGGAGTCTCTCTTGAGGCAATTACTTCACGTATTCCAAACCTGGTCTGAATACTGTCAATGAGTTCTCCCTTATCATTGCGGGCGGTGAGGGTGAGGGAGTAGAGGTTCTGCTCTCCCTTGTTCTTAGGCCACCAGAGACGTGGATTCTGCAGCTTCAGCTGAGGATATTCCTGAGCATCAAAGGTCACTGTCTGATGTTCTCCACGCATCAGCTTCACCTTCTTCTCCAGCTCAATGCCTTCCTCCTCAATCTTAGCCCTGACGGTACACTCTGCTCCCACAAAATTGGGATTATAGACATCCACTGTGATGGTCTCGCTGGACTGGTCATAATTGGGATGGCTCAACTCAGATACCACCATGGGATGACGCAGCTGCACATTGCCAGTGGAATAGAGATGGATACTGCGCCAGATACCTGTATTCCTGTCACGTATTCCATCCTTGAAGGTGAAATCCCATCCCACAGTCATCAGCTGAGTCACATTCTGGCCTATCCAGCCATCTCCTCCATTGTGCCATTCACCAGGAACTCCCCAATCCTTAGGCCTCGAGGTGCCAGGGATGTCCACTGGATAGACTCTGATGGCCAGAGCAGCCTTCTCACCAGGCTTCACCTTATCAGTAATCTCATAGGGCTGAGAGTTGAACATGCCAGACATCATGCCCAGCATAAACCCATTCAGCCATATCTCAGCACGGTAGTTCACTCCCTCTGGCTCAATCCAAACCCTGCATCCCTCAAACTCAGCAGGCACAGTGAACTCAGTACGGAACCAATAGGTATAGAACTCCCTGCCTATCTGCGACAAATCAGGGATGATATTGTTCCTCAGGTAATTGTTCTGCCCATAGTAAGGCTCAGGAAAGACCTTCTGCAGCACCAGATTGGTCAGCACAGTGCCAGGCACAACAGCTTCTGTCCAAAGACTGTCAGTCTGATAGCCCAGCATGGAAATCTGCCTCCCAGTATCCTGGTTATCCCCAGAGTGCATCATCTGCCACACCTGTTCACCCCCATGAAGCAATCGTGAATCCAGCTTCACAGTATTTCTCTCACTTCCCAGACAGCACAGTCCCATCATGGACAGCACAATCGCCAACAAATTTTTCCTGTATTTCATCATGATATAGTTGAATTTCACCCACAAAGATAGTCATTTTTCCCCATCAACATAAAAAACACACCATAAAAATGCAGAAACACAAAAAAAGAAGGGAGCCCCACACCCCCTTCTCTCTCTCTCCAATCCATTCTCTAGATAGTCTAGGTCCTCTAGCTCCTCTAGAAAAATGGCTAAATGGGACTCCGAGCTTGCTCGCCTGAGCACCTACTGGAGCGCAAGAAATGGTAAATCAGTAAATGGTAAATGTGAGATTAGGGCTCCTCATCCCCCTCTGGCTGCAGAGTCTCCTGTCTCTTAGCCTCAGCCACAGCATCCTCCTGAGCCTTTCTGCTGGGCACCAGATTGAAGGTAGCATCCTTGCGGAGGTTCTCAAACAGCTTGCCACGATCCCAGTTCACATTCACCTTCTTGATGTTCTCAGCAGTGAACAAAGCAGCAGTCTCAGCCCCCTTGGTACTCAGCCCCACACTGAAGCTGCCCAGCTCACCCAACTGAATCTTCTTGCCCTCCAGCAGAAGCTCCCTCATACAGTCCACCATCTTCACCAGCACACCCTGAATCACATCACGTCCATACAGGGACCCATGCTGAGCAATATGCTGAGCAAAATCATTGATTGTCAGGCTTTCCGAAACCTGAGCCACTCCATAAGCCTTAGTCTCAGTAATCTCCTCCGTCTTGGTTCCTGGAACTGTACTTCTAATCACAATACTATAATTAATCATACCACAAAAAAAATTAAATAGTTAAACAAATATCTGTAAATCACTCAAATTCTCTATCTCCTCTACTTCCTCTCAATTATCTTTTACTCTGCAAAGATACAACCTTTCCCCCACCCCCTGACTGTCTTTGACTGACATTGACCGAAAGTGCATGAAATTGCTTGAAATTGGCTGAAAATCACCCCATTACCACTTGCATAATTCAACTTTTTTTCGTATCTTTGCATAGATAAGAAAGGTTAGCGGTTATGGGTTATCGAAAACTCAGGTAAATAGTAGATGTGAGATGTTGAAAAGTTATTCAAAATGTGAGTTAGCCAGAGCAGCAGGGGTAAGCAACAGCACCTTCCAGCGATGGCTCAGAGGTCAGAGAGAGCACCTCAGTCAATGGGGCATCAATCCCCGTACACAGTTGCTTCCCCCCATTGCAGTCCGCTGGATATGCCACCAATATGGCATTGATGAGGAAGATTTGCATATGGTAATACGGGGACACAAGTAAGGGAAAAATTTTTATTTTTATTCGAGAAAATGATATAAATTTAATTTGCAAATAAATCGTTAGAAGTTATTGCACAACTTGAAAAAAAATCGTATCTTTGTAGCATAAATTGATTTCAGGAGAAACATTGTCAGTAATATGGGAAGTAATCCTAGCTGACATACTTGATTTTTATAAAGCATAAGTTTTTAGTATTAATATTTATTTAATTTTTAACAAAGTAATGTTAATAAAGAAAACATTTATTTCTATGGTTGTTGGCGACCTGACAGAGCAGAAAACACTTGCAATTGCCATTTATTTGAAATGCAAATTAACCAATTCCAGATTCAAGCATTACACTCTCAACAAACTGGCAAATACTACAGGATTGGACTACAAGACACTGAGAAAATACATGGCATTATTGATAAGTCATGAATACGCACATATCGAAGGAATGGGTAAAAAACAAATTTTTGTGGTAAACAGTCTTGCCGCAAAAAAACAAAATTGCAATGTCGACATAGGGATTTTTGATTGTACATCACTCAAAACCACCATCAAATCCCTCAGAGCGTTCATAGTCATGCATTTGCAAGCCAAGAAAGATGAAATAAAACAAATACTTCAAGCTCGTAACGACCCAAAGAGGTCAGACGACTATAGGGAAGTAAGAAAAAAGGTCAGGAAACTGGTTCGTGAAGGTGTGCTGCAAAGTCCAATTCAGGAATACAAAGAATATGGCTTGAGTTACAAAAGGATAGCCAAGGAATTGGGATGCAGTATAGTTACGGCAGTCAAGATAGTTAAATGTGCATTAGAAAAAGGCTGGGCGACCAAACAGAGAAATTTTGAGCAAATTTACGATAAAGGTGTAAATGGAGTGCCTGTAGAAGGATATACGTTCACGACAAAGGATTATCTCTACATAATTCACCCCAACACCTACACTCTTTCTCCTTCAGTTAGTGCTTCTTTTCCATCTAATCATATCAAGGTCTGAGCATGCACTCTATTCTACTACTATTTATGGTATGGTATATAGTTAGATTATACTTTTTCCAAAATACGCGGTGCATCACGTCACATCACTCAAGGTAACACGTTGATTTCCTCATATCATCATGGTCTTATTCTTGTGCACACATAACTGAGAAATCAATGCCTCAAATTCTCGAGATGTGATATCAAATCGTCCTCGCTTTTGCAGAGAACATCACGAGTTCTGCTTCCTTTGGCAGGACCCACGATTCCTGCTTTCTCCAATTGAACCAGCAGGCGTCCAGCACGATTATAGCCAATAGAAAACTTGCGCTGAATCATAGAGGTAGAGGCAATCTGTTCTGAGACTACCATGTGTGCGATATCTTCGAACATAGGATCTAAATGGGCCATGTCTACATCGAACCAATCACTTCCTTCCTCATCTTCCTCTACCCCTTCTGGCAATGGAAAGGGAAAGGAGTAACCCTGTTGTTGAGCGATGAAATCAACGATATTATCCACCTCTGTACTGTCCATGAAGGCACATTGAGCCCTCACAATGGTTGAACCATTTCTGAAAATCATGTCACCATTTCCTTGTAATTGTTCAGCTCCGTCGGTGTCCAAAATCACTCTTGAATCAATCTTTTCGGGCAGCCTGAAGGCTATCCTAACAGGAAAATAAGTTTTAATTTCACTGGTGACTATATCACTGGAAGGTCTTCCTGTTGCAAGAACTACATGAATACCTGCTGCACGTCCAAGTTTGGCGAGATGCAATAATGGCTTTTCGAATTCAGATTCATGACCAGATGATATATCACTAAATGAATCAATAACAATAACGATATGAGGCATAAATTTGTGTCCAAACCGAGGATTCAATTGACGGCTTTTGAACAGATGATTGTATTCATTGATATTATGCACATGTGCCTTTGCCATCAAACTATATCTAATATCAAGCTCTACACAGCAACTCCTCAGTGTTGAAACAGCTGTTATCTGATTAGAAATGACAGTCTCACGACCTACATGAGTTTCTTCCTCTGCTAGAAAATGATTAGCAATATGCTCATAAGCCGAAAACTCTATTATTCTTGGGTCAATTAAAACAAGTTTTAACTCAGCAGGATGTTTCTTATATAATAATGAGGTGATTATAACGTTCAAGGCAACAGATTTCCCCTGTCCAGATGAACCTGCAATGAGAACATGTGGTGCTTTGGCAAGATCAAACATTAAAACATCATTTGTGACGTTTTTGCCTAAAGCTATAGGGAGTTCATAATCGGTCTCCTGAAATTGTCGGTTGTTTATTACACTCTCCATGGAAGCCACAGAAGGTTTGGATTTAGGAACTTCTATAGCAACAGTTCCTTTTCCAGAGACAAGCGTAATGAAGCGAACGCATTTCACACAAAGACTCAATGCAATGTCATCTTCCAAGCCATATATTTGTTTTATATTGATACCAGGAGCAAGTGTTATCACATACAAGAAAAATCTAGGGCTATTGATTACCTTAATACTACTGATGTCAATACCAAAGTTCGAGAGAACTTTTATTATTTCATACTTATTCTGCTCCAGCGTTTCCAAGTCAATGTCTGAATCACCGAGCTCATACTTCTTCAGCAGATTCAGAGTAGGATACTTATAGTTTTCTAAATCCAGTTTGGGCTCATAAGGTGCGAGTGGAACTTCCTGTTTAATGGGTTGTCCATAAAGTTCTTCAACTGAAGTATTCTCCTTTTGCGCATGAATAGGATGAAATTCATCACTAACTATTTTTTCAGTTTCTTGTGTAAACTCACTACACGATTCATCATCGAGTCCAGAATCAAGTTTTTCATCATCGGATTGTCCGTGAACTTCTTTCGAAAAAGAATTGTTCTTAACATGTAAATGGTATAGAAACAATGATATTATTATAATTGTATTGACAATGGTAAAAACTACAGAAAAGATTACGTTAAAAAATAATCCCAAGTAGGCAAATATAATAAAAAGAACGAAAAAGATAAGCACATAACTCAAAACTATGAGAGAAGTATGTATATTTTTGTATTCATCTGTCTTTCTCTCTTGAAGATGATTATTAGACTCTGAATATAATGTATCACTGTTGGGCATCGTCTTTTCCTGGAATGTTATTTTCTGACGATTATACAAACCAGTACCAGGTATACCCGCATTGAGATATGTGCCACTTTTCCCAATGTTGACACTTGCACCCCGAGGTCCTATTGTTGTGCTTACACCACTCTTACTGAAATTCACATGAATACCAGGAGCTATCTTTATTCGTTTCCTATATCTCCAGCCCATATCTACTTATAATATATGCTTTAATGGAAATTAGATTACTAAACACTGTTTTGTCTTTTTGTGCCACAAAGATAGTAATAATTTATTAAAATGACTCACAAATGTAAAAATTGTCATGCATCGAAAGTGATTGTACTTAAAAAATACAAGAAGGTGGAATCCAAAAGTGCTTGACCAGAGGAACTCCCCTCCTCAGTCTTCAGTCTTTAGTCTCATGTCTTTTGACTCCAGACTTTTGTCTTTTTGACTTTAGCCTTTAGACTTTTGACTTTAGACCTTAGACTTTAGACCTTAGACTTTAGTCCTTAGACTTTAGTCCTTAGACTTTAGTCCTTAGACTTTAGTCCTTAGACTTTAGTCCTTAGACTTTTGACTTTAGTCTTTTGACTCCAGACCTTAGTCTTTTGACTCCAGACTTTAGACCTTAGCCTTCAGCCTTTAGACTCCCATCTCTAGTCTCTGAGACCTGGAAGTCCAATGAATGCAACACGTTGAAACACTCATCTCAACGTGTTGTTTTCCTTTTCCCAACACGTTCCCCCCATCCTCTGCACCCAGCAAAATCCACAGAAAATCCCTCTCTTTCGCTGATATTTAAGCCCTTAACTTCTTCAAATGATACTTCAAAAACATTCGGCTTAACTACTTAACTACTTAACTACTGAATTCTCCTGAATTCCTGAATCCTACTCCAAATGAATATCGATGGGGATGGTGACTTTCAGGCAGATGTTCCTACCCATGGCTGAGACTCCCTGACGACCTGTCAAGGGATTCAGGTCTGTGTATTTCAAACGGCTCAGGTGGGACTGGTAAACCTTGTCAAAGAGGTTTTGGCAAGTGAGAGTCAACATGATGCAATTCTCGCGGAACACATGGATATCCACTCCTGCTGAGAGGTCAAAAAGGCAATAGTCTGGAGTGGCTGTCTCTGTGCCATCCAAAGCATAGAAATGGTCCTGACGGAAGTTGTATTCCATCCCTGCTGAGAGATAGCTTCTGCGACAACATCCATGCAGGAAGTCTGGGAAACTGTAACGTACCTGACAGTTCCAGCGTGGAGCTGGTATCATGGGCAGATAGTGGCTCTCTGAAGGCTGGTGAAGCTGGATGGCATGGATATAGGAGAAATCATTCTCTATGTGGAGGGCCTCTAAGGGATGGACATCAAAGGACAGCTCTCCTCCCATCAGACGTGCATCTCCCTGACGATACTGATAGGTGGCATACCCCTCTGTCTCCACACCTGCCAAACGGGAGAGGAAAACATAGTTGTCTATCCTGTTGAGGAAAAGGGAGGCTTGAAGGCTGAAATAGTGGGAGGTGAAATCATAGCCCAGGTCTGTCTGGAAACTGTACTCTGGATGAAGCATTGCATTGCCCAACTCATACTGCACACTCCCTTCATGAACTCCATTGGAGGAAAGTTCATTGACTGTGGGTGAACGGAATCCACGTGCCAGATTCAGTCTAAGATTGGATTTGGAGGTGAGATTGCATACTGCTCCCAAACTGCCTGTCAGGCCTGAGAAATGGGGTGTCAGACGTTGGAATCTCAGTTCCTTCTCTTCCAGCAGGGAATCTGTGGAGAGTGTACGATGGTCATAACGCAGACCACCTGAGAGATGCCATCTGTCCCATTGTTTGCTGGCTGTCAGGAATGCTCCTATGTCAAAGAGTCGGAAGTCTGGAATCAGGTATTCCTCTCCCCCATTCTCATTCTGCTGCCACATCCCTCCTACTCCACTGGACAGCTTCCATTCTGCAGGAAGTGTGTGCTGATAACGCAGGTCATAGTTGATGGTGTGGAGTCTCAGGGAAAGCTCTGGCTCAACAAAAGATTCCTCAAACTCACGGCGCCAGTTCTGCTGATAGCCCAAGATGGCTTTCAGGGTACCATCTCCCAGGAACCAGGCATTGTCACTCACTACCTTCGTATGCTTCACTCTCTGGAAGGGGGACTGTCTACTGTAGGAATGGGCCTTGTTTCCATCCTCCCATACCAGTTCTCCTGTCTCCTCATCACGCTCTCCCTCTGTGATGCCTGGAGTGAAATTCACATGGGAGAAACGCAACCAGGAATGTCCCCAGTCACGATTGATGCCCAACATGCCCACCACATCACGTTCCTTATACCAGGAGCCTGGCACATAGCCATCCAGGGAATTCTTGTAGCAATGGGCAGCCTTGTCACTGAACTGCCAGTTCCACAGGAACCGATTCACATTCCCTGCAAAGCTGGCTGTGTAGCTGTAGAGCCCGTTGTTGGACTGATATCCACTGGAGACTTTTGCCTGCAGGGTCTGGTCCATCAGGGGATTCTCTGGATGCAGTACCATCACTCCTGCTATGGCATCGCTTCCATACATCAGGGAGGCTGGGCCCTTGAGTATCTCCACTGAATGAACTCCTTCGGCATCAACTTCCAGTCCATGCTCATCTCCCCATTGCTGACCTTCCTGACGAATGCCTTGCTCTACCACTACCACACGATTGTAGCCCAAACCTCTGATGACTGGCTTGGAAATGCCTGCTCCTGTGCTTATCTGAGCCAAACCTGGCTGATGGCTGATCAGGTCAACTATATTGGGCACAGGACTGCGCAGCAACTCTTTGGGAGAAATGACTGTGAAGGGTGAGGATGAATCCTTCAGTCGCTGTAGACCAGTGATTCCCTGGACTGTTATCTCACTCAGGATGGCTTCCTTCATGGGCGAGATGCTGTCTTCATCACATGAACTGTGCTCATGCGTGACCTGAGAGAAGGAGGGCAATGTGAACATGAGGAGGAAGAAAAGCGTTGTCTCCCACCTTTGTTTTATAAGTGTTTTACTGGACATCGTGATGAGGCTTTCTGTTCAACTGGTTGTACGCTGTCCATTTACTTCTGGAACAGCTCTGGATATTTGTGGATGAAATAGATGGGAGTGCAGCTCCAGGCATGGCAGTAACTGTTCAGCGGAGCAAAGTGATAGGGGGAAAGGAAATCATCCTGGGGATCATAGGCCTCCCAGAACGTGTCAGCTCCCTTCTTCACCATGCCTCCCCAATAGTCCTCCACATAGGCCTTTGCCTCCTCATTCATGCCACAAAGCAGCATGGCCTCCACCAGATAGTGGGTTCCATAGGGAGTGCCTGGCATGACTACCTCTGGATGACTCAGGGCTGCACGCAAAGCACGCTGTCCCTCTTTCTGATTGAGCACTCCTGCCCTTATCATCCAGGCTTGGGAAAGAACTGAAACTTGCTTGTTCCCACCACTTAGGATGAGGCCTGACTTCTTGTCGTACATCTCTTTCTTTGCTGCAGCCTTCATCCTGCGGATCAGGGCTGGATATTCCTTCACCTCATCCTGTTTGCCCAATTCCTGAGCCAGAGCATAGGTGTTGGAAAGTGCATCTATCGTGCAGGCTTGCATACAGGCATTCACATCCAGTCCCTCACGCCAGTCAAAGAAGAGCCAGGCAGGACGTTTTGATGTGTTGAAGATGTCATTCTCCACAAACGAGAGTGCATCCTCCATCTGAACTTTGCACAGGGGCCACAAGTCCAAAGCTGTCTCCCTGTCATGGGAATCGCGGTAATACTCCAGCAGAGTGGCTATGTAGAGCAGATGGTAAGGCACCAGATAAGTGCTGGGCTGAGCATGGGGCTTGGGTAGCTCAAAGAGGTTGCAGATGAGGATTCCCTTCTCTGTAGCCAATCCTGCAAAGAGATAAAGGCAACGCTTGGTGAGCTGGTAATTCCTGAAACTGTAGCGGTTTGCCAGATACTGCAGATAGAGGTCACCTATCCAGAGACGATGGTCACGCTTGGGACCATCCTCAAAAACTGTCTGCATGCATTCTCTCAAGGTTGACAATGCCACTTCATTGATGTCGCGGAACATCTTAGGACTGGTTGGCAACAGACTGGTCTGCACTTCCCCTGCTGAACTCTGGGCTGTGAAGTACAGCTTGTCAATGGCAAAATTGTACCCACTGCTTGTTCCCAAGAGCTCTATCTTCAGGTACCTCATGGAGAGTCTGCGTGGCAGGGTTATCTCACGATCCATATCCACTTCCATGAACTCCACTGTCTCATCCTGCATCCATGCACGGCTCAGACCTCCAGGAAAGGGATCAAAGGGTGTATTCATCTCTGCAGGCACTTCTCCAAAGGTCATCTTCAGGCGTGTGGGAGCATCCCAAGTCCTGTCTGTGGTCTTCAATCGGATGGTGCAGTAACCTGTCAGATGCTCTCCAAAGTCCAGTGTGATGGAACGAAGAGAACTGAAATTGGTCTTGTAGAAATCCTCCAGACGGAAACTGCTGGTCTTATAAGTCCATCCCTGGAACACTTTCTCATCCTTCACTGCCTCCACCACCCGCAGGGGCTCCACCACCCGCTTCTGGAGGGTTGGCATGTTCTCCTGAGCTATCTGCAGCCAGCGTTCTTTCTGCTGACCAAACTTATCCTCTCCACATACATTCTGCATGACAAACAGCGTTGCCATGAACAGGAATAACCTAATTTTCATAAGATGTGCTTTCTTTGAACATTAATACTCATCCACAGGCGTTGAACCCATCACTACATCCAGTGTCCCACCCTTCTGGAACGTGTTGAATGGCAGATGGGTATCATGGAGCTCCTCACCATTGAGTGTGAAACTCTGGACATAGATGTTTTCCTGGCTGTTGTCCTGAGCATTGATGACAAAGGACTTGCCTTCATAATAGTTGGGATTGAGGCGAATGGTCACCTTGTCGAAGATGGTGGAACCAAGACCAAAACTGGGGTTCTCATCATCCAAACCCTTTACGTCAAACAAACCTATGCTGGAGATGCTGTACCAGGCTCCAAGCTGTCCCTGGTCCTCATCCTGTCCGTAGCCATAGCCATGGATTCCCTCTGTAGCATAGAATTCATTCAGGATAGCACGCACCCATTTCTGAGTCAGAGAGGGTTTGCCTGCCTCATTGAAGAGCCACGAGATGTGCAGACAGGGCTGATTCCCTTGATTATATAAGGTACGCAGACCTGCAAAGGCTCCCACTTCAGTACCTCCACTGAACAATTTGGCTTGGGAGAGAGTAAAAATGCTGTCCAAGCGGCTGTTGAACACATCAGCTCCTACCTTGGCAACAAGGGATTGCGGGTCATGAGGAACATAGAAGGTGTACTGCCAAGCATTGCCTTCCTGGAAGCCACGCCATACCTGCAAGGGGTCAAAGTTTCCAATGAAATTGCCCTCTGCATCCTTGGGATGAACAAAATTCATGTCTGCATCATAGATACGCTCCCAACCTTTCGACATCCACATCAACTTGTCGTAATCCTCTGTCTTACCTAGGAGTTTGGCAAACTGAGCCACTGCATAGGCACTGTAGGAATACTCCAAAGTGTGGGAAGCTGAGAACTGGAACATCTCTGCTGCTCCCTCTCCATTCTCCAGATGAGGAACATAGCCATATTCCACAAACTGCTTCGTGTCTGCCTTTCCTGCACCAAAGGGACGCTCATCTCCACCCATCTCATTCTTGAGACATGCCTCATAGGCCAACTCAACATCAAAGTCGCGGATACCACTCATGTAGGCTGCCACAATCATATTGCTCAACTGATTGGTGCCCACACCAGACACAAAGCGACTGTTTGCCAAACCATCTGCCAGCCATCCGCAATCCTTGTAGACCTGTAGATGGCTACTGATGAATTCACTCATGTGCTCAGGATAAGCCATTATCCAAAGCTGAGTCAGATTCCACTGACCACCCCACATCGCGTCAGTATTGTACATGCGGAACTTGGGCTTCTTGTTTTCCATTGGAACCTGACCTACTGTCCCATCATGCTTGGGATAGGCTCCATTGATATCACTGCAGACTCCACGACCCAGGATGGCATGATAGAGACCTGTGTAGAACTTCACCTTATCATCACGATTGGCTGTCTCCACTGTGATGCGGCTCAGGTTCTCCTGCCATTTCTTCTTGGACATCTGGCGAACTTCATCAAAGGTCAGGTCCTCTGCCTCTTTCTCACGATTCAAACGAGCATTCTCAACAGATGTATAGGAGACTCCCACCTTGACAGTCACAGCCTCTTCTTCCTCAGTTGAGAAGGTTAGATATGCTCCTGCACCCAGACCTTTTGCTTCAGTGGCACCCTCATTTACAATGCTGTCATTGAAGGTTCCAACAGCGGTGGGCTCCTTATCCAGAGTAGCAGAGAAATAGATGGGAAGCTCTGCTCCAGGCTGATACTTCTTGATGTACTCTGGCAATGTGATTACCCATCCTTCGATACTTCCATCTTCCCTGATGGTCACCTCTGCATCCTTCACAGCTCCACTCTCTCCCTCGCGATGACCTATATCAAATAGAATGTGGCTCTGCTCGCTGGCTGGGAAAGTATATCTCTGGAATGCTACACGCTCTGTTGCTGTCACCTCTGCCAGCACATCATAATCCAGCAACTCCACGGAATAGTAACCTGCTGTGGCTGTTTCCTTCTCATGGGTGAATCTGGAGCGATACCCCTGTCTCTCTGCTGTCAAGGCTGTATCACCAGGCACAGTAAACAGGTCTCCAACTGTTGGCATCAAGACAATGCCTCCCACCTGGAACTCATGCACACAAGGGAATCCTTCGATGCTGCCATCACGATAATCATATCCTGTTGCCTCCCAACCATCTTTGTTACCATAATGTCCATTCGTGGCAGGACCTGGTTTTGCCATTCCAAAAGGCAGGGCTCCAGGAGCAAAATGAAAATAACGGCAATGGGCTGTACCAATACGAGGCTCCACATATTGAGTGAGGTCCTCCTTCGTACTTGTTTCACTTGGGGTGCATGAAACCAGATATGCACTCAAGCATAACACTAATACCTGTAAAAGATTCTTTTTCATCGGATTTATTGTTTTTGATTAAACTTTTTCTTCATAGTGAAATTATCGCCTGTACATCTTGATGCGATAGATGCCTGGAGTGTATGTTGTCTTGGAATCCTCTGTTCTGTGAGGTCGTCCATAGATGCGGATTTCCTGGTTGTGATCAGTCTCATCACCATTCATCAAACGGACAGGTATCCACTTTCCCTCCTCATAGCGACCTTCCCAAACTTCTTCTACATAGCCAGGTTTACCATGCAAGGACTTCATGCGTATGAAGAGATTCATGCCTGCAATCTCAAAGTCATCCTCTCCTTTCTGAATCACCAGGCCACATGCTGTTTCGTCTGTGTAATGGATACGCAATTCATAATCTCCCACAACCAGTAGAGTGTCTCGTTCCTTCTCTCCCATACGCACTACACCACCTATGCGGTTGCTTCCCTGATATTCAAGAACCAGAGGAGACAACTCGTTGAGAACCTGATAGGCTTGAGCAAACTCTGCATTCCCTTGAGCATCCTCAATGCCAAAGGGTGAGTAACAGATTGCATCCTCTGCTCCAAAGGCATAGAAGCCAAGGTCTGCCCTGATTCTGCTCTCAGGGATGAAGAGGGGATTGGCAGGTCGATGATAATCTGCTGTGATGCCTCTGAAATCTGGTTGGTAAATGTCAGGAGCCAGGAAGTCAATGTCTGGAGCAGCTGCCTTCCAGATATCATACCCACGAGTCACTGGGCCACCATTGGGATACTCTCCTGGCATTTGTCCCTCCTTCACCAGCCAGCAGTTCACATACATCGGCAATGGATATTTCTCTTTGCCTGCACGCACTACCTCATTGATATATGCAGCATACATCCATGTCGTATAGAAACTCTTGGTCCAAGCATTGTCGCCAAAGACCTCTTTCCATGTCCCATGCCTGCGTTTCCCTTTCTCCATCCAGCAGTCCCTCAGATGCTGATCAAGGGTTTTCTCGTTCTTCTCCATGTAAGAAAGCAATGCTTCTGGAACCATTTTCCCATAAGCCTCTTGGGAGAGACGCGAGTAATCCATATCCTGAAAGAGTCCCACCTCATTCTCTGCCTGCATGACCACCACCGTCTGTTCCTCTGCATCCACCTGTTTAATGTGTTCCATCAGGGCTGCAAACGCTTTGGCATCTGCCTTCATTGTGGCTTCACAGAAGGGAGTAAGCACTTCCGTCATGTTCCCCTCCTTGTCTCTTACACGCTGGAATCTCTTTGTGTCATGCTTCACCCAAGATGGAACATAGCTTGACATCCCGTTCTTCCAGGAGGCAAACCACAGGATTCCCAATCTGTATCCCTCATTTCGGCATCCCAAGATAAGGCTGTCAACCAGGGAGAAATCAAATTTCCCTTCCTCTGGCTCTATCTGCTGCCAAGCCACCACACCCAACACGGAGTTCAGGTTCAAGCCTCTCAGAGCTGGCCAGATTGTTTCACGCAGATAGAGGGAAGATGAACAGGAGGAGTTGTGGAGCTCCCCACAAATCATCAGCATTGGCTTCCCATCCACCACCAGTTGAGTGGCTCCATAGCGGTTCTTCTCTATGCGTGGCATCTCCTTTCCTGAAATGGAAAGACAAGCCATCATCAGCGCGACAAACAATATCTTCTTCATCATACCCATTCTTTTTGCAAAGATACGAAAAAATAAATGATATATCCTAATCACTCCTACATAAATCTTATCTTCGAAAGGACAAATTCCCAACATCTCAAGCCCTATGGGAGTGCGTGCTTTCATAAATAGAGTTAATTCCCAACCATATTTCTCCAACCTTGTGCCACGTACGAAAAATTTTAGCTACTTTTGCAGTCGCAAACAGACATTAACACATAGCATTAAGTTTCAGTAGTATGAAGAAAATGATTTTAGGTGCTTTCGCTGCTCTCATCCTGATGGCGGCCTGCACCAGTGAGAACAAGAATGAACTTCGCGTTAAATGTAACCTGGAAGGTGTGGGGGATACTCTCATCGTCAGCATTGGTGACCAGGACACCACCATCACAGGAGAGGCTGGCAAGTTTGATTTCACGCTTCCCCTCTCTCAGGTTGAGCGTGTGGTAGCATATACTCCTGGCACCAACCGCATGGAGGAGCAGAACTTCTTCTTCCTGACTGCAGTTCCTGGAGAGACAGCAGAAGTCAGTGGCCAACTGCCTGACAACTACAAAATCAATGGCAGTCGATTCTATGAGAACCTGTCTCTCATTGAGAGCGAGGCAAAGGAAGCCAAGAAAGAGTTTGATGATTTCATTGCAGACCTGATAAGCCGACGTGATGCAGGTGAAAGTGAAGATTCCCTCAATGCACTCTATGAAAGCAAATATGAAGTGCTGCAGAAGGCTACTGAGGATAAAATCATGGACATCATCAAAAGCAATTCAAAGAATGAGGCTGCTGCCACTCTCGTCGCCAGTTTCAGTGATGTGGAAAGCATGAGAAAAGCTTTTGACCTGCTCTCTGATGAAGTGAAGAACGGACGCATGAAGGACATTGCCCTGAAGCCCATCAATGAACTGGAGGCAAGTGAGCAGCGAGAGAAGGAATCTGCTGCAAAACAGGCTCCTGGAGTGGAAGCACCTGACTTCACTCTCAACGATATCAATGGCAACCCATTCACCCTCTCCTCCCTCAGGGGAAAGTATGTCATCCTTGACTTCTGGGGAAGCTGGTGCGGATGGTGTATCAAAGGGTTCCCTGAAATGAAGCAATACTATCAGAAATACAAGGGAAAGTTTGAGATTCTGGGTGTGGATTGCAGCGACACAGAGGAAGCATGGAAGAAGGCAGTCAGCGAGAATCAGCTCCCCTGGCTTCACGTCTTCAATCCCCAGGACAACAAGAACCTCCAGGAGTCCTATGGCATCACTGGCTATCCCACAAAAATTATCGTAGGGCCAGATGGCAAGATTGTCAAGACCATCGTTGGTGAGGACCCCAAGTTCTATGAATTTCTCGACGAACTGTTTGGGAAATAGGATTACTCCTTACAACCATTTGAAAATCAAAGCAAAAGGTGGCCCGCATGAGTCACCTTTTTTTATTTCCTGCAGATACAACACGTTGAAACCACAAACACAACACGTTGAAACTCGAGATACAACACGTTGAAACCACAAACACAACACGTTGAAACTCGAGATACAACACGTTGAAACCACAAACACAACACGTTGAAACTCGAGATACAACACGTTGAAACCACAAACACAACACGTTGAAACCACAAACACAACACGTTGAAACCAGCAACTCAACGTGTGAAGTTTTTGGGGGAAAAGAATTATCAGCTTCCATATTCTTAAAAGGTGGACATCACGCGACAAAAAAGTGAAGGGAAATATTGCGGGAATGGAAAAAAACGCATAACTTTGTAACGCTATTAAAAACTCGAGAGGAAAACACTGGAAACGATTAACAAGAGACACAAACAACGATGAAAGCAAAGCACCTAACCACATTTCTACTGACTGTTATCTTCATGGTTCCTGCAGTTCATGCTGAAAACGTAAATGTCTGCCCTGAACCAGCCTCGTGTGAAATTGTCCCCTCAGCTTACCTGCCCCTCAAAAAGGTTTCCCTTGCATGTGATGACCAGGAAGCTTTAACCTGGGCAAAGAAGCACTTGAAAGAATGGTATGGCAAGCAGGCACCAGAGGTTGTGGCAGCTACACGCGTAATTCCCACAATGGATGCTGAGGCATACCAGCTAAGTGTGAAGGAGAACGAGACACAGGTGACAGCAAGGACCCTGCAGGGTGTCCGCTATGCTCTCTATTCCCTTCGCCAGATGGCTATCCCACAAAGAGGTACACAGAAGGTGGAGGGCTGGATAGTTCCACAGGTTACCATCAAGGATCACCCAGGTTTGTCTTTTCGAGGCATACATATCTGCTGGTTCCATGAAACAGAACCTTGGGAAGTTGAGCGCTTGATTCGCTTGGCAGCTTACTACAAGCTAAACTATGCTGTGGTGGAATCATGGGGTACTTTCCGCAGCAAGTCTGCCCCCTGGTATGGGTGGCCAGATGGTACAATGACGAAGAAGGAGATAAAGCGACTGAAAGGTATTGCTGATGACTTGGGGATAACTTTGATTCCACAAATCAATGCTTTCGGCCATGCCACAGCTTCAAGAGGAGGAGCAGGCAAGCACTCAAGCCTTGAGTTCAATCCTGAATACCAGCCTCTCTTTGAGCCTCTCAACGGATGGAACTGGTGTCTGTCCAATCCTGAGGCACGCAAGGTACTGACCTCCATCATCGAAGAAATGCATGAGGCTTTTGGTAACCCTCCTTACTTCCATATTGGATGCGATGAGGCAAATCCTCCCTCATGTCCTGACTGCAAGGCACGTCCCTATTCAGAACTGTTCATGGAACATATCAGAGCCATGAATGATGTCATCGTGGCAAGAGGAGCAAAGACAATGTTGTGGCACGACATGCTTTTACAAAGAGGAGATGAACGCTGGAAGGGATTCTATGCCAACGGAACTCCTGAGACAGCTGCAGGGTTCCTGAAGTTCCCTCATGACCTCGTTATCTGCGACTGGTACTATGATGGAGCCAAAGATGCCTACCCCACTCTGGATTATTTCAAGAGCTTGGGATTCAATACATTGACTTGCCCCTGGCACAACAGTAGCGGCACCATCGCCCAAGGACGCTATGCCTACAAAGCTGGCATAGATGGCATCCTGGGAACCACATGGCACCACTTCTTTGGAGACAACTTGGTGAACATCTATTTCACGCTTTCCAACATAGCATGGAATGCAAACAGCTCATTCTCGCAAGGAGGAAACTTCATGACACATCTTCGACAAATAGGATGGGACATGAAGACGAAGAATCCCAGACATACTGGAACCTACTACGACGAATTGCCTCCTGAACCCTTCCTCAACAATTAAAGCATCAACAGAATAAAGCATAAACAATCACATAAAAAATTCACTTCCCTATGAAAGCACATCAGATTCTCATTTCAGCTCTGCTTGGAGCAGCCTCACTCATCCTGACAGGCTGTCAGCAGCACACCCTTTTCAAGAACGGCTCATCAGATTACTCCATTGTCATCGCTCCTGAAGCTCCAGAAAGTGAGCAATACGCCGCAGTGGAACTTCAGAATTGGATTGAGCAAGTAAGCGGAGTAAAACTGCCCATCAAAGACTTGAAAGATGGACAAAAAGGAAAACGTCTCATCGTAGGATTCAATCCAATGACAGAGGAGCTCATCCCCTCAGCTCAGAAGCCTGCAGACCGCGATGACAGCTTCACTTGGTGCAACAAGGAAGGAGACATCCTGCTGTGGGGTGGCAGTAAGCGAGGTACACTCTACAGCGTGTATTCTTTCCTGGAGAAGGAACTTGGATGCCGCTGGTATTCAAGCAAAGTAAGTGTGGCACCCAAGCGTGATGCCTGGCATTTCAGCAAACTCTTCAATCACGAGGAACCCAGTCTGATGATTCGAGACAACTGTGTACTGGATGTCCGCACCCAACCTGTCTTCTCAGCTCGAATGCGCAACAACTTTGTCAAATTGCCAAGCTTGCAGGAAGGGAAAACGATTCCTGGGAGTGCAGAAAATTACTGGGGTGTTCATGCAATGGGTTACTTTGTCTCACCCAATGAATACTATGCCACCCATCCAGAGTATTTCAGCCTAATTGATGGAAAGAGGCAAAGCGACTATGCACAGCTCTGTCTTTCGAACCCAGAGGTTTTGCAGATATGCATCGACAAGATGAAGAATAAAATGCGGGAAGAACCTGATTACCTTATATATTCTATGGAGCAGAACGACAACACGAGACCATGCCAATGTGAAGCCTGCCAAGCTCTGGTGGAAAAGTATGGAGGAGAGTCTGGCATCATGTTGTGGTTCGTCAATCAGGTAGCTGATGCAGTCAAGGACGAGTTCCCAGACAAGTATGTTGGCACTTTTGCTTATCAGTATACTCGTCATGCACCAAAAGATATTGTGCCACGCGAGAATGTGGTCATTCGCTTGTGCAGCATCGAGTGTTGTATGATTCACGACTATGATGGATGCGAGCAGAACAAACCTTTTGTGCAAGACCTGAAAGATTGGTCTGCCATTGCTCCACATCTATACATTTGGGACTACGTTACAGACTTCTTGCTTTATTGCCTTCCAACTCCTAACTGGAAGACCATGAAAACACATCTTCAAGACTACGTGAACGGACATGCAATAGGCATCCTGGAAGAAGGGGATTACCAAACTCCTTCTTGTGAGTTCCGTGAAATGAGAGCTTGGATTCTCTCAAAACTGATGTGGAATTGCAACGCAGATGTGGATTCACTTATCCAAGATTTTACAGAAGGATACTATGGTGCCGCTGCTCCCAAAATACTTGAATACCTGGATTTGGAGGAAAGGATATTGAGACGTGAAGGTATGCACACCAACTGCTATGCAAGTACTGCCCATGCAATGTACAGCCCTGAATTCATCCGTGAGGGACGTCGCATCATGGCAGAAGCTCGTGCTGCAGTTGCAGATAATCCTGAATTGCTGAAGAGAGTGGAAAAAGAGGAACTTCCGCTATGCTTGCTTCAGATGGAACATTTACCTTTGGAAGGAATAGAGAGCGGAGCAGACACAATGTTCCAGAGGGTTGTTCAACAGGAAGGAATCAACCAGATGACAGAGTTCCGCCCAACTTTCAACGCTGCATACTATATAGAATCTTTCAAAAAGATGGCTGAAAACATACGTGAAGCTCCATTCTTCCCTGCCACAAAGGTAGATGCTAAAGAAAATGGAGTTGCCTATGTCCGTTATGAAGGCCCATTCAAATCCACTGGCGAGATGTTGGCTAACGGAAAGATAGTGAAGCAAGGCACAATGCCTACTGTCACCATTGAAGAAGACGAGAGTATCGACCATTTTGGCTATGTCTTTGATACATGGTTGAAGGTGGAACAGGAGGGAGTTCACCAGATACGTATTACTACCGATGATGGAACTGTTGTAAACCTGGATGACAAGGAAATCATCAACAGAGACGGCTCACACTCTCCTGAAATGGAAACTGCATTGGTTAATCTTGAGAAAGGTTTTCACAAACTCAGTATCCGTTATTTTGAAGATCACGAAGGGCAAATACTGGATATCCAGTTTGCTACACCCGATGGATACAAAGGGACACTTCCTGAAGAACGACTCTTCCTTCCAACAAAATAGAACAAGTCATGAGAAGTTTGCATTCAAAAATCCTGGACCTGATATTGGGTGGAACTCTGTTGATAAGCGGATGTACTGGAAATGCAGCAGAGGATAAAGAAACCACTTTATGGTACCGCCAGCCTGCAGCTGACTGGAATGAAGCTTTACCAATAGGTAATGGACGCATTGGAGCTATGGTTTTCGGACAGACCTGGCACGAGACATTGCAACTCAACGAAGAAAGCCTTTGGGCAGGACAACCCCAAGATGGGAATGCCGATGCTGCAGCTTATCTGCCACAAATCCAGCAGAAGCTACTGGATGGGGAGATTGCAGAAGCTGACGCAATGGCTGAACAATACCTAAAAAGCAATCCAATGCGCATACGCTCCTATCAATCATTTGGAGAATTGCACATCGACTATGAAGGAAGAACTGATTCCGTCAGTGAATATGAGCGAAACCTGAATCTAATGACAGGCATTGCTTCCACGACATTCTCATCTCAAGGCATCCAATACACTCGCGAAGTATTTGCTTCAGCTCCTGACAACCTGTTGATTGTCCACCTAAAAGCAAATCAGAAGAAAGCTTTAACCTTCAAGATTTCATATGAACGAAAACAGGATGCAATAGTTGAAGCTGACGGACAAAACGTCCTACTCATCCAAGGACAGATTGTGGACAAAGAGGATGGAAACTGTTGCGAGGCAGGTCCCCACATGAAGTTTACTGGAAAAGTGAAGGCCATCAATTTGGGTGGTTCCATCACATCCAAGGGAAACGAACTCTGTGTGGATAAAGCAGATGAAGTGATTCTTTTGGTAGCAATGAATACTGACTACAATATGTCCAAACTTTGTTTCGACCATTCCATAAACCCTGTTGAGAAGTGTAACGAACAGTTGAAAGCCGTAGAAGGTAGTTCCTATAAGAAACTGCTTAGCCGACATATCAATGAGCACCAATCTTTGATGCGTCGTGTCACCCTTCACCTGGGCGATCCTGCAATGGCAGATTTTCCCACGGATGAACGTCTGGCAAAAGTTAAGGAGGGAGCTTCCGACCCAGCTCTAGCAGCTCTTTATTTCCAATTTGGACGTTATCTGCTGGCAGGTAGCTCAAGAGCCCCTGGTGTTCTACCAGCCAACTTGCAAGGTATCTGGTGTCAAGATATGGAAGCTGCTTGGAACTCTGATTATCACACCAACATCAACATTCAAATGAACTATTGGCCAGCAGAAGTGTGCAATTTGTCAGAGACAGTACTACCTTTCTCAAATTGGATAAATGCTATTCGCGTGCCAGGTCGCGTGACTGCCAGCAAGACATTTGGTGCAAAGGGATGGACTGTGAATCACGTTTCAGACCCATTCGGACACACCTCAATAAGTGATGGTGTCAGCTGGGGTACCTTCCCTATAGCAGGACCTTGGCTCACTCTCCACTTATGGGAACATTACCGCTTCACACAAGATATCGAGTATCTACGCAAAAATGCATATCCTGCAATGAAAGAGGCAGCTCAATTCTTACTCTCATTCATGGTGAAGGACAAGAATGGACATTTGGTAACAGCTCCTTCCAACTCACCTGAAAATGCATATCGATTGCCCAATGGAAAGATCTATCGTCTCACATATGGTGCCACAATGGACATCGAAATTGCAATTGAACTGTTCCGTTCCTGTTTGGAGGCTGCTTCCATCGTAAAGGACAACTCAGAGTTCGTCTCACAAGTAAAAGAAGCCATAGCACAGCTGCCTCCTATCAGAGTAGGTCAACGCTATGGCACCATCCAAGAGTGGATAGAAGACTATGAGGAAGTAGAACCAGGACATCGTCATGTCTCACATCTTTTTGGACTTTATCCTGGTACAACCATCACACCTCAGAATTCAGAACTTTTCTCAGCTGCCCGCCGCACAATTGAGCGACGCCGTAAATATAATGAAGATCCACAGACACGTCAAGGTTCATACACTGGTTGGAGCCGTGCATGGATGATAAACTTCTATGCCCGACTGATGGATGGTGAAGAGGCAGGAGCCAACGTGAATGCCCTGCTGGGCAAATCTACTCAAAACAATCTTTTCGACACTCATCCTCCTTTCCAGATTGATGGAAACTTTGGAGGAACTGCTGGCATTGCTGAAATGCTGTTGCAAAGTCATGCTGGAGAAATCCATCTATTGCCTGCACTTCCCAGCAACTGGAAAAACGGTGAAGTAAAAGGACTCCGTGCAAGAGGTGGGTATACGGTGAGCATTCGATGGGAAAATGGCATATTGCAAGAAGCAGTTATCCTGCCTGACAATTCAGGAACATGTTCAATCCGTTATGGAGAAACGGTGAAGCAAATTACTTTCAAAGCTGGAAAGGCAATGAAATTGACAAAAGATTTGTAAACGAAGCATTCTGTAATCTCCCAAGAAATATACCAAAGATTCGCAAAAAAAAGAATGAAGTCATGTAAGCCATAATCAAAGCCATTAAGGGACAAACAATTAAAAAGAGCAGCATATCCTCACGGACGACTGCTCGACTATGAATAAAATCAAACTTCTTTCAGCGGAGAGACAGGGATTCGAACCCTGGATACAGTCACCCGTATGTCGCATTTCGAGTGCGGTCCATTCGACCACTCTGGCATCTCTCCATCATTTTCAGATGCAAAATTACAAAATCCAGTTGGAATAACCAAATTTATAGGAAAAAGAGTGATGCTCCCAATACTGCAATTATGGCTCCAACCACTTCTTGACGTGTAATTTTATTGCCAAAAATGAGATGTGCAGGCCACAATATGAATACAGGAGTGAGCGACATTAAAGTCTGTGCAACGCCTGCATGAGTCATATTCACTGCGATCAAACTACATGCCACCCCCAAGAATGGTCCCAACAAAATTGCTCCCATTGCCGCTGCTCCTCCCTTAACATCTGTCCATGCACGAGAGAGTGTTTTCGTTTGGTGTGTCAGAATCAAAGTTACGCCAAAACCAATCAATCCCATGATAGCACGGATTTGTGTACCAGCAAAAGGTATCATCTGAGCAACATCTGTCGCCTCTGGTGGAATCACCTGAGAATATGCTTGTATACCTAGTTTACTCAACACCAGTCCTACCCCTTGTCCCATGCCAGCACCTACACCTAAGATGATGCCTTGAACAGGAAGTTTCAAATAACGATGTCCCTCTTCAGATCGTCCCATGATAGAGATTCCAATACCTGTCAGAGTAACAATCATACCGAGCAAGGAAATCCATGTCATTTGTTCCCCCATCAGTAACCAAGCTGTAAAAGCTGCAAAAGGAGATGCCAAAGTCATGAAAAGCTGTGCAAAACGGCTACCAATGATAATGTAACTATGGAAAAGGCATGCATCACCAAAAACAAACCCCATGAATCCACTAAATAAAAACCATGCCCAAACAGACGGAGTAGTGAACTGAGGCCAGGGTGCACCACAAAAAAGACAAAGAACGATGCCAAGCAATATGATTGAAATGAACATACGCCACACATTCAATGTCAATGGACCCAGATGTTTGCTGGCAATCTCCGCAAAGATTGCCGTAAATGTCCACATAAGGGCAACAGAAACAGAAAGTAGTTCGCCTGTCATTCTTCTTTAGGATAATCGTCTAACCTGTCGCTCCATAGATAAAGTTTAGTCTCACGAACTATCACGTGGCTTAAGAACAATATGGATAACAAATTGGGAATTGCCATCAACGCATTCAGCATATCTGCAATGTTCCATACGAAATCCAACTTTACCGTTGCCCCTATAATAATGACAAGAATAAAAGCAATACGATATGGAACACGCAACTTCTGCCCACCCAGATACTCCATACCTTTCTCCCCATAATAGCTCCATCCAAGAATTGTACTGAAAGCAAAAGTCAAAATTCCAAAAGTAAGCAAAGGAGCACCAACGAAAGGAATCTTATCAAAGGCGACTTGGGTAAGTGCACCACCATTACTGAAAGTAATATCAGGATAAGCAAGAATGCTACTCACTAGAACAAGACCCGTCAAAGCACAAATAACTACCGTGTCCCAAAAAGTTCCACTACTACTGACAAGGGCCTGACGAACAGGATTACGCGTTTGAGCTGCAGCAGCAACAATAGGAGCAGAACCCATACCGCTCTCATTGCTGAACAAGCCTCGAGATATGCCATAACGAGCCGTCATCATAAGAGTTGTCCCAACAAAACCACCACCCGCTGCTTGAGGATTAAAAGCTGATGTAACAATTAGGTAAAGTGCCTCTAATACGAAAGAACGATTTACAAAGAGAATGTATAAGCATCCTAAAGTATACAGCAATGCCATGAAAGGGACTAATGCTACACATACACGGGAAATTCCTTTAACTCCAAAAAGAATGACCATTGCTGTCAGAGTTGCAACCACTATGCCTGTTATAAACTCCGGAATCTGATATGTCTCATAACAAAGAAGACTAATTGCATTACTCTGCACTAAATTGCCTATTCCAAAAGCTGCGAAAGCTGTGAAGAAACTGAAAAGAACAGCCATCCACTTCCATCCTAATCCACGTTCAAGAGCATACATCGGCCCGCCAAGCATGTGCCCATCAGGTGTCCTTACTCGATATTTTACAGCAAGTAGACCTTCAGCATACTTGGTAGCTATACCAAAAACACCTGTCAGCCAACACCAGAAGACTGCTCCAGGACCACCTAATGCAATTGCTGTTGCCACACCAACAATATTACCCGTCCCTATGGTAGCAGCTAAAGATGTAGCCAAAGCGCCGAACTGGCTGACATCGCCAGGAATATCACCATCTTTCTTCAAACTTAATCGAATGGCCTTGCGAACATGACGCTGTGGAAAACGTAAGCGAATGGTCATAAAAATATGAGTGCCTAAAAGCAATATGATCATAGGCCATCCCCAAAGGAAGGAATTGACAAATGATATCCAGTTGTTTATAGTTTCAAGCATGCTATTCAGGATAATTCAAATCAATATCATATCCAATTTGATAAAAACGTGACAAAGGTACAGATTTTCTCATGAATCCCCATCAGATTGCCAAGAAAAATGAATAACTTTGCACATGGAAAGCAGAAACACTTAGACAAACAATGGAACAAGAAATTATCACACTTGCAATACAAGCCATCACGAATGAAATAGGAAAGCATCCCAACAATGCGAATTTATATAAGGAACGCGGGCGCTTACGTAAGATGAATGGAGACGAGAAAGGAGCCATAGAAGACCTTAAAGAGGCAATCAAAATTAATCCTGAGATTTTGAATGAAATTGAAGGAAAATTCCACAATAAATAAAAAAAGCATAACTTTTCTTGGTACTTAAATTAAAAACATGTAACTTTGCACCACAAAAAAGTAAAAAAGACGACATAATGGTCCTCAAGGGTAATTTTATTTACGGTTATTATTTTTACTATTACTTTAGCAATAAAGTGAAGCGGGGCATCATGTGTCTATAGGATATGTATAAAACAGATAAAACAAAAATACTAAAAAGTCCCGCTCCATCAATGAGGCGGGATTTCTTTTTAATATGAAAAGAATAGCTATACAAGGTATAAAAGGAAGTTTTCACGACATTGCTTCACACCGTTTTTTCCCAATAGAAGAAATCGAACTGATTTGTTGTGAAACATTTGAACAGGTTTTCCATGCAATGAAAGAAGACAACGGAGTTATATCATTGGTTGCAATCGAGAACACCATTGCTGGTAGCCTACTCCACAACTACGAATTGCTTCGCGACAGTGGGATGACTATTGTGGGAGAACACAAATTGCGCATCAGTCATAGTATCATGTGCCTGCCTGACGAGAATTGGGAGAATATAACTGAAGTGAACTCTCATCCTGTAGCTTTAATGCAGTGTCGGGATTTCCTTTCACGTCATCGTAACATGAAGGTAGTGGAAGTAGATGACACGGCAGGTGCTGCTGCAGAAATCAGCAAACATCATTTGACAGGTCATGCTGCCATTTGCCACAAAGATGCTGCAAATATCTATGGCATGAAGGTTTTGGAAGAAGGCATTGAAACCAACAAACATAACTTCACACGTTTTCTCGTACTCAGCAACCCTGAAAAAGCAAATGAATTGCGAGATATCAGAAAAATAAACAAATCCAGTCTAGTTTTCACTCTTCCCCATGAAGAAGGGAGTTTAAGTGCCATCCTAAGTGTATTGTCATTCTACAAATTGAATCTGAGCAAAATTCAATCACTTCCAATTATCGGCAAAGAATGGCAATACATGTTTTATATCGACCTGCTGTTTCCTGATTACACACGATATCGACAAGCTATAAATGCAATATCACCATTAACAAAAGAGTTAAAAATTTTAGGAGAATACGAAAATGGACAACAAAGCATTTAACATACGACCAGCCGACCGTTTGGGAGCTGTCAATGAATACTATTTCAGCACGAAGGGCAAAGAAGTGGCTCAAATGAATGCAGAAGGAAAGGATATTATCTCACTAGCTATCGGAAGCCCAGACATGCCTCCTTCACAAGAAACCATCGATGTATTGTGTGAAACCGCACGTCGAGCTGATGCACACGGATACCAACCCACTGTGGGTACTCCAGAGCTTCGACATGCAATGGCAGGTTTTTACAAACGATGGTATGGAGTGAATCTGGATCCAAATACAGAAATCCAGCCATTGATTGGTAGTAAAGAAGGTATCCTACACGTTACATTAACTTTCGTGAATCCTGGTGAAGAAGTTCTAGTACCCAATCCTGGCTACCCAACATATACCAGTTTAAGTAAAATTCTGGGGGCTGAAATCGTCAACTATGATTTGAAAGAAGAAAATGGTTGGCAACCAGATTTTGACACACTGGAGAAAATGGATTTAAGTCGAGTGAAACTGATGTGGACCAATTATCCTCACATGCCAACAGGAGGCCGCGCACGACGTGAGACATTTGAAAAGCTTGTGGATTTCGCCCTGCGACACAACATTATTATCGTGAATGACAATCCTTACAGTTTCATTTTAAATAAAGGTGAGAAATTGTCTATCCTGCAGATTCCTCGTGCCAAAGAATGTTGCATTGAATTCAATTCGATGTCCAAGAGCCACAATATGCCAGGATGGCGTATAGGAATTCTTGCCACTAATGGAAACTTCATAAAATGGATACTGAAGGTAAAAAGCAACATTGATTCAGGTACCTTCCGAGCCATGCAGTTAGCTGCTGTCAAAGCTTATGACAACAATGATGAATGGCATCTCAAATCCAACTATGAAACCTATCTCCCTCGACGTCGATATGCTGAGGAAATCATGAGAACTTTAGGATGTTCATTTGACCCAGAACAAGTAGGAATGTTCTTATGGGGAAGGATTCCTGATAAATATACTGATGTGGAAGAACTGACTGAGCGAGTACTTCATGAGGCTCGTGTCTTCATAGCTCCAGGTTTTATCTTTGGTTCTAATGGAAAGCGATACATTCGCATCAGTCTATGTGCAAAGGAAGATAAATTCCGCGAGGCACTTCGACGCATTAAAGAAGTCTTCAAGACGTGATACCCCATCTTAAAAAACTCTTGAGACAAGTGCAAATCAATAAAAAGAAGTACAAATAAAAAAAATACATTATGGATCTGAAAATTGAACCTTTGAACTTACCTGGCATCGAAAATAAGAGACCTTTGATCATTGCGGGTCCCTGTAGTGCAGAAACAGAAGAACAGGTACTGGAGACTGCCAAGAATTTGGCCAACAACGGAGTAAAAATCTTCCGTGCAGGAATTTGGAAACCTCGAACAAAACCTGGTGGATTTGAAGGACATGGAGAAAAGGCACTTCCATGGATGGCTCAGGTGAAAAAAGAGACAGGAATGCTCATCACCACAGAGGTTGCCACCCCAAAACATGTGGAAGCTGCTCTAAAAGCGGGAATAGATATATTATGGATTGGGGCACGAACAACTACCAACCCATTTGCCATACAGGAGTTAGCAGAAAGTCTACGGGGAGTTGATGTTCCTGTAATGGTTAAGAATCCCGTAAATCCGGATATAGAACTTTGGATTGGAGCCCTACTTAGAATCAATGCAGCTGGTGTAAAGCGTCTTGCTGCCATCCATCGAGGTTTCAGCAGTGTGGATCAGAAACTGTATCGCAACACTCCTCTATGGCACATTCCCATCGAGTTACATCGGCGTTTTCCCTACTTGCCTATAATATGCGATCCAAGCCACATTGGAGGACGGCGCGATTTGATTGCTCCCTTATGCCAGCAAGCTATGGATATGGGATTCGATGGATTGATGGTTGAAAGTCATTGCACACCAGACAATGCATGGAGCGATGCTATGCAGCAAGTAACTCCCGATGTGCTGGATTTCATTTTGGATCGTCTTGTCATCCGCGACAACGTAGAGATGACAGAGTCTCTGGCAAGCCTGCGCAAGCAAATAGATGAGATGGATGACCATTTGATGGATCTTCTTACTAAGAGAATGCGTGTGAGTCGCGAGATAGCAAAGTATAAGAAAGAACATTATATGGCTGTCGTCCAGACTTATCGCTATTCTGAGATTCTTGATAAACGCGCAGCTCAAGGAGCCTTGTGCGGCATGAGTCCTGATTTTGTGAAGAAAATCTATGAGTCGATTCATGAAGAAAGTGTTCGTCAACAGATGGAAATTATAAACAAATAAACGACTATGAAGATTCTAATTCTTGGAGCTGGCAAAATGGGGTCCTTCTTTGCTGACCTGCTCTCATTCAACCACGAATGTGCTGTTTATGAAATTGACCCCAAACGCATGCGTTTCCTATACAACATCCAACGCTTTACCTCGCTGGATGAAATTGATTCCTTCCGTCCTGAACTGGTAATCAATGCAGTCACCCTGAAGTACACCATCGAGGTTTTCAAGCAAGTGATTCCACATATTCCAAGCGATTGCATCATTTCTGACATCTCAAGTGTGAAAACTGGACTAAAGGACTTCTATGAATCCACTGGTATGCATTATGTCAGCACCCATCCCATGTTTGGTCCGACTTTTGCCAACTTAGGAGCTCTCTCATCAGAGAATGCTATTGTTATCAACGAGGGAGATTATCTGGGACGTGTTTTCTTTCTTGACTTGTATCATCGACTGGAGCTTAATGTCCACGAATACAGTTTCGATGAACATGATGAAGCAATGGCTTACAGCCTATCAGTTCCCTTCGTCAGCACATTCGTTTTCAGTGCCGTGATGAAACATCAGGATGCTCCTGGTACGACATTCAAGCGGCATCTGAAGATTGCCAGAGGAGTTCTTTCTGAAGATGATACACTCTTACGAGAAATTCTCTTCAATCCAAGAACGAAAAACCATGTTGAGCAGATTCGTGCAGAACTGAAGGAACTCATTCAAATTATAGATGATCGTGACGAGAATGCCCTGAATAACTATTTAATGAAGATCAGGTCGAATATAAAGTAAAAAAAGGAACTGCAAGATTACTGGCTTCCATATTTAGAATCATGTCATCGAAGGCAAACCATCGCCTTTCGACACATTCCTCAGTTTACCACTTTTACTCAACCAGAAGTAAACTGCAATACAAACCAACACAGAAACGAAGGAACCGATGGGAGTAGCTGTCCCCATAGGATATAGATTGTCTGGATTTTGGATGGAAAACAAATAGCAGAGAGGAACGCGGAAAAGGATGCTTGACATGTTGTGGATAAACGACACAATAGAATAACCGTAGGCACAGAAGAAGCCGCTGAAGCAGAAATGAATGCCTGCCACTCCTGTGTCCCAGATGTAGGCGCGAATGTATTCTCCTCCAGACTTGATGACACCTGCATCATCTGTGAAAATTGCCATCACATCATCTGCAGCAAATTGCATGATGACCGAGATGACCAAACCATAACCCAAGACAATAGCCAGCGCATTCCATAGTGTCTGCTGGACACGCCAATATTTGCCTGCACCTATGTTCTGAGCACCTATAGCACTTACGGCTGAAAGCATCGAGGAAGGAACCAAGAAGAGTGCTCCCATGAGTTTCTCCACCACACCAACTGCAGCTGCATCCGTCAATCCACGCATATTGGCGATTACCGTGATAACAATGAATGCCACCTGAATGAATCCATCCTGCAAAGCCACGGGGATACCAATCTTCAGTACTGCTCCCATCGCCTCCTGCCTTGGTCTCATATCGCTTTTCATCATAGTAATCAATCTTTTACGACGAATCATCACCAACGACAAGATTACACTCAAGGTCTGAGACAATGTTGTGCCTAAAGCTGCTCCTGCAGCATCCAGATGGAGAAAACCGATGAAAAGAATATCAAAAAAAATGTTTGCCACACAGGCAATAGCAATGAAATACATCGGGCTTTTAGAGTCACCCAAGCCACGAAAGATACTTGCGATTATGTTGTAAGCAACTATAAAGGGAATACCAGCGAAACAAATCAGAAGATAGTTTACTGTACCATCAACAGCTTCCCTGGGTGTTTCTATCAAGTCAACGATTCCCTTCGTACCTGCCAACAGAATGATTGTCAGGAAAACAGAGAAGCACATGAACAACGTGATGGTATTTCCCACTGCCAGTGATGCTTTCCTTGAATTATTTGCTCCAATTGCCTGGCCGACGACAATGGTTGTTCCCATAGCCAATCCAATGATTACAACCGTCAGCATATGCATCACTTGCGAACCGATGCTTACTGCCGTGATGCTTGCTACTCCACAATACTGACCAATGATGAAGAGATCAGCCATACCGTAAAGAATCTGCATGAAATATGACAAAAGATATGGCAGCGAGAAGCTGACAATATTACGCATGATGCCACCTTCTGTCAGATTGATGGATTCCATATATTTTTGTATGGTTTGTCTCTAAATTCCTCTGAAGTTACAAGTCCCTCAGTTCGCGCCCCTCAAATTCATTCATTGCCTCAATCCATTCTGGTTTGATGACTATCGTTTGACGGTTCTCTAGATCAAAGAAGACAAGTACTGATTCACAGATACATTTTACTTCTTGCGTCTCAGGATCTATTACGCGTTGCATCATGGTGAAACTTTTGCGACCTATGCGCGTCACAGCAGTTTCCACAACGATTACTTCCTCTCGATGGATTTCATGCTGGAAATCGGCTTTAAGGCTTACCACTACCACTCCAGTCTTCTCAATCTTAAGATTGGGAATCACGTGATAGATGTACTCGCACTTAGCTGAGTCGGAATAACTGAAATAGACAGCATTGTTGACATGACCGAAACGGTCAAAGTCTGAGAATCTCAACTGAACAGGCATCACCGCCTTGTACTTCTGATTTTCACCCATTGGTTTTAGTAATATGTCTATGTTATCAGGACATCTTGTCCAACACTTTTTACCTCAGCGCAAAAGTACAACTTTTTTTCAACATGTGCATCTGGATCAGAATAAAAAGTACAACACAAAACGATAAAGACAAATAAAAAACTGATAGTGAGTAATGAGAAATCAAACTTTTGGGCGTAAAATTTGGTATCGTTTCATTAATGTTGTATTTTTGCAGAAAGAGATTGGACATATAAAAGTTTACAGAAAAAAGAAAAATTACAAAGATTATGAAAAATACAATTCTTGCTATGATTGCATGGTGGCTCTCATTTGCACCCATGTGGGCACAGGAAGTCAATTATGATGAGAGTAAGATACCGCCTTATACATTGGAAGATCCTCTGAAATTTGTTGATGGAAGAAAGGTTCGCAATGCCAAAGATTGGGAGTTGCGACGGGAGGAGATTCTTGGTATCTTCCAACGTGAAATGTATGGCCAGATGCCACCCAAGAGCCCAATTACGACTGAAATACTGGAGGAAGGAATAACCTTGGCGGGTTATGGAATCAGGAGACAGGTGCGCATGTGGTTCCGAAGTGATAAAACAGGACCGAAAGTAGACTGGCTTATTATCACTCCCCGCTACGCAAAAGAAGCTGCCCCAACAATAATTTTCCTCAACTACAATGGCAATCAAACTTTGCTGGAAGACAAGGAGATTCTATTGACAGATGGATGGATACGCGATGAGGAGGGAATGTCAGTCAACCACAAAGCAATTGAATCCACACGTGGTTACTATGCAGGGCAATCCTCCGATAGCGTCTATCCTATCGGCATGCTTATCGCACAAGGATATGCGGTAGTAACAGCATGCTACGGAGAAATATCTCCAGATCCAACTGGAGAAGAAGCACAAGACAAACTGGCCTATACCAACATCTTTGATTTATGGGCACCTCGAGACAACTCTCGCGACGATAATACAACTGCATTAGGAGCCTGGGCATGGACTTTGATGCGAGGCATGGATATGATAGAGCAAGACCCTCGCCTCGATTCCAAACGAGTTCTGCTCACCGGCTATTCACGCTTGGGGAAAGCTGCTCTTATAGCTGGAGCTTTCGACGTTCGCTTCCCTGTGGTAGTACCAGTTCAGACAGGCGGAGGAGGATGTCCTTTAGCAAAAAGATTTTATGGAGAAAATGTGGCAATCATGACAAAAGCCTTCACACACTGGTATTGCAAAGCATGGAAGAAATATGCAGGAAAAGAGCAGACAATGCCTTTCGACCAGCATTTGTTCCTCTCATGCATTGCTCCTCGAGCTCTGCTGGTAGAAGGTTTCGATGAAGGTTGGTTTGATACGAAAGGGGAATTCCTCGCCCTGCAAGCTGCCAGTCCCGTATGGGAGAAATTATGCAAGAAAGGACTTCCCAAGGTTGATTGGCCAGATGATTACGACACAAAAGCTATCGGCAAATATCTTGGATATGTGCGTCGCAGCGAGAAACATGGCATTTCAGCCTATGACTGGAAATGGATGATTGATTTTGCTGAAGGAGCATGGGAAGGGAAATGAAAGATTCATCCCCCTAGCCCACCCTGTTGATTGTAATGAGAATTCATGGTTTTCCTTTTCAGCAAGTTTTTCAAATGAATTATCCTACTGATTCCAAACTGTCACAAATATGAAACCAACTCATCTTTTGCACCTTTTGACTATTTGTTCGCTGCTTATGATGCATTCATGCACGACTAAATCAGACATTACTGACTCAGTTCCCTACCAGTTAGCAGACAACTATTTCTTCAGGAATGATGCTCCAGACACGACTAATCCCATCATTTGCAACACGTTGGAGGAATTCGAGCAATACTATGGATATGCAGCCGTAATGGGTAAAAACGGTCAACCCACACCAATCGATTTCAACAAGCAGACCACCATAGGTATCGTTCTTCCTGTTACCAACCATGAAACCTATATCCACCCTACTGATTTGCTACTGGATAATGCTTGCCTGACGCTTCATTATAAGCTTCAAACCGACGAGCAGGAACTGTCCTTCAGTCTCCGTCCCATGATTCTGCTCATAGTGGACAAGGAAAATGTCGCCAAAGCAAAATCATTCGAGATTCAGCAAGACTAAGTAGATTTGACGAACAGCCTCTATAGTAAGCAAATATTACTCGTATAGACACAACGTGTTGAAACTCGAAACACAACACGTTGAAACTGCAAACACAACACGTTGAAATCGCAAACTCAACGTGTTGTGTTTTGGATAAGAACGTGTGGCAAGATTTCTTTGTCTATCTTGCCTGGAAAATGAGGTTATTTCACGCGATAGCGGTCGCCTGTTTCTGACACAATCTTGCGGCGGAAGGATTCTGGATAACCAGGACGGATGAGAGGCTTCTGATTGCCACCTGCCGTCTTCTCGAACTTGCCATCCTTACCAACTCGCTTCATTGCCATATCATTATACTTCACGATGAGATACTGACCAAGTTTGTTCCACTCGTCGAGCATCGCCTGTGCGGTTCGATGACTGAAAGCAGAAAGATAGCGCTTTGCCTCTGCTTCTTCCATACCTGACGCCTCCTTGTCAGTCAGTTCCTGCAAGGAATTGTAATCTTTCTCTAAACGGTCGCGAACAGCTTTCAACTCAGGGAAAAGCACACTATAGCGGTAATATACCATATTGCTCACCCAATTGCAAACCCAGAAAGCACTTTGGAAACTGAAATTGAACGTGTCGGCTGTCTTGACGTTATAGGGCGAAGGAGCATCCACTGTACAGCAATAGACAGGCGTCAAAGCTACCATATTTGCATCGTCATTGCCCCACCACATGATTCCGCCAATATAGTCAGGCAGCCAGGAACGCATCTGGCAGACATAGACATTGGCTGTCTGCTGGGTAGAAATGGGTCGCTCATTGAAATACTTCTTTCCGTCGACCTCGAAACTAAGAGGAGTGGGACGGTAAGGCATTTCCCAAGGCCCCATTCCGATATCATGTGTGATATCAAGCGGCGTGTTCTCGTAATGGTCGCGCATCATGTCCTTCACATCCTGAACGCTTAGCTTCTGCTTGGGTTTAAGGTAGAGAGGCATAGGATTATTGGGGTTCTCACCTTTGGCATAAGACAGATAAGGCATCATGTCCTCGTCAGCCCAACGGTTGAAAAAGCTCCAGATGCGAGCCTCGCAATAACGTGCTCCTCCAAAGTCGAGGGGATTGTAGGCTGCCTGAAAGGAGAAATCCTCGTCTGCCCCCTGAAAATATCCCTTCTCTCGAGCGAACGATATGACGTCCTTTGCGTAAATGCAATTCTCCTTGTCCTTAAGAGGGAACTGGCGGATACGGCTCTGGTTGGCGTGACCAGATATGCAGTCATCAGGAATTCTTACAGCCACCCACACGGCTCCCTTGCGACCAGGACCTTTACCAATCATTTCCAGAATCCATGCTTCATTAGGGTCGCAAATGGAGAAACTCTCACCCTCTGATTCATAACCGTATTCGCTCACGAGATTGGTCATTACGGAGATTGCCTCGCGTGCAGTCTTTGCCCGCTGGAGAGTGATATACATCAGACTTCCATAGTCGATGAGACCCGTCAGCGTATCCGTGAGTTCCTCGCGTCCGCCAAAAGTGGTCTCATGGATGGTAAGCTGGTGCTCGTTCATCAGACCTATGACGCTGTACGTCTCAGCAGCTTCAGGGATCTCGCCCAAATAATTGTTGCTCTCATAGTGATAGATGGCTCTCATCTCGCCTGGCTGATGCTTGCCCCCAGGCAACCAGTTCATGGAACCGTATGCTCCATAATCGTCACAACTATAGGAAACGATGACGCTGCCGTCCTTACTGGCTTTCTTGCCTACAATCAGGTTTGTGCAAGCCATCCCCATCATGCTGGAACAGGCGAAGATTGCTATAAGAAGTATTCTTTTCATAAAATGATAGTTTAGACTTTATTTGATGACCAATTTATCGCTCCCAGCAGCCTTGAAACTCATGTCGAGACCTTTCACGCTATGAGTGAGGGCTCCAAATGAAATGAAGTCAACACCAGCCTTGGCGTAAGGTATCATGGTCTCGTAGGTAATGCCTCCACTGGATTCCGTCTCGCATCGGCCGGCAACAAGCTCCACAGCCTTCTTAGTGTCCTCAGGAGTGAAATTGTCGAACATGATGCGATCACACCCCTCAGCCAACGCTTCCTCGAGTTCCTTCCAATTGCGAACCTCACACTCGATCTTCAAATCCTTGTGGTGCTCCTTGCAATACTGCTTGGCACGCGAAATGGCGTTGTGGACGCCACCACAGAAATCGATATGGTTGTCCTTGAGCAGAATCATGTCGAAGAGCCCAATACGATGGTTCATTCCACCACCAATCTTCACGGCCTCCTTCTCCAGCATACGCATACCAGGAGTCGTCTTGCGGGTATCCAGAACACGAGTCTTGGTTCCTGCATCGATGAGAGCCTGCTGATAGCGATGTGTCATCGTGGCAATACCACTCATACGCTGCAGGATATTGAGCATCAGACGCTCTGTCTGCAAAAGACTCTGAACCTTTCCCTTCACGCTCATCACGATGTCCCCTGGCTTCACCTCTGCTCCATCATGAATATACACTTCCACCTGCATGGTAGGATCGAACCGATGGAACACCTCGATGGCTATCTTCTCGCCAGCAAAAATGCCAGGCTGCTTGATGAGCAGCTTGCTCTCTCCCATCTCAGTTTCAGGAATACAGCAAAGCGTGGTATGGTCGCCATCACCAATATCTTCTGCGAATGCAAGGTCAATAAGACGGTCATTCAATTCTTCAACACTTAACATATCTCTTTCTATTTTTATTATAATAATGTAACAATCGTTATGAACTATCACTTTGACCAACGAGGAAGCTCCTGTCATTCGTGATGATACGGCTCCCCATTGAGTATCGTCAATGCACGATACATCTGTTCCGTAAACAGGAGGCGAATCATCTGGTGACTGAGCGTCATCTGACTGAGACTTATTTCCTCGGCAGCCAGCTGATGGATGGAAGGAGCGAATCCATAAGGACCTCCCACCACAAAAACCAATCGTCGAGGACCTGCCGACATCTTCTTCTGCAACCATTGTGCGAACTCGATGCTGCGGCGCTCCTTTCCATGCTCGTCGAGCAACACAATGTAATCTCCAGGCTGTAATGCCTTGCGAATCAATTTCGCCTCACATTCCTTTTGCTCACTCTCGCTCAAGCTTTTGGTTCCTTTCAACTCAGGAATTGTCTCGATATTGAAGGAAAGATAGTGGCTTATCCGAGTGACATACTCCTGAATGGCAGCAGCGAAAGGTTTATCGGTAGTCTTCCCCACTACCATCAGAATCGTCTTCATGGCTTAACGTATTCATAGCATCCTGCATCTGGCGCTTCATCTGCCAAGCGACTGCGCCCCAAACGATCGAAAATGAATTCGCCAACATAAATGGTATCAGCCAAGTTGCGGATAGTGCTCAAACTGTCGGGCGTAAAATCATAGATGAAATTGTGGGTATCAAACGTCTGAAAGTTGTCGCTCCCACACAGAGGTTGCTCCTCTGTATCATAAATGATATGCGAGAAACGTGTCGTATCCTCAGAAACCACCGTATTGAGATAGCAATGATGGAAAAGATAATCGCACGTATAATCCTGTCCCTCGACTATACTTCCCATGATGACATCATCGCCATAACCTGTTATCACACAGTTGATGAAATAACTGTAGTAGAGATCACGATATTTGCCATCCACCTGATTGGCTATATACAATGCATCACCCCTATCGGCATCAAAGGGATAGAACTGGGCAATGGTACAATGAAGGAACTGATAGGCTCCACCAAAGATATAGACGCAGGTGCCCAAAGTATTGCTTATCTGGCTGTTGACAACCTGAGCAGTACAATTGTTGAGGCGAAGTCCATCGCCTCCCAAATTGTGAATAATAGTGTTCTCTATGTAAAGAAGATTATCCTCTACATTTGTACTATCGCATATGATCCCATAAGAGCCGCTGTGTATATCACAATTTACGAAAGAATTATCCTTACTTCCACGATGCAGATTGATACCCTCCCACCGATTTGGAGTGTTGTCGTAAAGAAGGTAATCGAACATGTGGTCCAAGCGGTCGCCACGGAAAACTACAGGTTTATCCAATGTTCCTTCTGCATCCACTGTACCGTAAACTTCTAATGAAACGCCATCATGGAAAAGTAAACGAGTTCCAGGAAGAAGTGTCAACTTTACATTGGGATGAACAACCAAGGAGTCATAGATGACATATGGTTTGTCGACATAGAGGGTGGAATCTGAATCGATGAAAAGACCGTGGACAATATAGGCATCTATAGCCCCTGCCTTCAGGACAACATTCTGTACAATACCACTCTCTAAACAGAATGAGAGGACGTCCGAAAACGTTGAAATCTCATCTGAACCTACTTCAGGAGGCGTAACCTCGATGCGGACAACTATGGAGTCATTCTTGCGAATTTCGAAATCTTCTCCAGCTCCCCCATATAGATACTGGCCGTCAACATTGACACGAAAGGGACTGGAAAGCCCTTGACCTAATCGAACATGCGTAATACGCAAAGCATCCTTGTTGCGGTTGTAGACAGAAATCGTCTTCGTTGCACTTCCAATGGTGGAGATGAGTGTATCAAAACTTACCGTGTCCTCAGAGAAAGCAATCTTGTCAGAAGTGTTCGTAGAATATGAGACAGATTCAGAACATGAAAACAGAAAAAACATACACATACAGACACCTAAAACACTTCCCATATGACGGAGAAGCATTACGATCAATAATGGCAGAGGCTTTTCTGTTCTCATATCATACATTATAACGTAGAACCATTCAATTTATTGCACTCAATCCGATTCAATCAGTACCACAAAGAATGCAATATTGAAACATCATGACTAAATTAGGTTACTTTGCCTCTGGTATATTTTTCAGAATGGCAATCAGATGATCCCATACCATCTGAACAGTCGGAATCAGCAGACGTTCATCAGGAGAATGTACCCCACGTAGAGTCGGGCCAATTGAAATCATATCAAGACCAGGATATTTCTCGCTGAAAAGTCCACACTCCAATCCTGCATGAATACCACGAACGACAGGTTCTTTGGCAAAAAGTTTGCGATATTGTTCAACGGCAATTCGCAGAATCTCACTATCAGGATTCATCTTCCAGCCAGGATATCCTTCACCGATTTCAACTTTGGCTCCTGCCAATTCAAAAGCAGCGGCGACGGTGTTGGCCATATTCAATCGAGCGCTATAGATACTGCTTCGTTGACTGCTGTTGATGTCAATGGTCTTCTTCTCTGGATTACAATGAATGCTGGCAAGATTACTACTGGTCTCTACCAAAGCAATGTCCTGACAAATAGCATAAACTCCATTATCAACTGCCTGTAAAGCTGTAATCAAACGATTGCTTGTCTGCTTGTCGATTGATTCTGTAGCTGACTCCTGACTCTCAAGGATAAATTCAGGAGTCTTCTCAGTAACCCTGTATTCTTCTTCAACATCAGCAGCAAAAAGATTCCAATCAATTCGAATCTGTTCCTTATATTGGGCAGGAACTGCACATACACAAGATGCCTCGCGAGGGATTGCATTGTGAAGACCACCTGCTTGAATATCAATCAAGCGAAGGTCAAATTTCTTCTGAGTGGCATAAAGAAAACGTACCAATAATTTATTGGCATTCGCACGTTTCTTGTCTATATCATCACCAGAGTGTCCACCTTGTAATCCCTTAATAGTAAGAGAGAAAGTAAAAAAGTCCTTAGGTAATGGTTCAATTCCATAAGAGAACTGAGCAGAAGTCCGACACCCGCCAGCACACGAGACAAAAATCTCGCCTTCATCCTCGCTATCCAAATTGATAAGCATCTCTCCATTCATGAATCCAGACTTCATGCCGAAAGCACCCGTCAAGCCAGTTTCCTCGTCACGAGTGAAGACACATTCAATAGGACCATGCTCAATGTCGTTGCTCTGAAGCAAAGCCATCTCCATAGCAACTCCCATACCATCATCAGCACCAAGAGTAGTTCCTTTAGCTTTCATCCATTCGCCATCGATGTAAGTCTGAATAGCATCATTCTGAAAATCGAAATCAACGTTTGTATTTTTCTCACATACCATATCCATGTGGCTTTGCAGAATCAAAGTCTTTCGATTCTCCATTCCAGGAGTAGCAGGCTTGCGGATAAGGACGTTACCAACCTCATCACACTTTGTTTCTAAACCCAACTTCTGACCGAAGTCCATCAAGAAAGCTATCATACGTTCCTCTTTCTTCGAAGGGCGAGGAACTTGGTTTACTTGTGCAAAACAATCGAATACACAAATAGGTTTCAATTCAATTTCACTCATATTTTTTGGATTATAACATCATTTTCTATATCTTTGCCGACGCAAATATAATAAATAATGTTGAAATTAGCGTTGATTACAGTTTGTTTTATTGCATTTGCCATGCTACTTTTATGCATAAAAATGCTTTTAGTGCCTGGGGAAAAGTTTGGCAGTACACATATCGGTAACAACAAAGAGATGAGGAAACGTGGAATCCATTGTGTACAGAGCATGGATGCGATTGAACGGCAAGAGAATCCTTATCAAGTAAAAGAAAGAGCCAATTAATAATTTATTTTATACTACAAAAAAAATGAAAAAGTATCTATTTGGAGCAGCTATTCTGGCTATGACATTTGCAATGGTTGGCTGCAACAAGTCTGCAGATGCAGATGAACAGAACAATGGTGAAGAGGCTTGTGAAGTTGTGGGACTGAAGATTGCCTACGTGGAGTTGGACACCCTGATGAGCCAATATCAATTGTACAAGGACTACAGCGAAGTCCTGACACAAAAGGGAAACAATATCCAAAAAACTTTGGCACAAAAACAAAAAACTCTGGAAACTCATGCTGCCAATCTCCAGAAAAAATATGAGAACAATGGTTTCACCACTCGTGACGAATTGGAACGCGCACAGAATAACATCGCTCGTGAACAACAGGATCTGCAAGAACTGGCTGACCGTTTGAACAATGAATTCAATATGGAACAAGCTCGTATTAATGAAGAAGCACGTGATAGTATCCAAGCTTTTCTGAAGATCTACAACAAAACCAAGAAGTACGATTACGTAATGATAAAGGCTGGTGACAATTTGCTGATTGCCAATCCCAAATATGACATCACCAACGACGTTGTAAAGGGACTTAACAAGCGTTATAAAATTAAGGATGACGTAAAAGAATTAATCAAAGACGCAGAAGGAAAAGCCGAAGAAGAGGCAACGGAGAAAAAAGACAAGGAATAACAGAGAAATGAATCTCTTGAAGGATTTCAAATATCAGAAGTCCATCAAATGATAATCCACATCCCCGTCGAAGCTAATGGTAATATCCACCATATAACAAGCAGCTCCGTCGGGGATGCAAACATTAGCATCGAAGTGAAAGCCCTCCTTGTCAACATTACTGAACTTCATATCACTTAGAGTGGCTTGAGACAAAAACTGCTCTGGAATTAGATTCTCGAAAGTGGATTTGGTAATATTTCTGCCAAATATACGATTTTTACCTGAATATACAGAAACGTGGATTAAATTATCAAAATAGAAATTCTGCACAGCAACTCCTTCACTTGTATAACTTGTGCGGTATATCTTTTTCGTTGACGGATTGATTGCTATGTAGCAATGATAACGACGACCAGAATAGTTGATAACGGTATCACGTTTCGTAACCTCAGTATAAATGATGGGTGCACTCATAGGATGAACAAATGCCAAACTATCTTCTGAAACTTGTTCTGTATGGCATACACGAATCAATTCACCATTCATAGAATGGAAGGAAAAAACATTCTCGCTTAAACTCTCGATAGCATAAGCATTTTGTCCTACATATAGTGTGTCTCTAATAACACGTATCTGCTGAGGAAGAATAGTGCTATCGGGATAATAAATAGAATCATTGCTTATACGAAAGATTGGTTCTTCGGTATCACCATCAATCCATATGCCTTGCAGTTTGCGAAGCGCATCAGTATCCTGCTGGAGTATCTCGATATCATTAACCTCATTTTGATACCGATGTCCACAAGAAGCCATAATAAAGGCAACTGCGAATAAAACAATATTCTTATTCATCATAGAAAACTGACACAAAAGTATGAAAAAGAAGTTGATTATGCAACATTGAAGAAAAATTTTCAAAACTTATTAGGAAAAGTTTTTTCACATTAAACAAAAAATTCCTATATTTGCAGTCGTGAAAGATTTATCAAAACATATAGAATACTTGCTTCTGAGCAACGACTGCCTGATTGTTCCACAATTAGGAGCTTTTGTTGTACACCATACTGACAGTGAATGGAGCGAGGAAGAAGAACTTTTTTTGCCTCCCTTTCGACAGGTTCACTTCAACAGCAAGATTTGTTACAATGACAATCTATTGGCGGGATCTCTCATGCATTTCTACAAGATCAGTTCAGAAGAGGCCCTCAAGTGGATTGATGAATATGTAAACCAGATCAACGAAGAATTGTTATTCAACGGTTCCTTCGATTTGGGCAGTATCGGAGTTCTTTTCAAAGAGAATGAATTCAGTCCCATATCTTTCTCTGCATGCAAGGCTGGGGTAACTACTCCAGAACTTTATGGCTTGGATACCTTCCAAGCATCTCATCTACCAGAAGTCCTACTAAAAGATGTGGAAACTTCTACAGAGGACAAACAAAGAATTGCAGCAATAGAAAAAGACAAGAACCACATAACCATCCGTCTCAACAGAAAAGTCTTCAACGTAGTAGCTACCATTGCGGCATCCATCATTCTCTTCTTTATGTTCTCAACTCCCGTTCAGAACACAAGCATGACGATGAGTTCTAACAGAGAATTATTCTTCCCCCAAAATTTAATGCCACGTCAGGCCACATCACAAGCAGATAATAAAACATTAGAATCACCCAAAGCAACTGAAGAGAAACTTTACGTTGAAGAAAAGGAGGCTACAACAGAATTGACTTCAGAAAAACCTTCAGCGATAGAGAATGTTGAAAAAGAAACTGTTGTGCATAAGGAACAAACGAAGCCACAAGGAAAATATTGTATTGTAATGTCGAGTGCCGTATCTCAGAAGAATGCCGAAAGGTTTACAAAGCATCTGAAAGATGCTGGTTACAATGCGGAAATCATCAATAACGGAAAGATTCGTAGAGTCATCATTAGTGGATTCCAAACAGAAGAAAGTTGTCGTGAACAGATTAAGGAAATGCATAAGAACCAGGAATACAAGGACTGTTGGTTCATGAAATTGGATTAATCAACAATCGACAATACCGAAAAAAGACTGATGAGAAGAGTTCGATGTCCTAAGTGCGATAATTACATTACTTTCGATGAAACTATATACACGGAAGATCAACAGTTGGTTTTCCGGTGTCCAAATTGTAATCGCCAATTTGGCATCCGTCTAGGTACAAGTAAAATTCTCCATACTCGTAAGGAAGAAATACTAGACGAGGACAAACACTGTGAAAAATTTGGAAGTATTGTGGTAGTAGAGAACGTGTTCCATTATAAACAAGTATTGCCTTTACGGATGGGTGACAATGTATTTGGAAGATACGTAAAAGGAACAAGCATAAATCAACCCATTGAGACTACAGATCCCAGCATTGACACCAAACATTGCATCATTAGAGTTCAACGGAACAAAAAGAACGAGTTACAATACATCCTACGAGATGCTCCAAGCAATACAGGAACTTTCTTTATGAACGAGATTCTGAAAGACCAAGATCGTATTCGTCTTGAAAATGGAAGCATTATAACAATTGGCGCAACCACGTTGATACTGCATGCTGCCAGTGAGGAATAATCTGGGTATGAAATATAAGATTATTGCTTTAGATTTGGATGGCACACTCACCAATACTCAAAAAGAGATTCCACAAAGAAACATTGATGCATTGCATGAAGCACAGAAACATGGCGTAAAAGTAATTTTGGCCAGTGGTCGTCCCATTCCTGGAATCATTCCTGTTGCAGCCAAAATTTCTCTGGAAAAGTTCAATGGATATGTGATGGCATACAATGGTGGACTTATCCTTGATTATCAGTCAAAAGAAACTCTTTATCAAAAATATCTCCAACCAGAGTATATACCTTACCTCTACAATTGCAGTAAGAAGGGCGATTTCGTAATTCTAAGCTACAAAGATGAAGCAATTGCTTCCGAAGATACTGAAAACAAATATGTAGCATATGCGGCATCCCTCAATCGAATGCCCTTACTTCATTTGGATAACTTCTTGGAGACATTCACTTTTCCCGTACCAAAATGTCTGATTGCAGGTGAACCTGAACCATTACATCAATTGGAACTGACAATGGCACGTGAGAGTAAGGGAAAGCTTAGTATCTGCCGAAGTGAACCCTTTTTTCTGGAAGTAATGCCTTATGGAATCGACAAAGCAAACGGTCTTGCTCACTTGCTAAACATCATCGGGGTTGATAAGGAAGAAGTAATTGCTATTGGGGATGGATATAACGACCTGAACATGATAAGCTATGCAGGTTTGGGAGTTGCACTTAAGAATGCTGCACCTGAAGTGTGTCAAGTAGCTGATTACGTCACGTACAACAATAATAATGAAGGGGGCGTAGCGGAAGCAATAGAAAAATTTGTACTAGAACGGGGATAATGCTTTAGCAACTTTTTCCTTGAGTTCATCCATTTTGCTCCGTCGAATGGAGAGAGTCATCCTGCAATCCATATCATAAGATTGACTTACGATACGAGCATCCATATCACGAACAACTTTCATCACAGCATTCATCAACGGATACTCAAAATCAAAAGTATATTCTTCGTCAACCGTACGCGTTACAATCTCAGCATTCTGAATAGCATCTGCAGCAGCAGTTTTATACGCCCCTATCAACCCACTTGTACCCAATTTCACACCACCAAAATAACGTATGACCAAAATGATGATATCCGTCAGCTCATTACTGTTAATCTGCCCCAAGATGGGTTTTCCAGCTGTTCCGCTTGGTTCTCCATTATCATTTGAACGGAATGTCTCCCTCTCAGCTCCAAGCATATAAGCCCAACAACAATGTCGAGCATCGTAATATTTCCGTTGATAATATTCCACAAAAGACATAGCCTCATCCACAGTACGAACGGGATGAGCAAAAGCAAGGAACTTACTCCTCAACTCCGAGTAAGTTCCCTTGCTTTCTGCATTTATGGTTTTGTATTCATCAATCATCAACTGAGTTTATGAATCACAAGGCCACTACGCAGTTTGGGTTCGAACCAAGTAGCTTTGGGGGGCATAATGTTTCCAGTATCAGCAATCTTCATAATCTGATCCATGCTGACAGGATATAGGGCAAGAGCAAATTTCATCTCTCCACTGTCCACACGACGCTTCAACTCACCCAAGCCACGCAATCCTCCAACGAAATCAATACGATTGTCTTTGCGAAGATCCTTAATGTCCAACAATTCATCCAGAATCAGTCTGCTACTGATACTGACATCAAGACTTCCAATAGGATCTGATTCATCGCATTTGCCTGATTTCAATTCCAAACTATACCACTTTCCAGCCAAGTATAAACTGAATTCATGATAACGCTTAGGACGATACTCTTCTGTACCCTTCTCCACAACAATAAAGTTCTGAGAAAGAGCATTAAGAAAATCCTCTGGAGTCCTGCCATTCAGATCCTTAACAACACGATTATAGTCAAGAATGGTCAGCTGGCTAGCAGGAAAGCATACAGCCATGAAATAATTGTATTCTTCATCACCACGATGATTGGGATTCAAGCGAGCTTTCTCTGCACCCACTAAGGCAGCAGCCGCACTTCGATGATGTCCATCAGCAATGTAGAGTGAGGGAATCTTTGCAAATGTATCCACAACAGTTTGTATGTCATCCACATCATCAACCAACCAGAACTGATGACGGAATCCATCAATAGGGGCTATGAAATCATACTCAGGATCTCCTTTCGTGATACGAGCAACCAAAGCATCAATCACCTGATTGTCAGGATATGCAAAGAAGACAGGCTCCATATTGGCATCATTTACGCGAACATGTTTCATGCGGTCCTCTTCCTTGTCACGACGTGTCAATTCATGCTTCTTTATTACTCCATTCATGTAGTCCTCCACCCAAGCAGCCACAACCAAACCATATTGGGTTTTTCCATTCATGGTTTGAGCATAGATATAGAACATTTCCTTATCATCCTGTCTGAGCCATCCATTGCGCTGAAACTTAGCAAAATTCTCTGCTGCACGTTCATACACACGAGGATCGTACTCACTTGTTCCGACAGGGAAGTCTATTTCAGGCTTGATGATGTGATACAATGACTTTTCATTGTCACCAGCTTCTGCACGAGCTTCCTCGCTGTTCAAGACGTCATAGGGACGGGATTCTACCTGTTCAACCAAATCCTTAGGTGGACGAAGGCCCTTAAAAGGTTTTATCCTTGCCATAAATACAGAAATCTTACTTATTGACTTGGAACTTGGTGATGCCCTGTTCCAGATATCCAACAATCTGATTGGCTGCTGCAATTCCGGCATTCACATTTGCCTCTGCTGTCTGAGCACCCATCTTCTTGGGAGTGGCGAAATAGCGTCCAGAAAGTTTTTCTGCATACTCAGCATCCATATCAGGTTTGATATCTGTAACGTACTTCAAGTCGGTACGTTCCTCGAGTAATGCCAGCAATTCTGGTTCATTGATTACTTCCTTGCGGGCAGTATTCACCAAAATACCTCCCTTCTTCAGTTTTCCAACCAATGCGGCATTGATGCTCTGCTTGGTCTCTGGAGTTGCTGGGATGTGGAGGGAAACGATGTCACACGTCTCGAAGAGAGCATCCTGACTATCCACAACAACTACGCCAGCATCTTCAATGACTTCTTTGGGGCAATATGCATCATAGGCAGCGATTTCCATTCCAAAACCTTTGGCAATACGAGCCACATTGCGACCTACATTACCAAATGCAAGAATACCCAGTTTCTTACCCTTCAACTCAGTACCACTTGTGCCGTTAAAGAAATTACGAACTGCATAAACAAGTAATCCGAATACCAGCTCTGCCACACTGTTGGCATTCTGACCAGGAGTATTCATGGCAACCACCTTGTGAGCAGTAGCTGCTTCAAGGTCGATATTGTCATAACCAGCACCAGCGCGAACCACAATCTTCAGATTCTTGGCAGCGTCAAGCACTTCAGCATCTACCTTGTCAGAGCGGATGATCATGGCGTCGACATCAGCCACAGCATTCAGAAACTGGCTCTTATCCGTATATTTCTCCAAAAGAACAAGCTCATATCCAGCAGCATCTGTAACTGCCTTAATGCCATCCACAGCAACCTTGCTGAATGGCTTCTCTGTTGCAACTAATACTTTCATCTTTTTCAACGTGTTGAGTTTTCAAAGTTAACGTGTTGAATTCGCGAAGTTAACGTGTTGAGTTTTCTATGTTAATGCTTTGCCTCGAATTCCTTCATGCATGCAGCCAAAGCCTGGCAACCTTCGATGCTCATCGCGTTATAGCAGCTAGCACGGAAGCCTCCGACATCGCGATGTCCCTTCACACCTACCATACCCTTCTCTGAAGCAAATGCGAGGAACTCGTCCTGCAATTCCTGATACTCAGGAGCCATTACGAATGTGAGGTTCATGCGCGAACGGCTATCAACCTCAGCCGTACCCACGAACAGCTTATTGCGGTCAATCTCGTCGTAGATAATCTTAGCACGCTCGATGGCCAATTTCTCCATAGCCTTCACACCACCTTGACGCTTGATCCATCTCAGGTTCTCCAGGGCACAGTAAATAGGTACTACAGGAGGAGTGTTGAACATGCTTCCCTTCTTCACATGAGTACGATAATCCAGCATCGTAGGAATCTGGCGGCTCACCTTACCCAACAAATCCTCTTTAATGATGACAAAGGTCACACCTGCCATACTCAAGTTCTTCTGAGCGCCACCATAGATGATGCCATACTTGCTCACATCCAAAGGACGAGAGAAGATGTCGCTCGACATATCAGCAACTACAGGGATGGGAGAATCCACATCCTGAAGCAACTCTGTACCGTAGATTGTATTGTTGGTAGTAACATGCAGGTAATCAGCATCTACTGGAATCTCAAAATCACGAGGCACATAGGTAAAGTTCTTGTCTTTGCTTGATGCTACCTCTACAACCTCTCCAAACAACTTGGCTTCCTTTTCTGCTTTGGTTGCCCAAACGCCAGTATTCAGGTAAGCAGCCTTTTTCTCCAGCAGATTATAGGGAACCATGCAGAATTGCAAGCTTGCACCTCCGCCCAAGAAAATCACGCTGTACCCCTCAGGGATATCAAGCAATTCCTTGAACAATGCAACAGCTTCGTCCACAACAGGTTGAAAGTTCTTTGCACGATGACTGGTCTCCATCAGAGACAAACCGCTACCCTGAAAATCAAGACATGCAGCAGCTGTTGCCTCAATTACTTCTTTGGGGAGAATTGAAGGACCCGGATTGAAATTGTACTTTTTCATTTTGATAACATTATAATTTGTAGTTTACTGAAAAATCTTTTTATCATGCAAAATTACACATTTTATATAATATGACCTAATGATTTTGAAGAAAAAAAGTCATTTATGCCCTGATAATATCTGTCAGAATAAAGATGGGGAAAGAAAATGAATTAAGGCGTGCTGCTTTTGTAAACAAAAGAGGAACCCACTCATCGCTAAGATAATGGATTCCTCTTCTGAGGTGCGTGGCGGATTCGAACCGCCGTAGACGGTTTTGCAGACCGTTGACTAAGCCACTCATCCAACGCACCATTTTTTGAAAATGCTATGCAAAAGTACAATGATTATTTCAAATCACCAAACATTTTGCTCAATAAATACTTTTTTTATTCGAGAACTCTTTCTCCTAAAGTGTCGGGGTGACCCGACTCGAACGGGCGACCACCTGGTCCCAAACCAGGTGCGCTACCAACTGCGCTACACCCCGATACTTGCCAGTAACTTCTGAAAAGCGGATGCAAAGGTATATCTTTTCTGTGAAGTATCCAAATTTTCCTCGTTTTTTTTCACGAGAACTTCTTCCTTGTTGGTTTTCTCCTAGCAACAATCGCCGCTACGATGCCTGAAACGTCGCACCAAATCGTGCACAATCTGAGATCGGCGGGCAAGAAGTTTCCAACTGCGCCAAGCAGAAACAAGTATTGCCAAACTTCCCACGCTGTACTTCACATACAGATTCCCTTGCAGACATGCTGCGACAGCTATCGCGAGGCACAAGAACTGAAAGATGATCAATCGCAAAGTGTGTCCGCTGATACGACATCCGTATCTCCACCCATAAACCAACACGATGCTGAGCATATCGTAAAGGGCTGCTACTGAAAGAGCAACGCCTGCTCCAACCAAGCCAAATTGGGAATAAAGCCACCACATAAGCACACCAAACACAATATCATAGAGAACTTCCATGATGAGAAACATTATGCTGTCTCCCTTTGCAAGCGAGGTGTATGCAACAGGTAACATGATGGCTCGAAAGAACATATAGAATGCTGAGCAAACCGTCATGTCCAGAATAATCAGAAACTCTGGTTTGAAAAGCAATCTCACGACGATAGGCATCGCCAGGATGAAAAGAATCAAGAAAGGTGTAATCAGCAGTACGCAAACGTCAATCTGCTGGTTGATCGTCTGGTTGAGACGAATCGTGTCGTGATTCACAGAAGAAAGACGAGGGTAATAATCCGCTTCGAGAGCCACGAATGCCATACCTGCATAAGCCGCCATCAAAGTGTATCCAGCACGATAATACCCTACGTCAGAATAAGTTCCACTCAACAATATCAAGGCAGGAATAGCCAACGTAATGCCTGAGTTAGCAATGCCTGCCAACACATAAGGGATACCTCTGCGTATCATGGGTAAACCTTCTTGATAAATCTCCTTGCTGAAAAGACTGACACGATAGTTGACCAGTTGAACACTATAGTAAAGATGGATGAGAGCCGTCATTGCTGTGCTGCAGATGAGAGCAATCACAATCCCATGCAATTTCCAAAAATAATAAAAAGGTATAGTCAAAACGAGAGTGGCTATTGCTGCAAAAGTCTCTATGGTGGCCACTCGTTTCAGCTGCCTCAATCCCTTCAGTATCGAGCATTCACCTTCTGCGACCAGAAAAGAAATGAAAATCGGGCAAAGCATGATGACTTCCCAATAACGATTCCAGTCGTGCTTGAAAAAGAAATAACTCAATACGGGTGACAAGAGAATCGTTAGAATGGTGGCAAAGAGAGCAGCCCAAAGAACCCATGTACGAATAACCTTTACTTTGTGCTGAATATTCTCATCCGTCCCATTCTCGAAAAGCTCACTCATCTCACGAGTTGCATTCAAGGGAATTCCAAAATTGCTGCAACTGACAATAAATTCGGAAATGGACTGGTAAACAGAGATAAGGCCATACCCCACAGATCCCAACAGGTGGGTTGTCAGCTTGGTTCGAATGATAGCAACCAGCATCTTCAGCCCCTGAACGCCACCAAAGACACCTGTGTATTTCAACACATGATCGTAGCTTGTGTCTTCTGTTTCGAGGTTATGCAGGTTGTTCAGTTCTTCCATTACTTTCCTTTTGAGGCACGCAAAGGTACAACTTTTATTCAAAATATTTGTTGAATTGGAGGAAAAAACATACTTTTGTAATTTAAAGAGCAGTCTCATAGGAGATTTCTCTGCTGTTAATGACAAATTGTAAATGTGATGAAAGTCCTTCTGATAGGTGAATACAGCAATGTGCACTGGACGTTGGCCGAAGGGTTGCGAGCCCTTGGGCACCAAGTGACTGTTGTGTCTGACGGCGACCTCTGGAAGGATTATCCACGCGACATCAATCTGAAGAGGAACTCACTTGGCTCATTGGACACGATGCATTATTTGCTTCGCCTAGAGCGAATACTTCCCCAGATGAAAGGTTACGATGTGGTGCAGCTGATCAATCCTATCTTCTTCGACCTGAAGGCTGAACGCATGTGGAGATACTACAGCATCTTGCGTCGCAACAATCGTCGTGTCTTCTTGGGCGCATTCGGCATGGATCATTATTGGGTAAAGGCAGGTTTGGATTGCAAGACTTTTCGATACAGCGATTTCAACATGGGCAGCGAGCAGCGTCATTCAGCAGAAATCGACTTTATGATCAAAGATTGGCTATCTGGGCCAAAGAAGGAAATCAACTCATTCATCGCTCACGACTGCAGCGGCATCATTTCAGGACTCTACGAATACCACATGAGCTATCTACCTGAATACGCCAAGAAACTTCAGTTCATCCCCTTCCCCATCCGATTGCCAGACATCACACCCAGTCCTGAGATTCCCTCGCCCATCCGTTTCTTCATTGGTATCCAAAAGACGCGAAACGAGTACAAGGGAACAGACATCATGCTTCGCGCCCTTGAGAGGCTGAAGCAGGAATATCCTGAAAAGGTCGTTATCAAGCGAGCTGAGAATATCCCATTCAGCCTCTACGAGACGATGCTCGACGAGAGTGACGTCCTTCTGGATCAACTGTACAGTTATACGCCAGCCATGAATGGCTTATTAGCGATGTCGCGAGGTTTGATCCTGGTTGGAGGCGGCGAACCTGAGCATTACAAACTCTTGGGAGAGTCTGAACTGCGACCTATCATCAATGTTCTTCCGTCTATGGAAGATGTATACTGCAAACTGCTGGCCCTTGTGCTCAATCCTGAGCGGATTCCTCAACTGAAACGTGATTCCATCGAGTATATCCGCCGGCATCACGAATATAAAAAGGTGGCACAGCAATATGTTGATTTCTGGAGTAAGACATGAAAATCAGTATCATCATCCCCGTCTACAACGTAGCGCAGCATTTGCCAAAGTGCCTTGAATCAATCCTGACACAAGGGTTGGGCGATTATGAAGTGATACTGATCAATGATGGAAGCTACGACAACAGCCAAGCCATCTGTAAGGAATGGTGCAGCAAAAGCCCTTCATTCAGACTGATAAATCATGACAAAAACCAAGGATTGAGTGCAGCACGCAACACAGGAATAAAGGAAGCAAAAGGGGAAGTCATTACGTTTGTGGATTCTGATGATTATCTCGCTCAAGGCACCCTTTCAGCTTGTCTGGAACAAATGGAGGATGCCGATGTGCTGGAGTATCCCATCATGGTAGACCACCTGTCTGCCAAGGAATATCCTTTCCATCCAATCGAAGGAACCTACGACTTCCAGACGTGGATGAAACGTAATGGATATACCCATTGCTATGCATGCAACAAGCTGTTCAAACGCTCGCTTTGGGGCGATACTGCGTTTCCCATAGGACGATATTACGAGGACATCTTCACCATTCCATACGTGCTTCAGCGTGCTACGAAGATACGAGGAACAAAGCATGGAATGTACTACTATTGTAAACGAGATGGCAGCATCAGCAACACACCGAAATTAAACGCTTTATCCGATTACATTGAAGCATTGGTTCAATTGCAGGAGTTACCAGAAAACCAGCAGAACTTTGCCCTGTATCTACGTTCCCTGAATGCTCAACTTTCGTATCATCAGCATGGAGGCAAGGAAAAGATTGTACCTCATCGACCTCTCCCCTTGAGCTTCATCCTATCGTCCCACCTCACACTACATCAACGCATAAAAGCCCTTTGGTTTCGTCTCACCTATCACCCTCGAACATGAGTTGCCAATTAAGCATCATAATCCCCTGCTACGACATCAAGTTGAGCGAACTCTCCAAATGCATCGACAGTTTGGAGTTCATCGCTCAACTGATGACCTACGAGATATGGATTATCGACGATGGAAGCCACGAGGACGTAGTATGTGATTGGGTAAAAAATCTCAACAAAGAGAACATTCATGCCATGCGACAGGAAAACATGGGACCTGGAGGCGCTCGAAACACAGGAATTGACCATTGCACAGGCAAATATCTAACCTTCATCGATGCAGACGACTACATTTTCTATGGACCATACGTGCAGATCCTGAAGACGCTGCTCGAGAAAGAACCTGATATCTTATGTCATGGAGCGAAGAGACTTTTCGAGGGACCAGCCACCATGTTCATGATTAAATACGACATCATCCCCAGTTGCTGTTCCTACATCATTCGTCGTGAAACGCTTGGCGATATGCGTTTCTCTCCCCACATCTACCATGAGGATGAGGAATTCTGTACTCGCCTGTTCCTCAAGCGTGCCCATCTGGTCACCAGCATCGAGCAGGCATACTTCTATCGCTATCGTCCTGATTCCATCACGCACAAACAGGATCAAAAGCATCTGCAAAAGCGATATGCTGACTACATAACAGTACTCCAGCATCTCCAATCTGAAAAAATCCCCTCCCCCCACTCGCTCGCCCTTCAGCGTCGACTCTGCATCATGGCGATGTGTTACGTTATCACCCTGATGAGCGACAGCAAGAGCTGGAGATTTACGACACGTGCCCTTCAAGCCCTTCGCTCAATAGGCCTCTATCCCCTACCTGTTCGACGCTGGTATGGATTCCGTTATCTGCTAACCCAACTCACAACCTTCCATCCATTTCTTGTCTGCCTTCTCTCGCCTATCACCCGATTGTTGGTAAAGCTGAAAAACGATAATTCCAGGCATCGAAGTTTCGTGGCTCAGGTGGATCCTTTTGGATAAAAACCCATCGCCCTGCTCTCTAATGCCGAAGAATCAAATCGTCGAGAAGTGCATTTCAGACACTCTCGATTCTGCAACACGTCGACTCCCAAAACACAACACGTTGAAACTCGAAAGACAACACGTTGAAACTGCAAACTCAACACGTTGACTTTTCAAATGCAACACGTGGCAAGAAAACGACAGAAAAAACGTTTTTTGAGGACGAACATGCCAGCGACTGATTTTTAACACAAATTCTTTTGCATCGCAACTTTTTTTTCACTAACTTTGTGCAAGGATTTTCAATAAAATGCATTCGTATGAACAGAAGAGATTTCATCCGCAACTCAGCAGCAGCAGGATTGGCAACTGCGCTTCCTATGGCTGCAGAGGCAGCAAAAAAGAAGAAGAACACGAGTCAGGAAGTGTCAAAAGAACCTCAACTAAACGATGAGAAACAGCGCTTCCAGTTCCGATCCGACGGCAAATTCAAAATCCTGCAGTTCACGGATACACACTACATCGCTGGCGACAAGCGTTCGGAACGTGCCCTGAAAAACGTCATCGAAATGCTCGATCAGGAGAAACCTGATTTGGTCATCCATACGGGCGATGTAATCTTTGGCAAGCCTGCAGAGCAGAGTCTGCAAGAGATTCTAAAACCAATAAGTGAGCGCAAAATACCCTTTGCGGTCGCTATGGGCAATCATGACGGACAGTACGACAAGAATCGACGTGAGGTAATGGATATCATACGCAGCATACCTTATAATGTAAATAAAGGTGTAGAGGGCATCTATGGTGATTCCAACGACCTGATTACTTTATCAGATGCCGATGGAAAAGTGGAATGGGCCTTCTATCTGTTTGACTCTGGAGACAGCTGCAGCAATCCAGACATGAAAGGTTACGACTATATCCATTGGGACCAAATACAGTGGTATCGCCAATGCAGCCAAAAACTCAAGGCTCAAAACGCTGACAAACCACTTCCATCACTGGCATTCTTCCACATCCCAGTGCCTGAATTCACCTTTGGATTACGTTATGATACGAGCAGAATCCTGAAGGGGAACTTCGGCGAAGACCCTTGCCCTCCCAGCGTAAACTCTGGACTCTTCGTCTCCATGAAGGAAATGGGTGACGTACAAGCTATCATCTGCGGACATGATCACGATGACGACTATGCGATGAAATGGCGAGGCATGTTTTTCATTTATGGAAGATTCAGTGGTTGCGATACAGTCTATAACAATCTGAAACCCAACGGGGCACGCATCATCGAGATCGAGAAAGGGAAAGCAGGTTTCCGTTCCTGGGTTCGCTGCTATGGGGGTGAGATATCTCAAGACTTGCAGTATCCAGAATCATTCCGCAAGTATTGATAAAAAAAGTGAAATTTTTATTTCGTTTTTAGAAATAAATGTGTATCTTTGCACAGACAAAGAGGTCACAACATATCGAAACAGAAGAAAAAAGATTTAATCAACATTAAAAACACTAATTACCTATGAGAAAAAAACTACTTTACAGTTTCGTCTTATCCGTAGCATGCATGTCAGCTACGGCGCAGGACGCTCCTGTTGCAGATTTGTTGGATGTATCGTTCAACATTGATGGAACAGCAGAGGACATTTCACCCATGCACAACATGGTTGAGTTCGTTGGTGATGGTCCGACGATTGCTTACAACGCAGCCTTCGACCGCAATGTGGCAACTTTCAACACCAGCTGGTCTGCCAAACCTGCAGGCTACTACAAGATCAACTTTGAGAACAACCAGGAATTCCGTGATGCAATAGCAGACGGCCACAGTCTGGAAATTCTCGTGATGCCAAACTACGAAGGTGCCCTTCAGAACGTGGAGGCTAAGCCATTTTCTGCTATGCAGGCAGGTGGAACAGGTTTCCTTATCTGCACGACAGGTAATGGAGGCGGCAAGAATTCATTCACTTTCTTGCCCAATGTCACGACCACAGGTAACAGTACATGGCGCTGGGCCACCAGCGGCGTAACTCCCATGGTCGGTTTCTATTATCATGTGATTGGCGTTTGGAATAAGGAGGAAGCTAAAGCCTACATTTATGTAAATGGAGAACTCTGCAACACCGTGGATGCTCCTGGAGAATTCCGCTTCGCTAACGAGGGATGCAACTGGTTCTGTGTTGGTGGTGATGCAAGTGGCAGCGGTGCAGAGGCAGGTTGGACAGGTGATATCATCCTCGCACGAGTATATGACAAACCTCTCACAGGCGAGGAAGCAGGTGTTCTATGGAATATCGTCAAGGAGCAGGAAAACTCTGCCAACATTGGTGTCTATGTACAAGCTGTTGAAGAAGGTCGACAGTATATCGATGGCGTCCTTGCTACTCAAAGCATAATGGATGAGTATCAAGCTGCATTGGATGCAATGGAATCCCTGATTCAAGGCGGTTCTATGGAAGATCTGGAATCGCAGTATGACATTGTAAAGGAACTACGCACTAATGTGGAAACTTCTGCAGCCGCCTACGAGAACTACTACAGTAGAGTCCAATATGCAATTAATTACCTCCAAGAACATAGTGACTTCGAGGGGGAAGACCGCGATTACATCGAGCAGTATCTCAACGACATCTTCGAACCCAATGAAGAATTTCCCCATGGTTCCTATACTTATGTATGGGAGAATCACACGATGACTACAGAGGAAATTGCTGCTGAGGCAAGTTGGGTTGATGCGAAACTTACTGCTGCCGTTGAGAATGGTTACAAACCTGGTTCTGAGATCACTAACCTGTTGGCCAATCCAGATTTCGCTGACGGCTTCAACGGATGGTCAGGAACTGTAGGTAGCAATACAGCAAAGAGTAATACCACTAATCTTTACGGTGCAGAATGTTGGGCTCGTGGTTTCAACATGTATCAGACATTGACTGGATTGGAGAATGGTGTCTATGTTCTGACAGCAAATGCAGCATATCGTCCATTCAACGATCGCTATAGTACCTATTATTATGCAGGTATGTATGTAAACGAGAACCGCATCTTCCTGCCCACCGTCTATGAGACTCGTATCCCTGTAGCTGATGCTGTGGATGGAGAGAATTGTTATCTCACCCAGAATGGTGACGATGCAACACTTGATTTGGAAATCAACGATAACGAAGGCAACCTCGTTGCCTATGGAATCCACGGAAGGGTTGGTATCGCCAACGCCGCAAATGGCGGACGAGCTCAAAATTATTTGCTGGCTAACGTAACAGATGGTACTCTGACCATTGGATTCGCCAATCCAAATCAAAATTCAAGTACCGACTGGACAGGTATTGCAAACATTCATCTTCTCTATGCAGGCACATTAGAGGATGCCGACCATTATCTCGACGAGACATTGGCTTGCATGGTAGCACGTGCCAATACCATCATCAACATCGTTCCTGAAACAGGTACAAATTATGCTCAGAACCCCAATTGTCCAAAAGCAATCAAAGATCAGATCCAAGCTGCCATTGATGCTGTTGCAACAGCCACAAGTCCAGAGGAGAAATATGAATTGATCGGAACTTTCTCTTCTTTGTGGGATTCATTCATTGAGGGACGTAATGCCTACGTTAAGTTGCTTGACGAAACGGAAACCTGCTACAGCATTGTCAGCGACCTCTATAAGGCAGAGAAGATGAGCGAGGAAATGTACAACACGATGGGGAGCATCTATAGCGAAATCTTTGGAGCTTACGAGGAAGGTAGCCTCACTACAGAGGAAGCATTGGCAATGGAGTCATTGAAGTCAACAGGTCTGCTTCCCGACGTAGATGAAAATGGTGTCTATCAGATAGCTAGCAATGCCCACATGGCTTACTATGCTCTCAAGGCCGGCTCAGCAGGCAAAGCAGTAAATGGAAAACTTCTGGCCGACATCGACTACTTTACCGAAAACCAGATGATGGAGAACTTCTACGGTGAGCTTGACGGCAATTATCACACCATAACAGTTGATATCCATCGAGCTGCTCGTGGTGCTGCGCTGATCAACAACATGCAGGACGGTTCTTCTGTCAAGAACATGACCATCAAGGGCGAGGTATACAACAGCGACAAGTTTGTAACAGCTGTAGCAGCGAACACTTATAACAGGACATCCATCTCAGGCATCATATCCCTCATCAACGGACATTCCACTTGTGTAGGCGACTCTGGTAACGGTGGCGTAATGTCTTGTAATCGTGGAAGTGCCGTGGTCAAGGACTGCGTCTTTGCCGGTACAATAGAAGGTGCTGATGCAATCAACTCAAGCGGTATCGTGGGATGGACCAATGGTTCTACCTTAATTGAAAACTGCCTCCAGATTGGCGACATCACGCTGAATCCAGAAGGCAGCCGTACCATCGCCCGTGTTCCTGAGCAGGTAATCCTTAGCAATTGTTACTACAAGACTGCATTTGGTGCAGAAGAAAGCACTCAGATTACCGACGAACAACTGGCCAGCGGCGAGGTATGCTATCTGCTGAACAAGGGTAACACCGAGAATCCAACCTGGTTCCAGACGCTAGGCGAAGATCCGTTCCCCGTGCCCGATCCCTCTCATCAGAAGGTAGGCAAGAAGGCAGACGGCACCTATACCAACAATGCCAGCGAGTGGGAAACCGTTGAACCAGGACCAGTGGAAACCTATCCGAAGGCCGACATATTTGATGTAGTCTTCCACGAGGACGGTACAGCCGAGGACGTATCTCCCTACCATAGCGATGTGATAGCCTATGGTGAGCCTACCACCTACTACAGCGACACCTACAAGCGCTATGTGGCTCACTTCGAGAATCCCTACGGAGGCAATGCTACCAACTTCTACAAAGGTGCCGAATACAATCACAACGATGAAATACGCTATGCCATGGCCAATAGCCACTCCCTCGAGGTACTTTGTATGAACGACTATCCCGAAACCATACCCAACTCAGAGTCCAAGCCTTTCTCGGCAATGCAGGCTGGCGGTACAGGCTTCCTTGTTACCACCATCAGCGGAGCACGTCAGAACGAGATAACCTTCCTGCCCAACATTTCCACGTCGGGTGCCAGCACATGGCGATGGACCACCAGTGGTGTCGTTCCTGAATCGAAGGTATTCTATCATGTCGTTGGTGTCTGGAATGCCGATGAGGAAAAGACCTATATCTATGTCAATGGCGAACTCAAAAACATCGTGGATGCTCCAGGTATCCTCAAACTTGCAACATCAGACTGCAACTGGTTTGCCATTGGAGGTGATCCTGGCAGTATTAATACAGCACATAACGCATGGAATGGAGACGTAGCCATCGCCCGTGCCTACAGTAAGCCTCTCACTCAGAAAGATGTCACCTACCTGTGGAACCAAGTTCTTGATCCAACTGGCATTGAGCAAGTTTCTCAGGAGCCTACGACAACCAAGCCAAGCGGCATCTTCACTATCAACGGAATACGTGTTGAGAAGACAGAGCAAGGCATCTATATCATCAATGGCAAGAAGATTTTGGTTAAATAAAGAAAACAAAACATTAACCAGACTTTAACATGTGCTCCTCTCCGACTTGTTCTGAGAGGGGCTTTTTTTTTAGCGCTAAATTCCATGAAAGACAACACATCACGAAGTGGTTTTTGTATGATTTTCGACAAACACTTGCAGATTTGAAGTTTTTTTCCGATTTTTGTGTACCAATTCGCACATTGATATGACTATCGGTCAATAATTGATATGTGTATATAATTAATATAATAATGTATAACCCATAGTACGGAATTCAACATGATACGTCGTGCCTTATTCTTTATTCTGACTATTCTAATCACCATCCCCTGTATCAGTGAAGAACCTCGAGGGAAGGTTGCAGTAGTTCTTTCTGGTGGTGGAGCTAAGGGAATCTCACACATTGGAGTCCTCAAGGTTATCGAGCAAGCCGGCATCCCCGTTGATATTGTCACCGGAACCTCAATGGGAAGTATCATTGGGGGACTCTATAGCATAGGATACACACCTCAGCAACTGGATTCCATCGTAAGAGGTCAGAACTGGCTTTATATATTGTCCGACAATGAGAATCTGATGAGACAGAGCATCGAAGACCGCGAAAAGCAAAACACCTACATGCTTAACAAACATATTTCGCTCAACAAACGACAGATATCCGCCTCGCCAGGATTAATCAAGGGTAAAAACCTGCAAACACTCTTTCGATGTTTAACTGAGGGATACAACGATTCAATCAGTTTCGATGTTCTCCCACGCAAATTCGCCTGTGTGGCAACAGACCTAATCACCAATACTGAGTACGACTTCCACAGCGGTGTCCTCGCAGAAGCAATCCGTTCCAGTATGTCTATTCCTGCTGCCTTCGCGCCAATATCCAAGGGAGACATGGTATTGGTAGATGGAGGCTTATGCAACAATTATCCTGCCGACTTGGCTCGCGATATGGGTGCAGAATACATTATCGGTTCGACCGTTCAGGGGCCAGAAAAGACTGCACAAGACCTGCACAACACCTTGTCCATCGTAAGCCAGATAATCGATGTGAACTGTAAACGCAAATATGACGACAATCTAGCCATCACGGACATACCCATCCAAGTAAACACGAAACCCTATGGAACGGCCAGTTTCAGCGCCGAAGCTGTCGACACTCTGATTCGTCGCGGTGAGGAGGAAGCAATGCGCCATTGGGATGAGCTCGTTGCCTTGAGACGGAAATTAGGGCTTCCTGATGACAACAAAATCAAGCCCGTTCGCAACCAGCAACCAGCCTCGATGTCACAAAAGCGCAAAGTTGACCACTTCGACTTTGTCAATCTTAACTCACATCACGCAAAATTTCTACGTAGAAAGTTCTCACTCAAAGATGGAGACAGCATCGACTACAACCGTGCAGAACAGGTTACAACCTCCATGCGCATGGACCTCTTTTACAACGGAGCCAACTATAATCTGAAACATCAGCCAGAAGGACAGGTCATGACCTTCGAGGCAGGTCCAAAGACAGGAGCTGAATTAAACTTGGGAGCCAGGTTTGATACTGAGGAGATGGCTGCCTTGCAAATCAATTGCAAAATCCCCATGCACACCAAGACACCCCTTGCCTTTGAGACAACCGTCCGGCTGGGAAAGCGAATCGAGGTACGTGAGGAAATGATTTTCCATCCAATCAGTTTTACCAAAGTCCGCTTGGCCTATGAGTACGACCACAGCGACATCAACATCTATAGAAATGGAAGCCGAACATACAACACCACATTCAGCTATCATAATGTGGATGCAACCTTATTGGACTTTAATGTAAGGAATTTCAACTGCAAACTTTTTGGTCGATGGGATTATTACCACGTAGGCAATATTCTTTCCAATCCTGAAAAGGCAGAAAAAAAGCAGCTGCTTCCCAAAAACGACCACTACATCAGCTATCATTTCCGCACCCAATACAATTCCGAAAATGACTGGTACTTCCCCACCCGTGGTTCACGCCTCAGGGCAGGATTCGGATATTACACCGATGATTTCGCCCAATACAATGACCACTGGGGATTCTCTGCCATAGATGCTTCCTGGCGTATAGCCATACCTGTTACCAAGAGATTCATTATCCAACCATTACTCTATGGCCGAATGCTTTTAGGTAAAGAAATTTGTCCGATGATGTCAAACGTCATTGGTGGAAACCACTTTGGACACTACCTGAGCCAACAGATGCCATTTGCAGGCATTGGACATGTGGAACCTGTTGAAGATCAGTTCTTTGCCGCTCAACTTAAGGGCCAGCAACGCATCGCAAAGATCATCTATCTGGTAGGAAAAGTAAACTATGCCAGATCGACAGACAAGCTACGCAACATTGCGGATGGTAAAGACCTGTGGGGCGCACAGATTGGGGCATACTACAAGACAATCTTCGGACCTCTGGGAGCCCATGCAGGATGGAGCAATCAAACCAAGAAACCAAAATTCTATATCAATTTGGGATTCGAATTCTAAGGAAACGCCACATCCCCTGGTCCATCATGAAAAGACAACACGTCGAGATGGAAAAGACAACACGTTGAGTTTGCGATTTCAACGTGTTGTCTTTCGAGTTTCAACGTGTTGTGTTTGCGAGGTCGACGTGTGGCATTTTCTCAGGCAAGAAAAAAGGGACGCGAACGCTCCTGATTGCCCAACATCTGAGCGATAGACGGGACTCGAACCCGCGACCCTCGGCTTGGGAAGCCAATGCTCTACCAACTGAGCCACTATCGCATTTCGCACGCAAAGATAACACATTTTTCTTACCCCATGAAATTTTGTTCCCACTTTTTAAAACATTTCACACTTTTTGCTTTGCACTAATCAAAAAAAGCGATACATTTGCCAAAGAGATGTTATAATAACAATCATTATTAATTAGTAAAACCAATTGCGAATCTATGAAAAAGAAATTTGTTTGTACCGTATGTGGTTACATTTACGAGGGAGAGGAGCCTCCAGTTAAGTGCCCTCAGTGTGGCGTGCCAGCCAGTAAGTTCAAGGAAATCAAAGAGAACGAGGGTAACACCTATGTGACAGAGCACGAGATTGGCGTAGCAAAAGGTTGTCCTGAAGAGATCTGGAAAGGATTGCAGGCACACTTTGCTGGAGAATGCACCGAAGTGGGTATGTATCTGGCTATGTCTCGCCAGGCAGATCGTGAGGGTTATCCAGAGATTGCCGAGGCCTTCAAACGTTATGCTTTCGAGGAGGCAGATCATGCCAGCCGTTTCGCTGAGTTGATTGGCGAGGTTGTATGGGATACAAAGACCAACCTGAAGAAACGTGCTGAGGCAGAGGCTGGAGCATGTACTGGCAAGATGGACATCGCCAAGGCTGCCAAAGCTGCTGGTCTGGATGCCATCCACGATACTGTCCACGAGATGGCCAAGGATGAAGCACGTCACGGACGCGGTTTCGAGGGCTTGCTGAAACGCTACTTTGGAGAATAACAACGCAGAAAGAACATCATTCTTTGATCCAACAAATTGAATCTTAAATATAAAAGAGGGGATACCAACGTGTATGCCCCTCTTTTATACTGTATTATAATTTCTACCACGATTTGTCTTTTTGTCCTCTTTTTTTACTTCAACATCTCCCTGACAGCAGTTTCCAATTGGGTATCGTGACCTGAAAGCTGATCCTGGGGAGTGATGTAGCACTCGATATCTGGTGTTAGTTCCTGATTCTCAAGCAATTTTCCGCGGTCATCCATATTGCCCACCATGGGGATTCCAAAGACATAACCTCCAATGTTTTCCCACCATACGGCCGTCATAGTGCCAGCCATGGGAGTACCTATCAGCTTGCCTATTCCAAGTTCCTTGTAGAGCCAGGGCGTGCCGTGAGCATTAGAGTAGTCATCCTCACAAACGAGCATGCAGGAAGGTTTCACCCATCGATTGTATGGATCGTCGCCAATATACTGTCCGCGCACCATGAAGCGAACGGTTCTTTTTCCAGAAAGTAACGCGCAGACATCGTTGTGGAGCCATCCCCCTCCATTGTGTCTGACGTCCACGATGGCTGCATCGCGCTGGCGGTTCTTGTCGGAAAGCAGTTCACGATACAGGTCGTGGAAAGATTCTCCATTCATGGCTTTGATATGCACATAAGCCAATCTGCCTCCAGAAAGACTATCCACGATATGTTCGTTGCGTCGAACCCATCGTTTGTAAAGCAAGTCACTCTGCCTTCCACTGGAAATGGGGCGCAAGATGACATCCTCCTTGGCACCCTTCAACGTGAGGCGTGTGCTGATTCCTGCTTTTCCTGCAAGAAGGGGGAAATAGTCTGCTGCACGTTCTATCTTAACACCATCAATAGCAGTAATGATGGAACCTGCTCGAACGCGAGTTTTGGTATCCAGAGGACCTCCTGGCAACACCTCAGCAATACGTATTCCTTCACCATTATACGTCTCGTCAATCAAGGCACCCAACTCGGCAGTTAGGAGGCATTGAGGAGCAGGACGATAGCGGCAACCTGTATGAGAGACGTTAAGTTCGCCCAGCATCTCAGACATCATCTCGCTGAAGTCATAACCATTGTTGATATGCGGCAGGAATCGCTTGTAAGTCTCGTGGAGACGCTGCCAGTCAGCTCCGTTCATATCTGGGTCGAACAGCTTCTCGCTCGTCTGTCGCCACATGTGCTCAAAGAGATAGGCTTGCGTCTGCTGAGGACGAATATTGATGAACGTTTCGAAGGGAATGTCCTTAATTTTGGAAGTTGCCAATTCCAGTTGTTTAATACTTCCCCCATATCCACTAAAATAGGCAGTTGAGCAATCACGATTCAGATGGAACTGGTACCCTTCGATATTCTGAAGCCTCAATTCATTCCTCTCTTCCTTCAAGTCACGCATCCATAGGGCACGGTTTCCATTATAGGGAGCGATGTAGTAGAGTTTGGTACCTTCCTTGTCCATCACAGCATCGCCCAAGTTAGTGCTTCCCATCGTCAAGCGAATGGTACGTGTATTTAAGTCGGTAAGCTCAAACTTCAGGTCTTTCACCTTCTCACTCTTTTCCTCAGTACTATCCTTCTTCTCCTCTTTCTTTTTGTCCCCTTCCTCGGCTTCTTTCTTCAAGGCCAATTCTTCCTTATTCATGCGGAATTCCTCGTAGGCTTCTGGGTCGAAGAACATGATGTATTCGTCGCGTTCTGCACCCCAGCCTCCATGAGCGCGATACCCTGCGCGATCACTCTGAAAAATCATGGCACGTCCGCCCATTACCCAGTGAGGATGACCATCGCTGTAACCACTCTCTGTCAGATTAATAGGCTCTGCCTTTCCATCAGCTTGGAGGAGAGCCACATCGCCGATTGACCATCCTGCAGTTCCGATATAGTCGGCCAGAATCCATTTACTGTCAGGACTCCAGGTAAAATACTGGTCGCCATCGCTGTAGCTATACGCATACTTGCCATCCATTACAGTATGTATCTTGCCATTCTTCAGGTTGATCACACGAACGGTATTTCGGTTCTCCAAATATGCCACCTGTTTGCCATCAGGACTGTAGAAAGGTTGGAAACTTGTGACCTTGCCATCCGTCAGACGTTCTTCGCGAAGCTGTGTAGAATAGCTGAAGTTCTTCTCGTCTTTATCCATCAATTCCGTCTGATAAATCGACCATACTCCATCCCTCTCAGAATCGTAAACCAAAGCGCGTCCATCCTCTCTGAAATCTACTGTTCGCTCACGCTCAGGAGTATCGGTAATTTGTTTGGTAGTTTTGTATTCCAGGCTTGTTACATAAACGTCATTGTTCAAGATAAAGGCGATTTCCTTTCCTTTAGGGGAAACCACCACGCTGCTGGCACCCGAACTGGTCAGCTCACGAATGACATCCCTGGGTTTTAGATCGTTCAAAATACGGATATCCACTTTCTTTGCATCGTTTCCAGGTTGCTGCGTATAAATCTCACCATCATAGCAGAAACAAAGCAAATCCTGACGACTGGCAGAGAGATAGCGCACCGGATTTCCCTGGAAATGGGTCAACTGGGTATCTCCACCAGAGAGTTTGTGGGAATAAACATTCAACGTTCCATCCTGCTCACTGAGATAGTAGAAACCCTCGCCATCCTTGCTCCATACAGGATTACGGTCCTCGCCCTTAAAACTAGTCAGTTGACGATATTGTCCGTCAGCATAGAGAAAAACATCACGAGTAATGGCACTGGTATGATGCTTGCGGAAGGTGTCCTCATAACCTTTTACATTAACATAAAGAACACGTCCTTTATCGTCTATCGACACGTCGTCCATCGTCAGTTCCGAATAAAGCAATTGTCTTCCTCCCTGAATCCCAACCTTATACAAATGAGAGAAAGGCTGAGCGGGGAAAACCAAATCTGAGACCGTGGGATTACCCAATCGGTTCACCAAAACGGTCCCCTCATCCAACCATCCACTAGGTGTTTCCATACTACTATGAGTGGTCAAACGGGTTGCCTTGCCGCCCTCGGCATTCATAACAAATACGTCCAAGCTACCTTCACGGTCACTGGCAAAAGCCAGATGTTTGCAATCGGGACTCCATTTTGCACGCCCATCATATCCACCATATGTAGTTAGTTGTCGAGCTACACCACCATGAGCAGAAACGACGTATATATCGCCCATATAATTAAACACTATCATTTGACCATCAGGAGAAATCTGAGCATAACGCATCCACAAAGGGGAATCTTCAGCACTGAGCATACAGAATGGGGACAACATCATAATGAACCCCAGAAAAAACATTCTTCTCATTGAAACCTTAATTTAGATTAGTCTTTTCATTGCAAAATTACAGATAATTTGGGGATAATCATGCCTGTCAAATGAAAAAAGTTCATTTAACATGGCAACTCTCATGTCAAAGAGGATGTACATGATAGAAGAAAACAGTTCATCACTGATGGTTCCTGAGTCGCTGTAATACAAAGATTACAATCCAGAAAACATCAATGATGAACTGAGGAAAAAAAGTATGCTGTCAGCGAATGGCAATCAATTGTTGCCTATCTTTGGCAGATGCTGAAGTGAATCAGCGATTGCTTCATCACTCGGAATGACATCAACCATAGTCTTATCGTTGAATTGCTGATATGCAACCAAATCGAAATAGCCAGTGCCGGTCAAGTTGAAAGCAATAGTCTTGGCTTCGCCCGTCTCCTTGCACTTCAGAGCTTCATCGATGGCAACACGGATGGCGTGACTCGACTCAGGAGCTGGCAGGATGCCTTCTGTACGTGCAAACTGAGTTGCAGCCTCAAAGACAGAAGACTGCTCTACGGCACATGCCTCGAAATATCCGTCGTGATAAAGCTGAGCCAGAATGGGACTCATGCCATGATAACGGAGACCACCAGCATGGTTGGCTGAAGGTATGAATTGACTACCTAGAGTGTACATCTTAGCCAAAGGACAAATCATACCAGTATCACAGAAGTCATATGCAAACTTGCCACGAGTAAAGCTGGGACATGAGGCAGGCTCTACGCCGATAATCCTATAGTTTGCCTCACCACGCAATATCTCGCCAATAAAGGGGGCTGCAAAACCTCCAAGGTTGGAACCTCCACCTGCACAACCAATAATGATGTCAGGCCTGATGTCATATTTCTGCATTGCCTTCTGAGCCTCTAGACCGATGATGGACTGATGCAGCAACACTTGATTGAGGACAGAACCAAGCACATAGCGATAATCAGGATTCGTGACAGCTGCCTCGACAGCCTCAGAAATGGCACATCCAAGAGAACCTGTGGTATTGGGATGATCGGCCAATATCTTCTTGCCGATTTCTGTAGTCATACTAGGAGATGGAATCACATGGGCCCCATAGGTACGCATCACTTCACGACGGAAAGGCTTCTGCTCGTAACTGACCTTTACCATGAAGACCCTGCAATCAAGACCGAAATATGCACATGCCATGCTCAATGCTGTACCCCATTGACCTGCTCCTGTCTCAGTGGTAACTCCTTTGAGCCCTTGAGCCTTTGCATAATAAGCCTGAGCAATGGAAGAATTCAGTTTGTGTGAGCCGGAAGTGTTGTTACCCTCAAACTTATAATAAATTTTGGCAGGGGTATCAAGAGCCTTCTCGAGGAAATATGCACGTACCAAGGGAGAAGGACGATACATGCGATAGAACTGCTGAACAGGTTCTGGAATATCAAACCATGCCGTCGTGTCGTCAAGCTCCTGTTTGTTGAGTTCCTCGCAGAAGATGGGATTCATCTCTTCGATAGAAAGAGCGTGTCCATCAGCGGGACTAATGAGTGGGGCTGGCTTGTTTTTCATATCAGCACGAACATTATACCATTGAGTTGGTATTTCATTCTCGGTTAGATAAATCTTGTAAGGAATCTTACTTTCCATGAGATAAAAAAATATTTATAGTTAAAAATAAAATCTAACAATACATGTTCACAATAGCTTCGTACAATTCCTGCTGACCGCTCTTGAGAGGAGGCTCACCAACTTGCTTGCCATACTCATATACTTCCTCGAGAGTCATCTGCCCATCCTCGAACTTCTTGCCTAATCCGGAATCGAAGCTGGCATAGCGATCGCGTACCATTTGTGGGATAGGACTATTCTGGATAAGATCTGCAGCATTAAGCAACGCACGAGCCATTGCATCCATACCAGCAATGTGAGCAATGAAAATATCCTGAAGGTCGGTGCTGTTGCGACGAGTCTTGGCATCGAAGTTAGTTCCACCATCCTTGAAACCGCCATTGCGAATAATCTGCATCATAGCCTGAATAAGATCAAAATTGTCGATGGGGAATTGGTCGGTATCCCAACCATTCTGATAGTCACCACGATTAGCGTCGATACTACCCAACATGCCAGCATCCACAGCACAAGCCAACTCATGTTCAAACGTATGACCTGCCAAAGTAGCATGGTTCACCTCGATATTGATCTTGAAATCTTTGTCGAGACCATGAGCACGAAGGAATCCGATGACAGTTTCTGTGTCCACATCATACTGGTGTTTGGTAGGCTCCATGGGTTTGGGCTCAATCAAAAAAGTACCCTTGAATCCTTTGGCACGGCCATAATCACGAGCCATTCGCAACATGGTAGCCATATGTTCCTTTTCACGACGCTGATCGGTATTGAGAAGTGACATATAACCCTCACGACCACCCCAGAACACGTAGCTGGAACCACCCAGCTGAATAGTGGCATCAATAGCATTCTTTATCTGAACAATAGCACGAGCCACAACATCAAATTCAGGATTGGTGCTAGCACCATTCATATAACGCTTGTTGCCAAACACATTAGCAGTACCCCATAACAGACGAATACCTGTCTCAGTCTGTTTCTGCTTCAGATAATCTACAATCGTCTGAAGATTACGCTCGTATTCAGCTACATTGTCAGCTTCCTTCACCAAGTCAACATCATGAAAGCAATAGTACTGTATACCCAGCTTCTGCATTATCTCAAATCCTGCGTCTGCTTTATCCTTGGCAGCCTGGATGGGATCAGAATCAGCATTCCAAGGGAACGATTTCGTACCAGGGCCAAATTGGTCGGCGCCATCTGCACCTAGTGTATGCCACCATGCCATTGCAAACTTAAGCCACTCGGACATCTTTTTGCCCATTACGACACGATCGGCATCATAATAACGAAATGCCAAAGGATTGCGACTCTCTGTACCCTCGAACTTGATTTTACCTATCTGAGGAAAATACTCTTTTACCATAATATAATAAATAGATTGTTGAATATGTTAAATATACATTTTCAGAATTGATTTCCAATGCTCATAAGCCTCCTTATACTCTGCTTCTGTTGCAGAATTGGGTTCAACCACCATAATTTTCTTTAGCGTTGAAAAAGCTTCGTTGTTGTCGGCATACACTCCAGTGCCAATACCTGAAGCACGGGCTGCACCAATAGAACCATCAGTATCATAGAGTTCGATAGTAGAACCAGACACCCCAGCCAATGCATCACGAAAGACAGAACTGAGGAACATGTTAGAATGCCCAGCGTGAATGGTATTCAACTCCATCCCCATTTTCTGCATAATCTCCATGCCATAAGCGAAACTAAAGACAATGCCTTCCTGAACAGCACGAACGAGATGAGCCTTACCATGTGTGTTGAAGTTTATACCGTGAATGGAACTACCTATCTCGCTGTTTTGAAGCATACGTTCAGCACCATTTCCAAATGGAAGAATACAGAGTCCTTCGCTGCCGATAGGAACTGAAGCTGCCAAACTGTTCATCTGATTGTAATTGCTGTTGTTGGCAAACGTACGCTTTATCCAAGAATAGAGAATGCCCGTTCCGTTTATACACAAAAGCACACCAAGACGGATATTATCTGCAGTATGGTTCACATGAGCAAAATTATTAACGCGACTCAAGGAATCATAGTTGACATCTCCCAATACACCATACACGACTCCACTGGTTCCTGCCGTAGAAGCAACTTCGCCAGGATTAAACACATTGAGGGAAAGGGCATTGTTGGGTTGATCACCAGCCCGATAGCTGATAGGGATACCCGAACGGAGCCCTAATTCCTGAGCAGCCTGATGCGTCATGCGCCCCTGAATGCCAAACGTTGGAACAATATCAGGTACAAGACTCTTGTCGATTCCATAGAAACTGAGCAACTCCTCACAGACACGATTCTCGCGGAAATCCCATAACATCATCTCTGAGAGGCCACTGACGGTGGTCTGCATCTCGCCTGTCATACGATATGCCACATAATCGCCAGGAAGCATGAACTTATGAATTCGTGCAAAATTCTCTGGCTCATTCTCACGAACCCATGCTAATTTGCTGGCTGTGAAATTACCTGGGCTATTAAGCAGATGGGTTAGACAAAAGTCGGAACCTAATTCCTGAAAAGCACGATCACCATGAGGCACAGCACGGCTATCGCACCATATAATGGATGGACGAATCACCCCACCTTCTTTGTCAAGAAGTACCAAACCATGCATCTGGTAACTGATGCCCACTGAAGAGATATCACTTGCACTGACTCCATACGGATGCATTACATCATGGGTAGCATGCTTGATATACTCCCACCAGTCCTCTGGATTTTGCTCAGCCCATCCTCGACGAGCACTCTGGATAGGAGCTTCCGTCTTGGGATAATGAGAGGTGATAACACATTTGCCAGTCTTGACATCTACCAAACTGGCTTTCACAGATGAACTACCAATATCAAAACCTAATAAATACATAATTTATGCGTTTTATTTTCATGCTTAATGTGCAAATTTAATAATAAAATATGGAATCCCAATCAAAATAGGCATTATTTTATGCAAGAAAAACATCATTGCATTGGGAAACACAAAATAAAAAGTTAAATTTGTGACAAGAATCATACATATTTATTACAAAAAAACATGAACCGAACTAATCAAGAACGCATGACAAAATACCGTTGGGTAATTTGCGGTATGCTCTTTCTGGCGACTACTATCAATTACATGGACCGCCAAGTACTATCGTTAACATGGAAGGACTTCATAGCCCCTGACTTTCACTGGACAGACACTGATTATGGCAACATTGCAGCCGTTTTCGCTATTGTATATGCCATAGCAAACCTATTCTCAGGCCGCTTCATGGACTGGATTGGTGTAAAGAGAGGTTACTTGTGGGCTATTGGCATCTGGTCGCTTGGTGCTTGCATGCACGCCCTATGCGGCCTGGCTACTATGTGGCATCTCAATTTGGGCAGCACACAAGAGATGATTGCCGCTACGGGCGACGTGGCTTTGGCTATCAGCACGGTAAGCACATATTGTTTCATGATTTCGCGCTTTGTCCTCGGCCTGGGCGAGAGTGGTAATTTCCCCGCAGCCATTAAAGTAACGGCAGAGTATTTCCCCAAGAAAGACCGCGCTTATGCCACCAGCATTTTCAACAGTGGCAGCACCATCGGTGCCTTGGTAGCCCCGTTAACTATTCCTCTGCTTGCACGTTACTTCAAGAACATCGGTGTTGGCAACGGATGGGAAATGGCTTTCATCATCATTGGCGCATTGGGGTTCCTGTGGCTCGGTGCATGGATTTTTATCTACCAGAAGCCGGAAGAGAACAAGTATGTCAACGAAGCGGAGTTGGTCTACATCCACCAAGACGATGTTGCCGAAAAAGAGACAACCAAAGAGGCCACACCAGAAAAGGGGACTATCCCGATGCTACCAAACTCATGGATATATTTCACTTTGGGCATAGTGGTACTGATTAGTGCATTCGTGTTCAGTGCATGGCTCCTCATTTTAGCCTTCATCCTGCTCAACCTGCCATTTTGGAATTTCTATAAACTGGCACAGACTTGGGCCATCTTCTTAGCCAAGTTAGTAACGGATGGTGTATGGTGGTTTTTCTTGTTCTGGACACCGGCTTACATTTCCGATGTCTATAACCTACCTTCAGACAATCCCACGGCCATGCTGCTCATTTTTACACTCTATGCTATCACTATGCTGGCCATCTACGGCGGCAAGTTGCCCACAATTATCATGAACAGGACAGGACAGCATGCCTACGATGCTCGCCTGCGTGCCATGTTCATCTTTGCCGTTGTGCCCCTGTTAGCCCTATTCGCACAACCCCTTGGTTCATACAGCTATTGGTTTCCTGTCATCATTATCGGCTTGGCCGGAGCTGCCCATCAGTCATGGTCTGCCAACCTTTTCTCTGTAGCAAGCGACCTGTTCCCCAAGAAAGCTGTTGGAACGATGACTGGTATTAACGGTATGGCTGGTGGTATTGGAAGTTACTGCATCAACAAGTTCAGCGGACAACTTTTTGACTATGCCGACCAGACGCAAATGACTTTCATGGGATTCCAAGGTAAACCTGCAGGATACTTTATCATCTTCTGTTACTGTGCTATCGCATACATAGCAGGATGGACCATCCTAAAATTACTGGTTCCCAAATACAAGGCGGTAAAATCATAAAAAAAACATTTTTCAATTAAATTCGAGCTAATGGAAAAGACGTGGCGTTGGTTTGGGAAAAAAGATAAGATAACCCTGAGCATGCTCAGACAAATAGGTGTGGAAGGCATCGTAACAGCTTTGCATGAGATTCCCAATGGAGAAGTTTGGCCTCTTGAGGCAATCCTAAACCTGAAGGAATACATCGAGAGCTATGGCTTGAGATGGAGCGTAGTGGAAAGTTTGCCTGTATGTGAGAGCATCAAGTATGGAGGTCCAGATCGCGATGAACTGATTGAGAAATACAAAATAAGTCTTGCCAACTTGGGTAAAGCTGGGATACACACCATATGCTACAATTTCATGCCGGTTCTAGACTGGGCGAGAACAGACCTTGAAAACCCCAATCCAGATGGGACAAGCAGCCTTTTCTTCAACCATGCAGAATTCGCATATTTCGATTGTAATATTCTCAAGCGACATGGTGCTGAAGCTGATTATACAGAGGAGACTCTTGCCAAGGTACAAGAAATGAAGAAGGTTTTCACTCTAGAAGATGAACACAGGCTCGTGGAGAACATAATAGTCAAGACTCAAGGCTTTGTGAATGGGAACATTAAGGAAGACGATGATAAACCCGTTGAAATATTTCGTTCACTTCTAGCTCTTTATCAAGGTATTACCCCAAAGAAATTGCGAGAGAACATGAAATATTTCCTTCAGGCCATTATGCCTGTCTGCAATGAATGGAACATGAATATGTGTGTACATCCTGATGATCCTCCACTTCAAATTCTTGGTCTTCCAAGAATCGTCACATGTGACAAAGACATTGAATGGTTCTTGAATGCTGTACCCAATCCCCACAATGGGTTGACTTTCTGTGCAGGATCTCTTAGTGCAGGTGCTCACAACGATGTGCCAGCCTTAGCTCTAAAATATGCTGACAGAACATGGTTCGTACATTTACGCAGTACTGACGTATTCCCTAATGGCGATTTTAAAGAAGCCAGCCATTTAGGTGGCAGAGCCAACATTATTGAATTAGTCCGTATATTCGAGACTAAACATCCAGGCCTGCCCATGCGCGTAGATCATGCACCTCTGATGCTAGGTGACGAGAAGATGGGATACAATGCTGGATATTCTTTTCATGGCCGTATGCTCGCATTGGGTCAAATAGAGGGAGTGATGGCAACCGTAAAACGAGAAATAGAAGAGAATAAGATATGAATCTGTTTAACATTCAAGGCCACGTTGTGGTCATCACGGGAGGAACGGGAGTCCTTGGTCGTGAGATAGGTAAATATTTGGCTATGGAGAGCGCTCATGTCGTGCTGTTAGGACGCAAAGAAGAGGTGGGAAAGCAGCTGGCTGAAAATATTCAGCAACAAGGAGGAGATGCAATCTTCATGCAATGTGACGTGACAGATAGCCAATCTGTTCAGAGAGTATGCGATGCAGTAATTGACAAATATGGTAAAGTGGACGCATTACTCAATGCTGCGGGAGGAAACATGCCAGGAGCTACCATTAGTCCAACTGGGACATTTTTGGATATCCAGATAGAGGAATTCCAGAAGGTACTCAATGTGAACCTGACAGGTACTATCATCCCCACACAGGTATTCTTAAAACCCATGATAGAAGCACATAAAGGAAGCATCGTAAATTTCAGCAGTATGGCATCCTTCCGTCCACTCACTCGCGTAATGGGATATGGTAATGCAAAAGCAGCCATCAACAATCTCACTGCCTTTCTTGCAAACGAAGTTGCCACAAAATTTTGTCCTGAGATACGTGTGAATGCTATCGCCCCTGGATTTTTCCTAACAAACCAGAATCGCGCATTACTCACCAATCCAGATGGATCATTAACAGAGAGGGGAAACGATGTAATTCGACAAACTCCTTTTAAACGTTTCGGCAAACCTGAAGAACTATGCGGTACCATCCATTACCTAATAAGTGATGCCTCCAGTTTTGTTACTGGCACCGTATCTGTAGTGGATGGCGGTTTCAATATATTCACCATGTAAAATCCTAATCTTAAATACGCACGTATTATGATAAAAAATTTTATGGATAACAATTTCTTGCTGGAAACTCCTACTGCCCAAGAATTGTTTCACTCAGAAGCTGAGAATCTGCCCATCATAGATTACCATTGCCACCTAGATCCAAAGATGGTAGCAGAAGACCATAAATTTAGAAATTTAACAGAGTTGTGGTTGGGAGGAGACCATTACAAATGGCGCTCAATGAGAACTAATGGAGTGGACGAAAAATACATTACAGGCGACGCCAGTGACTTGGAGAAGTTCCTTAAGTGGGCAGAGACTGTCCCATACACAATGCGAAATCCTCATTACCACTGGACCCACATGGAGCTGCGAACTGCTTTCGGAATAAGCAAATTGCTGAATCCTGAAACTGCTCGCGAAATTTATGAGGAATGTAACGAGAAACTACAGCAACCTGAGTTTTCTGCCAGAGGGCTGATGATGCGCTACAACGTGGAAATTGTATGTACAACAGATGATCCTACCGACAGCCTGAAATATCACAAGATCACTCATGACAGCGGATTCCGAGTAAAAATGTTACCCACATGGCGTCCAGACAAGGCGATGGCATTAGAGAATCATGCAACCTACAAAGCATATATTGATAAACTGAGTGAGGTAAGTGATATGAGCATTGAATCCTATCATGACCTCATCGATGCCCTGCAAAAACGACACGATTTCTTTAATGAAATGGGATGCAGATTAAGCGATCATGGAATCAACGAATTTTATGCTGAAGATTACAACGAGACAGAAGTAAATGACATTTTCCAGAAAGCAATCCACGGCAAAGAAGTGACAAACGAAGAAGCTCGAAAATTCAAGTCGTCTCTTATGCTAGATTTCGCACGACAAGATGCCGCCTCAGGTTGGACACAACAATTCCATTATGGACCTATCCGCAATAATAACACTCGAATGTTTCACGCTATTGGTCCAGACACGGGATATGACAGCATTGGCACCCCAAACACTGCCATCAACATGGCACGTTTTTTAGACAAATTAGATCAAGAGCGTCATCTGGCACAAACGATTTTATATACCATCAATCCTGCTGACAACTATATGGTGGCTACCATGATAGGCAATTTCCAGGAAGGACCAAATCCTGGCAAGATACAATTCGGAAGTGGCTGGTGGTTCAATGATCAAAAATATGGAATAGAAGAACAACTGAATGCTTTGAGCGTATTAGGACTATTAAGCCGATTCGTTGGCATGCTAACAGATAGCCGATCATTCCTTTCGTACCCTCGTCACGAATACTTTAGAAGGATCTTATGCAACCTGATTGGAAGTGACATTGAAAATGGTGAACTCCCTGTGGAAGAAATGCCTCGAATACGTCAGATGGTTCAGGACATATCCTACTACAACGCAAAAAAATATTTTAAGTTCTGATAAAAATAGCTCTACCCTACCACCAGCCTTTTAACAAGAACAGTAGGTAAGCCTTGGCTAACTGGTATACTTTGTCCACCCTTTCCACACATATATGCACTGTGATCTATCTTTAAATTGTTACCCACAATAGAGATATCCTTAAGAACGCGTGGACCATTTCCTATAATGTTCATGTCTCGAATTGGTTGAGTGAGATGTCCGTTCTCAATGAGATAACCTTGTTTCATAAAGAATGTGAAATCACCTGCGCCAATCTGCACTTGGCCATTAGTAAACGTTTGCGCGTAGATTCCACGTTTCACACTGTGGATGATATCCTCTTCAGAAGCATCACCCTCTAACATATATGTGCTGCGCATACGAGGTTGAGGAGGGTAGCGGAAACTCTCACGACGCCCATTTCCTGTAGGCTTTACCCCATAGAACTTGGCAGTGATACGATCATGCATATAACTATTAAGGCGACCATGATCCACCAACACGGTTCGCTCACCTAGTACTCCTTCGTCATCAAAATGCAAAAAACCTGCATCATAAGACATTGTGCCATCATCAACGATGTTGATACAGGGGGCACATATCATTTCTCCAATCTTGTCAGCAAAAATACTTTCGCCAGTCCGAATGAAATCGGCCTCAAAACTATGTCCGATTGCCTCATGCATTAAGATTCCACTTGCTCCTGCAGCCATTACGACAGGCATCTCTCCGCCTCTAATCTGCTTTGCTGTGAATAAAAAAGCTGTGCGTGACACAGCTTCCTCCACAACCTCACGGATTCGTTGTTCAGAAAAGAAATCAATACCCATCTGGAGCATTTGAGTTGCATACCCCATTTGTGTTTGTCCATTCTGTTGCATCACGATAGAAATCATAATAGAGGCACGAGGTCGCTGATCTGCAAAACATTCACCTAAACTATTAATCAACTCAACATCCTGTATACGCTGTGAAATCGTAGCTTTTACACGGATGACACGAGGGTCCATCGAACGAGCTAGCTGATCTATAAATAAAAGATATTGACGTGAAACACATGATTCCAAAACTTGGACAGAATCAGTACAAAAAACCTGAGAAACAGAATGGGAGGGATAAGCAACAATACCACCAGAACCAATAGTGGCTGCAAAGCGGGCAGCATTAAGCATAGCGTTAGGAGACAGATCCATCGTATATGCATATCCAGTCTGACTTCCTGAGATGACACGTATACCTGCTCCAAATATGACAGCCTGATGAGCTTGGCTCACCAAGCCATCCTGCAATACAATATTAGTTGCCAGAGTATGCTCTAGAAAAATATCTGCGTATTCTCCACCTCGTCCAAGTGCAGTAGACAAGACATCTCTTAGAGTTTCTCTTGTAATTGGAAAATGATACACGGAATTTAAACGAGAATTGAATCTGCCAATGCTTCCAATTGAGGTATGTCAGACTCTTTCATATGACTACGAATAGAAACAATGGGTTCCACAATTTCACAATCTTTCATTTCTTCTATCATGCGATGCATAGTCTTGGCAGCCGTTGGAGCCCATGAACCATTTTCAATGATGCCAAAGCGTCGTTTCTGATAATTCTTAATCTGCAAATGATAAAGGAAATCGTGCATTACAGGAAACACACCTGCATCGTAACTGCTAGCAGCAACAATAAGATTAGGATAGCGGAAAGCATCTTCTATAACTTCAGCCATATCTGATCGCGACAAATCGGAAACCACAACCTTCTTGGCACCTTTTTGTTGAAGTATTTCTTGAAACTTCTTTGCGACATTCGCTGTATTACCATGAATGCTGGCGTATGCGATCAGCACCCCTTCACTCTCTGGATCATATTTACTCCAAATATTATAAAGGCGAAGTGACTCATGAAGTGCCTTACCTCGAAGCACTGGACCGTGTAAAGGACAAATAGTCTGAATGTCTACTGCAGCAGCTTTCTTCATTACATTTTGAACTTGTACGCCATACTTACCACAAATATTAAAATAATAGCGGCGAGCCTCACAAGCCCAATCATCGGTCTCATTACATATAGCACCAAACTTGCCAAATCCATCAGCACTGAAAAGTACCTTATCAGTCAAATCATAAGTCATAATAACCTCTGGCCAATGGACCATAGGAGCACTAATAAACTGCAATGTGTGAATTCCCAACTTCAAACAATCTCCATCCTTTACCACATATGTCCGGCCAGATAAATCAATTTGCTCAAAGAAATTGGGAAGCATCTTAAGAGCCTGAGGACTGAGGACAACTTTCAAATCTGGATATTGCCCCATCAACCACGCTATCTGAGAAGCATGGTCAGGTTCCATGTGCTGAACTATCAGATAGTCAGGGATACGACCATCCAATGCCCGATACAGATTCTGTTGCCACTCTGTAGCCTTCCTTGCATCCACAGTATCCAGGATAGCTATTTTCTCATCAAATATCATATAGCTATTATAGCTCATTCCTTCTGGAACAACATACTGACTTTCAAACAAATCGATATCCAGATCATCGACTCCAATATATTTGATGTCTGAAGACACATTCATTTCCATAAATAGTTTAAATTAAATTATACATTGTTCTTTGTTCGTTTTTTGTAAGACAAAATTATGAAATTTATTTCATCTGGGATGTGATTCTTAGAAAAAAAACTTATCTTTGCATACTCAAACACCAATAGAACCTATGCATAGGAGTCCATTTTCATCATTCTTCCTCTTTTCTTCTGCAACGCAGTTGGCATATTGGTTAGGCAGATTGTTGAGATGAGCGTTTAAAACAAAAGACGAATGAAAACAGACATTATGAATTTTGTTGCCGACGAATTCTCTGCCTATGAGAACATAGATTTCAAACTTATCTTGGCGGAAAACCATGAAACGACGATTGTATTGCATAACGGGCAAACAGAGCAGTTGCAGCAAGCCACAGCTACTTCTTTAGCCTTGAACTTGTTGATTGATGGTCGCGATGGATTTTATTATACAAATAATTTGGATCAGCAAGAATTGAAGATTTTCATACGCCAATCTATCGAAAACACAACCATTTTGGAACCAGATAGAAATCACACTTTACCTGATCCTAGCCGCTATTACAAGGGAGATGGACCCGAATTGAAGAATTTCGACGACACTCTCCACAGGATGAATCCTATAGACAAACTTCATCTGGCTGAAGAGAATCACAATCAAGCCTTAAATCGCGACAGACGCATCATCAGCATTCAAACACGCTATTCCGACTACCAGCATCAGGCTAGCTTTCTGACAAGTAATGGATTCTCCGGATATGAGGAAAACAGTCGGTGTACCCTGAGTACAATACTTACTGTGGAAGGAGAAAATGGCCAGCATCCAATGGATGGATGGGGAGAGACACGCATCTTTTTCAATGATATGCCACATTCTGGAGTTGCAGAGATAGCCCTTGAGAGAACTTTGAGAAAGATTGGCCAGAAACCCATTCAAGGAAGGACTTGCACGATGATCTTGGAATCACCCATTGCAGGTTACTTGTTGCAACCAATACTAAACGCCATGAGTGGGCAAGCCCTGCAACAAAACACATCGTTTTTATACGACAAACTTGACCAACAAGTATCCTCACCAGTACTACAACTTGTAGACGACCCTTTAATTCCTGGTACCATAGGAGCAAGTCATTTTGATTATGACGGAGTAGCTACTCAGCGTCGAACAATCATTGATCATGGTATCTTGCGTACCTATTTTATAGATACGCTCTATAGCAAGAAATTGGGAATGGAGCCTACCACACAGGGCACTCACCATCTGATAATGCAACCTGGGCGAATGAATCTAAATGAACTTGTTCAAGAAGTTGGAGAAGGTATCCTTGTAACAGATTTCAATGGTGGAAACTGCGACTCTTCGACAGGCAACTTCTCGTATGGTATCGAAGGATACTTAATACATGGAGGCAAAATTACCCAACCCCTAAGTGGAATGAATATCACAGGCAATATGCTGAAGGTATGGAAAAATCTATCAAAATTGGGAAATGATGCTGATCCCTGGGAAAGAGATTTGATTCCAAGTCTAGTATTCGAAGGAATCCAATTTAGCGGACTATAATTAATTAAAGATCAAGCAAACGATATGAAGCAATTCCTCACGACAACTATTCTACTGACTACAGGATTGATATGTTATGCTAATTCAGAAAGACTAACCAAACGGATGCATCGAGTAGACTTTTCACAAGTATTCATTGACGATGCATTTTGGTCTCCTCGACTCAAAAACAATGCAGAAAAAACTATACGCGTCTGTATTGACCAAATAGAGAACAAGACAGGACGCATGCGCAATTTTGAGAAAGCAGCTATTCCAGAGGGTCCTCATAGCGGTATCTTTTTTGATGACAGTGACGTATATAAGGCCATTGAAGGTATGGCATACAGCCTTGTCAATAATCCAGATCCGCTTTTAGAACAAAAAGTAGATGAATGGATTGCAAAAATAGCTGCAGCGCAGCAGTCCGATGGATACATCAATACGTTCTTTACGATTCAAGAACCTCAGAACCGATGGAACGACATGGACAAACACGAAATGTATTGTGCAGGACACCTGCTGGAAGCTGGCATTGCCTATTATAAAGCAACAGGTAAACGTACCCTTTTGGATGTTGGCCAGCATATGGCAGACCACATGATGACACTCTTTGGACCAAACAAGCGGACATGGGTTCCTGGTCATGAAGAAATTGAATTGGCATTAGTAAAACTCTATCAAGTAACGGGTGAGCATAAATATTTGGAATTCTCACACTGGTTGCTTGAGGAACGTGGACATGAACTGGGTAAGATAAATGTTCGTGAAAACATCCCATGGGACAAGAGACATTACCAAGATATATATCCTGTAAAGGATCTTACCCAGATTTATGGCCATGCAGTTCGTGCAATGTATCTCTTCTGCGGAATGGCTGACATTGATTCATATATTGAAGGAACTGGTTACATGGAAGCTCTAAATAGAGTATGGGAAGACGTTATTAATACACGTATGTATATAACTGGCGGCATTGGTGTAGCATATATGAGTGAAGGATTCTCTGAGCCATACGACCTACCCAACTTCCAGGCATACTGTGAGACATGTGCCAGCATTGGCATGGTATTGTGGAATCATCGCATGGCAGAAGCATCAGGTGATGGAAAGTATACCGACATCATGGAACGTTCTCTTTACAACGGAGTACTCTCTGGAATTAGTTTGAATGGTGATCGATTCTTTTATGTCAATCCACTTGCTTCTCATGGTGACCATCATCGCCAGGAATGGTATGGCTGTGCTTGCTGTCCTAGCAATGTCTGCCGTTTCATCCCATCCATCGGCAATTATATTTACGGAACTTCCGATGATGCCCTTTGGGTAAACCTGTATATTGGCAATTCTGCCAAGTTCAAGATGGGCAAGCAGAACGTTGAAGTGGAAATGAATACTCAATATCCATGGGAAGGTCATACACAACTGACTTTAAAGAAAAAACTCAAAGGTAACCTAAGACTGCACATTCCCGCATGGAGTAAGACATTCGAGGTGTGCATCAACGGGGAAAAAGCAGAATACAAACAAGAATTGGGTTATGCCATTGTGAGCCACAAATGGAAAGCAGGAGACCAAATTACCATTGACATTGATATGCCTGTAGAATATGTTTATGCAGACCCTCGTGTAAAGGAAGATGTTGGCAAGTGTGCCATTCAACGCGGTCCCATAGTATATTGCGCAGAAGAAATTGACAATCCTGGTATATTTGAAAGTATGCAAATTTCCGCTACTACTGACAAATGGCAAGTAAAACAGGATAATATGCTAAATGGCATTTATCGTATTACAAATGGCAATTACAACCTTATTCCCTACTACAGTTGGGACAATCGTGAGCCATCACAAATGAAAGTATGGATAGACAACAAATAAAATACTAACTAATAATACATTTTATCATGACAAACAGGAAACTCAGAATGGGTATGATCGGAGGCGGAGGAAATGCTATGATTGGCCCTATCCATCTTCGTGCTGCATTGATGGAGAACGACATTGAACTGGTATGTGGATGTTTTAGCCGTAACTACCAAACCTCTCTTACCACAGGACTTGCCTGGCATGTGCCAGAAAAACGCATATACCACGATTATAAGGAAATGTTGGAAAAAGAATCAACATTATCCGATGATGAACGAATGGATTTTGTTGCTATCGTCACTCCAAACAAAGTACATTATGAACAGGCTGCACTTGCACTTGATTTAGGATTTGATGTTGTATTAGACAAGCCTATGACCTTTTCTTTAGAAGAAGCCCTAAAGCTTCAGGAGAAAGTAGAAAAGACTGGAAGAACATTTGCTTTGACTCACACATATTCTGCATATCCTGCAGTCAAAGAAATGAAGACGCGCATTTCAGATGGACAATTGGGTAAGCTTCGCCGTATCTATGTGGAATATACACAGGGATGGCTTTCTCAACGCATAGAATTAGAAGGAGGCAACAATGCTGGATGGCGTACAGATCCTACTCAGTCAGGTAAGGGTGGGTGTGTTGGTGACATTGGCACACACGCTTGGCATCTCTCAGAATACATTACTGGAGAAAAAGTAACGGAACTTTGTGCAGAACTTAATACTTTTGCGGAAGGACGTCCTATTGATGACGATGCTGCCGCCTTCCTTCATTACACCAATGGCGTATGCGGAGTACTCCACTCCACACAAATTGCGACTGGAGAGGAAAATCGACTTACCATTCGTATATATGGAGAAAAGGGAGGTTTTGAGTGGCACCAGATGGAACCCAACACATTGATTGCACGTTGGGCAGACCGCCCTGCAGAAATCATTCGTACAGGAAATGGGTATATGAGTCCTCTCGCCAAATGGAACACTCGTACTCCTGGAGGACATCCAGAGGGTTATATTGAAGCATTTGCCAATATCTATCGTAATTTCTCAAAAACCATTCGTGCGAAGGCTAATGGTGAAACTCCCAAGCCAGAATACCTTGATTTCCCCAATGTATACGATGGCGTACGTGGACTTCAGTTTATCGAAACCATGGTTGCCTCTGGATACAACACAGATAAGAAATGGGTTAAATGGATTGAGCAATAACTCTATTGATTAGTAAACAAAACCAATAGAATGAAATGGTCATTATTCATCCTCATGTTACTCTACATTCAGATGACTTCTGCTCAAGAATGTATACAAGATCTCTGGAGTGACACTTGGGTTGCAACAGATGGACTTGGCCGAGCAATGCCTACCTCTCTGGAAGTAGGAGATTTGAAGACTGACAAACCACGTACAGTGGGTATCTTCTACATTACCTGGCACACACGCAACAACCATAATGGAAAACCATATACGGCTGACGTGACGAAAGTATTGGCCCAAGATGATAGTTGCCGTTTCGATATGCATCGCCCTGCATGGAAGGACCAATTCCTACATTGGGGAGAACCAGAATATGGCTATTTCCTTAGTCAGGACGAATATGTATGTCGCCACGACATCTCTATGCTGACAGATGCGGGAGTAGATGTCCTCATCATGGATGTAACCAATGCCACATTCTATTGGGATGAATGGGAAGTCCTTTTTTCTACAATGGAGAAGATGAAGGCCGAAGGGAACCAAGTTCCCAAAATGTGTTTCTGGGCTTTCAATGGCAATGTATACAACGTGGTACAGCAACTTTATAATTATTTCTACCGTACACCCAAATACCAAGAACTATGGTTTTACTGGGAAGGCAAGCCCCTTCTCCTTTACAATGCAAATCCGCAACCTATTGATTCAAATGGAGCCAGATTGAGCTTCAAAGAAAATGCAGATTACAGTCCCGAAGTGAAATCTTTTTTCACCCTCCGAAACATGTGGTGGGGATATAAAGAATGGAATGGGAAACCCTATGTCGGCACAGAAGATAACTGGTGCTTCGGATATGAGCTCAATGATTCTGTTGTTGCATCTAAAACGCCTTTCGAACTAGCCACTCCTCATAAAGGCACATATGAACAAATGGCTGTCACACCTGCCCAACACCCCATCACCATCACTGGCAAGAGTTGGCGCCGTGAGACTAAAGAACCAGATTTGGGAAAAGGGGATATGCCCATTCGCGCTTATGTACCTTGGCTGGGGAACGAGGTGGAAGCCCCAACTACCTATGGGATTTATTTCCAAGACCGATGGGATGAAGCGCTCTTGGTAGACCCCTCCTTCATTTACCTTAATGACTGGAACGAATGGAGTGCAGGTCGCTGGCCAGGTTCAAAATTTCTTCACCGTAAAATGGACTTGGTCTTCATAGATCAATACAATGCAGAATTCAATCGGACGATTGCTCCTGTCAAAGACAAAAAATATGGTGACAACTTCTATATGCAAATGGTGCAAAACATACGGCGATACAAGGGAGTTCGCCCTATTCCACAAAATTATGGAATCAGAAAATTCCGAGTAAACGGAAACTTCCTGAAGTGGAATTTCATCCCTATAGCATACTATGACACACGAGGTGACATAACACACCGTGACGAAGATGGCTATGGCGATCTTCATTACACCAACAACTCTGGACGTAACGACATAACCCAATGTAAAGTAGCTGTAACACATAGCAATCTCCTGTTTTATGTTGAGACATCTTCAGCTCTCAGCCCTCACACAGATCATAATTGGATGCTACTCCTGATTGATGCAGATCAGAATCCAGAAACAGGCTGGTGTGGATATGATTATATGGTGAACAGAGTCGTTGTCTCAGGCACAAAGACGACACTCATGCGTTACGAGAATGGGAATTGGATACAAACTGGTATCCTCTCCTATGCCTACCAAGGAAACCAATTGGAGCTCTCTGTCCCCCGTAAAATCATAGGAGGGAAAGGGAACTCCCTGTCATTTGATTTTAAATGGATTGATAATCCCGTCACCCTTGAGGATGCAATCTCACTATGCACTGATGGAGACGCAGCACCTAATCGTCGGTTCAACTACCGATACATATGGAAAAAAGACAAAGAATAAAACATAAATAATAGAAAAGGTATGAAGAAAAAAACAATTCTTATCTGCATGGGACTCCTCTTTCTAGTTGGATGTAAGGAGCATATTGACATGTCTGCACGATATGTCAATACCGAACGAACTATTGCAAGTTACCTGTCTGAGCATGAACAGTTCAGTGAATTTGTTCGTTTGATGAAAGAAACCAAACTAAGCACTCTTTCTGAGACTACAGTTTACCAACTCATGACAGCCTATGGAGCCTACACCGTTTTTGCTCCTACGAACGATGCCATACAAATGTATTTGGACTCTCTCGTCATACAAGAAATCATCCCAGCTGCTAATTGGGAATCTTTTCCCAATCAGGAAGTTCTTGACTCCATTCGAAATGTAATCGTACTCAACAGCATTCTGGATGGTACAGAAATTGACAAGACTTTCATGGTGTACGATTTTCCTCAAAACAATGAGGAATTTAGCGTATACACCATGTATGATCGCAAAATAAGCGTTCTTTTCTCAAAAAACAATCCTGACAGTTGCTGGATAGATGGAATCTGTCCAGTAGATGTCAAGAATCGAAATATTTTGGCTATGAATGGATGCATTCATCAACTAGGATATTGCATCAATCCCAGCAACAAGACCCTGGGCATAGTGATGCACAACAATGCATCCAACTTCTCTAGTGGGCTCAGCGTTATGGGTAAACTGATTGATGCATGCCATCTCAACGATACCCTGAATCTTATCAAAGACGAAACCTATGAGATGTTATATAAAACAGGAGTCATCAATGCAACTTTCGATGCCCCCAATAGCCACTTCCACAACTGGCCAAATCCTCAACACAAAAAGTATGGCTTTACTCTCTTTGCTGAGACAGATGATTTTTGGTCAAAAACCCTTGGCAAAGATATCCCTGATATCACAGTCGAAGATGTGAAGAATTGGGTTGTCTCACAAGGATATTATGCCGATGCTGCAGACAATAGCGACTATGCCAATACAAATAACGTGCTGAACCAGTTCGTCACCTATCACCTGCTGCCCTATCGCCTTCCTGTAGATAAATTGGTCATACACTACAACGAAAAGGGATACAACTACAAAAGCAGCCACAGTCCCACTGTCCCTGTATGGGCGCACTATTGTTGCTTGGGTAAACGCCGTCTAGTTCGCCTATGGGAAAGTCGCGAAAGCAATGGAGTTTATGTTAATCGGTTCCCCGTCCTTGATAATGGACGACATGGCACCTATCACGAGATAAGTTGCTCCCCTGAGAATGAAGGCATCTATTTAGATACGGGCACCGATTCAAAGATGCTGAAACTTATCAATGCAATTGTATATCCTATAGACAAGGTAATGGTATATGACAAACATGTTAGCACTGAACTTCACAAGACACGAATCCGTTACGATATCCTTGACTTCACAGAAGAAATGATGAACAACGATATGCGCAACATGGGATACAACAAGTCCTTCCATTTCACCTCTGATGCAGTCTACAAGTATTTCGATAATCTTTGGGTGAACGCCGCCGACACATATTTCTATGTCCTGAATGGATGGGGAAGCGACTGGCCAAACTATCAGGCAGATGAAGTTTGTACCGAAGGACTTTACGATTGCACATGGAAAGTACCACCCGTACCTGAAGATGGTATCTACGAGATACGTATGGGAGTATCCACAGAAAGTGCATGGCGAGGTATATGCCAAATCTATTTTGGTACTGACCGCGACAACCTAGTTCCCATGGGCATCCCTGTAGATATGGCCCTTGGCGGTCAATATCGCAACCTCGACGGAAGAGTTTTCCTGAGTAACGTGGGATGGCTAGCTGATACAGAAGATGATGATTACAATGCGGAGATTGATAAGAAAATGCGTAACAATGGTTTCATGAAGGGCCCAGAGTACATTGTTGAGAATCCTGGATCAAGTGTTACCAACCGTATGCAGGAAAAGTCGACCCGTCGTATCATTGTTCGAGAGAAAATGCTGGCTGATCAAACCTATTACTTACGATTCAAAACAGTACAAGACCTGTACTCCAAGCAGTTGTTTATAGATTACATTGAATGGTGTCCTAAGGAAATTTACGACAATCCAGAAACACCTGAGGATATCTGGTAGGCAACATTTTCAGAAAAAAGCATGCAAAGGTTTGGTGATTAAAAAAAAATCCCTTACCTTTGCACCGTTTTTGAGAGCACAATCCATTAGGAGAGATGGTAGAGTGGTCGATTACACCGGTCTTGAAAACCGGCGTGCTGAGAGGCACCGGGGGTTCGAATCCCTCTCTCTCCGCTGAGTATTATCTAAAGTACTGAAAGGAAAGCTAATAACAAAAGGCTTTCCTTTTTTATTGTTTACACTTTTATTACACTCCAAACATTATTTATTACACTCTATGAATACACAACCACATATAGCATACATTTTCGATAGAAGAAAAATATCTTCCTTATCTAAAAAAACATCCATAGAGATGAGAATAACTTATAATTACAAACAAAAATATATCAGTACAGGTATACTACTTTACTCTCTCCGCTGAAAGACAGGGAAACGCAATTTGGTTTTCCTGTCTTTTTTTACTGAAAATCAAATAGTTGGATTTGTAAGACGTTGATTTATAGATAAAAATGGGATTGAAACCTTTGTTTTTCTATACGGTATCATGCGGTATCATACGGTATCATAAGGCGGTTTTGCGCTACCATTTTCTGGATTTGGTAGCACGGAATAAAGAATTTGGTAGCACAGGTGGAGAATTATCAATATAAAATGTGTAATTCTAAAACAAAAAGACTATGAGTCAATTACCGATCATGAAGTTTGTCTTCGACAGACGGAAAAGGGCTTCTGCGCAAAAGTACGGAAGCGTGGAGCTTGATGTGACCTACAACCGAAGGCACAAGTACATGACTACTGGGGTGCGTATTCTTCCAAAAGAGTGGCGCAACGGTCACGTTGTTGGCAGGATGGATGCGATGGAGTTGAACAGTTAAACGAGAAGGTTGAAGAATTGGAGGAAAAGTTGGACAATATTTCAAATGAGGTTTCAAGCGCAAAAGACAACCTTGAAAATGCAAGATTTTTCCACATTCCTGGTTCACTAGACGATTTGGAAGACAATTTGAACAATATAGAAAATGAATGTGATCATTAAATTAAGCAAATGGAAAAGAAAGAGATGTTGGAGCAATTAATTGTTTATTTTTGTGGAGGGAACAAAGCGCAGTTTGCTTCTGCAGTTGGTATATCACCACAAGCTTTAAGTATGTGGTTTACAAGAAATTCATTTGACGCAGAGGCTATTTATAATGCTTTTGATAATGTATCAGGCGATTGGCTGTTAAGTGGAGAAGGAGAAATGTTGAAATCGGATTCACTCTTAGTGAATCAAGCAGAAGAAGTAAAAAAACTTCAACGAGAAGTGAATTTACTTCGTAAAGGGCTTAATTCACCTACACGAATTGTTGTAGAACTTGATGTCAGCCAAGACGAATTTGTGCGTATGGGGTTGAAAGATAAAGTGATCCAGGTGCTAAATAAATAATATGTTATGAAGAAATTATCAGAATGGTTTAATAAGCATAGTAAGTTGATATTTATGATATCAGCGTTAATATGTTTTATGTTGTTTATTACTCTATACATTTATGTTTTTCATTCTGGATTAAGTTCGAATTCTAATGACTGGGGAAACTTTGGAAGTTATTTTGGCTCAGTAAGTAGCCTTGTACTTTCTGCATCAATTCTCGCATATACTTATTGTGTGGATAGTAAACAACAACGAATAATGCGTGAAGAGCGAGTGATAAAATTATTGGTAGTCGTGAGCGAATCGTTATCTGATTTGCAAATGTGGTATAAATTAAACAGCGATAAAGCAAACAACAAACCTGTTGAAAATAATGAACATAACACAATTCCAATTAAAATATTGTCAAACTATAAGGTTACTCAAATTTTAGTACAGAACTTGTATAATAAGACTTTGCCAGATGTGCAAAATGTATACGAAACTGAAGACCATTTCAAAAGAGTTTATGATTTGGTAAACCAACATTTTTTAATTGATATCAAAAATAACAATAAGGGAAATGAAAATAGAAGTTGATGAATATGAGGTATTATATAGTGGAACTGTCATAACACATGATAATAAAAATGTCATCTTTGAATTAAAACCATTGAAATTTCGTTTGGTTTTCAAAACTGACACCACAGTTAAAGACTCTCCAATAAACCTCAATTTGCACAAAGAAGATTCTTGTTTGGACATTGTTCTAACAAACTATAACAATCCATTAGGGCAAGGATTGGTACGCCCAATTAATGTTGCAACATTAAATAGTAAGGTTCTATTACTTCAACTAATTGTTCATAGCCTTAATGACTCTGGTGCTAAAATAATTCATTATGTTTGGCTAACTAAAGAAATGAAAGAAGATGAAAATAAAAACGTCCAATAGCTCTATTAGCCAAACGCAGATTTCACCACAAGACATATATAATGGGGGTGGATTTAAGCCAATAAACACAATGGATTTGCTTAATAATGAAACCGCAATTAATCAATTACTTAATGACCATAACCAAAAATCTCAACGTGTGAATGAATTAATCAATGAGGTTAGTGATTTGAAATCAGATTTGGAATTTCAAAAAACATCATCTTTTTATGCCATTATTGCATCTGTAATCAACGCTATTGGCAGTGTTGCAATCGGTGTTGGTGGTGGCATTATATCAAATGAAGCATCTATTGGATATGTTCTTTTGTGTATTGGCGTTTTGTGTTTAATAATTGGGAGTATATTAACAATAACACATAGATGGGTTAGAACCTTGTTTAATAAGAAACCTTCTATGACAGATTAACATAACACATTATTTATTTATATAGAATCATGGAAACAAAACAATTATCAGACATCAGCATTGAAAATATGATGTCCAACATCTTCACGAAATATGACGTGAAAAAGCGAAAGAGAGATATTGCAGCATATTATGCACAGCACATGATTGTAGATTTGTTTGGCGACATAGGCGGAAATGGGATTGACGAAGATTCTATCATGAAGAGAGTCGAATCCGTTCTGAAAGAAGATCAGAATAGTATCGACCCATATCTTAAATACAATAAGGGAGTGTATTCTAAAGCACGAAGAAGGGTAACGGTTCCAATCACTCCGCTGAAATAGCTTGATTATCAGCAGTTTACAAGATTTACACCCAATTTTACACCCCAAAATGTAAGATTGGGTGTTTTCTTTTTCGATGTCCAAAAGGCGGCTCAAACAAAAGCTAGCCTCCCGCATCACTGCGAGAAGCTGGCATAATGTTTAACTTTATTAGAGAGTATTTATGGATATCTGCTATAAGCTGACTTCGGGAACTACCATACCATCGAGCAGGTTGATGATGCGCTGAGCGTAGCCTGCATCACGCTCGGAGTGGGTCACCATCAGCACGGTGGTGCCCTCTTGGTTCAGCCGGGTGAGCAGTTGCATCACCTCCAGTCCGTTCTTCGAGTCGAGGTTGCCGGTAGGCTCGTCGGCGAGGATCAGCTTGGGATTCATCACGACGGCACGGGCGATGGCCACGCGCTGCTGCTGACCGCCCGAGAGCTGCTGGGGGAAGTGGTGGGCGCGGTGGCTGATGGCCATCCGGCGCAGCACCTCCTCCACCCTCGCCTTGCGCTCCCTCTTGGGCACGCCCAGATAAGCCAATGGCAGCCCCACATTCTCCTCCACGTCCAGCTCGTCGATCAGGTTGAAGCTCTGGAACACGAAGCCGATCTGCCCCTTGCGAACCCTTGTGCGCTGGCTCTCCTTCAGCTGACCCACGTCCTCGCCGTCGAGCCAATACCGGCCGCTGGTGGGGTTGTCGAGCAAGCCCAGGATGTTCAATAATGTCGATTTGCCACAGCCCGAGGGCCCCATGATGGCCACGAACTCACCTTTCTCCACTTCGAGCGACACGCCGCCCAGTGCCACGGTTTCCACATCTTCCGTGCGGAACACCTTCTGAATGTTTTCAAGTTTAATCATAATTCTTGTATTTTAATCGTTTTTGAGATAATCGACAGGATTGCTGCTGGCCACGCGATAGCAGCCCAAGCATACCACAGTGAGGATGACGGCTGTCACCAGCGCTGCACCGCCAATAAAGATGAGTGGCGAAAGCGCGGTCTTCTCACTGAACTGCTCCAGCCACAGGCGGGCGACATACCAAGCTCCCGCAGCGCCAATCACGACGGCAGGCAGGACTACGCGCAGGATGTCTGTCTGGAACAGCCTGAGCACATCGGCTATTGTTGCGCCGTTCACCTTGCGGATGGCAATCTCCTTCTGCCGGCGCCCTATCTCGCCGGCCAGATAGCCGACCAGTCCGATGAGGGCTATCAACAGGGCCACCAGTCCGCCTATCATCACCGTCGTGCGGAAGCGGTGAGCGTCGGTATAGAGCTCAGTCACCATCTGGTTATAGGGCGTGACGGCAATGTCGGGATTGTCGCTCATCAGTTCCTTCACCAGCTTATTGGCTTCCTCCAGACCGTCCATCGACTGGAAGCGGATCAAGATATAATGCATGCGGTCAGGCTTGCGGCTGTAGTAGCATATGCTGGGGCGGGTATCAGGATTGGTGATGCTGCCGATGCGGGTGTCCTCATACACACCAACGATGGTGTAAGGGCCTTCAAACGAGGTGCAGATAATCTGCTTGCCCACGGCGCGTTCCCAACCGGCTATCTGCTTCATGCGCTCTTCAAACTGCCGGCTCACCATCACCTCGCGCAGCGTGTCGGCCTGTTCCGTAAACGTACGGCCCGAGATGATGGGGATGCCCATCACGTCGAAATAGCCGTCGCCAACGTAGTAGAGATCTGCGATGTTCATATTCTCTCGCTCGCTGCCAGGCAGATAGATGTTGTCGCCGCTTTGATGCTCCGTCAGGTTAGCATACGCCATCGTGACGCCTTTCACGCACGACAACTTCCGCAGCTCCTCCATAGCCAACAGGCATTGCTCACTGCTTACGCCGTCCTTCAGTACTGAGCCGAGCGTAGAGTAGTCGTAGCCGGGATTGTCGTTGACCATCATCCGGTACTGCCGGCCAACCACTATCAGTAGCACGATGAGGAACGTAGCCGAAGCAAACTGCAGGCCGAGCAACAGCAGTTTACACAGGCGGTAGCTCTGTCTGTAATGCTTGAACGCAGCCGCCACGGGCACATGGGTATAGATGTAGCCCGGCACCAGACCCGTGACAAGCAGCACGACGATGCACGTCGTGACAGTCACCCACACGTTGCTGCCCGTGGTAAGCAGCACCGCCAAGGGAGCGCCCACCAGTTCCTCTACCGTGTCCTTGGCCAAGAGCAGCAACAGGGCTGCCAGAGCCAGCGACAGCAGCAGATGGACTGTGCTCTCGGCTATTACCTTATAATATATATGGCGCGTCTCCGCACCGTAGCACATGTGAACAGCCATCTCGCGCGCCCTGCGGCTGATGCCTCCAATGACGAGCAGGAGATAATTGAGTACGGCACAGCCTATGAGCACGGCGGCCAGCAGCGAGAGAATCCACGTCATGCGGCGCGTGCCCTCATCGTTCTTATGGTAATCGCGCAGCGGACGCACGGAGAAGCCGAGGTCAACACCAGCCTTCTTCAGCTGGTCCTCAGGCATGTTGTCGTGCTGCATCTTCTCTATCTGAGGCTTCAGGTCATCGGGCGTGATGCCCTCAGCCAGACGGACATAGGCCATATAGCGGTCGTTGCCCACCCAGTTGTCACGACCGTCATATATCACTTCTGTAATGGTGGGCATCGAGACCATCACCTCCATGCCATGCAGTCGCGAATTCAGGGGCACATCTTCATAAATGCCGCCTATAGTCAGCGCCCAACCGCCCCGCTTGTTATAGAACACTTTCTTGCCGACAAGTTCGAGGGGGGTGGCAGCCCCCGCCAGTTTCTCGGCCAGCGAAAGGGGAATCATGCAGCACTCCACCTGACTGAGCACCTTCTTAGGATTACCCGCCAGCACACGGAAGGGAAACACGTCGAAGAAACAACTGTCCACAAGGCTAAAGTTGGTGCGCACCCGCTTGTCGTCGTCGGTTACCAAGGGCATGTCCCACGCAAAGCCTGTATAGCGTGTGGCAGCCTCCACTTGCGGACAGTAGCGCTTCAGCCCAGGTGCCACAGCACCTGGTGTCTGCGAGTAGTGTATATATTCGCCATTACGGATAATATCCTCATAGACCACATAGATGCGGTCGCTCGTTGGGAAGAAGTTGTCCCACGACTGTTCGAACCCAGCCTTGCCTATCAGTACGATGCCCGTGGCCAGCCCGGTGGCCAGACAGAGAATCTTAATCCAGTTGTGCTGGCCGCGCTGGTTCAGTGACTTAAATACGTTCATATACCTATTCTGTCTTAATATTGTTAATCGGGTTCTCGTTGGCGTTCTTCCAACTCTGGTAAGTCACCGTCAACATGGTAATCAGGGTGATAAGCAGGAAGGACACCAAGAACAGCAGGGGCGAGATGGCGGTGCGGACGGCGAAGCCCTCGAGCCAGTGCTGACCCACCACGTAGCCGATGGGAGCCGCCACCACGAAGCAGCCCAGCAGGATGTAGAGGTATCGCTTCCAGAACATCATCAGGATTTCCTTCGTAGAACTGCCGAACACCTTGCGGATGCCAATCTCCTTGCGGCGATACTCGCTCTCGAACATCGTCAGGCCAAACACACCGATGATGCTGATGAGGATGGCCAGCAGCGAGAATAGCAGAATCTGCTGGGTAAAGAGCCTTTCCTGACGGTACGATTCCTCCAGCACATCGTCCACGTAGCGCAGGTCGCTGACCTCCAGCTCGTTGTCGTGCTCGTATTTCAGTACCGTCTCCAGCACTTTCTCCTTGGCCTCGCGCTTGTCTACACCCTTCGCCACGCGCACTAGGAGGTAGTTGCGCCAGAAACCTTCCTTCGAGTAGTAGCCGTCACGACTGGGCACCAAGAAGGCGATGGGCTGCTGGTTGTCGTCCACGCGCAGGGTGCTATACTTGACGTCCTCGCAGAAGCCGACGACGGGCATGTCTTCGTCGTTGATAGGCTTATCGACGGCGAGCCAGGGATATTTCTTCTTGGCCGACTCATTAAAGATATACACATCGCCATCAGTCTGGCGGAAATTGCGTCCCTCCACGATGTCAATGCCCATCACGCTGAGGAAACGCCAGTCGACAAAGATGCAGGTAAACGTCATGTGCTTGTCGCCCTCGCCTCTGCCCCACGTCTGGTAGCGGTCGCTGCTGCCCAAGACGCTCTGGGCCAGACAAGCTCCCTCAATGCCGGGAATCTTGCGCAGGTCAGCATCGATGGCATCGGCATGATTGCGCGTGTCGGGCGCTGTCGGAACCACCATCACTTCGTCCTTGTCGAAGCCATAGTCGGTGTGGAAGATGAGGTAGCTCTGCAAGTACATGATGCCCACACCAATGACCAGCATAAACGACACGACGAATTGCAGGCAAATCAGCGAGGTGCGCAGAACGCGACCCTTGGGCGACAGGCCAAACGAGCCCTTCAGCACCAAGGCTGGCGGGAAGGACGTGACGTAGTACGACGGATAGGCCCCAGCCAACAGTCCCACCACGATGCTGATAAGCAGGGTGACGCCTACCAGCCACAGGTTATCCTGCAACAGGATGCTGCCCTGCACCAGCTTCTGCAAGCCTAAGTCGTGGGCCACATACACCATCGCCATTGCCCCCACGAATGCCAGCAGACTGATGATGACGGCCTCAGCCAGCAGACTGCCGCGCAGACTGGCCGTCGATGCGCCCAACACTTTCTGCGTGTTGATGCTGCGGATGCGCAGCGGTGTCTCGGCCAGGGTGAAGTTCATGAAGTTGACGGCGGCTATTATGACTATTAGCAGCGAGAAGCAGATGAGCAGATAGACGGAACTCCTGCTGACCGACTTGATGTTGGGCGAATCCTTGCTGAGGTCTTTCGCGAAATGGGTATCGGCTATAGGTGTCAACACCACTTGCAGGGCCTCCTCTTCTTGCTGGGTTGTCATGTTGAGCTCATCTTTGAACAGCTCGATGGCTTTCTGGCGCATGGCGGTAATCACGTTCGGCAGGTTGGCCACATCGTCCACACGGATATAAGCCTGATAGTTCCAGTTGTGGTAATTGCCTTCGTTGTCATTGATACCCCTGAAGCTGATACCGTGCAGGAAGTTGTTTTCCGGATAGTCTTCTATCACGGCACACACATTGAAGATCCAATCATCCACCCATTTGTATTTCAGGGTCTTGCCCACCGCATTGGCAGTGCCAAAGATGCGCATGGCTTCCGAACGCGGCAGCACGATATTGGGCAACTGGTTCAAGCCCTTCAAGTCGCCGCAGATGACTTCTGGCTTGAACACGCTCATAAAGTCATGGATGCCACACACCAGATTCAGCGAATACTCCTGATTGTCCACCATATACTGGTCGAAGAGGGTCCAGCCCTGCTCGATGCCATAGCCCTTGATATGCGGCGACGCTGCCGCCAACTGCTCCACCAGCGGGCGGGGCAATGTCACGCCATAGTCCTCCATGCCGGGCCCTAACTTCATGGTCAGGCGGAACAGCTTTTCGTGCTCCGCAAAACTCTTGTTGTAGCCCAGGTCGTAGTTCACCTGCGTCATGATGACAAAGAACGAGGCGAAAGCCAGGCTCAGCCCCAGCAGATTCAGCAGGCTTGCCGACACAAACTTGCGGAACATGGATGTAAAGTTTCTGATGATAGTCTTCATACGATTTGGATTCTTCTGTTATTCCGTCTTGATGCTGTTGACGGGGTTCTCGTTGGCCGTTCGCCAGCTTTGGGTGACGACGGTAGCCAGCGTGATGAGGCCCACCGCGAGCAAGGCCAGCGGGAAGAGCCACCAGTAGATGGGTGTGCGCTCGGTGAAGCCCTGCAGCCACTGCCGTCCGATGTAGTAGGCCAGTGGAGCGCTGACGACGAAGCTGACGACGAGCAGCAGGCCATAGTGACGGCAGAACATCAGGAGGATCTCACGCGTGGAGGAGCCGAACACCTTGCGGATGCCTATCTCCTTGCGGCGATACTCCGTCTCGAACATCGTGAGGCAGAACACGCCGATGAGCGTGATGACGAGGCATAGAAGGGCAAACCACCCCACCTGACGGATGAAGCGGAACTCCTCCTGATAGAGCCGCTCCAACTGCTGGTCGAGGAACTTCGGTTCTACGCGTTCGCCGCTGCCCATCGCCGTGAGCACGTCGCCCAGCTTGTGGCGCACGTCCACCTTGTCCACGCCGGCTGCCACGCGGATATTGGCAATGCCCAGTTGGTCGCCCCAGGCAGCATGCTTCTCGCCGAAGATAATGAAGGCGAGGGGCTCCTGCTGGCGGTCCTTGCGGGTGGACTTGAAGCGGATGTTCTCGCAGACACCGACGACGGGGCAGTCGTCTGAGAGCAGCTTCTTGTCCATCTCCACCCACGGCCACTGCCGTCGTGCCGCCTCGTTGATGATGTAGCAGTCGCCGTCATGCTCATTGAAGTCGCGCCCCTCCGTCACCTTGATGCCCATGGTGCGCAGGTAGTGATGGTCGACGGGCATGCAGGTGAAGGTGACGTGGTGGTCGTCGTCGCCACGCCCCCAGCCCATGTAGCTGTCGGCATTACCCAGCACGAAGCGCGAGAAGCTCACGTCCTGGACACCGCCCTGCTGCATCAGTTCGGCGCGTATGGCGTCTTTCTTGCCCCACAGCTCCGGAGTAAGCTGCACGTAGAGCACCTCGTCCTTCTGGAATCCGTAGTCACTATGATATATGTAGCGGCTCTGCATGAGCAGGATGCCGATGTAGGTCACCATGAGCAGGGCGATGCCGAGCTGCAGGCCTACCAGCACCGAGCGCAGCCGGCGGCCCTTGGGTGTCAGCCCGAACGAGCCTTTCAGCGCCAGTGCGGGCTGGAACGAGGTGGCGAAGACGGCGGGGTAGACACCCACGGCCACGCCCATCGCCACGGCCAGGAGCAGCATCAGGCCCACCAGCCACACGTGGCCGTCCAGGGTGAGCGAGCCGAGGAGCAGCTCCGTCGGTTGCTGTGATACAGCAACACAGAGGACGAGGGCTGCCCCGCAGGCCAGCAGTGCCCAGACCACACTCTCGGCGATGAGGCGCAGGCGCAGCTTGGCGACGGGCTCGCCCAGCACGCGGCGTGTGTTGATGCTTTTGATGCGCATGGGGCTCTGGGCCAGCGTGAAGTTGAGGAAGTTGACAGCCGCGATGACGATGATGAGCACGCAGGCCAGCTCCAGGATGAAGAGCATGGCGGGGTTGCCCTTATCGTCGCCGGCCACGCCTGAGAAATAGGTCTGGCTCACGGGTGTCAGCCGGTAGTCGTAGCGTTGGTAATACTTGTCGAAGTCGGCACGGGTCTCCTGCTCTTGGTCGGCTGTATACTCGCCTGCGTCCAGTGCACCGCCCCATTGCGCCTGCCACATCTGCTCCTTCAGCTGCTGGGCGAGGCCGCTCAGCATCGTCTTCGAGTCGACACCCTCGCGCAGCTTCACGTAGGCCGTGTAACTCCATTCGCTCCAGCTGTCGAGGTTCTCCTGCGTGGCCCAATAGACAAGGTTCTTCATCAAGCAGTTATCGGGAAAGTCCTCATAGACGCCCTGCACGGTCAGGGTGTCGCTCGTCGAGTAGAGCGGCTCGCCGGCCACGTCCACCCGTCCGAAGAGCTTCCGCGCCAGCGAGGCGGGGATGATGAGCGTGCGTTCGCTATAGGTCTCCCACGACAGCCGGCCGCTGAGGCACTGGGCGGCGACGGCTCCAAAGGGTGTCAGGTTGGTGCCCATGCAGGAGTGCTCCACGACGCTGCCGTCCTTGAGGAACTCGCGTGTGGGCGACCAGCAGGCCTGTTCGCTCATGCCTTCCACCTGCGGCAGCTGGGCAATCAGCGTCAGCGTGGGGCGGTTGCAGTTGGTGCCCCACGGATAGTCTTCGCCCATCTTGGCCTCCACGCGGTAGACGCGGTCGGCATCCTTGATGCAGGCGTTGTAGGAGCGGGCATAGTCCACCTGCGTCATCAGCAGGTAGAAGGCAGCGAAGGCCACCACCAGCCCCAGGAAATTCAGCGACGTCGCCGCCTTGAATCGGCGAGCCATGAACCAAATGTTTCTAAACAATTCTTTCATATCACTTCTCACTTATCATTTCTCACACATCACTTCTCACTTCATCACCAGCACCTCGTTGTCCTTGAAGGCCTCGTAGCCGCTGGTGACGACGCGCTCGCCAGGCTCCAGGCCTTCAAGCACCTCGTAATATTGAGGGTTCTGCCGTCCTATGCGGATGGGCCGGCGGTAAGCTTTCTCGCCGCTCTTGTCCAGGACGAAGATCCACTGGCCGCCTGTGGTCTGGAAGAAAGTGCCGCGCGGGATGAGCACGGCCTGTTCGGGCTGGCCCAGCTCGAGGTCGAGGTAGTAGGTCTGGCCGGTGCGGATGTTCTCAGGCCGCTCGCCGCGGAAGACGAAGTCGCAGCGGAACTTGCCCTGGCGCACCTCAGGGTAGACTTTTCTCACCTGCAGCTCAAAGGTGTGGCTGCCGCGCTGGAAGGTGGCTGTAAGGCCCTGGCGCACGCGGTCAATATAGTGTTCGTCGATCTCGGCCTGCACCTTATAGTCAGAGAGGTCGTTCAGCTGACCAATCTTCTGGCCGGGCTGGATGCTCTGGCCCAGCTCCACGTCGAGCAGACCCAGCTCGCCGTCGATGGCTGAGCGCACCTCGAGTTTGTCCTTGCGCTGACGGACCAGCACCACATTCTTGCGCATGTTCTGAAGGTTATCCTCCATCTGGTCCATCTGAACGGTGCGATAGAGCGAGTCCTGCTTCAGGCGCTGAGAGACCAGCGTGCGCTTACGGGCAGAAAGCTGATAGTCCTCCTGCGACTGGAGGTAGTCCTCCCTGCTAATCAGTCTCTCGCCATAAAGCCGACGGTTCTGCTCGAAGGTGCGCTGCTTGCGCTGCGTGTCCATGTCGAGCTGCGCCTGCTCCGTCTGGTTGTTCAGAAGGTCTTGTTGCATGGCCACCTGCGTATTCCTTAATAAATTCTGCTTCTCTGCCAGTTCGGCTTCGGCATTGAGAATCTGGAGGTCGAGATTGCTGTTGCTGAGACGAACTATCACCTCTCCCTTCTTCACCATCGTGCCTTCCTCGACTACCTTCTCCATCACGATGCCGCCCTCCTCGGGCGAAATTTGCACCACCTGAATAGGCAGCACCTGGCCGTTGGTGCGCACATAGTCCTTAAACTCGGTCTGCCTTACCTCGCTGATGGTCAGTTCGTCATGGCTCACCCTGAGCGTCGAGGCATGGTTGCCAAACACCAGCCAGCCGATGATGACCGTCAGGAGACATCCCCCTGCTGCCCACGGCCAATACTTCATCAGGCGCTGTGTGCGTGTTTTTTCTATTACTCTGTCCATATCTGTGCTCCTTTATAATATTTTACTAATGTTTCCTTTACCATCGCCATCAGCCGGCATTGCAGGAGCGTGGCCTTCGACTGCAGCAGCTGCGCGGATGTTGAGCGCAGGTCGATGGCGGTACTCAGTCCTTCTTCAAATTGGCGTTTCGTCAGCTGATAGGCGATGCTGTCGGCTTCTACCTTATGCACCATCTGAGCGGTTTGCGTCCGATAGGCGTGCCAGTCCTGCCATGCTTCGCGGCTCAGTTTCTCCAGCTCTAAGCGTTTCTGCTCGTAGGCTTCCTGGGCAATGCAGTAGTTGTTCTTTGCACGGCGAATGCTGGTGATGGTCTGCATACGATTGAAGAGCGGGATGCTAAGCGTGGCTCCGATGTACTCGCCCCGGTTGTTACGGAACTGTTCGCTGAACGGCGTTGCCGTGGACGAATGAAGCGTTTTGTAGTAGGTGGTACTCATCCCCACATTCAATGAGACGGAGGGATAGAGGGCGCTGCGGGCCTGATGCCATTCATGGCGCGCCACATCGGTCTGTAGCCGAGAAGCTTCTAATGAGGCATGCCGGGGCGAAAGGGAATAGTCCACAGAGTCGGTTGGCGGAAGCGTGGGCACGTCTGCTTCAATCACCAAGTCGGATGCCAGAGGCCATGCCATCACCTTCTTCAGCTCCAGGGATGCCGATTCATAAAGATTCTGCTGCTGCGTCAGATGATATTCTGCCTCGGCCTGCTGTGATTCCACCTGTGCCACATCGGCTGCACTCTTGCGGCCCACCTCTTCCAGGAGCCTTGTCTGCTTCAGCAGCAGCGCGGTTTCTTCCACCTTCTCCCTGGCCATCGCTATCGTGCCCTGGTAGTACAGCGCGCTGGTGTAGGCTTGCAATACGGCCAGAGCCGTCTCGTCCTGTTGCTGCCGGAGTACCGACTGGCCCATTAGCACACTGGCCTTTGCAGCCCGGAGTGCATGCAGACGACTGAAGCCATCGAACACGGGCAGCGCGGCATACACCTGATAGCCGTTGTAGAAGGTGTTTACATTGGTATAGGTGTTTGTCTCGGGGTCGATGGCACGACCGAAGTTGTACTGCCCACCGATACTGGCACCGACTGAGGGCAGGAATGCGCCAACGGCCCGGACCCTGTCTGCGCGGAGATTGTCGAGCTGAAGGGCCTGAATATTCACTTCGTGATTATGCTCCACGGCAAACTTCATGCAGCGCTCCACTGTCCACGCTTCCTGCCCGATAGCCGTCAGTGCGCTCATCAACAAGGGTAAAACAATTTGATATCTCATGTACATTATGATGTTTTCGGGTGCAAAGGTAGGTGCTTTTGGACTCGCCCGCAAGCATATTCATGCCCCGAAAGGCAGATTGTCTAATTATTAGACACCTTTCCGTCTAATTATTAGACAGAAAAGCTGTACCTTTGCAAACAAATAAGCAAAATGAGCATGTACGGAACCATACTTGTAGTTGATGACAACGCTGCCATACTGACGGCGATGAAGTATTTGATGGCCGACATCTTCGAAGAGGTTCTGACCACTACCCAGCCAGATGACATCCTTAAGCTGATGGCACAGCAGTCGATAGACATGGTGCTATTAGACATGAACTTCTCACTTGGTGTTAACTCTGGTCAGGAAGGACTCTTTTGGCTTCGCGTCATCCGCAAGCACCATCCCGATGTGCCGGTGGTCTTGCTGACGGCATACGTCGACATCTCACTTGCCGTGAAAGGCTTGAAGAACGGTGCAGCCGATTTCATTACCAAGCCGTGGGACAACGACGATCTGCTGCGCAAATTGAAGGACGTGCTTGACTCGGCAGACGAGATTGCCACTCTCGATGAGATGGAGAAGGACCATATCCGCCGTACCATCGACCGCTGTCACGGCAACCTCACGCAGGCAGCTGAACTGCTGGGCATCACTCGCCAGACATTGTACAACAAGATGAAGCGACTATGAATTGGTGGCTACATATTATAATAGGTATAGGCATTGTGGTTTGCGCTGCATGGTTCTTCCATCTTCAACGACGGCTGCGTCTGCGCGCCCATCTGATGCAGGAGGCTATGCGCAATCGTGACTTCACCTTTCGTCTACCAACGAAAGGGCTTCCATCTGGCGAGCGTGCTATGCAAGAAGCCTTGAACCAACTGGGCGAGACTATCCGTCAGCAAGTCAACCAAAACGAGGTGGAGTCATGGGAACGGCTTACCCGTGTGCTCACTCACGAGATGATGAACGCTACAGCACCAATCACCAGCATCAGCCAGTTGTTGCTTAATCGGCCTGATGTGAAGGGTACCCCACTGGAGGACGGCATCCGTGCTATTTTCGACACTTCGCAGCATATAAGCCTGTTCGTCACCAACTATCGCAAGATGTCGGAGTTGGAGAAGCCTGTTTTAGCCAAGGTAAATCTCAACACATTGCTCGACGATGTGACCAGAGCCTATCCTGGGTTGGATTGGGCCGTGATCATCCCAACAGATGCAACAGTACTTGCCGATGCTGGAATGCTACGCCAGGTGGTGATTAACTTGGTAAAAAATGCCATCGAGGCTGGAGCAAAGAGGATGGAATTGACTGTCACATCTGATAATGTCATCGCCAGCAACGTCAGTCTGCAAGTGAGCAACGATGGTCAACCCATACCGGCAGAGAATCGTCAGTCTCTCTTCGTTCCTTTCTTTACTACAAAACGAACGGGCAGCGGCATCGGTTTGTCGCTCAGCCGGCGTATGATGGTTCAGCAAGGCGGTTCGCTTGAACTGGCAGACACACCACACACCGGCTTCAATGTAACATTCTTGCTCCGCTTTGCTCTGCAAGCGTGACTTCATCTGCTATTGCCCCAACCATCCTTTTTCTTGGTGCCATCCCAGCTGGTGAGTTCACCGCTGACACCATCGCCACCTAAGCTTACACCGCCACGACCACCAGCGGTGTGGAGTAGCGTAGCCATCAGTTCCTTGGTGACATTCATTTCTTCGCAAAACTGCTTGGTACGTGTCTGAGCAAGACCACTGGTCGGTCGTTCCCTTCCATGATATTCTTCCATCAGATTTTTGGTCGAAGTCATGCGCTGTTTCTTATCGGATGCGTCAAAGTTGTCTTTGAGAGCTTACCCAACAACACCCTCTCTCTCCGCTAAAAAAACTGCTGAAATTCAGCAGTTTTTTTTTTCTCAATTTTTATACCCCAATAACGGAGCTGCTTGGGGAGTCGAGGGCACAACTATTAATAATCATGGTCATGGTAATGATGTCTGCGATGGTGCCTGGCAATAAAGTCGATGTTACGAGTAAAGATTTCCTTACCCAATTCACTTGGATACTTGCCGCTCAGGTCGCCATCCTGTAGCATCTTGTTCTCGAGGAGATAATGAAGTAATTCTGGATGCATTGCTTCAATATTGATGACAGCATCCATTGTTTCTATTTGCATGGTACGTGCGTCACATTTTCCATAGTACGGATTGTATTCGCATTTTATGGCATGAATCATGTGTGGCGCAAACACGATGCCTGCTTTCTTGGAGATAAAAGCAACTTGTGAGCCACTTGGTAACTGATAGATTACCTCCGTCATGTCCATTTTTGGAGAAATCTTCATTAACCAGTCCTTAAGCTCATCTGTATTCTGAAAGAAAGCCAAACGTTTTCCGTTTGTACGTTCCATGAATAACGGATAGGCATGTTCGTATGATAGTTTCAATTCTTTCTTACGTTCGCACATTCTGTCATAAGCCTCATTGTTAGAATTAAAAAGGAGCCCGTTTATCTCCCAATCATTATCTCCATATTTAACAAGTGCTGTGCCGATGTAGGAATATTTACCAAATATATCAGGATATGTATTTCTTAACTTGTACTGATCTCCCTTGGAATCTTTCAATATGGCAAAGTCAGAATCGGCTTCTACTACTTCAAAAACATCTTGTTGGCAATACTTCAGATTCATAAGCTTATCTGCTTCATTACTCATATTATTCTCGTAATACATATCAGCCAGGCACAGATGAGGTAATATTGCCAAGGGACCAATTTCTGTGGTCATGCTGAAAGTCGTTTCTGCATAGTAGACGGATTCACTCTTGTTGAACTGTCTCGAGTATGCATCTTTCAACTCGTAAAACTTCTCATCAGACAATGGCGAACAAAGCAGGTATGAGCGTCTGAGCCATATCAGCACCTGCTTCAGTTTGAAATAGTCATTGGTCTTATCTGTATCGTAAATGAAATCATATAAATCATCATTCACGTCCACCTCATCATCTTCAGTCAGTACCTCCATGATGATATTTGCAACATCTTCACCCATAGTCAGGGGATTGAGGAAGCGATCATCAAAATTCCTTGATAACACAAGCCATACCAACAATTCCACTTCCTTAGCATTTACATCATTCTTGGCAAGTTCATCAAAATCTTCGAAGAATGGCAAGGAATGAAAATACATGCACAGATGTCTTGCAACGAATGCATTCCACAGGTTTATTCCTGACATCTTGTCTTCATAGTAGATAGCCACATTGATGGATATCTCTCTTTTCAATTCATCAGCATCCGGCAAATCAAGTCCCAAGTACTTTAGTCGTTCGTAAATACGGTTTGCAACATCCACATACATCGGGCAGGGCTGAATCCCTATCGGATAATAGGGAGAGAAATCATAAGGGAATATCGTTCGCTTCATAGCTGGCAAAATACTATTGGGTTTTCTTTCTTTTAATGATTTACTACAATCTGATATCTTTTCAATATCTCAATTTTGATGTGTAAAGGTACAAAAAAAATGAGTCATGGCGAAACCCTCCCTTAAGAAAATCGAGACTTTGCGATAAAATAAGAGAATATGACTGTCTTTTGTCTGCCCTTATTGAAATTTGTCCTTTTGATTTACTTTTGCTGATGAAAGACATGATACAAAAAGGAAATCTTGACTGAAAGATTAATTTTTTTAAACTTTGCGTCACTTTGTCACCACTTCGACATCATTTTTTGTGCCATTTTTTCCATTAATCGATTTGGCACAAGCATTGCATCCAATCAAGTGTAATCCGAAAGCTCAATGAAGAGAAGAGCGAATAAGGATTCAAAAAGAAACTTAAACTTAAAACATAATTAGGAGGTAAGTATTATGATGTTAGCACGTAGAAACAACAGCGACAATTGGATGTCAAAACTATTTGGTGATTTCTTTGATGACGGTTGGATGACACGTATGGATTCTACAGCACCAGCAGTCAACGTGAAGGAAAACGAGAAGGTTTACGAAATGGAGATTGCTGCTCCTGGCCTGAAGAAGGAATTCTGCAGGATCAATCTTGACGATGAAGGAAACCTGAATGTCAAGATGGAACAGAAGTTCGAGCACAAGAACGAAGACAAAAAGGAACATTACCTGCGCCGTGAGTTCAGCTACAGCAACTACGAACAGAGTTATGTACTGCCTGATGACGTTGATAAGGAGAACATCTCAGCCAAGGTTACAGACGGCATACTTCACATCGAGCTGCCTAGATTGGCCCAGGCAGAGAAGAAGATTGAACACAAGATTGCAGTTTCTTGATAGTTCTTCATAAACAGATTACATCATACGCATATCAAGTTGTTTTGATTTCCAATCGCGTGAGGGGTGATTCCACATCGGAGTTGCCCCTCATTCTTTTATGTCATCGATTCATGTTAAAGAACGAAAAGCAACGCATAATAAAAGACAACACGTTGAAACCGCAGGAAGAACACGTTGAAACTGCAGGAAGAACACGTTGATATTGCGAAGTCAACACGTTGAAGTTCTGGCTACAGCAGTTTCAGCTGCATAACGCATCATGAACGAGAGTAGCCACCTGGCGTTTCTTCCAGATGGCTGCTCGTTTTTATTCAGTCACTCTCTCTGATTAGGAGAGAAGATGGATGTTAGTCCTGAACCTTGATACGCACGTTGCGATACCAGACATCATCGCCATGATCCTGAAGTGCGAAGTAACCGCCTTCCTTACCTTCCTCGATCATGAGGCTGTAAGCTGCTGGGAATTCGCCACCCTCGCAGAATTTGCTGTTGTCCAGCATTTCCTTCCATTTGGGAGTCCACAGGTGATACTCGAGAACCTTTTCGCCATTCTGATAATGAATTACAGTACCCTTGAAGACAACGATCTTGGCAGAGTTCCACTCGCCAAATGGCTTGGCATTCTGAGGATTAGCAGGAATCATGTCATACAAAGAGGCTGCCTGACGGTTGCCATCAACACCCAGCTGGGCATCGATGTGATTCTCGTTATCCAGTACCTGATACTCAGAGGCAGATTGCCAGATAGGCAGATACTCACCATCAGCTCCCTTGACTTCCTGAGCCAAGTAGAAGATACCTGAGTTACCACCCTTAGAGATCTTGTATTCCAGTTCCAATGTGAAGTTTGTAAACTTGTGAGCGAACATCAAATCGCCACCGCCTTCAGCCTGAGCCTCACCAGTGCCACTTCCCTTCAAGTGAATGGTGCCATCAGCATTCTCCCAGCTTGCAGGAACTGCATCCTGACCATAACCACGCCAGCCGTCCAAACTGGATCCGTCAAACAAAATGTAGTATCCATCAGCGTCTTGCTTCAGGTTAGCGAGGTCATACTGCTCGTTCTCTACGATTTCGTAATCTACGGCTGCAGCAGCAGGAGCTGCCTTCTCGCCATTACAACTACAATCTGTGCAAGTGCAATCGCAATTGCATTTTTTCTGACCACAAGAAGCCAGCAAAGCTAAACTTGCGGCAAACAACAAAGTCTTTTTCATACGATAAACTATAATAAAATGAGTAATTTTCTAGTTCCGATGGTGCAAAGATAGAAAAATCCATTCAAATGAATGGCAAGATGACAGAAATTTATCAAAAAATAAATCAAAGTTCACCCTCTATGCCTCCATAGCATGACCATTGACTCTTCTCTTTAAGGAAATAATGAGCGATTTCTTTCCTTTTCGTATTCACGACATACTCAATAGACCTTTTTTTTGTACCTTTGTAGTCATGAAACGGATTTATCTGATTACTGGAGGTGAAAGGTCTGGAAAAAGCCTATACGCTGAGAAGTTGGCTCTTTCCCTCTCGCCCCATCCCATCTATATGGCAACAGCACATATATGGGACGACGAATTCCGCCTGCGTGTGCTCCATCATCAGGAGAGACGAGGGCCAGAATGGACAAACATCGAGGAAGAGCAAAAACTTTCCCAGCACGATGTCGCTAGGCGTGTAGTTCTGATTGACTGCCTCACACTTTGGGCCACAAACTATTTTACTGCAGCATCTGTCAATGCGGAAGATCTGCCTGATGCAAACAGCATCCTAGAGGAACTTCGCGCTGAGTTTCTTCAGTTCACCAAGCAGGATGCAACCTTTATCTTTGTCACCAATGAGATAGGTATGGGAGGAGTTTCACCCAATGCTGTGCAACGAAGGTTTACAGACTTACTGGGATGGCTCAATCAGTTCGTGGCATCCCAAGCAGATGAGGTGATTCTCATGGTGAGTGGCATTCCTGTAAAAATAAAGACATCGCCTGTCCTTTAACGTGAAGGTTGGCTCAAGAAGAAAACGAAAAGGAACAAAAGAAATGGCTCAAAACGCATCTGATTCATTGTCTACCATATCTCCTCTCGAGGATGCTGAGGAACTCTCCTTACGAAATGCCTTGCTGCACAAAATAGACAATCTCAACAAGCCAAAAGGATCGATGGGAAGACTGGAGCAACTGGCTCTCCAGATAGGACTCATCCAAAAGACGCTCTCCCCTAGCCTTTCACATCCATGCCACCTCCTGCTTGGAGCCGACCATGGTATCGAGCACGAGGGAGTCAGCGTGTCACCTCGATGTGTTACATGGCAGCAAATGATCAACTTCACACGTGGAGGAGGAGGAGTCAACATGTTCTGTCGCCAGCATCAATTTGATCTTCAGTTGGTTGACATGGGAGTGGATTACGACCTTAGTGCCTATCCTGCCATTCTTAATCGTAAAATTGCTCCTCATGGCACCAAGAACTTTCTCTACGAGCCTGCTATGACAGAGGAAGAGATGAACAGATGCCTCGAGGTTGGACGCGAATTGGTTGATGGATGTGCTGGGAAGGGATGCAACATCCTCTCAATTGGCGAGATGGGGATTGCCAATACTTCTGCTTCAAGCATCTGGATGCATCTGCTCGAGAATATCCCGCTGGAGAAATGTGTGGGAGCTGGTGCTGGCCTCAACGACGAGGGAATACGCCACAAACTAAATGTTCTCGAACGTAGCTTGAATCATCATGCCATATCTGGAAATGATCCATTACTTGTCATGCAAACTTTTGGTGGCTTCGAGATGACTGCAGCCGTAGGGGCGATGCTTCGAGCTGATGAACTGCGTATGATTGTTCTGGTAGACGGATTCATCATGAGTGCTTGTGCCTTGATGGCTTGCCGCTTGCGTCCCAGCTTCCTTAAGAGTGCGATTTTCTGCCACCAAGGAGACGAGGCAGGACATCAACTCATGCTTCAAGGAATGGGTGTCAGCGGGCTACTCAACCTGGGCCTCCGATTGGGCGAAGGAACAGGGGCACTCTGCGCCTATCCTATCATCCAGAGTGCCGTGAATATGATTAACGAAATGAACAACTTTGACAATGCCAAGATTACAAAATACTTTTGACAGGCTTCTTGCAGCCTTCACATTCTTCACACGACTCCCTTGGTGGAAAATACGTCAGGTGGATGGCGAATGTTTCCGTCATGCCGTAGACTACTGGCCATTCGCTGGTTGGATTACAGGTGGCACGATGGCTCTCACTTTTGCTATCGCCGTACAAGTTCTTTCCGTACCTTATGCCATTTTGTTGGCAATCATTGCACGCATCTTGCTTACAGGGGCTCTCCACGAGGATGGATTAGCAGATTTCTTTGACGGAATGGGAGGAGGAACCTCACGTGACCGTATCTTACAAATCATGAAGGACAGCCATATCGGAACGTATGGTGTCTTAGGACTTATCATGTATTTTCTCTTCTTCTATAATGCCATGCAGGAACTACCTGTAATATATCTGCGACAAAGTGTGCAAGGAGGTTTCAGCAATCCCATTCTTCTAACGTCTACCATGATCCTGACGGCTGATATATGGGCAAAAAGTTGTGCTTCGCTACTTATCCTGTATCTTCCTTATGCGCGTCAAGAAGAAGAATCCAAGGCTCATGTTATATACACTCCCATGCAGAAGGGCTGGCATGCCCTACGTATCCTTGTTGCGATGCTTCCCTGCGCTGCTCTATGGCTCTACATGGGAACGATGCCCCATCCTTTTCTTTTCATCATTCCTGTTTTGGTGGTAGGCATCCTTATTTTATATATGTACCATCGCATCCAGGGTTACACGGGCGACTGTTGTGGCGCCACGTTCCTCTTTTGCGAAGCCAGTATCTATCTGTGCTTCCTTTTGGTTGAATAAGAAAAGACTCGCCATTGGGGCGAGCCTTTCCTTTTTAGTGTCCAACTGTAATCGGCTTAAACTTGAAGTTCTCCAGATTCTTCAAGGTGGCAGTATGACCACTCTGATACCAGAATGTGTGGCTACGGCTGAAATTATCCAACGTTTCTGCTGCATTACCGTCATCTGTTGGTTGCCAGTTCGTCACAAAAACAGGACGGCCATAACGGAAGGCCACACTCTTGAGCCAACCTGTCTGAGGAGCAGTTTGATTGGATGCAAATGCTATCACATCACTCAATTTCCAAGCCAGATAACACAAATCAGCATTCGCTCCTCCCTGGTACTCCAAACGGTTCCAACCATTGGTGGTACCATGGAATAAAGCTCTATGATAATCAAAATTTGGTGGAAATTTCTGAACACGCACAACAGGAGTTACCATCATAGGCTGATTAGGCCACTCGTAGCGACCATATCGGAACAGCATCTTCAAAAGTTCTTTCAAGCGTTCTGTATCTTTGGATACTGCTCCTGGTTGATAATATAAGTCCCACGCCTGTATGCGAGCATCCTGATAGTAGCGTCGAATCACATGCCCAACATACTGAGCAAGATCTTTATCTACTGCCGTCAAGTCTGCATCGGACAAGAGAGTTGGCAAGACGGTCATCCCATGAGCATCAGCCATCTTCAGCAAGGAATCGGCTTGAGCATAGAAAGCATTCTCATTGGAGAGATATTCGTTATAGTTCCACTTCACGTTCAAACTGTTGAAACCATTCTTTGCCTCAGGCGTATTCAACCATGCCAAGGCATCGCTGACCCTGTCAAACTGTCGCCCTTTAACGGGACCCAGCGACATCCAGCGCCATGCTTTCTGATTCTCCCACCTGTCTGTATACTCAGCTCCAGGATCTACCGACTTTCCATTGGTGAAACAATAGTTGCGTATCAACTCGATATCACGGAAATCAATAGGATCTCCGTCTGGACGCAACAAGTTATGGAAAGAGTTCTCGTAAGGGTCGTATGAAGATCGCTCCCAACGGACAGCCCAGTTACGGTCACAAATATAAAGTCCCCACAAATAGAAATTCACATTATAGGGCTGGAAATCTGCGAAGGTACGTGACAGTCCTGAATTGTTCACACGCGTAAGGCATTCCGTACAGACTAATGGACGATTGCTGATGCCCAGCAGATAATCCATCAGTTTGCGCTGGTATTCCTGTGGATGATCGCTGTCGCCTGCTGCCGCATAATCATGGAAGTTATGGACATCCATCTTCGATTCCACCTCACGAGCATACTTGTGGAGTGGCGTCTCATTGTTTATCAGGTCGCCACGCCAGAAGATACTGGAAGTCAAGGCCTGAACAGGATCCATCTCAAGACTCCATTCCAGAAAGTACTCAACGGCTTTCAGCGAAAGTGTGAAGTCGGCATCTCCTGCAGAGAAGAAGTTCACACAGCCTGGCTCGTTGAACAAGTCCCACATAATGATGCGCCGATCTTTGGCAAAAGCTCCAATTACCTTCTTGGTGTAAACCTCCATCTCCTTCAAAGCACCCTCATCCGTTCCGCCAGACGTTGAGAAAGCTTTGGGGAAAGGCATTGTAAGAACAGGAGAGCATGTAATCCCATACTTCTCTGCCGTATCAACAATACGCTTCAGGTTGGCTATCTTCTCATCAGCTGTAGCACCAGGAATCCAAAAGCGAACATTATTGAGCCCAATTTCCTTAGCCTTGCTCAGAATCTCATCGAGAGTCATGCCCGGATAGGCGGGAATCATTTCATTGAACCCTTTCACAACGCCCACTCTCTCTTGCCATTTCCATGCTTCCTTCTCAGTCCACTGCTTGCGTGCAAATGAAGGAAATATACCGACAATCGTCAATACAAATCCTAAAATCCATTTTTTCATGATATTCTTCAATTAAAATTATGTATTACTTTTCGCCAATAGCCTTACGGTATTCATCCCAAAGTGCCTCTACTCCATTCTCTGGCTTATTACCTAAAACGTGTTTCATAGCAGCATCCCATGACCATGTATCCAATTCTGCTGCGGAACGATTGAATTTCCTCAAGAAATTCTTGTCTTTGGTTTGTTGAATCCACCATAGGAAATAGCCAGCCACACGATATCCTTTGCGCCATGTCTCAGCACGAGGGCGATCCTTACTCTGGAAATCTTGCTCAAAGCATCCGCAAGCCAAACGAACTGCATCTGCCATGCCTTCAATGAAGCACCAATACTCTCCACCATCACTATAATTTCCACAGTTCTTGGGTTCCAATTGATAGGCATGAGTCAACTCGTGATATAGTACCCCTCGCGTCTCATAATCCAGCTTCATCGTATCATTGCCCGCAAAACTGCGTTCAATCCATTTCGTACTGTATCGGATTCCAACATGGTCTCCATGACCATACTTCTCGCTAACACCATCATATTCCTTTAATGTATAGATTATGCGATCCAACTTGGGTACATTCTTGTCTTTGGGACTCCAATAAAGAGTCTGCAAAACACGCAACGCATTCTCCTGAATGTAGGGAGTGGGATTAGGGATGATGCGGTGGTATATCTTGGAACCCTCTGACTCTGGACTTTCATCACGAAAAATCACATCGCCTGGATTGTATTTCTTCCACTTCTTGGCAACTTTAATGGGTTCGTGATACTTGTTGTTCTTCAACTGAGCCTGTGCCCCAACGGCAAACACGGTCATGAGGAGCATTAAAACAATCTTTTTCATTTCCTTAACTTTTGTATTCGTTGATTTCTGATGTAGTTAGCAATTATTTGTTCATATATTTCTTTCCTCCTTGAAGATAAAAGCCAGACATGGGACGGGAGGGAAGTATTCGACCGAGAAAGTCATAGCATGCAGAAGTGTCCTGTTCTCTCTTGATGTCAGAGATGTCAGTTTGGTCACCGGCCGTCTCAAAAGAAATGAGTCCAGCGGCACTCTCCTGTATGTTGGTGATGGGACAAGAAAGCAGTTTTTGCCCATCAGAATTCATATTGTAAAGCGTAGCTGCAGGTTGAGTCGTGTTGGTAAGAGAGGTATTGTTCGAAGTACCTGGGAATGGATCCCCCGCCAGATTTCTTCCAGACAACGAGTTGTCGGCAGGAATAATGGTCATGCGTTGGTGAGAGGCTACATCGTTGACTGAGTTGTCGTACCATGCATCTTCGTCATAATCAACATGGATTACAAGCAATCCATGACCGTATGAATAACTGTCCCAACCTTGCTTCTGATGATTTTCCAGCATATAAAATTCATTGGGATTTGCCTTGTTGTAGATAATGAAAGCCACTGGAGCTAATGTGATGGGGGCAAGTCCCTCGACCGTTGCAGGACCCGTAAGGACGATAGGAGTAAGCCATCCGCAGAACATTCGCTCATAAGAAGTGAATGGAGCTGGTGTGTATTCATCGTTGTTGTAGCAACCATAATCGAGTAAATCCCAGCAGTCCATTCCAAAAGCTTTTCCCGTTGTATCATACATGTCGGGTAACCCCAAACAATGAGAAAACTCATGGCAGGCTGTTCCTATGCCACTGATGCGTGATCCTCTGGTACCCTGCAACTCATTACTGCATGCATACGTGTTGATGACAGTTCCATCCAAACGAATAGCCCCATCCCCATCACGAATACTGGTAGCACTCTCGAGGTCCCATTCGTGAGGCCAGACAGTTGAAGGAGGGGCACCAGATGCTTCCGAATATCCTGCATAAATGACATACACCTGGTCTACTTCGTTGTCGCCATCCCAATCATAACGAGCAAAATCAACATCTTTATCAGCCAAACGGCATGCCTCTGCAACCATAGTGGCAGCACGTTTGTCATCACCTTTCGAATTGTTCTCACCATAATAAGCCATATTATGACTCAGAGTGTAGGGACCAACCACATCAAACTCAAGGTCGAAAAGACCATAACTTTGGTCATAAAAATAATCATGAACGGAACCCGTAAAATAACCCTCTGAATATCCATGCTCGTTGAAGATACGGGATAAGGTGAGCTGGGGAGATCTCGTAACAAATTCTTTATCAGAGAAATTAACGAGGATGACAAGGCCTCTCTTCGTACCTTGGAAAGTGATATTCTGGCGTACCCTACGTGTGGAGTTGCGTTGAAGAGAACGAGTTTGACGACGACTTCTCACCTCGTCAGCTGAAACGGGCTGCATGATACCCTCCTCATCCATCAGAAAGGCTCTGCCATCAGCAGAGAGGAAACAATGGCCAAATTCATCACCTGTGAGAGTAAGTTCCTGTTGACTTCCATCCTGCAACGTGTAGATTTGGGTGATGCGACGTGCAGGAACCGACCATGCGTAAGCAACAGATGAAAAGAGTAAAATGGCAAACAACAATTTCCTCATAAACAACGGTTCGACAGATTTTCTTAATCTAATGAGTCATATCTGTTTTCAAACAATCCCTAATACCTATATTGACATTCCCTGCCCAGTCGGGGCTATCCAATCCGTTAATCACTTGATAAACATCTTCTTGGTCTTGCCGGTACTGGAGCGAAGAATGTAGACTCCACGATGAAGACCAAGGCGGCCAATCTCGTCATCGAAACACTCCGTAACAAACTCACCGCTGAGGGAATAGACACGGGTGAGATCCTCGCCATAAGGGATGGATTGGATAGCGGTAGCATAAGTAGTGACCGAATACTCCTCATAAAGACTGTTGAGGTACCTGTCGTCCATCGCACGCACACGTACCGTGTACTTTGTATCAGGCTCCAGATTCGAGAAACGGAAAGTTGTGGCTTTTAGGGAATCCACTTGGGTGAAAAGAGCATCGTCCTGCATAAGTTGCACATGATAACAAGAGGCATCCATGACAGGACCCCATGCGATGGTGAAGCCATCCTCGCCAAGGTTCTCCACCACAAAGCCAGCGGGAGCATCCAACATCCCAAGAGGGCGATACTTCAAGGTTATGGTACCATCAGGCTCCTCAGATATATCCTGAATGGGTTTGCTCATATACTGCCCAGCGAAAACAGTGGCGGCTGGATAGGTGTCATCTGTAAGGTCATAGTTGAATGTGTCTCCCGGATAGAGCTGGCCAGCCAGACAAGCATACCACTCATCGCGACTGGAAGCTGAATTCGTGCCAAGATAAAGGTCATTGGCAGCAATGATGGTCATGCGCTGATGTTTGGGACTGGTGTTCACTTCATTGTTTGTCCAACGCGAACGATTATAATCCACATGAGTGACCTGCAGGCCATGACCGCGCAAGCCTATCTTGTCGTCCCATCCCTTTGGTTGACGATTCTCAAGGATATAGTATTCGTCAGAATTCTCTTCGTTGGTCACTTTGTACCCAACTCCTCCATCTGAGAAACATGCGATTCGCAAAGTGCTGGGTTCTTCCACAGGAATCAACTTACGCCACCCCATGAAATCTCGCTCGTATGCTGTGTAATTGCCTGGGTTATACCCACCATTACCATACTCGCCATAGTCCATCACACTCCAGAGATCCATTCCGAAGGCAACACTCTTTGTGTCGTAGAAATCTGGTAATCCAAGGGCGTGGCTGAGCTCGTGGATGAAGACACCGACACCATCAGGTCTCACGCTTAGTATCTCCGTGCGATCCTCGTTCCACTTGGAGGGACGAAGCTCGTTGGAGCAACCTGTGGTAGCAAAACGGATGCCACCAATACGCACAGAACTCGTCGTCTCCTTCGGCCAAATAGTATCCTCACCTCCTCCATTACTCTCTGCCAAACCTGCATAGATGAAAAAGATCATATCGACATCACCATTCCCATCGTTGTCGAATGGAGACCAGTCACTCTGCAGCTGCAAAGCCTTAGCTATAGCATGAGAACGGAAAGTATCAAACATCACGTCGCGCGAGCTTCCTTCGTTGTGACCATAATATGCATAAGTGTTGTCCAACTTCACAGGGCCTATGACGGTGAATTCTGGGAAGAACACGCTGTCGCTCTGTTCAACAAAATAGTCACGTATGCTACCATGACTTCCATGACCCGTATAGAGGTTCCCATCGAGAGTACCATTGCAGAACTTTTCGTAATAGGCACGTACAGACTCTTCGTCTGAGGCAACTGAAAAATCCTTATCAGAGAAACTCACCAGAACAACAGGAACCCGCTGCACACCAGTACACTTCAGAGCAGCAGATTCTAATGTGCCGATACGGCGGGCAGGAGCGTCACGACGCGCAATTGGTTCATCGTCATCTTCCTCCTCCCACAGATCCTGCAGTGTCTGATCCGTCAGCACATAGCCCTCGTCCGTCGACTCGATGATGTATCCGTCGTCCGAAAGATAGAAAGCATAATCCTCGTTGCCCATCAGGGTACCGACCACTCGAGTGCCATCCACCAGCGTAAGCAAGCGGCGCACTCGTTCAGCAGGAACTGCCAGAGCAGCAAGAGCAAAAAGGGAGCATATTATTGTCAAGAAAAAACTACGCATAAAGTTCCAATGTATCTATTTAAGTGCAAAAATAAGCATTTTTCATGGTTTTACAAAAAAAAGAATGATAAGATTTGTGAATTAAGGAAAAACTGCCTATCTTTGCACAAGCAAAAGAAAAAAATGGGGGATTAGCTCAGCTGGCTAGAGCGCTTGCATGGCATGCAAGAGGTCATCGGTTCGATTCCGATATTCTCCACCAAGCCTAATCGACAATCCATCGGTTAGGCTTTTTTCGTGAACTCCATTCCTCCCCAATCCTGAGTGAGGGTGAAAAAAAATGGACTGTCTTTTGTCCCAATTGTCACGCTTTGCTCCAGCATATTTCTTCCAACGCTTCCCCACTCCCACGCAGACGCTCGATTCTGAATTCTTCCAACGCTTCCCCACTTCCATGCAGACGCTCGATTCTGAGTTTTTAATCGAGGACACAAAGATGAAAAAATCCTTGCGTGACAATTGGGACAATTGGGACAATTGTTTTTATGCACCAAACTCCCCGAAATCGAGGGTAAGGAGAATGGAATAGATAGCTTATGTTGTTAATAATCAATTAGTTAGATAATATAATACTATACATTACTATCACTTCCTGCCGAAAAATAGCCTCATTTTTGGCTTATTTTCCTGCATTTTTTCATCAAAAATCAGCATTTTTGTCTCTTTACCCCCTCAGTCTTCACGGAAAACCTCACTAGAGCAGCCATTTCTGATCACTGAAATAAACACACAAATAGAGAGAATAATAGGTATATATGATGATATTAATGATATTGGTAATATATATGATAATGATTATATCATTATTGTATAATAATAATTATAATAATATTTATAGTAAATATCGTTATAAGTATATATATATTAGTTAGTTATATTACCAGTACAACTAATTGTTTAGACAACAATCCCCCCTCCGCGAGCGGCAGAAGGTGAAAAAAAATGGGGTGTCTTTTGTCCCAATTGTCACGCTTCGTTCTTTTCGTTTCGCTTCCACCTTGATAATCAACCACTTACGAAAACTCCCCTCGAAAAGACGGTGTTTTCAACGTGTCGATAAAGGTCAGTCAATGCAATAAAATCAGTAAACTACGGGGGCAATCTTGGTTCTATCCAATAATGTCACGCATGATGAGGCCAGCAATCGTAAAGCCGTAGATAGCAACTTCGTGGCAGAGGGTACCATTGACATGGACTTTACGTGAATGCCACTCAAGGCCTGTGAGATCCTGATTGGCAGGAGTTGTCTGAACTGGAGGACACGTAGAGTCGTACGTATCGAGGTGATGACTTTCACCCTTGTTCTGCAATAATTCCTCGGAATAGACACAAAGGAATTTCTTGCTTGGGAAGTCCTTGCTCTGCTTGAACTTATGGCGAAGTGCCTTAGCGAGAGGGCATCCCTTCACTTTCCAAAACTCAGCGACCTGAATGCGTGTAGGGTCGAGTTTCAAGGCGGCACCCATTGCACTAAAGAACTTGCCTGGACAGCGAGTGGCATGACGAATCAAATCGGCCTTCTCCTGCAGCGAATCTATCGCATCCACTATGTAATCATAATCCTCGAGATGGAATTGAGGAGCCGTCTCCTTATTGTAAACCTGCTGAATGGCAATTACTTCAGCATCAGGATTGATATCAAGGAGCCTATTGCGCAGAGCATCCACCTTGACCATGCCAATGGTCTTGGTGGTGGCCATGAGTTGACGGTTTATGTTGGTGATGCTAACACAGTCACTATCAATAATGGTAAGATGTCTGATGCCGCTGCGGACAAGACTCTCGGCACACCAGGAACCGACTCCCCCTACACCAAAGAGAATCACACGCTTACGGGCGATTATCTCCATCATTTCCTCTCCCAAGAGGAGCTTCACCCTATCGAAAATATATTCTTCCATACTCATGAGTTTCAAATTTTCTGCATTTGCTCCAAAAGATGGACAGCTTGCTCCACACTGGAAATATCCTTAATGAGAAGGCTGCGATGATTCTTGTTCTCCTCCAGAAGGCAGCGATGAAGGTTGGTGGTGCAGAAGGAGATGGTTTGTCCGAAAGCATGACTCTGATAGAACGCGCTATCAGGATTGGAGACGAAATAAAGACGCATTCGTCCTGATTTCAGCACGATGCGCTCTGCTCCAAAATACTTGCCCAGACGACGAAGGGACACGACACGTATAAGCTCCTCACCCTCAGGAGGAATCTCCCCAAAGCGATCGATCATGCGCTGACGGAATTTCTGTATATCCTCCTCGCGCTCCAAACCGTCCAACTCGCGATAGAGGAGCATACGCTCGCTGCTGGTGGGAACATATTCGTCAGAGAAGAACATCTGCAAATCGCTCTCGAATAAACATTCATCCACAAAATTGCTTCCGTCATTGATGTTGCCAGCCTTGACTTCCTCTGCATACAATTCCTGAAATTCATCGTTTCGAAGCTCTTTGACTGCCTCAGAGAGAATCTTCTGATACGTCTCGTAGCCAAGATCGGCTATGAACCCACTTTGCTCAGGCCCCAAAAGATTTCCTGCCCCACGAATGTCAAGATCCTGCATGGCAATGTGGATACCGCTGCCTAGATCACTGAACGTCTCAATAGCCTGAAGACGACGACGCGCCTCAGCATTGAGAGCACTCATGGGAGGAGCCAGCAGGTAGCAGAATGCCTTCTTGTTGCTGCGCCCCACCCGACCACGCATCTGATGGAGATCGCTGAGACCAAAATTCTGAGCGCCATTGATGATGATAGTATTGGCATTGGGAATATCCAAACCACTCTCGATGATGGTGGTACTGATGAGTACATCGAAGTCGTAATTGGCAAAATCGAGTACAATCTTTTCCAACTGGTCTGTAGGCATCTGACCATGTCCGACTGCCACACGAGCATCTGGAACATACTTATGGACAAGTGCCTCCAATTCAGGGAGATTGCTTATGCGATTGCTGACCAGAAAGACTTGACCATTGCGACTCATCTCGAAATTGATGGCCTCAGCAATGACAGCACCACTAAACTGGCAAACCTGCGTCTGAATGGGATAGCGGTTGGGGGGAGGTGTCTGGATGACACTGAGATCACGCGCACCCATCAAGCTGAACTGCAGGGTACGTGGAATAGGAGTTGCAGTAAGGGTAAGTGTATCGACATTCACCTTCATCTGGCGAAGTTTCTCTTTCGAGGAAACACCAAACTTCTGCTCCTCGTCGATGATGAGCAATCCCAAGTCTTTGAACTTAACGGTCTTGCTTATCAATTTATGTGTACCAATGATAATGTCTATGTTGCCAGAATGCAGGTCAGCCAGAATCTCTTTCGTCTTTGCTGCATTGCGCGCACGGCTCAGATACTCCACGCGGACAGGCATATCCTGCAGACGTTCCGTAAAAGTACGGAAATGTTGATAGGCCAGTACAGTGGTAGGAACAAGCACAGCAACTTGCTTTCCGTCGGCACAAGCCTTAAAGGCAGCACGAACAGCTACCTCAGTCTTGCCAAATCCCACGTCTCCACATACAAGACGATCCATGGGGCGAGACTTCTCCATATCGGCTTTCACCTCCTGAGTTGCCTTGAGTTGGTCAGGCGTATCCTCATAAAGGAAGCTGGCCTCGAGCTCGTGCTGCATATAACTGTCGCGACTGAAAGAGAAACCTTTCTCCTCAAGACGACGACTGTAAAGCTTGATCAGATCGCGGGCAATGTCTTTTATCTTAGCCTTCGTGCGTTCCTTCATGCGCTCCCACGCACCTGTTCCTAGCGTACTGATACGTGGCGGCTCCCCTTCTTTGCCTTTATACTTGGAAACCTTGTGAAGCGAATGAATGCTGACAAAGATGACATCATTGTTGTTGTAGATAATTTTTATGACCTCCTGCCACTTGTCTCCATTGGGTATACGCACCAAACCTCCGAACCGTCCCACTCCATGATCGACATGAACCACATAGTCACCTATCTCGAACTGCTTAAGTTCCTTTAGCGTAAGTGCCACTTTGCCGCTGCGGGCCTGATCACTCTTCAAGTTGTACTTATGGTAACGGTCAAATATCTGATGATCAGTAAAATAGCAGGACTTTAAGTCATCATCTATAAAGCCAGCATGAATAGTACGATCCACAGGAGTGAACAGGATGCCTGTCTCTTGAGTATGGAATATACTCTCCAATCGGTCAGTTTGCTTAACGCTGTCTGCTAGAATATATATATTGTAATCCTTCGACTGATAATCCTGAAGGGTACTGAAGAGTAAATCGAAGTTCTTGTGGAAAATGGGCTGCGGATGAGTGGAGAATTCCAGAATGGCTGTATCGTGCCCTTTCTGAGGCAATCCTGATCCTATCATGACACGACAAAAACCAAGAACCAACTGGTTGAATTCACTGGGACGAACCAAAAGAATCTCACGCTGAAGCTGTTCCATCTGCTCACGTTCTTCAACCTCGCTGGTTGCCTGTTCAGCAACAAGAGCCTGCTGTGAGAAACCTTCCTCCCATACCTGACTGATACGGTCACACAGATATGTGAGATCCTTCATGACGAGAACTGCATCAGAAGGTAGAAAATGAAGGATGCTTTCGCGTGAAGATTGCTGACTACTCAACTGCGGTACAATATTGATACTCTGAAGTTTATTGAGACTCAACTGATTCTGAACTTCAAATGTGCGGATACTGTCTACTTCATCTCCAAAGAAGTCAATGCGATATGGATTCTCGCAACTGAAGGAATACACATCAATCAAACTGCCACGCACAGAATACTGTCCTGGCTCGTAGACATAGTCAACACGTTGGAAACCGAATCCAAGAAGTGTTTCCTGAACAAACATAAGGTCGACGCGCTCCCCCACATTGAGCGAGAGTGTCTCACTGGCTAGTTTCTCACGTGTGACCACCATCTCAGCCAAAGCCTCAGGATAAGTGACCACATAAAGCGGCAACTTGCCAGAGCTCAAACGGCCTAATACCTCTGTACGGAGAATCTCGCTGGCTGCATCATGCTGTCCGAATCGGATTGCACGTTTGAAACTGCTGGGAAAGAAAAGCACCTGTTCATCCCCAAGGATTTGTACCAAGTCATGCATGAAATAGCCAGCCTCTTCCATGTCATCCAAGACAAAGACATAAGGCACATGGAGCACCTCAGGACGAGCATGAGGAAGCGAAGCAAAGACCACAGATGCTGAACTTGCATGAAGTCCCTGCAAATGGATGACACGCTTGCCGTCAGCTGCTGCCAAGAGACGACCTAATGTCTTCACTTTCGGATGCCTTGCAAATATCGTCTGGAACTCCTGAATCTTCATGGATGGGAAGATATTGAATCTAAGAAAAACTCTGCCTGATGCAACGTGTCAAGTTTGCCAACATCCATCAAACGAAGGTCTGGTTTCAGGTAACCGTAGATAGGTTCCAAGTGGCAGATACTGAGATAGAAATCCACAATGCTGAACTTCTGAGGCCATTCATTGAAATAATGGAAAAGATCAGTGCTCATCTGATGAATCCCTGCAAAAGCATACTTATGGAAACGCATAGGATCAAGATTGGGATATGGACTCTTCACCTGTCCAGTCTTCACATTCGTCCACCCCACCAAGCGCATTTCATCGTCAAAGAGAAGATAACGTTGCGTTTCTCGAGGACTGACGAGCAAAGTAGCTTGCGTACCTTCACCTCTAAGGAAGAAGGCATTGAGGTCTACATTACTCAAGATGTCAACATTGTGGATGAGAAATCGATCGACACCCTGCAGAAGGGACACAGCATGCTTTATGCCGCCCCCTGTCTCCAGAAGTTCATCACGTTCATCAGAGAAACGAACCAGCATACCATCAAGATGAAGTGTAGAAACAAACTCCTCTATCATGGAAGCAAAATGATGGACATTGATAACCACATCATGAAATCCAGCTGAATGAAGTTTCTCCAGGAGGATCTGAAGCAAAGGACGGCCAGCCACAGGTACCAAAGCTTTGGGCATCTGATCAGTGAGGGGCTTGAGCCGGGTTCCCAAACCCGCTGCGAAAACCATACATTTCATTTGTTTACCTCCAGAACTTGCACAATATCCTGCTCACGATGGTTGATGCGAACTTCCACACCAAACTTCTGATGGATATGCTCAGCCAAATGTTGGGCAGAATAGACACTACGATGCTGGCCTCCTGTACATCCGAAACTGAACATCAAGCTGGTGAATCCACGTTGAATGTAGCGCTGTACGTGAGCATCAGCCAACTTGTAAACACTGTCGAGAAAAGAGAGAATCTCGCCGTCGTCTTCCAAGAAACGAATCACTGGCTCATCGAGACCTGTAAGATTTTTATATGGTTCGTATCGGCCAGGATTGTGAGTACTGCGACAATCAAAGACATAACCTCCACCGTTGCCACTTGGATCCTCAGGAATACCTTTGTGGTAGGAAAAGCTATTGACCCGCACCACCAAAGGCCCCTTACCATCGTACTTACTAAACGTTGCAGGTCCATCCTGCACGTGCGCCTTGTAAGGGTTGCGATTGGTTGTCTTGTATCCATCTGCACGCACGTGTGGCTTCTGAGGAGTGGATACAAACTGAGGCATATTGACCAGATTGGTTAGTACCTCACGCATATAGGGATATGGGCAAGCATCTTCCGCCAACATCTCGCGAAGATTATCCATTGCTGGCGGAATGCTCTCGAGGAAATGCTTCTTGCGCTCGAAATAACCACGAAAGCCATAAGCGCCCAGAACCTGCATCAGTCGGAACAGAACGCAGAGTTTAAGGTCAGAACGGAACGTGACTTCAGAAACCTCTGTGTACTGTTTAAGATTCTCGATGTAGACCTTAATCAATTCACGACGAAGATCGGACGAGTATCGTGCTGAAGCTTGCCAAAGAAAACTGGCAACATCATACTGGATAGGACCCTTGCGACCACCTTGGAAATCAATGAAATAAGGATTCCCTTTAGAGTCGAGCATCACATTGCGAGCCTGAAAATCTCGATACATGAAAGCACGCGTCTGGATGCAGGCAACATCCTTGGCCATAAGCTGAAACGTGGCTTCCAGCTTCAGCTCATGAAAATCGAGGCCTGTAGCCTTCAGAAAGCAATACTTGAAATAGTTTAGGTCAAAGAGAACATTCGTTACATCCATCTCTGCCTGAGGGTAGCAATGAGAGAAATCCAAACTGCGTCCACCTCGAATCTGGATGCTGGGAAGCAAAGCAATCGTGTGACGCAGAAGATCCTTTTCCCTTTTGGTATAACGACCTCCAGCTTCACGACCATTCTTGAGAGCATCAAAAAGGGTCAAGTCACCCAAGTCCTCCTGAAGATATCGAAGACCATCATCAGATTTCGCTACAACTCGAGGTACGGGCAGCTGGAGAAGAGAGAACTGTTCGGAGAGATAGCAAAAGGCATGGTTCTCATCACGGCTTGTTCCCACCACGCCAATCAAAGTGGATCCATCAGCAGCAATGAAGCGATAGTACTGACGATTACTGCCAGCCTTGGGAAGTTTCTCACATGAGATTGAATTCTTGCCTGTATATTTCTTATAAAGTAATTCTAATCCTTCCATTTATTCCTTGTTTTTCCAAATGCTGATGACGCGGTTCCTGACTGCAACTGCATTGAGTACCGTAACAATCAGGAAAAGAGTAATGCCCAACAATATCGCTGGCCACATGGGAGCTTCGTCCATCTGAGGGAACATTGCCCATATCATCTGCATATAATATTGACGTATAAAATACAAAGCAACCAGGGATATGACAAACACAGCTGCATTCACGCATAAAGTGAGCAACTGATAAGGCAGCGAAACACGGGCAGGACTGTAGCCAATGAGCAACAGATTGCGAAGTTTCTCCGTGTTCTTCTGCACCAACAAGTAAATGCTGAGCATGAGAATATAGAAGCTAAGGATACTGATGAGCAATCCAACACACATGACGATTGCAGACACAATCTTGAGGAAATAGGTTATCTTGCCTGCATCCAGTTTGTCATCCTCCAATTCGTAACCATGCTCGTTCATGTATTTCACAATAGCATCATCGGTAGGATTGTAAACCTCAACAATGAGACGTGTGGGTGATGTATCTGCCTCAGGAGCAAACTTCTCATTGCTCCATCGGATGAAGCTCTGAGGTACCAGGATGGTGTTCAGGCGAGTGGAGAAACCTATGACACGACCTTCGATGTGCTGTTCCTGCCCATTGCCTCTCATGACAATCGTCATATCTACCAAACCGATGACACCCTCGGATATCTTGGGGAGGGATTGGCTCTGAGCGAAACCAAAGTTATAGATAGCGAGGTAAGTTCGAGGCAAGATGATAGGAACCATAGGATGCTCTGGGTCAAATGTCCATTGCTTCACATCGGCATCCACATACTCGTCTGGGACGCTCTCGAAGAACATTTCCGTGCCAAACTGAGCCACACCCTTGATACCTAAACTACATGCGACCTTGTACTGACTGGCCACAAATCCACCTATCCCTTTGCAGAAAGGCTGCGAACGCAAGTCCTGGATATCCGATTCGCTGAAAGTGCTTGTTGTCGACGAAGAAAGCGCACCAACAGCCGAGATACGTTTGCTGACGATGAGATACTCCGGCTTGATGAACCCATCCTCCTGAGAGAATACAGGACGTACATCCTGATAGAACTGCAGGCTCAAGAGAACAATAAGCATACCCAGCAGATTCGCCAAGAAGAAACCCAGCAACTGAGGGACACTGACATGCTGGCGAAGAAGTTTCCAAACGAGTTTCATAGGCTATATGTTTTATCGTAAGGAAGCGTCATGTGCTTGCCTATACTGGTTACTATCACTCCAGCGCCTTGTGAGTGCACTTCCTGCAACATGATGTCACACATCACACGACTATTCATTTCATCAAGATGACTGATGGGCTCGTCCAGGAGCAGGAAGTCAAAGGGTTGCACCAAAGCGCGTATCATGGCCACACGTTGCTGCTGACCAAAAGACATGTGAGCCACCTTTGCATCCAGCTTATCTCCAATACCCAAAGCGTCAAACCATTCCACAATCTGTTTCCGAGGTTTGAAGCCTGTAAGGTTGTTCTTGATTTCAACATTCTCGAGAGCAGTCAGTTCTGGGAAGAGCCGCAAATCCTGGAAAAGGAGACTCAGGTTATGCTGACGAACCTGTACCCAATCACTCACATGAAAGGAACGGATATCATGGTCATCGAAAAGGATCCTTCCAAAATAATCCTGCCGATAACCAATGATGTAGCTAAGGAGACTGCTTTTCCCTGCACCGCTGTTGGCTTCAATAAGAACGTGTTGACTTCGCTGGATCAACACGTTGTGATGCCAGACTTCACTCGTTAAATCATCGCGCTTCTCGAAAACGCTAGGCAGAGTATCAAGTAGTTTGATAGTTTCCATTTATTTGAATAATAGAGAGCTGATGATGTCCTTGATTTCTTGTTTAGCGTCAACCTTCAGGGTGAAACCTGAGAGGTCGGAGGAATATAGGTCTATGCGTTCCAAATCGTTCAGTATCTCAAGGGCTTGAGTTTGCCCCTCCTGCGTGAAGGCAATGGAACCTAATGCCAGAAGTGCCTGGCGAACATCCATTGTGACATAGAGTTTGCTGTCCTGAATAAGAGAAAGGTTTTGCTCCAAATAAGCATTCGAGGCAGAATGGAATGCTTCGTCAGCCACGTCTTGAGAGGTAGCCACATAGAGTTTATTCTTGCGTACGCCGAAATATCCACTTTTATCGCCATACCCCAAGCTGAAATCGTGGTCCTTGAGCACACGGAACTCTACACCAAAGCTTTGGGCCAAACCTGTCTTCCAGGAATCCACATTCTGAAGGAAATCCTGCTTCTGGAGATTGCCGCAAAAGAAGACTTCTGGCTTTTGGAGGTTGAAACGGGGCATCGTGACTGCCACGTCACCCTTTACGCTTTGTATCATCATGTCAGCATCCACCACCATATTCAAGCCAACCATCGTTCTGCGGATTGTCTTATCCTTGCGGAGGATTTCAAGCAACTTCTCTCCCTCGACATTTGCTGTAGCAAAGAAGAATGGGGATTCTGGGCAGAAATGTATCATGTCGCCTTGGATGGGACGAGCCATATCATTGAGAATCTTGAAGTTGTCAAGAATCTGCCTGTTCTCAGACAGGAGTTTAGTCTCAAGCTTCAATGCTTTGGAATCCACTTTCAGACTTGAGCAGAGTGAAACCTCGTTGAGATCAACATCCTTAGGCAACAGGTTGCTGATGAATGAACTGTAAATCTGTGGAACAACATCCAAATGTGCAAAGAAGGCTGCTGAGCCAGACATCCGATCGAGTTGCTGCAAAGCCTCCACCTTGTGCTCCTTTTGACTCATCAGGGCATGCATTTGATTGCGCAAAGGTCCCATTTCGCCACTTGAGGCAGGTCCCATGATGAGACACTTGGATTTATCAAAGCAGGCGAGCCAACTCTCGAGAGTTATCCAATGATAGCCTCGCTGATTCTCCACTTCACGATGATTCTGCTCGAGGAATCTTTTGAACTGACCATCTTTCACGATAGGAAACACCAATCCAAAGAATCCTTCGCGTGAAACAAAACCATAAGAAGGAAGATTGAAACCAACGCCTGATTTGTCAATCTGCCACTTCTGAAGCAATTGAATGGCTTCCCTGCTGTCGAGATCCAATTCGCTTGCCATCGAAGACAGATTGACGCGAAGGAGTGCTCTCGCATCTTGAGGCAGGACATTAAGATAGTCGTAATGAGGCTTACGAAGGATGAAGAAAAACGCCATCATTGCAGCCAGCAACAAAACACCAATGCCCAAAAGAAGTTTTTTCATATTCATATCAACGTTTCTGAGACTTAATCTGCATCATGTCAACAGCTACCAGGCCTGCCGTCTCTGTCCGCAAGCGGCTGGAGCCTAAACTGACACTACGATATCCATTTTGTATAGCCAAACGAACCTCTTGTACGCTGAAATCGCCCTCAGGTCCCACCAGCACGGTAGCATCCTGCCGCCCATCCAGAACATCGAGCAGGTATGGTTTCTCTCCATCGCATTCAACGTCTTTCTCGTCATAACAATGACAGATGAATTTGAGTCCATCGCGAGGTTGCATAATGAATTTACGGAAGTCCATTATCTCATTGACCACAGGACACCAGGCCTTGTGACTCTGCTTAACGGCCGATACCACAATCTTCTGGATGCGCTCTACTTTAATAACGCTGCGCTCGCTAAACTGGCAGTTGAGAAACGACAACTCGTCCAATCCAATCTCTGTAGCCTTTTCGGCTAGCCATTCAATGCGATCGTTGAGCTTCGTTGGAGCAATGGCCAGATGTATGCGTCCATTCCAATCGCGCTCCTGAGGCATCTCTTCCACCACATTGTAGAAACAGCGATGACCTGTAGCAGTCGATATCTCAGCCCTGTAATACGAGCCTTGCCCATCCATTAGATAAATTTCATCGCCAGCTTGCAACCGAAGAACACGTACAGCATGACGAGCCTCCTCCTCAGGAAGCTCGCCTGTAATGTCTCTGTCAAAGAAAAATCTGACTTCCTTCACGCCTTTACACTCTCTGGCTGATGTTTATAACGGAACAGGATGGCAAACAGGAAAGCAATCACAAGGGCATAGGCAGCAAAAATATACCAGCAGGTCTCCCATCCTGCCCAAACAGTCATTGGATCAGCATTCTCCCCCAAATTGTTCACATAATGGTTGATGACCTGTTGAGCAGAAAGGGTTCCCACAGTAGCACCAAAACCATTGGTTGACATCATGAACAGCCCTTGGGCAGAATTTCGTATATCCACACTCGTTTCCTTGTCGACAAACAGCGAGCCACTGATATTGAAGAAATCAAAGGCGACACCATAGACAATCATGGATAGGACGAAAAGCCACACGCCGTTGCCAGGATTACCCATCGCAAAGAAACCAAAGCGAAGAACCCATGCCAACATCGAAATCAACATGACACGCTTGATTCCCAATTTCATCAGGAAGAATGGTATCAGCAGAATGCAAACCGTCTCGCTCACCTGGCTCAGAGAAATCAAGATATTGGCATGCTGAACGCCAAACGTGTTGGCAAACTCAGAAATGTTGCCAAACGAAGTGATGAAAGGATTGGCGAATCCGTTGGTAATCTGCAGGCATACTCCCAGCAGCATCGAGAAGATGAAAAACAAAGCCATACGATAATTCTTGAACAACTTGAAAGCATTCAAGCCAAGAGCTTCCGCAAGACTCTTCGTAGCACCAGAAGCAGCCGTTGGACACTTAGGCATCGTAAGCGCATAAACACCCATAATAAGGCTGAGGATTCCGCTCCAGCCGAACTGACCTGGAGTTGACTGCAAACCGCCCAGATCGACAATCCACATGGAAATGATGAAACCAATAGTTCCCCAAACACGTATGGGTGGGAAATCCTTCACTGTATCCAAGCCGGCTTCGTCCAAAGCATTGTAAGCCACGCTGTTGGTCAAAGCGATCGTCGGCATGAAGAAAGTCACGCTCAAGGCATAAAGAGTGAAAAGGAAGCCAAATTGAACTGTGTCACCCGTTGAATAGCCGTATGCGCAGGCGGCAAGCATAAACAAGCCTGCCATGATATGCGATAGACTAAGTAAACGTTGGGCTTGGATCCAACGGTCGGCAATGATGCCAAACAAAGCCGGCATACAAAGAGACACAAAACCTTGTACACTATAAAACCAACCAATGTGAGTGGCCAAACCATGACTGGCCAGGTAATTACCCATACTGGTCAAATAAGCGCCCCACACGGCGAATTCCAAAAAATTCAGAACCGTCAAACGGAATTTAATGTTCATAGCAATCTTCCTTTTTCACAAATTTGCTACAAAGATACACATTATTTATGAAAGGAAGAAATGTGGACATGATTTTTCTCACAAAAAAAGAATGGTTGTCATCACGACAACCAATCTTCAGTTAACCTTAAATCTAATACCATGAAAAACACAGTGCAAATTTACGACTTCATTTTTAATAAACAAAGATTTCGAAGAAAAAACTTCCTGATTTTCATTGTATTTAACATTTGCAAGCCTTTATCCCCTGGATTCGTTTAGACTTCTTAACTACTCGACATATAAAACCAATCCTTTCAAGTATTCTCCTTCTGGATGGTAAATGTTGATGGGATGATCGGCTGGCTGATGCAACTGATGGAGAATACGCACACGGCGATGCGAAATGGCCGCTGCCGTGAAGACAGCTGTACGGAACTGGTCCTTGTTGACTGCTTGCGAGCAACTGAAAGTGAACAAAATCCCTCCAGGCAATATCTTTTCAAAGGCTTTGGCATTGAGTTTTGTGTACCCACGCAACGCGTTCTTCAGGGCATCCTTATGCTTTGCAAAAGCAGGAGGATCCAGAATGATCAAGTCATAGGTTCGATCCATCTGTTCCAAATACTTGAAGGCATCTTCAACGAAAGCAGCATGACGGGTATCACCAGGAAAATTCATCTCTATGTTGGCATTCACCAATTCCACGGCCTTGGCACTGCTGTCCACGGAATGCACCACCTTGGCACCACCACGCATGGAATACACGCTGAATCCACCCGTATAGCAGAACATGTTAAGTACGCTTCTATCCTTCGAATATTGCTCCACCAAGCTACGATTGTCGCGCTGATCTACAAAAAAACCTGTCTTCTGCCCTTTTTGCCAGTCGATATGGAACTTTAACCCGTTCTCCAAGGCCACATCCTCCTTGCTTTCACCAAAAAGGAATCCATTCTCTTGCCCAAGAGATGCTTTGAAAGGCAAAGTGGTCTCGCTCTTATAATAAATAGCTTTCAGGTGGTCGCCCATCACGGACAAAAGTGCTGCAGCTATATCCTGGCGACAAACGTGCATGCCCACACTATGGGCCTGCATAACAGCTACAGGACCATACATATCGATGACCAAACCAGGAAGATTATCTCCTTCGCCATGAACCAAGCGGAAAGTATTGTTGTTCTGACAGTCAGCGACTCCAACACGAACACGCACGCTCAAAGCCATGCGAAGGCGTTCCTCCCAAAAATGTCTGTCAATTGGTTCATCCAGAAATGAGAGGACACGAACAGCGATACTTCCTATCTGCCAGTGTCCCACAGCGACGAACTCTCCGTCAATGGTCAATACCGTCACGATGTCACCCTCCTGAAGTTCCCCTTCAGTATGATGAACGGCACCTGAGAAAATCCAAGGATGATAACGTTTCAGGCTTTCCTCTTTACCTTTCTTTAGATACAGCAGTTTCTTCATTCTCTTTCAGTTCATTTTTCTCCTCAGGAAGCACAATCAAATGATAGCCCTCCTGCTTCATTCGACAAAGCTCAGCATATAATCTGATACAAGCCCATGCATCAGTAGCAGCATACTTTTTCTGAGCCTCACTCAGTTCGTCCGCGTCCCAATTGGTCATCCGCTGAGACTTGCTGATCTTCTGCTGGAAAACATTGGCATACAACTTCTGCAAACTCATATCCTCAACGCCGAATCTACGCACAAATTCCTGCAATTCAACAAAATCTCCTGGTTGAAAATCCTTTCGTCGGCGCAACATCGTCAAATCATCTTTCCAACTAAGACCAATCTTCAACACTTTCTTGTCTGTCAACAAACGCAGGATGCAAGCTGGCATATCAATATGGTTGAGGCGAAACAGGAAACAAATGTCTGGGGTGCAGACCTGAAGAAGACTGACTTTGTTGCTATGGCCGCGTTGGAAGCAAGGCCGTGTCTCGGTATCCAATCCCAAAACAGGTTGTTTCAGAAGATAACGAACTGCACGCTTGGCCTCGTTTTCGCTAGATACAATTTCTATCTTTCCTTGAAACACAACCTTCGGAAGACTTGATATCTTTGTTTTGTCAAATTTATTGTATATTGTCTTCATCGTCATCATCTATGGGATTTCCACTATAGCACAGATAATGAAGGCGCTTCAAACTGTCTACAAGATTCTGTCCCCAATACAATTCGAAGTTGTCATTCAATGCCCATATCGCATCATGCATACAATCCTCTATCCCTTGCTGGTAGACATAGAGAAAATTCCGTATGGCCTGGTACATGTCTGCCAAGTTCTCACTGATGGATTTCCATTGGCTCACATCTGTCTGCATGTCCTGATCGCAAACAAGTTCCTCATATTCGTCATCCTTCCGAAGAATGTCAAAAATTATGTGGCGTATGAAATCATATTCCTGTTCTGTAATCCGATCAGGGGGCAGGAAGTCTCCATTGCTTTCTACTCGAGGAAGCAGAACCGCTTTGAGATAAAGCAAAGGGAGAAGTTTCAAAAGTGTCTCGACAAAATCCTTCTTCTCTCTGCCTTGACTATTCTCAAGGAAGGCACAAAACTCCACAGCTACCGTCACGAACTCGAGAGTATCGTGAGAATAAACAGGATTTTCTACTTGTTTTTCATTCATTACTGAACTCTGCCTTTTTAAATTTGCGTGCAAAGTTACATTTTTTTATTGGTAAAAAATAACTTTATTGAAGATTTTACGCTATTTTTGCAAACTGAATAGTACATGAAGCAAAATGGCCAACAAGAAAAGTGACAAGAATACAACTCTGAAGAAGAAAAAGAAAACGGCTCCATCACGGCGGAATTCATTCTTTTCCGTATGGAATTGGTTTAAAGAAAATGTCTCCGACCAGAATGACATATCCAATGAGCATGACATGACCAGACAGGAAAACATCCGCTTCATCGTGGGTGCAATTCTGAGCATTGTCTCTGCCTTCATCCTGTTGGCACTGGTATCCTATCTGTTTACTGGAGCCGAGGACCAGAAGCTTTTCACAGATCAAGGATCTGAGCAATATACTGCCGCTAACTGGATGGGGCGTTATGGGAGCAAAGCTGCTCACTACATGATCGAGAACTGGTTTGGTGTTCCTTCCATCCTTATTCCCATCTTCCTTTTGGCAACCAGCATTCGAGTGATGAGAATCTATAAGGTAAGGCTTCACAAGTGGTTCCTCAACTGCATGATTCTGATGATTTGGCTCTCCGTCTTTGCTGCCTTTGTCGTTCAACCCTTATTCAATAAAAGTTTCATCAATTTCGGAGGCCAGATAGGCTTGACTGAAGTTTCACTCATCCGGCAACGCATAGGTACACCGGGTGTGTTGGCCATCCTTTTCATCACGGCTGTCATGTATCTGGCATATCTGAGCGACGAAGCCATCAGCATCCTGCGTAAAGCCCTGACGAGTAAAGCGACACAATCCGAAGACGACGATGACTCGACAGAATTAGATGAATCTAAGATTCCACCCGAACAATTAATAAGCGAAGAAGATTTCGAGGTTACGGCGGCAACTCCTGAGGCTCCTTTTGAAGACAAAGCTGCTGACACAGCCACGACGATAGAATTCAGCGATACTGAACCCCAGCCAGAGCACATTCTCAAACCTTTCGAGCAGGAATTGCCACTCGACATCGAAGTGAGCAAACCAGAGGAAAAGATGGAAATCATCGTCGGCAAGAATCCGGAGGAAGCCAATCTGGTAGATACGAGAGCCTTAGAGCCATACGATCCCAAACTTGACTTGGAAAACTACAAGTATCCTACGTTGGATCTGCTGAAGAAATACGACATCAGCGATTCTGGCATCGACATGGATGAACAGCAGCAGAACAAGAACAGAATCCTGAAGGTTCTCTCGAACTTTGGTGTCGACATCAGCAGCATCAAGGCCACCATTGGACCTACGATCACACTCTACGAAATCACTCCAGCTCCAGGTGTGCGCATCAGTAAGATACGAAATCTGGAAGACGACATTGCCCTGAGTTTGAGTGCATTAGGAATACGAATCATCGCCCCCATTCCTGGGAAAGGCACCATTGGCATAGAGGTCCCCAATGCCAAACCACAAGTGGTTTCGATGGAGAGTGTCATCAACAGCCGCAAATTTCAGGAAACGGATTACGAACTCCCTATGGCACTTGGCAAGACAATCACCAACGAAGTCTTCATGGTGGATTTGGTGAAGATGCCGCACTTGCTGGTCGCTGGTGCTACAGGTCAAGGAAAATCTGTCGGCCTGAACGCCATCATCACTTCCCTGCTCTACAAGAAGCATCCAGCTGAATTGAAACTGGTGATGGTAGACCCCAAGAAGGTGGAGTTCAGCGTCTACAACCCCATCGTAAACCATTTCCTGGCACAGGTGGAAGGCAACGAGGACACAGAGGAACCTATTATCACGGACGTGAATAAGGTAATTCAGACACTCAAGAGCCTCTGCGTAGAGATGGACACCCGCTATGATTTACTGAAAAAAGCACGTGCGCGTAACATTAAGGAATACAACCAGAAGTTCAAGAATCGCGAGCTCAACCCCAATAACGGACATAAATTCATGCCCTACATCGTTGTCATCATCGATGAGTTCGGAGATTTGATCATGACGTCTGGCAAGGAGATTGAACTTCCCATCGCCCGCATCGCACAGTTGGCTCGTGCCGTGGGAATCCACATGATTATCGCTACTCAGCGCCCCACCACAAATATCATCACAGGTACCATCAAAGCAAACTTCCCTGCCAGAATGGCCTTCAAGGTAAGCGCCATGATTGACTCACGCACGATTCTCGACCGCCCAGGAGCCAATCAGTTGGTGGGCAAGGGTGACATGCTATTCCTTTCCGGCAACGAACCTGTCCGTGTGCAATGTGCTTTCGTAGATACTCCTGAGGTGGAGAAGATCGTCAACTTCATCGCTGATCAACAGAGCTATCTTCGTCCATTCCCTCTGCCAGAAGTGGCCCTCGAAGGCGAAGAAGGAGGCGAAGGACCCGATGTGGACATGGCCCATCTGGATCCCATGTTCGAAGATGTTGCCCGCATGGTTGTTGCAGAACAGAGTGGTTCCACCAGTATGATCCAGCGCAAGTTCAGTATTGGATACAACCGTGCGGGGCGTCTGATGGATCAACTGGAGAAGGCTGGCATCGTGGGACCTGCCAAAGGAAGCAAGCCTCGTGAAGTGCTATGCATAAGCGAGGACGATCTGCAATTCCGTTTGGAGAACTTGAGATAAAAATCCAATTAACATATTATACTTTTATGAACAAAAAAACAAGCATTATTTCTCTTAGAAGAATCCTGGGAACCATGTGCCTCCTGCTTTCCCTTACCGCGCTTTCTCAAACCGTATCGAAAGCCACCAAGGTTCTCGACTACACCGCCGAAACCATCAAGGCATGCGGTGACCTGAAACTCGATTTCACAGCCAGCCAATTCAAGAACTTCCAAGAGACAGGAAGTTCCAACGGCACCATGCTCCTTTCCGGCAAGAGGCTCAAGCTGTCAACTCCACAGCTCATCACCTGGTATGACGGTAAGACGCAATGGAACTATATCGTGAACGCCAACGAGGTTGACGTGTCCTACCCTACCAAAAAGGAGATGACGACCCTGAACCCCTATTCCTTCCTCAACGTCTACAAGAGAGGCTATCGTGCCACCATGCGTGAAACCACCCTGCGAGACCAGCCAACCTACGAGGTGCACCTGGTGGCTCGCTTCAAGAACATGGATGCTCAAGAAATATACATTGATATTCGACAAGAAGACTACATTCCACTCTGCATCCGAATCCGGCAAGACGACGAATGGACTCGCATCGCGCTCAACAACATCAAAATCAACCAGAACTTTTCGGATTCCGAGTTTGTCTTCAACAAACAGGACTACCCAAGTGCCCTGTTCGTAGATTTGAGATAAAGGATAAGGAGGAATAGACGTATGGAAAACATTAAATTGCTAATCGTGGGCAGTGGCCCAGCTGGATACACCGCTGCCATCTATGCAGGACGTGCCAATCTGTCACCCGTTCTTATTGAAGGTCTTCAGCCAGGAGGCCAACTCACCACTACGACGGAAGTGGAGAATTTTCCTGGTTTCCCAGAAGGAGTGGATGCCAACGAGCTGATGGACAACATGCGCCAGCAGGCAGAAAGGTTCGGATGCGATATCCGTAGCGCCACGGTCGTCCGCACCGACCTCAGCCAGTCGCCCTATCATCTCTGGCTCGACGACGAGAGCGAGATTACAGCCGAGAGCATCATCATCTGCACAGGTGCCTCTGCCAAGTATTTGGGACTCGATGACGAACGGAAATACATGGGCCAGGGAGTTAGTGCATGTGCCACCTGCGACGGCTTCTTCTACCGCAAGAAGGTTGTGGCAGTAGTGGGCGGAGGCGACACAGCCTGCGAGGAAGCCACCTATCTGGCAGGATTGGCCAGCAAAGTCTATCTCATCGTCAGGAAGCCTTATCTTCGTGCAAGCCAGATCATGCAGGAGCGTGTCTTTGGGAATCCCAAGATCGAGGTTCTCTTCGAGACGAATACCCTGGGACTCTATGGAGAGAATGGTGTGGAGGGTGCCCATTTGATCTTCCGCAAGGGTGAGGCCGACGAGCGCACATACGACCTTCCTATCGACGGATTCTTCCTTGCCATCGGTCACCGCCCCAACAGCGACGCATTCCGTCCTTGGGTCAAGACGGATGAGACGGGATACATCCTGACCGAAGGTGACAGCCCCCTGACCAATGTTCCTGGAGTCTTTGCCGCTGGCGACGTAGCCGATCCGCATTACCGCCAGGCAGTCGTGGCCGCAGGAAGTGGTGCCAAGGCCGCCATCGAGGCAGAGAAATATTTGAAACAATAAGAAACAGCTTCTTTCAATTCCAATTTCCAAACAGACTTTCAAAAACATGCAAAGTACAGGAATCCCCGAGAGAAACAGACTCACCCAATCCTTATTGGGAGGAAAAGTGCAAGTGGGCCTTTGGCAATTATACAAGATCCTGAAGAAGAACGAGGACCTCAAGGCCAGACGACACCCCATGTTCGAGAAGAACAGATTCATGAAGTTCCTCGCTTGGTTCTTAATCATCTACTACGCTGCCATCCTGCTTCTCATGGGAGTCATGATGCCTACAGCCATGAAAGGGGCATACAACGGCGTGGCTGCCTTCCATGTCCTCGACGGTGGACTCATTTATTTCATTCTCACGGACTTCTGGCTTCGTTTTGTCCTTCAGGAAACCCCTGCTCAACAAGCCAAGCCATACAGCCTACTACCCATCCGACGCAGTTTCCTGATGAACGTCTATCTGGCGCATGCAGGATTCAGTCTCGGCAACATGTTCTGGGCCTTCTTCCTGGTTCCCTTCGGAGCCATTGCCATTTGGCCCCTGATGGGCTTCTGGGCATTCCTCAGCTGGCTCATCGGATGGTGGCTCCTCTTCATCGCCAACGGCTATGCCTACCTCTTCGTGCGTGCCCTCTGCATGAAGCATATCGCATGGGCTCTCTTGCCTGCTGCCATCCATGCAGGTCTCCTGGCATTGATGTTCGTTCCTGAGAAGAACCTGTTGGATATGCCCTGCACAGAGTTCATGTACGCCTTCGCAAAGATTCAGCTGTGGCCCTATCTCGTAGCCTTTGCCCTCATCACCTTCTTCTATCTGATCAACTTCTGGCTGCAGACAAAGATGGTCTACAACGAGGTGGCACAGAAAGAGGAAGTGGAGATGAAGCACACCACTCAGATGAACTTCCTCAACCGCTATGGCGCCATGGGCGAGTATCTCAAGATGGAAATCAAGCTTCGCATGCGGAACAAGCAGGTGCGCATGGGATTTATCATAGCCCTCTGCGCCATGCTCTTCTTCAGCGCCATGCTCTATTTCACCGATGTCTACGACGGCACCTTCATGAAGTCCTTCATCTGCCTCTACGACTACGTACTGCTGGGCGTGATGACCCTGCCCACCATCATGTGCTACGAGGGGAACTACATCGACGGCCTCATGTCACGTCGGCAAAGCATTTACGACCTGTTGAGAGCCAAGTTCTATTTCAACAGCATATCCATCCTCATACCCTTGCTCTTCATCCTTCCTCTCGTCTTCATCGATAAGATATCACTTTGGATGAACCTCGGCTACCTTTTCTTCACGGCAGGCGTACTCTATCCCTGTTTCTTCCAGATGGCTGTCTACAACAAGGACACCCTGCCCCTCAACCAGAAGATTACCGCCAAGCAAGCCAACACGATGCAGCAGATCGTCACACTCGTCGCCATGTTCCTGCCCATACTGATCGAGAAGATTGCCATTCTGATCCTGGGGAACCCAGGCGGATACTTCGCCCTCATAGCCATGGGACTGGTAGGACTCGCCACCCACAAGATCTGGTTGCGCAACATCTACACGCGCATGATGCAGCGCCGATACGTCAACATGGAAGGCTTCCGTGCGACCCGAAATTTCTAATCCCTTCACAGATACAAGTATTTTTTTACACATCGAATCATGCAGATACAAATCAATAACCTAAAGAAATGTTTTGGCGAGAAAGTCGCCGTCAACATCGACAGCTACACCATCCACAGCGGTGAGATGCTGGGACTCGTGGGCAACAACGGAGCTGGCAAGAGCACCCTCTTCCGACTCATGCTCGACCTGATAAAAGCCGACAACGGCGACGTGCACATGGCAGGCAACTTCCAGGAGACAGACGTCGACGTGAACGTGGCTGAAACCGAGCAGTGGAAGGACTGGACAGGCGCATACATCGACGAATCCTTCCTCATCGACTACCTCACCCCCGACGAATACTTCCAGTTCATAGCACGCATTAGCGGAATCTCCTCGGACGACCTGAAGACCTTCCTCGACCGCTTCAGCCACTTCATGGCTGACGAGGTGATCGGACAGAAGAAACTCATCCGCAACCTAAGCGCTGGCAACAAACAGAAGGTGGGTATCATCGCTGCCATGCTCCTGCGCCCACAGGTGCTCATCCTCGACGAGCCCTTCAACTTCCTCGACCCCAGCAGCCAGAGTGCCATCAAGCACCTCCTCACGAAGTACAACCAGGAGACCGGCGCCACCATCCTCATATCGAGCCACAACCTGCAGCACACCGTCGACATCTGCCCCCGCATCGCCCTGCTCGAGCATGGAATCATCATACGCGACATCGACAACCGCGACGGACAAGCCCAAACTGAACTCGAGGACTACTTCCAGATCACCGATTGAGAAAAGCAAGGCATTTGCCCCCACATTAGCCTCCTCTCCCCTCAGGAATTACCCCCGTTTCCTGTCTGGCAGACCCTGCGTGCACTCCAAACACGCAGCAGTTTCTTACTATGTACAAAGGTACGGAATTTTCGTGAAACCGCCAAACATTTCAGGTACTTTTATCCTCCTGCGCATACATTTTTTTACTGAAATTTCGAATGTCCCATTCCGTTTTTGTAGTTAAGCAGTTCTTTGCGCGCTCGTACGTGCGATCGCATGATCGCGCGAACCTCTCAATTCTTCATCCTGCGGACAAAAGTTAAGCCATTACTATGCGTGAAATGCCCCCCTGCATCAGCCAAGAATATCGGCACAACCACATAACTACCAACTGCTTAACACATCCAATGGAGGAAATATTTGCCACTCTCCACTCTCCTCTTTGGGTTGCCGAACAGCGAACGAACGAACAGTTGAACAGTTTATTTTTTTTTACACACAACCTTAAAAAGATATTATATATATAATCTTGATTATATATATAATATCTTTTTACCTCTCACACACACTTTTTGGAAACTGTTGGTTCTGCGTCAATTTAGGTGGTGAATAAAGGTTTGAGAATCTCACCTAATACGCTGATTTATGATATGATTTTGATATGCAATAATTGTAAATTAACCTACTATTTTGTATGACGAATTAAAGAAACAAGAAAGGAATATGAATAACTAGACAAGAGTCAAGATGACATGGGCAAACACATACATGTTGTGGAGCAGAAACAGAACAGGAATCACCACCTAAATTGACGCAGAACAAAACTGTTCAACTGTTCGTTCGTTCGCTTAGAAGCAGTCCTGCAAGAGTGGGAACTTCGATGCAGAGGATATCGCAAACTGATGCGAGTCATTTCCAACTGATGTTTGGCAGTTCTGAAGAAAGCTGTACCTTTGCAGAAAAAGAACCCTACTCAGCCTGTTGCACACGCAAAAAAAAGGCAAAGACGGAATTTGTTGATTCATCTCTCATGAGGCGAACAGTTCGAACAGTTGAACAGTTTCCATACGACTCATCATGGCGGAAATCAGGTACCTTTTGCAAGTAGAATTCAGGCGAAGAAAACCTCGGGATACTCCGCTCAACGGGGACGGGAAAAAACTTGCGGAAGTTCTTGGATAATTGAGAATTTTATTGTACACTTTGCATAGTGAATGAAAAGCCCCCAAAGAGTTCACGAAAACTATAAATTGACGTAGGCATGAAAGGTTCTTTCTTATACTTTTTCATGGATGACCTTATGCCCACGAGCGGTCGCGGAGGATGCAGCGGAGACAACGGATGCGGTTGCATGGTATGTGTGGTATTTGTGGTTTTGTACTTGTTCATGTCCCTTATCCAAATGTGCCAATCTACCGTCCAAACACGCAGAGAGGAACGCAGGGAGAGAAAAGAGGTGGAACAACAGAGGCAGCGGCTTCAGGACTTCAACGATTCGCTTTCGACGGCATACTTTTGGGATTTCGCCAAGCAGAGGCTCGAGGCAGAGGGATTCACCGGCCTGACGCTCCACGACACCTATGTGACAGGCACGTATGAATCTTTCTTGAAGATAGTCCTGCCTTCCGGAAAAAGCGAATATCTCGACAGTCCCCCTCAAGGCTACGATTTAGCAGGCAATTTCCACATCGAGGGAGACACTACACTATTCTTCTACGACATGCGTATGCTTTATGATTACAAGAATGACGAGGCGCACGAACTGCAGCCGGAGTGTTCGGAAACGAATGTCTACATAAGAAGTTATGGGTATATGGACAAAATCCTATGGAGGCTCTCACCAGAAACGGTCTTCATAGACGCCCCCTACGATTCCATTCTGGAGGCAAGAAAATCCAGGCTGCCCCACCCTTGGCAAAAGCCCCCTATCGACGAGTGAGCAGGACGACGTTCTCGACGTGCTGGGTATGCGGGAACATGTCGACAGGCTGGATGCGAGCCACCTGATACTGCTCGTCGAGCAGCTGCAGATCGCGAGCCTGCGTGGCAGGGTTGCAACTGACGTAGACGATGCGCTGGGGAGAGGCAAACAGGATGGCATCGACAACACTCTGATGCATGCCAGCACGTGGCGGGTCGGTAATGATGACGTCAGGCCGCCCGTGCTGCTGGATGAAGTCGCGGTTGAGGATGTCCTTCATGTCGCCCGCAAAGAAGAGGGTGTTCTCTATGCCGTTGAGCTGGCTGTTGACCTTTGCGTCCTCGATGGCTTCAGGAACATACTCGATGCCGATGACCTGACGAGCCTGACGCGCCACGAAATTGGCGATGGTGCCCGTGCCGGTGTAGAGGTCATAGACAAGCTCGCTGCCAGTAAGCTGGGCGAAGTCGCGTGCCACCTTATATAATATGTAGGCTTGATCCGTGTTGGTCTGATAGAAACTCTTGGGCCCGACCTTGAAACGCAGGTTCTCCATCTGGAGGTAAATGTGGTCCGTCCCACTGAAACGCTCCACAGGAAGATCGCTGAAAGTATCGTTGAACTTCGTGTTGTTTACCCAAAGTAAACTGCTTACTTCCGGGAAGTTGACGTGTAGCCATTGAAGCATCCCTTCAGCTTGCTGTCGCTCCTGTTCGTTGGTGATGCAGAACTGCATGAGTAGCATGAGCTCCCCTGTGTTGCTGAGCCGTATCATCATGCCCCGCAGAAGTCCAGTGTGCACGCGCGCGTCAAAAAAAGTAAGGGAATGGGCGTAGGCATAGTCGCGGATTCCATTGCGGATCCGATTGTTAATGTCGTCCATCAGATGGCATTCCTCGATGGGAAGAATCTTGTCGAAGGAACCGGAAGTATGAAACCCTACGGCCTCGCGATGCTCGAATTCCTCCCCGCTGGCAATCTGCTCGGCTGTGAGCCAACGCTTGTTGGAGAAGCCGAACTCGAGCTTGTTGCGGTACTCGCGCGTCATCTGGCTCCCCAAAATAGGACTGCACGAGGGCAGCTCCAACTTGCCGATACGGGTAAGATTGTCCATCACCTGCTTCTGCTTGTATCTCAGCTGTTCCTCGTAGGGAAGAATCTGCCACTTGCAACCTCCACAGACGCCAAAGTGGGGACAGAAGGGCTGGGCACGCTTCTCGCTGAACTGACGGAAACGGATGGCGACGGCCTCGGCATAACTGTGTTTCTTGCGCAGGACCTTCAAATCCACCACATCCCCAGGCACCACAAAAGGCACAAAAACTACCAAATCATCCACTCGAGCGAGAGCTTTTCCCTCGGCTGCAACGTCTGTAATCAGGATATTCTCTAAAACAGGTAAACTCTTCTTTTTTCTAGCCATATTGTGAATTATATCGAATTGCAGGGACAAAATTACAGAAAAAAGCGCTAAAAAACGCGAAATGGTTTGGTATAATCAGAAAATCGCCATATTTTTGTATCTATTCATGAAAGTTTATCATTTAACAAATAAGATTCAACAAAAAAAAATGAGCCAAAAAAGAGTTTATACCTTCGGCAACGGACAAGCTGAGGGTAATGCCCAGATGCGCGAAGCTTTGGGCGGCAAGGGTGCAAACCTGGCTGAGATGAACCACATTGGTGTTCCTGTGCCTCCTGGTTTCACCATCACTACCGACACCTGCAACGAGTATTACGAAGTAGGTCAGGACAAGATTGTAGAGTTGCTGAACGACGATGTGAACGCTGCTGTAGCACACATCGAGAAGCTGATGAACAGCAAGTTCGGCGATACCGAGAATCCTTTGCTCGTCTCTGTTCGTTCCGGTGCGCGTGCCTCTATGCCTGGCATGATGGACACCATCCTGAACCTGGGTTTGAACGACGAGGTAGCCGAGGGTATGGTGAAGAAGACCGGCAATCCTCACTTCGTATACGACAGCTACCGCCGTTTCGTACAGATGTACGGCGACGTGGTGCTGGGAATGAAGCCCGTAAACAAGGAAGACATCGATCCCTTCGAAGCCATCATCGAGAAGGTGAAGGAAGAGCAGGGGGTGACCCTCGACAAGGATCTCTCCGTAGAGAGCCTGAAGAAGCTGGTAGAGCTCTTCAAGAAAGCCATCAAGGAGCAGACCGGAAGCGACTTCCCCACCGATCCCAAGGAACAATTGTGGGGCGCTATCTGTGCCGTGTTCCGCAGCTGGATGAACGAGCGTGCCATCCTCTACCGCAAGATGGAAGGAATTCCCGATGAGTGGGGAACAGCCGTATCCGTAATGGCTATGGTATTCGGCAACATGGGCGACACTTCAGCCACTGGCGTATGCTTCAGCCGCGATGCCGGCAACGGCGAGAATCTCTTCAACGGTGAATACCTGATCAATGCTCAGGGTGAGGACGTCGTAGCAGGTATCCGCACTCCCCAGCAGATCACCAAAATTGGCTCTCAGCGTTGGGCTGAGCGTGCTGGCATCAGCGAAGAAGAGCGCCTGAGCAAATATCCCTCCATGGAAGAGGCTATGCCTGAGCTCTACAAGGAACTGGATGCCCTTCAAGACAAGCTGGAGAAACATTACCACGACATGCAAGACATGGAGTTCACCGTCCAGGAAGGCAAGCTGTGGTTCCTGCAGACACGTAATGGCAAGCGTACAGGTACCGCTATGGTAAAGATAGCCATGGACCTGCTGCGCGAAGGCCTGATCGACGAGAAGACAGCCCTCCTGCGTTGTGAGCCTCAGAAACTGGACGAGCTGTTGCATCCCGTCTTCGACAAAGAAGCCCTGAAGAAGGCAAAGGTAATCACCCAAGGTCTGCCCGCCAGCCCTGGAGCAGCATGTGGTCAGATCGTATTCCACGCTGACGATGCCCAGGCTTGGCACGAGAATGGTCACCAGGTAATCATGGTTCGCATCGAGACAAGTCCTGAGGATTTGGCAGGTATGGCAAGTGCAGAAGGTATCCTGACCGCTCGTGGCGGTATGACTTCTCACGCTGCTGTGGTTGCACGTGGTATGGGCAAGTGCTGCGTCAGTGGTGCCGGAGCCATCAACGTGAACTACAAGGCCAAGACCGTGGAGATCGAAGGCGTAACTTACAAAGAAGGCGACTATCTCTCACTCAACGGAAGCACAGGACAAGTATATGCTGGCGAAGTTCCCACCAAAGCTGCTGAGTTGAGCGGCGACTTCAAAGCCCTGATGGATCTGTGCGACAAGTACACCAAGATGGAGGTACGCACCAATGCTGACACTCCCCACGACGCTCAGGTAGCACGTGCATTTGGCGCCAAGGGTATCGGTCTGACACGTACAGAGCACATGTTCTTCGATGACCAGAAAATCGTGGCTATGCGCGAGATGATTCTCTCCGACAACGTAGAGGGCCGCAAGAAAGCTCTCGCCAAACTGCTCCCCTATCAGACAAAGGACTTCTACGGCATCCTGCTCGCTATGGACGGTCTGCCTGTAAACGTTCGTCTGCTGGATCCCCCATTGCACGAGTTTGTTCCCCACGACCTGAAGGGTCAGCAGGAAATGGCTGAGGCAATGGGAGTAAGCCTAGATCAGATACAGAAGCGTGTAGCTTCTCTCTCAGAGAACAATCCTATGCTGGGCCATCGTGGCTGCCGTCTGGGTAACACCTATCCAGAAATCACAGAGATGCAAACCAGAGCCATCATCGGAGCTGCCATCCAACTGCGCAAGGAAGGTCACGATCCCCATCCTGAAATCATGGTTCCCCTGGTGGGCAAACACCGCGAGTTTGAGGAGCAGGAAGCCATCATCCGCAAGACTGCCGCCAAACTCTTCGAGGAAGAAGGTGTAGAGCCATTCCCCTTCAAAGTAGGTACTATGATCGAGGTTCCTCGTGCTGCCCTGACAGCTGATGCGGTAGCAGCTCATGCAGAATACTTCTCCTTTGGAACGAACGACCTGACCCAGATGACCTTCGGCTATAGCCGCGATGACATTGCCAGCTTCTTGCCTGCATATCTGGAGAAGAAGATCCTGAAGGTAGACCCCTTCCAGGTACTGGATCAGAAGGGCGTTGGCCAATTGATCAAGATGGCCGTAGAAAAGGGTCGTTCAGTACGCGCTGACTTGAAGTGCGGTATCTGTGGCGAGCATGGTGGTGAACCCAGTTCTGTGAAGTTCTGTGCCAGAATTGGCATGAACTATGCAAGCTGCTCTCCTTTCCGTGTTCCTATCGCGCGCCTCGCCGCCGCGCAGGCTGCAGTAGAAGAGTAAATATCACTCTAACATATTATGCAAAGGGACCTGTCCGCTTGGGCAGGTCCTTTTTTAGTATCTCATTTGAGAGGATTTCTAAGTACAATCTTATCAGAGGCGAGGCATTCATCGGAGGTGAGTGTGTATCAATAATTGAGAACTCAGGATTTACAAATGTAGAACAGGTAGTAACGAAACTACTTTCATCATTGTCTGACGAGATAGAACGTCCAACTAAGGTTCAGATAAAGATTACGAATCTCGACAAGAGGCAAATAATATTGTTTCAGAAGTTGCTGTCATAAGAATATTCGGGGGACAAACCCTATATAATTGCCAAAAAGATTGTAACTTTGCAACGTTATAATCCACCTAAACGAACATGAAAGATGAAACGAAACATTAAAATCACGGTTCTAGTCATCCTCGCAGCACTATCCTTTTGTGCTTGCGGCCAACGGGACGATTTCTTCCAGATGAGAGGTGCCGTGCTGGCAGTCGAGGACTTAGAAACTGCTGACTGGCCGCGCATCGCTCACGAAAACGGCATCAATACCCTGGGTACTCACATCACTCCCGACCAGGTGCTCCGTTTTTGGGAATCGGACAAGGGAAAGCAGTTTCAGGAAGATTGCCGCCGATATGGTATCCAGGTGGAACACGAATTGCACGCGATGAGCGCCTTGTTGCCGCGCGAACATTTTGCCGAGGACTCCACCATGTTCAGGATGGACGAAAGCGGGCATCGCACAGCGGACTTCAACTGCTGTGCCAGTTCGACCCGTGCACTCGACACGATAGCCAGCCGCGCACTCTACTATGCCCGCCACCTGACCTCTACGAACCATCGCTACTATTTCTGGCTCGATGACGGTGCACCCGTTTGCCAATGCCCGCAGTGCAGGGAGCTTTCTGCCAGTGAGCAGGCCTTGATTATCGAGAACAAGATGCTGGAAGCCATTCGAACATACGACCCTAAGGCCATGCTGGCTCACCTGGCCTACTTCTCCTCGCTGCAGGCACCCCGAAAGGTAAAGCCCCTTGAGGGAATCTTCCTGGAGTTCGCCCCATTTCAGCGGCGTTTGGACAAGCCCATTACTGACTCCGTCAGCGAGGTGCGCGACATCGGCTTCAACGCACGTAATCTGACTTATCTGAAAGAGAACCTGGAGGTCTTCCCGGCCGAAACGGCTGTAGTGCTTGACTACTGGCTCGATGTCTCAATGGCCAGCGGATGGAAAAAGCCTGCCGTGGAATTGCCCTGGGACGGCGATGTGTTTCGCTCAGACATAGCGACGTATGCCGACCTGGGCATCCGCAACATCACTACTTTTGCCGTCTATATGGACTCAACCTACTTCCAGGCTTACCCCCACCCTACCTATTTGAAAGAATACGGGGATGCACTAAGGACGTACGAAAGAAGCAAAGAGGACCGCTCCTGGGCTTTCAAGACTAAATATTTCAGTATCGATGTGAACCAAAGAGGGTACATACACAGTATGAAGAATATCACCAGGAAGCCCTGCCGAGAGTTCAGTCCTGCTGACAAGCCTTCTCCACTGATGTCACTGTATGACAGCGAGAAAAGGGAATACTACTACCCTGAGAAGGCACATTTTGACAAAAAGACGAAGTTGATGACCCTCAATTATCCCAATGGATCGATAGCCAGAGTGCAATTACAACCGCACGATAAATACCTGAAACTATCGCTTGTTAGTATTGAGCCGCGAAATGGTATCAACGCCATTCAGTGGGGGTCCTACCACACCAACATCACAAACCTTATGGGAGAAATAATCGGCGTGGCCAGGGATACAAGCGACGTGGTAAACTACAGTATCGGCGTATTGGCCTTGGATGACAACACATTAGGCGGCACTTCGGATGTAGAAAGCGACGCGGCTCCGTTCCAGTACATCATCCATACGCCCGATGCCCAGCGTTTCCCCTTGCCAGACAGTTTGCACGAAGGTCAGGTTTTTACCCTGGGTGGTGACGGTATCAGCGATGTGGCTTTCTATGCCAATAAAGAGCCTTACTACCGCATCATGTATGGCAATGCTGCCTTGGTGGATAGCTCAGGACGTATCTCCCTGAGTTATCATTCACGCGACCGTTCCCAACCTCGCCAAGTATTGTATTCTTTAATTCCCAATATGCCAGTCAACGAACCTAATCATATCGACGTGGAGCCATTGCCTGGCATTGACTACATTGGTTCTTCCATCGCTTTATGGGGGAGTCCGGACAGCACAGCTCTTTTGGATGTAATTCAGGATATTGTGCTGTCGGAGCACTTGCCTTATCCCACTATTCATGGTAAATGGATAAAAGACCCCACCGCATTCTCTCCAGATGTGATAACTTCCGGTTGCCTATATGACAGCATCATATCCTACACAAAGCGATTGGGTTTCCCCACCATACATGCTTATGATCAGGGGTTCCTGCGTCCCAACCGTGCAAATGGCGGTTATCTGGACGGTCCTGATCAGTCGACCAAACCCTTCCGATTCAGCAGCGGCAACAAGTCTCATCGCGAATATGCCGATATGGCAGAGGCTGAGGGTCTGATGCTGGGACGTGTCTGTATCACTAACTCCCTGGCTCCAGGCACGATGGATGCCAGCCCTGTCCCCAGCGACAGCTTGTGCTATCAGCAGAAAAGAGTGTTGATGAGAGACATTTCGCCCGAAGACACCATTATCATTATTGACGACCCTACCTATATGGAAGAAATTGCCAGTTGGCAGGGGCATCACAAAGAGTTGAATATGGTCAAAATAGGGCATGAACTGATTCATTATCTTGGTGTTTCTGAGTCGTATCCCTATAGGCTGAAGAATGTGCAAAGAGGCTACTGGGGCACGAGGGCTGTGTCCCATCATGCCCTTGACACCGTTTACAAACTGCAAGTCACGCTGCCTTGGGGCTACGAAGGTCTGATCCCCAACATGGAACTTCAGGACGAGATAGCCAAATACTATGCCGAAGTAGCCAAGCATAGTGGGGTAACCATGTACGACTTCGACGGTCAGGAGTTTCACTTCAACAGTGGCCACGGGTATTATGCGGCCAAACGTTTCTTCAGGGTTCTGTTCGAACACGCCCACGAATTGGGTGTACCCTATATCCGCTTCTCAGGCGCAACCCTGTCGGAAGCCTCTTGGCACTACCAAAGCGTATGGAACGTAGGGGGTGGACGCAACATGTATGATTTGGATACCAGAGAATGGGGCAGCACCACCAGCGAGGGAAAGGACCTGCGCGATGTCACTTACTCTAACTATTTCCCCGTTTCCTTTGGGAACAACTTCGCCATAAAAGACACCTCTTATGTAGAGCAATATGAACACGTAGAAGCTCTTGCCGTAGGGTATGGAGCAACCTACTTCTTGTCAATCAATCAAGAGGATGTGGAGAAATGTCCCCAGAAAGAGCGTATATTCTCGACAATACGCACCTGGGAAGATGCTCGACACGCGAACGCCTTTCCACGCTCGATCAGGAAATTGCTGATGAATCCGGATTACGATTGGAGACTTGAAGCCCAGCCTGATGGAAAAAGCTGGTTATTGTATCAAATGGTGGATGGACGGAACACCAATGTCTATACGCTAAAACGGACAAAATCAAAGTAACAGCAAAGAAGGGGATTCAAATACACAACACGTTCTTATGGGGAACACAACACGTTCTCATGAGGAACACAACACGTTCTTATGAGGAACACAACACGTTCTTATGGAGCATACAACACGTTCTTATGGAGCATACAACACGTTCTTATGGGAAACACAACACGTTCTTATGAGGAACACAACACGTTGTGTCGCACGATGCGACGTGTTGTCTTCTTCCTGCTCCTGTATGTAATCTTCCGCCTTTGCGAGACTTCAGTAATCCCATCATGTTTTTTCTTTAGAAACACAGCTACATAAAAAAAGAATCCCCCGCGTTTGCGAGAGATTCCTTTTTATCTACCGTAAGACCTTTTGTCTTATTTAGTGCTGGGTAATTTCACATCGATACAAAGTTCATCGAGTTGCGTCTGATCAATAACGCCAGGTGCATCAAGCATGACGTCACGCCCACTATTGTTCTTGGGGAATGCAATGCAGTCACGAATACTGTCGAGGCCTGCAAAGAGGCTCACGAAACGATCAAGACCATAAGCGAGACCACCATGAGGAGGTGCACCATACTTGAAGGCATTCATCAGGAAGCCAAACTTCTGCTGTGCCTGCTCTGGAGTGAAACCAAGAATCTCGAAGATTTTCTGCTGCAACTTGGCATCATGGATACGAATACTTCCTCCGCCTACTTCCACGCCATTGATAACCATATCATAAGCATTGGCACGTACGCTGGCAGGATCCGTGTCGAGCAGAGGGATATCCTCTGGTTTGGGAGAGGTGAAAGGATGGTGCATGGCCATGAGACGATTCTCCTCATCACTCCATTCGTACATGGGGAAGTCTATCACCCATAGGCAGGAATACTTGTTCTTGTCGCGCAAGCCCATTCGAGCACCCATCTCGAGACGGAGTTCACTAAGTTGCTTACGCACTTTCATGGCATCGTCGCCACTGAGAATCAGGATGAGGTCGCCAGGCTTAGCAGACATCTTTTCCTTGAGGAGATTCAAAGTCTCAGGAGTATAGAACTTGTCAACAGAACTCTTCACGCTACCATCTTCCTGCACACGAGCATAAACCAAGCCCTTTGCGCCTACCTGTGGACGTTTTACAAAGTCAGTGAGTTGATCCAGTTGCTTACGGGTATATACAGCCTGCCCTTCAGCACAGATAGCTCCAATGTAGGCAGCACTGTCGAAAACAGCAAACCCTTCAGGGAATATGCTGGGGACGATCTCCTTGCTTGCATTGTCGACTTGAGTTGTCTTCAGCTCCACGAACTTCATTCCAAATCGAGTGTCTGGTTTATCGCTACCATAAAACTTCATGGCATCGGCCCATGTCATGCGAGGCAAGGCTGGAATATCAATACCCTTGATGGTCTTGAAAAGATGACGGCTCATGCCCTCGAACATCTGGAGAATGTCTTCCTGCTCAACAAACGACATCTCGCAATCAATTTGGGTAAACTCTGGCTGGCGATCAGCACGAAGATCCTCATCACGGAAACACTTCACAATCTGGAAATAGCGATCCATGCCTGCCACCATGAGCAACTGTTTGAGCGTCTGGGGACTCTGAGGCAAAGCATAGAATTGGCCAGGGTTCATACGGCTGGGGACAACAAAATCACGAGCGCCCTCAGGGGTACTGTTCACCAGCACAGGAGTCTCAATCTCGAGGAAACCATGCTCATCGAGATAGCGGCGTACCTCGAAAGCGAACTTGTGACGAAGCTCAAGATTCTGGCGAACGGTTGGACGACGCAAATCCAGGTAACGGTACTTCATTCGCAGGTCATCGCCTCCATCGCTGTTCTCCTCGATTGTGAAGGGAGGAGTCAGGCTCTCGTTGATAATGGTCAGTTCGCTGACCAGGATTTCTATTTCACCTGTGGGAAGATTCTTGTTCTTGGAATAACGCTCTTCCACCTTACCAGTAGCCTGAATAACGAATTCACGCCCCAACTTGGCAGCCTGTTTCTTGAGTTCCTCTGAAGAATCCTCAGTAAAGGCCAGCTGGGTAATACCATATCGATCGCGAAGATCAATGAAAGTAAGGGCACCCAAGTTGTGCACACTCTGAACCCAACCTGCCAAAGTGACGGTTTGCCCTACATCAGAGAGACGGAGCTCTCCACAAGTCTTTGTCCTGTACATAATATGTATGTGTTCTCTATTTGTTGTTATAACTCATCTGCAATGAAAAAAGGATGAACCTGACTGGTCCACCCTTCTCTCCTCTTGTACGCCCTCAGGGGCTCGAACCCTGGACCCATTGATTAAGAGTCAATTGCTCTACCAACTGAGCTAAGGACGCAACACAAAATCAAACTTTTCCTTCCAAATCTGTACGCCCTCAGGGGCTCGAACCCTGGACCCATTGATTAAGAGTCAATTGCTCTACCAACTGAGCTAAGGACGCATCATTTCTGATTTTGCGAGTGCAAAGGTAAGGACTTTTAACGAAACGTCCAAACTATCGGAACGTTTTTTTTGCATCAAACTGTCAATTCGTAGATTTGCGAGGGAACCTTCCGCTTAAGAATGTCCAAATCGAAATCTACTCCTGGAATTATTCCATACTCACGCAGAACACCTTCCACCGTCTTACGGGCCAATTCAGGATGGTTGTTTTCCTCAGAAAGATGACAGAGCCAAACGTGTTTCAGCTTGGGAGTTCCATGCTCAGCAAGCAAATGGGCAGAATCGCCATTGCTCAAATGGCCTCGACCGCTGCGGATACGCCCCTTGAGATAGGCGGGATAAGGCCCCATCGTCAGCATGTTCACGTCATGGTTAGCCTCCAGAACCAAATAATTGGCTCTCGACACTTCCTCCTCGATGGTTGGAGTGACGTGTCCCACATCTGTAATCAGACAGAAGGTTATTCCATCTGCCTCAATACGATAACCCACACAATCGCTACTGTCATGAGGTACTTCAAAGGGAGTGACCATAAAATCACCCATCTGGACAGTTTTCCCTTTGACTATGTAACGCACATGCTCTGCAGTAAGTTTGCTGGTGACGCAATAGTTGCGATTGATACCCTCGTGAACGGGTTCCGTCGCAAAAATTGGTTTGTCGAGTTCGTTGGCCAGACTTCCTACAGCCTTGATGTGGTCTGCATGATCATGTGTGATCAGCACATAATCCAAATTCTCAATATCCAACTCCAAATTGTGCATATGACGCTTCAGGGTACGAATGTTGAGTCCCGCATCAACCAAGATACTCGTATTTCCAGCACTTAGATAATAGCTGTTACCACTACTACCAGAGCCCAGAGAAACAAATTTCATCATGGTTTGTTATTATTTCTAGCGCAAAAATACGACTTTATAACCATAATGACAAATTTTTGCGTATTTTTGTAAGAAATTTGAAACGCGATATGATGTTACATCTCAAGAAATGCTCCATAATATGTGTGATATTCATGTTAATATCATGTCAAAACAATCCCACAAAAGAAGCAAAGGATGTTGCAGAAAAATACCTTGAGAATCTGTATGCCTGCCGACTGGATGACGCCTCAAAATACTGCACGAAAGAGGCTCAGGAGGATCTGGCGTGGTATGCGTCAAACCTGACTGACCAAGAACTCAGCTTAATCACCAAGCAGCCTGTGATAAGCATCCTGAAAAGCCATCCGCAGGGCGACACGCTGGTGGTGGTGAGCTACAGGGCAGAGCAGGTTCTGGTGGCTGATTCTTTGGAACACGCTGGCCATATTGGCACAAAAGAAGGTACCTTGGAACTCCTACGCGTTGGGAAAAAGTGGAGAATCAGATCAGAAAGGTAAGCCGACGGCAAAGTGGAGGGTGAAGTCGCGTCCAAAATTTGGATGGATGATGGGAAAGTGATGACGACTATCCGTATAGGCTGGATGGACTGCCTTCATACCGCCATCCAGTCGAAGAATAAAGTAATCGAAGTTCAAGCGTATGCCCAACCCGTATGAAACAGCTATCTGGCGCCAGAAAGTATCGAACTTGAATTGACCGCCTGGCTGATCGTCGTAGGCTCGAATGGTCCAGATGTTTCCTGCGTCCACAAAGGCTGCGCCATCCATCTTCCAGAACATATGCGTCCTGTACTCCACGTTCATGTCCAACTTGATGTCACCCGTCTGATTGATGAAGTCGATGCGTCCATCATTCCCCTTGAATGTGCCAGGTCCCAACTCGCGTACACTCCAGCCGCGCACACTGTTGGCGCCACCGCTGAAATATCGCTTCTCGTATGGAAGGATATTGCTGTTGCCATAGGGATAGGCGATACCCAGACCAAAATGAACAGCCATCGAGTTGACGTCGTCGATGCGGAAACTCTTTGCAAAATCGAAATCACCACGCACGTATTGCGCATAGGCAATGTTTAGCAAAGTGAACTGGTCATCTTTATTGACACTGGTATTGAAGAGATTGCACAACCCATAGAGCAGGTTTCCACTGGATTCCACGCCTGCGCGTATGGTGTAGGCATTGGTGCCATAATTGGAGGACAGGCTTGTCTGAGCGCGTGAGTTATAAGTGATCTGATAACCCAACTTCATGATGAAGAGGTTCTCGTAGTTGTAGCGAAGGATAGCATTTCGACTGGATGGATCCTCAAGATACGTCTTGCGGAATGTCTCGCTGATCCAGGGCATGAAAATGTAGTTGAGGTCAAGCAGGTCCACGCGATGCAGCAGACGGCGATTGAAACGTCCCCAACGATATTTCCAAGCAGTTGTGATGACTCGACGATGGAACTCTGGGCGATCCTGCGAGTCATACATCAGGCTTATCTCGCTGGTGGCCTGTGCGGCATGACGGAACTTCTTGTTGAGGAAGGGGAACTTGAAGTCTGGGAATGTCATGCTTGTCTCCGCACTATACTCGATATAGTCCTGGTCGTTGTAGCCGCTGAGTCCCTTGATGGCCTCAAACGCGCCACGCAACTTGATGCTGAAAAGTTCTGCGCCATGGAAGATGTTGCGATTCTGGTAGGTCAACGAGGCAGCTGCGCCAAAGTCACCAGCGGAATTGGTTCCCTCGAGCTCAGCATTCACGGAATTGCGCTTCGCTGGTGTCAGGTTGATGGTGGTGTTGAGTCGCAGGGAATCTTCTTCGTCTTCTGTCAGTCTCACGTTGGTGGACATGATGGCTCCCAAACGAGTCAGATTGGCATACGTGTTTTGGACATCGCGCTCACGATATAGCGAATCTGGATGCAAATCGAGTGCATTCTGCAGCACTTTATCACGAATGCGGGTCCGCCGTCCTGAGAGTGAGTCAATCTTCACTTCTATGTCGCCAATATGATATATCTGGTGGGGGCGGTATAAGTTCTGCTGCCCCAAACGATATTGGCTCAAGGTCATCTTCAGGTTAGCCTGATGATTGCCCAGCACCGTATCTGCCTGGAAATGAATGAACTCTTTATTGAAACGATAGTAGCCGTTGTTGAGCATAAGTGTATTGATGCGGCTTCGCTCAGCGTCGAGCACATTCAGGTCGAAATTCATTCCCTCGTGCAGGAGCGTATTCTCTTCGTTGGCTTGAAGCAAGGAATCCAGGCTTGGGTCCAGATTCTCCACTTCGAGTTTTTTTACTGTGAAGCGCTTCTCTGGATCTATGCGATAAATGAGATGAACCTTCTTTTTGTGCATCAGCTCCAGCATCTCTACTTCGCCATTCAGGTATCCAAGATTATGAACGGCAGAAAGGATGTTCTGCTGGGCTTTCAGAGCCTGACTCTTATCATAGATGACGGGCGGCTCTCCTATCTTGCGGATGAAACGGTTGAAACGCTTTGTGCTGTCTCGCCCACTCATACTGTAGATTCCCAGTGGCACTTTCAAGGTGGAAAACCAGCGGCTGTTGGGATGTTGGCGGATGTATCCCTCCAGCAAACCTGTCTTGAGCGAGGAACTATCGGAATGAAGACTAACGCGGTCGAGCAGGTATCCGTCCTCTGGAATGAATTTCGACACGGAACATGAGGACACACCAGCGATTAGGCATGCCCAAAGAAGCCAGAAGACCAGTTTCCTGCAATTCATACGACAAAGATAACACTATTTCAGCAAAATTCACTAACTTTGTCACAGAAAAAAACAATCTCAGATGATAAGTAAAGCCAGAATCAAAGAAATCCATTCGCTGGAAATGCGCAAATCTCGACGCCAGAAAAGACTTTTCGTGGCTGAAGGGACAAAACTGGTAGGCGATTTGCTCAACACGATGCGACCCTCCTATGTGGCTGCCCTACCCCAATGGATTGACATGCACAGGAACCTGCTGGCAGACACGCCTGTGGATGAGATTACGCCTGCTGAGCTGGAGCGTGCCAGCTTGCTTCGCGCTCCCCAGGAAGTGATTGCCCTCTTCCCCATCCCTGATTATCTGCTTGATCCTGAGTCACTGAAAGGGAAACTCACACTGGCTCTGGATGGAGTGCAGGATCCTGGCAATCTGGGAACCATCGTACGCATTGCTGATTGGTTTGGCATCGAGGGCATCCTCTGCAGCATGGACACTGCCGACATCTACAACCCCAAAGCCATACAAGCCACGATGGGGGCCATCGCAAGGGTCAGGTTGCACTATGTGGATCTTCCTGACATGCTCAGCCAAACAAGTTTACCCATCTACGGCACGTTCCTGGACGGAGAAAACCTCTACGACAAGCAACTTTCTCCTGAGGGAATCATCGTGATGGGCAACGAGGGAAAGGGTATCACGAAAGAGGTGGGTGAGAAGGTCAGCGAGCGTCTCTTTATTCCCAGCTATCCTGCACAGCGGGAAACCAGCGAGAGCCTAAACGTTGCGATTGCCACCAGCATCGTTTGCGCGGAATTTCGCAGACGCCAGCAATAGGCCCAGGAAGGTGATGGCGCCATTGCAGAGAAGAAGCTCATAGCCGAACTTGTAGTGGAAATGTTCGTACGTCAGCGTGTCCAGCAGATAGCACAGGAAGGGAGAAATCAGACAGACCACAGGAACCCATTTGCCACGTGGCTGCAGACGGGTGAAGAGTCCGAAGGCAAACAAGCCAAGCAGAGGACCATACGTGTAGGAGCATACCGTATAGACGGCATCTATCACACTGGTGGAATTGACTGCACGAACCAAGAGAATGAAACCCAGGAAACACACGGCTATCAAAGGATGCACAAGCTTGCGCAGCCGTTCGTCATCAGGCTTCTGGAGGATATCGACACAGCAGCATGTCGTAAGGCTTGCCAGGGCTGAGTCTGCACTGCTGAAGGCTGCCGCTGTGATGCCCAAGGTAAAGAATATCAGGGCTGCCTGTCCCAAATGGCCACTTGCACACAGGGTGGGCAGAAGTTCGTCCGTCTTGGCAGGGAACTCCATACCTGTATGCTGGTAAAACATCACCATAAGCACCCCAAGGCAAAGAAACAGGAAATTGACGGGCGTATAGAGCAGTCCGTTGACGCACATGTTCAACTGGCTCTGCTTCAGGGTACGGCAGGTTAGATTCTTCTGCATCATGTCCTGGTCGAGACCTGTCATCACCACTACCGTGAAGATACCGCTGATGAACTGCTTCCAGAAATATTGTTTCCCATGGGTGTCCTCAAACTCAAAGATGTGGCTCATGGGATTCTCACGGATAGCCGCCACAGCATCCCTGAAACCCAGATTCATCTGACTGACCAGCTGATAGATGATGAGCACCAGAGCTGTCAGCAGGACAACGGTCTGCAGACAATCGCTCCACACGATGGTCTTGATGCCGCTGTTGCGCGTGTAGAGCCAAATGAAAACCAAGACGATGAAAGTGTTGAGCCAGAAGGGAATGTGATATGAGTCGAAAATCAGGTTCTGCAGAATGACGCAGACAAGATACAGACGGATACTGGCACCCAACAGCTTGCTCAGGAAGAAGAAGGAGGCTCCCGTCTTGTAGGCTGAGAATCCAAAACGATGATCCAGATAGGTGTAGATCGTGGTCAGGTTCATCCTATAATAAATAGGTAGCAGCAGGAAGGCTACCAGGAAATAGCCCAGTATGAACCCCAGGCACATCTGCAGATAAGTCATCTGCACGCCCATCACCATGCCTGGCACACTGACGAAAGTGATGCCGCTGATGCTGGCACCCAGCATACCAAAGGCTACCGCCCACCAAGGACTCTGGCGGTTCCCACGGAAAAAGGCATCGTTGTCGTGCGTTCCTCCCACGATACGAGAAAGAACAAGCAGGGTAAACAAGTACCCTGCTATGATGAATAATGTAAGATGATGCATCAGTTCCTTATCGCGTTAACATGTAAACCGCAGGGACTATTCTTCTTCGATGGGGAAACCTTCCACATCTTCGTCTTTCACTTCTGCCTCAGGCGAATAACTGCTGTAGAAGGTGTCGTCGTTCTGCTCCTCGTCCGACATCGCATCCTCGTCCTCATCCTCGTCCATCTCGTCGTCTACCTCGTCTGGCAAATCCTCGTCATCATCGCCAGAATCGGAATCCTTGAAAAGATTGCCATCCTTGTCGTAACGCTGTTCCTGAAAGCGCAGTTTCACCACAGGATCCTTCTTCTTGGCAAAAATGGCTTCCACCCAATTGCCCTTCGCAATCTCCAGTACCTCGAATCCCTGAGCCACCTTGCGCTCCAGCGTTCCTCCTGCCATGTGGATACGCGATGCTGGCAGCTGAGTCGTGCTGATGTCGAATCCTGTCTCTATGATGTCCTTGATGGCCAACGAAATGGAATCCCATCCGCCGCCAAAGTTGCGGTCGATCAGGTCGAGCAGAGTGGCTGCAGAGATGTGACGGATGTTTTCGTAGGTGAGGTCCGTAAGGCGCTTTATCACCTTCTTGCGGATAGCGATGGAAGGCTTACCAGGACGGCAATGCGACATGATGGCCCACTCGCCGTTCTCATACATGTTCTTCTCGCGGGCAATGGAAGGATCGTAGTGAACCACTTCAAATGCGATGCGGATCACATTCAGCAGCTTTTCCTCGCTGATGGTGAAATCCTCTTCCACCTTCGAACTTTCCCACAACTTAGCCACCTCGTTCTCATTAAGATTCCAGATATTGTTGCTGTTGAGATCAAGGATGGACTCCAAAATAGCAGTTTTGTTACTCATGATTATTTCTTAATTCCATTTTGTGTGCAAAGATAGCAATTAATCCAACACGCAAAAGTTAAATAACCTTAAAAGAGAGAAAAATGCTTCCCTCAAACCTCCCCACCGTTATTACCTACTTAGCAGGTAAATATAAAAATATTTTACACCACCCCATCCCAAAACCGTAACATTCCGAAATGTTACTCTTCCACCCCCCCCTGCAACACTACTAAACGACACCTCGGAACAGACATGCCGCCAAAGCGGAAAGCGGGACACTCCAAAATCGCGCAGAAAAGCCCCACAAATCGATCATTTTCCTCTTGGCGGTCTCCGCATCACGTGCATGCGACAAAAGCGCCCAGAGGGCCCGAAAACGCGAAGGAGAGGCGTGTGCATTTTGCTATACGAGACACGAATGAAATTGATCATCATTTTTAGAAGATTGCCTCAATGGGAAACACTCGAATGAAGGGTAGCACACAACGGAGAGTATCAAAAGTAACAAAAGTAACAGTAACATTTTCGAAAATGAAGTTGAAAACAAATGAAATCACCTTTATATTTTATATAATAATATAATTAATTATATTATTATATAAAATATAAAGAATTACACCACTGCATTTGGAACGGAAATCGAAAAACGAAATGTTACTTTTGATACTCTCCGTTTGTCCAGTCCTAAATTGTTGTGAAATATTATTACACAATTTGTTTCAACTTAAAAACATTAACATCCAGCGATTTGTTCTTCACAACCTAGCAACGTGTCAAGAAAGGAAAAACAAAACGTCGAAACTCATGATTCAACACGTCGAAACTCATGAACCGAAGGGAGAGAAGATGGAAGGAGCCTTAGGGAGAAGTGCGGCGGCGGTTGCTGCGCGGCTGGTTGATGTTGCGTCGACGGGTGGGACGCAAATTGGGATTCACAGCCTTTTCCTTCACCACGTTGATGGTGCGCTCGCGAGGCTGGGCATCACGCATCTGCTGAGGAGTGAGACGCTGATGCGGCTGGGAAGAGATGGCTGAGGTATCCTTCTCCAGCGAATCCAACGTGAGCGAATCACCCGCGAGTTCCGTCTTTTCTGGTGGAACGACCTTGTGGAAACGGACCAAAGCGATGTCGGTAAGGGTGAGCAGACGGAACACCTTGGGGTCCTGAGTGGAGATGGGCAGATAAACGTACCCTGAGAGGCTTCGGATCTGCAGGCTATCCTTGTTCTTGGCTGGATCCACGCGAACCTCCGTCTCAGCATCTGCACGGATGAACTGGCTTTTGCCTTCCACGCTGTCGTTCTCGTAGTGGACAACCAACTGGGCAAATGCCTCGCGATTGTTGCCCTGCAGGACATAGCGTGAGCGGAAATGCCACAGGAAGCTGTCGCCTGGGCGGAAGGTGCTGTCGGCTCGAAGCGAGAAGATGTAGATGTTGTCCATCTGTGTGGGACGAAGGGCGATCAGCGGACGCTCCACCCAGATGTTGGCTGTGTCGCCCTGATCGGAAAGGTGTGAATAGATGGATTGTGGCTCAGCATCCACTCCCATCGCGTTTGCCCTTGCCTCGATGCGGTCGTTCACCACCTTGTACATCTTGGCGAAGACCTCGCTGTGGGTGCTGTAGTAAATCAGGGAGGTGTCGAACTGCGCCTCTGTGATATGGTGCTTGCGGAACACAGCCTGCACGAGCATGTACTGGTTCTCTTCGCGGTTTCCGCCCATGTTCTCTGCCATTCCCTGTGCCAGATGGTAGTCCACGAGGACGTTCTGCATCTTTCCCTCCGACATTACGCCTTGCGGTTTGCTGGGTTTGCAGGCAATCAAGCAAAGCATCAGGAGCGAAGAAAACGATGAAAGGAGAACTGCAGGAATACGTCTCATGAGCGAACGGAGCACCTTCTATGCATGCTGGAGTCTTTTGTGATGGAAAAGGAGCAATGCTATGACTCCCACGCTGATGCAGGAATCAGCAAAATTGAAGATGGGGCTGAAGAAGATGAAATGCTGTCCGCCCCAGACTGGCAACCACGATGGCCAGTTCCATTCCACGAGGGGGAAATAGAACATGTCCACTACCCTGCCCTGCATCAGACCGTCATAGCCTGTCCCCCAAGGTACGAATTCTGCTATCATGGGAGCAGGAGGATTGTTGAAGATCATGCCGTAGAAGAGGCAGTCGATAATGTTTCCTGCCGCTCCTGCCAGGATGAGAGAGAGGCAGACGATGAATCCGATGGATTCACCCCCACGGCGGATGACACGCACGAGATACCACAGCAGGACCGTCACAGCTACGATGCGGAAACTGGTGAGCAGATACTTGTCCATCAGTTCCATGCCAAACGCCATGCCACGGTTCTCTGTGAACAGGATATAGAACCAGTCGGTCACATGTATGCTCTGGTGGAGATACATGCCCGTCTTGACAGCTATCTTGACGATTTGGTCAATCACCAGCGACCCTACGATGATGAGAGCGGAGGTGATTGCCTGGTTTTTCTTACTGACCATCTACCTATCTACGAATATCGACAGCTTAACGACGCTTGTCGCGCATGTGCTTAGCCTCGATGCTGAGTGTGGCATGGGGAACAGCACGCAGGCGCTCCTTGGGAATCAGCTTGCCCGTCTCGCGGCAGATGCCGTAGGTCTTGTTGTCGATGCGAACCAACGCAGCCTGCAGGCCCTGGATGAACTTCTGGGCACGTGCAGCCATATTCATGATGGTCTCCTTTGACTGGGTCTCGCTGCCTTCCTCCAGGGTATGATAGGTGGGCATCGTGTCGTCCACGCCATTGTCGTTGCGGTTGGTCAACTGATCCATCAGAACGTTATAGTCGCGCTTGGTCACTTCCAGCTTCTCCAGAATGATTTGGCGGAACTCCTCAAGCTCTTCATCCGAATATCTCAACTTTGTTTCTTCCATAACTTTTATTGTTCTAATTATAATAATAATGTATTGATAAAAAGAGAATAATAATGCTTAAACTTTTTCCACACTGAGCTCCTCGCCCAAGGTCACCTCGTTGGCAAGCACCTGAGAGGCAATGTAGTCTGTGTACTTCTCGAGGCAAGCCTTGTTGTCGTCGCTCTGGGGAATGGTCACGCGGATGCGGTCTGTTATCTCGAAACCGCTGTCCTTGCGAAGCGTCTGGATGCTGCGGATCAACTCGCGGGCCACACCCTCGAGACGCAAGTCCTCAGTGATGGTGAGGTCGAGGGCTACGGTCAGCGTTCCCTCGTTTGCCACGCTCCATCCAGGAACATCCTGGCTGTAGATTTCCACATCCTCCAAATCAACCGTCACATTTTCGCCAGTCTCCAGTGTCAAAGGAAGTTGTCCGTCAGTCTCCAGCTGGGCAATCTGGTCCTGACTCATCGCCAGCACAGCAGCATTCACGCTCTTCATGAGCTTGCCAAACTTCTTTCCCATGGTGCGGAAGTTGCATTTCACCTGCTTGGTGATCATGCCCTTGGCCTCCACGAACTCCAGTTCCTTCACGTTCACCTCGTTCAGGATAAGCTGTTTCATGGCAGTTATGCGCTGCTGCTGGGCAATATCCACAGCAGGGATGGCAATGCGCTGAAGCGGCTGCTTGACCACGATCTGCTCTTTCTTGCGAAGGCTCAGAATCATGGAAGTAACCTGCTGGGCAAGCTGCATGCGAAGCTCCTGCTCCAGGTCAATCTTGCTCTCGTCAGCCACAGGGAACTGAGCCAAATGCACACTCTCGTTCTTGCCACGTCCTGTAGCCTCGACCAGATCGCGATAGAGGCGATCAGCATAGTAGGGAGCAATGGGAGCCATCAAGCGTGCCACAGTCTCCAGACAGGTGTAGAGCGTCTGATAGGCACTCAACTTGTCCAAACTCATCACGCTGCCCCAGAAACGCTTCTTGCTGAGGCGGACGAACCAATTGCTCACATTGTCGACCACGAAGGTCTGAATCAGTCGTCCTGCACGAGTGGGCTCATATTCCTCGTAACATTGATTCACGTCGCGAACCAAGCTGTTCAGGCAAGAGAGTATCCAGCGGTCCATCTCAGGACGCTCGTTCATGGGAACATCAGCCTCCTCGTAGCTCCAACCGTCCACGTTGGCATACATGGTCAGGAAGCTGTAGGTCTGGAAGAGCTTGCCAAAGAACGTGCGGCTCACTTCCTGGACTCCTTCCTCGTCGAACTTCAGGTTGTCCCAAGGTGCGCTATTGGTAATCATATACCAGCGAACAGCATCGCTGCCATACTTTTCTATTGCGCCGAATGGGTCAACGGCATTTCCCAGGCGCTTCGACATCTTCATACCGTTCTTGTCGAGAACAAGACCATTGCTGATGACTGCCTTGTAGGCAACACTGTCGAACACCATCGTGGCAATAGCATGGAGGGTATAGAACCATCCGCGCGTCTGGTCGACACCTTCCGCAATGAAGTCTGCAGGATATACCACACGCTTGTCCAGCTGCTCCTTGTTTTCGAAAGGATAATGAATCTGGGCATATGGCATAGCGCCACTATCGAACCAAACATCTATCAAATCCAGCTCACGCTTCAGGACTGCGCCACTTTTGCCTACGAGCCAAATCTGATCGACATAGGGACGATGCAGGTCTATCTTGTCGTAGTTCTCCTGACTCATGTCGCCAGGCACGAATCCACGATCCTTCAAAGGATTGCTGGGCATCACGCCAGCAGCAACAGCCTTTTCTATCTCATCGTAAAGCTCTTCCACGCTGCCAATGCAGATCTCCTCTTTCGTGTCACGATTGCGCCAGATGGGCAAAGGAGTACCCCAATAACGGCTGCGCGAGAGGTTCCAGTCATTCAGGTTCTCAAGCCATTTTCCAAAACGGCCTGTTCCTGTGCTCTCAGGTTTCCACAAGATGGTCTTGTTGAGTTCCATCATGCGCTCCTTGGCTGCAGAACTGCGAATGAACCAACTGTCGAGAGGATAGTAGAGGATAGGCTTGTCAGTACGCCAGCAATGAGGATAATTGTGGACATGCTTCTCAATCTTGAAGGCAGTACCAGCCTGCTTCATCTCCATGCAGAGAACTACGTTCAGGTCCTCCGTCTTGCTGAGTGCCTTCTCGTCGAGCCCAGCATACTGGGGATCGTAGTCATTCTTGACGAAAGCGCCCTGATGCAGAGCGTACGTCTCCTTGTTGACGAAGGTCTCATAGAACTCAGCATCCATGTCTTCTGGCAAGAAATACTTGCCTGTGAAGTCAACCATTGGACGGGTATCGCCAGACTTGTCAAGAATATAGAGCGCAGGCACTCCAGCATCCTTAGCCACTTTCGCATCATCCGCACCAAACGTGGGAGCGATGTGCACGATACCTGTACCGTCCTCAGTAGTCACATAATCACCAGGAATCACGCGGAAGGCCTCGCTCTCTCGGTCCACCATCTTGCCATTCACCAGTTCAGTTGGCTTCACCCAGGGGAAGAGCTGCTTGTAGCGGATGCCCACGAGGTCCTCTCCCGTTCCTCGCCATAGAATCTCCAACTGCTCGCCTTCCTCCGCCTTGAAGAGAGAACCCAATCGAGGCTCAGCAACCACGTAAGCAGCCTCCTCGCCAGTATAAGGATTCTTTCCCTTGACCACCACATACTCAATCTTAGGACCCACACAAAGTGCCACATTGCTGGGCAGGGTCCAGGGAGTGGTTGTCCAAGCCAGGACGTAGAGAGGCGTGTCAAGAGAGAGGTCAGGCAACTTGGAAGCTGACGTGTCAGCAACACGGAACTGTGCTGTCACAGTCGTATCCTTCACGTCGCGATAGCAACCAGGCTGATTCAGCTCATGACTGCTGAGGCCAGTCCCTGCTGCAGGGCTGTAGGGCTGGATGGTATAGCCTTTGTAAAGGAGATTCTTCTCGTAGAGTTGCTTCAGCAGCCACCAGAGTGTCTCGATGTATTTGTTGTCATAGGTGATGTAGGGATGCTCCATATCCACCCAGTATCCCATCTTGTGGCTCAAGTCAGCCCATTCGTTGGTGTACATCATCACGTTCTCGCGACACTTCCTGTTGTACTCTTCAATCGAAATGGTCTTTCCAATATCTTCTTTGGTGATACCCAATTCCTTCTCCACGCTCAATTCCACAGGAAGGCCATGAGTATCCCATCCTGCCTTGCGCTTCACCTGACAACCTTTCATCGTCTTGAAGCGGCAGAAAACATCCTTGATGGTACGAGCCAGAACATGATGGATGCCAGGATGTCCGTTTGCAGAGGGAGGACCTTCAAAGAAAACAAAAGAAGGACATCCTTCACGTTCAGACATACTCAAGTGGAAAACATCCTCGTCGTCCCACTGTTGCAGCACTTCTTTATTCACCTCGCTGAGGTTAAGTTTGCTGCGTTCTGTGAATTTCTTACTCATATATTTATGATAGTTATATTCTAAAAGTGCGCAAAATTATAAAATTCTAAGCAATAATCCTAATAATAAGATGTTTTTTATCGACTCGAAGCTGCATACTTCCATCAGTAGCTTTCTTCTTCGTTGGGAAAACTCCCTTCTTTCACATCTGTAATATACTGACCTAAAGCATCCGTAATGACGGTATTCAAGTCAGCATATTGACGCAGGAATTTGGGCTTGAATCCAACATTCATTCCCAGCATATCCTGAGCCACCAGCACCTGGCCATCCGCAACGCCTGCCCCAATACCAATGACTGGTATGGAAAGCTCTTCGCAAACCTGCTTTGTCAGGGCAGCAGGAATCTTCTCCAATACGAGGGAGAAACAGCCTGCCTCCTCCAGCAACTTGGCATCACTCAGCAATTTGTCGGCTTCAGCCTCTTCTTTGGCACGCAAACCATAACCTCCAAACTGGTAAACACTTTGGGGAGTCAATCCCAGATGGCCCATGATGGGAACACCTGCATGAATGATGCCACGAATCGTGTCGATAATCTCAACACCACCTTCCAACTTCACAGCATCCGCCCCACTCTCTGCCATAATGCGGCAGGCATTGCGGATTCCTTCTTCACGGCTTACCTGATAGGTGCCAAAAGGCATGTCGCACACCACCATTGCACGTTTCACTCCACGTGCCACACTTCGTGCATGATAAATCATCTGGTCCAGGGTGATGGGAAGTGTAGTGAGATTACCTGCCATCACATTGCTGGCGCTATCGCCAACCAAGATGATATCCATCCCTGCCTGATCCACAATCTTAGCCATCGTGAAATCGTATGATGTCAGCATGGCAATCCTTTTGCCCTGCTGTTTCATTTCCCTCAATCTCTTTGTGGTCACCTTGCGTGTATCCTCTACCAAATATGCTCCCATAGCAATTATTCTTACGTTGTTTTTATTTTTGACGCACAAAGGTACAACTTTTTTTGAAAAATTATCTATCTTTGCCTAAAATCAACTCTAAAATGAATCAAACACTCACTGTATACAAAGCATCAGCAGGTTCTGGCAAAACATTCACGCTCACCATCGAGTACATTCTTCTCTTGCTTCAGGACGAGCAGGGAGCGGAATTCCAGCACACATTAGCTGTCACCTTTACCAACAAAGCCACAGCAGAGATGAAGGACCGCATCCTGCAGTCTCTCTACGGATTGGCATGCGATTTGCCCAGCAGCAAGAAATATCTGAAAGCTATCCATAAGCGTCTTCAAGAAATGGGCGTGAAGATGGACGATGCAACCATCAGACGGCGCGCTGGCAATTCATTAAGCGCCATCCTGCATGGATTCGATTATTTCCGCGTGGAGACTATCGATTCGTTCTTCCAAAGCATCTTGCGCAACCTGGCACACGAATTGCGCTTAACAGCGAATCTGCAGGTAGAACTCAACAACGACCAGGTAACAGCACTGGCTGTGGACCGCATTGTAGACAATCTGCAGGACAATCCCTCCATCAAAAAGTGGATTTTGGACTACGTGCATTCCCAACTGGAAGAAGAGGGAAAATGGAACATCATCTCTGCCCTAAAGGACTTTGCCAAGTGCATTTATGACGAAAGCTTCCAGGATCGAACTGAAGAGGATCGAAAGAGACTCAATGACGAACAACTCATTCGCGAGTTCAAGAAAAACATGTTTTTACTGGAGGAAACAGAGAAGAACAAGTTGAAAAATCGTGTAAAAGAGATTCGACAAACCATTGACAATCAAACACTCAACTCCAGCAAGATAAGCAATTGGGGAACCTATGAATCTTTCCTGAACAAAGTAGAAAGGTTCGACAAGCCTGAATTTGGGAAGCGCCTGGAGAACACTGCCAGTAATCCTGAGGAAATGCTCAAGGTAAAGGACAGAAGCAATCCTGACCTGTTAAGCCAAACGGCACCCACCATCCAGCTTTTCGTTGACCTGAAGAACCAATACGATATCAGCATACATATCATAAATTCAGCAAAGCTTTCACGCCAGAACGTCAATCCCCTGCGTCTGCTCAGCACAATCGAGGATGAGATTACTCGCATCAATACGGAAAACAACCAGTTCAACCTCAGCAAGACACCTGTTTTGCTGAAACAATTGCAGACCAGCGACACACCTTTTATTTATGAAAAGACAGGCACATGGTTTCACAACATCATGATTGATGAGTTTCAGGACACAAGCCGCCTGCAGTGGCAGAATTTCAAGACACTTCTGATCAATGACCAGGCAACAGGTGGACACGACCTTCTCGTGGGAGACGTCAAGCAGAGTATTTATCGCTGGCGGAATGGCGATTGGCGCATCCTCAATGGAATTAAGGAAGAGTTCAACTGGATTAAACCTAAACTTGATGAACTGAAAACCAATTGGCGCAGCAGGTACAACATCATCGATTTCAACAACAAATTCTTCAAGCGTGCTGCTGAACTCATTGATGAGGTATCCGACAATCCTCAATTTGAAGTTAAAGACATTTATAAGGATGTAAAACAAGAATTCAACTCAACGCAGGAAACCGGTTACGTCCGTACCCGTATTTATATGAACCAGAAAGACTCTGCCCCCATCGACTACGATGAAAACATGGCAAAGGATATGATAGATCAGATTCATCGACTTACAGCAATGGGCTTACCTCTGCGCAAGATTGCAATTCTGGTTCGCAAGAAGGATTCAGGCGTCAAGCTTATCGAGGCGTTTCATCGTTTGGATAAGGATATCCCTCTCGTAAGTGATGAAGCTTTTCTTCTGGATGCTTCCCTTTCGATTCAGATGATGGTGAATGCCCTCAAAGTATTGTCTGGGTATCAGAATTCGCTCGTCTCCATGCGATACCTCACGCTCCATTACCTGCAGGACATCCTGAGAAAAGGAGAGGAAGTAAAGACAGACGACTACATCAACTGCCAGCCTGCAGACATTCTCCCATCTGAGTTTATCACTCAGCAGGAAAGTTTGGCACGCATGCCATTATATCTATTATGTGAACGCCTCTATCAAATCTTTGATCTTGACACGCTGGAGGGTCAGGAACCTTACCTTTACACATTCTACGATGAGCTACAGAAGTATCTCCTAAAGAGTCCCTCTGATTTACACTCCTTCCTCAAAGCATGGGACACCACCATCAGTTCATGCTCCATCCCAAGCGGCGAAATCGATGGAATACGCATTCTGACAATCCACAAATCAAAAGGTCTGCAGTTCCATACAGTCCTGATTCCCTACTGCGACTGGACCATCGAGCGCATAGACAATCAGATGTGGTGTCGTCCTTCGCAAGCTCCCTTCAACCAATTGGGTCTCTTGCGTGTGAACACCTCTAGAAATGATTTCAAGAACAGCATCTTCAATTCCGTTTATACAGAAGAGTGCATGCAGACTCGCATAGACAACATCAATCTGCTTTATGTGGCCTTCACACGTGCTGAGAACAATCTATTCATTTGGGGACGCTCCAATGGAACATATGGCACCAACAGCATCATTGGCGACCTCATCTTTGCAGGGCTGGGCATGGAGATGGAGGAAAACGGCGAAGACGAGAACTCTAGCGAGGAAGTCACGATGGAAGTTGGCACACCTGTCATCGAATACCGCAAGGAGAGCGAAAGCGACAACCGTATGGCTCCTGATTATGAGCCCATTCAAATTCCCTTGCAATCCAGTCCCCCTACCCTGGATTTCCAGCAAAGCAATGAATCACGCAAATTCATTCATAGCCTCGATGAAGATGAGAAGGAAAACCATGGGCAAACATATCTCGAGATTGGAAAGATGATGCATTATGTGCTCTCGCAGGTGGAATCCATCCACGACATCAGCCCCACGCTGTACCAATGCCGCATAGCAGGGCTTATACAGAATGAAGAAATGCAGCAAAACGTCCTCGCAGCCATAAACAATGGTCTAAGCAACCCCACCATAGCATCATGGTTCAGCGACCAGAACGAAGTCATCAACGAGAGCTCAATCACACATATCGATCCCAAAACAGGTCTTCCCCATGTAGCTCGCCCTGACCGTGTCATCCGTCGAGATGACAAGATTACTGTCATAGACTATAAGTTTGCCAATTCACGCACCACACACAGAGCTGAAGAATACAAAGAACAGGTTCAGCTATACATTCAACTTCTGCACCAAATGAATCCCACTCTTTCAGTCAAAGGCTACCTCTGGTATATCTATGACAATGCCGTTGTGGAAGTTCCCTTTCAAAAGGAAGGAGGTCAACGATGAAAACATTCCTCAATATTGTAGCCCACGATTTGCTTACCCGCTATGGCAATGATCTGCGCCATGTGACGGTAGTATTCCCTGGCAAACGCGCCAGTTTGTTTCTCAACCAAGAGTTAGCGCGCCAAAGCGTAACTCCTGTCTGGGCGCCACGTTATCTGACCATAGCTGACCTGTTCATGCGCCTCTCGCCACTGCAGAAGTCTGATCCAATCGACAATGTTTGCACACTCTATCAGATTTTCCTGCAAGTGATGGGACCTGAAGAAACTGAAACATTGGACCAATTCTATGGATGGGGAGAAATCATACTTCAGGATTTCGATGACATCGACAAGCATTTGGCTGATGCAAAAGCCATCTTCACAAACATTCATGACTTAGAGCAGCTGGAAGACCCACAAGTCCTTACACCTGAACAGTACGAGGTCCTTTCGCGTTTCTTCCACAACTTCAACACAGAGGATTCTGAGGGTATTCGCCAACGATTCCTGCGTATCTGGTTCCACATGTATGAAATGTACACCCTCCTGCGTGAAACCCTGCGAGACCGTGGATTGGGATACGAAGGAATGATCTTTCGAGATGTGGCGGAGAGACTCGACAATCATCACGTTCCTGACAGCCATCTAACGAGTCAACTCGAGCAGTTCCACACGGTGGCATTCGCTGGTTTCAATGTTCTCAACAGCGTGGAAGAACGTCTTATGGAAGCCTTGCAACGTCAGCACCAGGCCATCTTCTACTGGGATTATGATATCTATTACACGCAACTGAATGAGGCAAATGAGGCTGGCGAATTCATGAGACGCAATCTACAGAAATTCCCCTCAGCCTTACCAGAGGAGGAATTCGACAACCTGCGTCACCTTAGCGATGTGACCTTCATCAGCACCAGCAGCAACAACGTGCAGGCTCGCTACGTTACCCAATGGTTCAAATCTCCTCATGACAAACAGGACAACAGAAACGCCATTGTCCTTTGCGACGAAGGACTTCTGCAACCTGTTCTTCATTCCCTGCCTACCGCAGATTGCGAGAATGCCCCCAAGTCAGTAAACATCACGATGGGATTTCCGCTTACTGAAGCTCCCATTTACAGCCTCATCAACTCGCTTTTCAGTCTGCAGGTCGAGGGTTACGATACTCCCCAACAAAGATTTCTATCCAGTTACCGCAACCCAATCCTACATCATCCCTACAGCCAGAAGGTTTCTCTCGACCAGTGTTTTCAGTATCATGGCAACTCGTCGCTGGAACTGCTCCTGTATCTTCAGTCGATGGTGCAAGCTGTTGGAAGCTCATACAGCGACCTAACGAATCCCAACGTATACGAACAGCTTTACATCGAAGCCATCTTTCAGACGAACCTGGTTATCCAGCAGTTCATACAACTCACCAGCCGTGAGGAGAACCCATTGGAAGTCAGCACGATAACCCTCCGACGACTCATGCGGCGTATCCTGTCCATGAAAAGCATCCCATTCCATGGGGAGCCAGCCAATGGACTACAGATTATGGGAGTGCTGGAGACACGCTGTCTCGATTTCAGCCACTTGCTCATGCTCTCCATCGAAGAAAAGAACCTGCCAAAATCATCTTCCCAGAACAGCATGATTCCTGCAAACCTGCGCACAGCATTCCATCTGACAACTGTCAAGCACAAGATAGCTATCTATGCATACTATTTCTATCGGCTCATCCAACGTACAGAGCACCTTACCTGCGTCTACAATGAGAACTGCGTAGGCAACAGCCAGCACGAGATCTCGCGTTTCCTGCGACAGCTGCTTGCAGAGACAAACATTCCTGTCCGTACCCTTAGCATCCAGAATCGTCCTCAGGTCTCCACCATTCATGACATCAATGCCCAGAAGACTGATTTCGTGATGAATCGGCTTCGACAAATGTACATCCTGCCTGACGAGCAAGGTCGCCAGCACATCATCAGCCCCACAGCCATCAATGTGTATCTGCGCTGCCCCATGATGTTCTACTATCATTATATTGCAGGGTTGGCTTTCCAGGAAGATCCAGAAGACGAAATCAACGCTCCCATCATGGGAGAAATCTTCCATCTTTCAGCCCAGTTGCTCTATAGTTTCCTGTTGAAACGAATGGATTCAGATACCATCGATAATGCGTTGCTTAGCAACATCTTAAGCAAAGTAAAGAGCAAGAGTCCAAATCTACTCGACAAGTGCCTTGATGTCGCATTTGAGATTGTGTTCTTCCACCCTATCGAGGAGAAACTCAGACAGCAGGTTGGATTTGAAATGCTCTCCAACAATCAGCTGCCTCAAAACGAGTTTTCTGGTGAGCAGATTATTATCCGCGACGTGCTGCACCAGTATCTCATCAACCTGCTTACCTACGACATCACCCTGACTCCCTTCCGTATCCTCAAACTCGAGCAATACACCTCTGTGGAGATACCTGTGGAAACACAATGGGGACCCGTCAAGCTGAAAACAGGAGGAATCATCGACCGTATGGATATCTTGAGCGACGGCACCATCCGCATCGTGGATTACAAGACTGGCTCGCCTGGCGACTCATCGGGTATCAAATGGGAAAACATCCTGGGAGGTGGCATAAACCACAACAATTACTATTTCCAGACCTTTGTCTATTCGCTCGCTGAAGCGATGCGACCTACGAATGAGAATCATCCCATCAGACCTTTCCTGATGTATCCTGCCACAGTAGGAACCAAGAAATTCCACGAGATGCTGAAGATTAACGAAGGCAGGAACAGCACGGATATCACAGACTTTCGAGACCATGCAGATCAGTTCATGGAAGGACTTCAGCAAATCCTGCATCGACTCTTCTCTGCAGACGAGGAAACACACTTCCTCCAACTGGACAAAACAGAGAAATTGTCTGATTGCATGTTCTGCGATTTCTGGCAGTTGTGCAACAGAAAGCACAAAGAGACCTCTTGGTGATGCCCTCCCTCTGCCTCGTTCCATTCCTGCTGCCTGTTCTGAAATCTTGCCAGATATTGTTTACTTTTTTGATTTTTTTTTATAATTTTGCACCGTCATTGACAGTTTTGCTTGTTTTTCAGCACTAAGACAAGTGATTGTCAGACATGATATGATACGACGCAACGAATGGTGCTAAGAAGAATCTCAACAAATAACATTTTCCTGTGCTGGACCATTTGACTGACAGATATTTATTGTTTCTATGTCTATACTTTTAATATTCAAGCTATTAGGCTCTCTTGCGCTGCTCATGTTTGGTATGAAATCCATGAGCGAGGCACTTCAGAAGATGGCAGGTCCCCAGTTGCGCCATGTGCTTGGCGCTATGACCACGAACCGTTTCACTGGTATGCTCACAGGTATGTTTGTCACAGCTGCTGTACAAAGTTCGACTGCGACCACCCTGATGACTGTTTCCTTCGTGAACGCTGGTCTGCTCACCCTCATTCAGGCCATCAGCGTCATCATGGGCGCAAACATTGGAACAACCCTGACGGCATGGATTATGTCGCTGGGAATGGGCTTTACCATCACAGACTTCGTGTATCCAGCCTTTTTCATGGGCATCATCCTCATCTACATGAAAAAGCGCCGCATCGTTGGCGATTTCCTTTTTGGCGTTGCTTTCATGTTCTTGGGATTGGGCACGCTGAAGGAGACAGGCTTCAACTTGGTGCAGGACCCCAATGCCAACATCGCCATCAGCGAGTTCTTCCAAAACTTCAACGAACCCAGTTTCTTCAATTCCCTACTCTTTCTTCTTATTGGTACTGTGCTGACGCTTTGCGTTCAGTCCTCAGCCGCTATCATGGCCATCACCATGATGCTCTGCTCCACAGGTGTGCTCCATGTCGATCAGGGAATCATGCTGGTGTTGGGCGAGAACGTGGGTACCACGATTACAGCAAACATCGTGGCTATGGGTGCGAATACCCAAGCCCGTCGTGCTGCCTTCGCCCATTTGAGCTTCAATGCAGTAGGCGTCTTTTGGGTATTGCTCCTGATAAAACCATTCTATCACATCGTCTGCTCCATCTCTGGCTACGACCCGTCGATGAGCCCCGCAGACCCCAATTTCGCCCTGAAAACCAGTGTGATGCTGGCCACTTTCCACTCGACCTTCAACATCTCCAATACCTTGCTGCAGATATGGTTCGTGCCTCAGATTGCCAAATTCGTCTGCTGGGTCATCAAGTCCAAAGGCATAGGAGAGGAAGAAGACTTCCAGCTGCACTTCATCACCTCAGGCATCATGAAGACCCCTGAGCTCTCAGTCTTGGAAGCACACAAAGAGATATCAGCCTTCTGCGAGCGCATTCAGCGCATGTTTGAAATGGTTTGCGAGCTGCTGACAGAAAAGGACCAGAACAAATTCGTAAAGCTTTTCAGCCGCATAGAGAAATACGAGAACATCGCTGACAGCATGGAAATCAGCATCGCAGATTATCTGGATCAGGTGAGCGATGCCCATCTGAGCGACGATACGAAAGCCAAGATACGTGCCATGCTGCGCGAGATATCAGAGGTGGAAAGCATTGGAGACTCATGCTACAACATGGCTCGCACCATAAACCTGAAGGTTCAAGGCAAGAAGGAGCACTTCACAGAGAAGCAATACGCAAACCTCCATGAGATGATGGACCTCACTAACCAAGCCTTGACCCAGATGAACCAACTGATGAACGGACGCAAGGAACACTTCGACGTGAACCGTTGCTATAATCTTGAGAACGAGATCAACAACTATCGCGACCAGCTGAAATCTCAAAACATCATCGACGTCAACAACCACAACTACACTTATGCCATCGGCACCATCTACATGGACCTCATCAACGGATGCGAGAAGATGGGAGATTACATAGTCAACGTGGTAGAAGCCCGCATGGGAACCAGAATGCGTTACTGACCCTCTACGTTTCCCCTCCCTTTTTCCCAGCTCAGCCACAACGTGTTGAAACCCCAGACACAACACGTTGAAACCGCAAACACAACACGTTGAAACCGCAAACACAACACGTTGTCTTTCCCCTCGCAACGTGTTGCAGGAAAACGTGTCATTTCATCTCCCCTGTTTTTTATAAAGCTGCTCTTTCTAATAGTTCTATACCAAGACTTGAAGGTTTCTTTGTCCTATGCCCACCTGTGTTGGCTAACAGGCATTCCAACACGGGCAACATACGATTCAGGTTGCCATACTGAATCATAAAATTCCAGAATGGTTCGAACTTCTTCCATCCTCCCATATAGAATAGATGTGCCAACTGTTGTTTTAAGTTGTCATGACCGAAGCTTGCCTTAAAGATATTACTCCACGAATAGAATTTGCGATAGGCCCAGTCATATCCTTGTTTTAACTCTTCAGCTGTCAAGCCAACAGTCTGGTAAACAACCGTCCTGGTATCATACTTACTCCAATCGTAAGATGTTATACGTCCACCTCGTTCCAATAAGCGAAAAAGACGGGTACCAGGATAAGGCGTGAGAATATGGAAAGTTGCTGTAGTAATACTATGTTCAATACCCCAATCAACAGTCCTACGGAACACATCTTTATCATCGTGGTCAAGACCGAAAACGAAACTGCCATTGATCATGATGCCAAGGCTATGTAAACGTTCTACGGCTGCCACGTAATCTTTAGATAGATTCTGTAATTTGTTACTTGAACGAAGGTTCTCTGGAGAAAATGTCTCGAAACCCAGGAACAAACTACGTAAACCAGCCTCTGCTGCCTTCTCTATCAGATTGCCATTTAATACCGAAGCAACAGTAGCTGCACTTTGGAAAACCCTGCCCATACCACGCATTCCTTCGAACAACTCGGATGCGAACCGTGGATTACCCAACAAATGGTCATCAAGGAAATAAAGATGTCTGCCTGGAAGCCTGTCAATCTCCGCTAACGCATCATCCACCTTTTGAGTGTAAAACGATTTCCCCTCACCATAAAAAGCATCTTTATAGCAGAAATCGCAATGATGAGGACAGCCACGTGAGACCACCAATGAATTGGGGACGAAATACTTTTCTCTCTTTATGAGGTCGCGACGGACAGGAGGTATATTCTCCAGACTTCTCCAAGTGGCAACATACCGCTTTTGAGGATGTCCCTCACGCAAATCCTTGACAAAACGCGGAAATGCTTCCTCCCCTGGGCCTAATAGAATGGTATCGGCATGTTGTGCGGCTTCATCAGGAAGACTGGTAACATGCAGACCTCCCATTGCCACATACACCCCTCTTTGTCGATAACCGTCAGCAATCTTATATGCTCTGTAAGCATTGGTAACATACACTTGTATACAGACCAAATCGGGCGTATCATCCAATGTCAGTTTCTCAACATGCTGATCCTGAATCTCCACATCGTCCTCATCAGAGAAATATGCAGAGAGTGTTGCAAGTCCTAAAGGTGGGAAAAGTGAATACTTTATAGGTCGCCAATAAGGACTTTCTGCCTCCTGCAATGCAGGTAGTATCATTTTAACTCTCATTCTATCTATTCTTTTAAGATGATGTGTAAATGATAACGTTAAAATACACCAGATTATTATCTAAAAGTATACCATTCTTATTGAGCGTTGCAAATATACAAAAAGTTCGTTAATCATAATTTGTTTTCTATATTTTTTGGGTTCTATAATGCGAGATGGCGTTCTCGTCATGTTGACGAGGTATGATTTGTGACCAGTCTGTCGACAAGTGCAGGACATAACACTTTAACCAACTTCACTCACCTAGTAAAAGGCGTCGCCCGATGCTACGTGTTCGTTCCTCACTCTTTTTTGCTCTACACTCTACACCACATGCCACTAACATACTGACTATCAGAAAGAAACATGGATGTAGAGTATCAAAAGAGCCTACACCAACCCTACACCCATATATCCCACTGATTCAGAGCGCATTAAGAGCTCCTGGTGTAGGGTGTAGACTACTTTTGAGTTGATTGCATTCTGCTAAATACGAAGGTAACAACGCCTGTCCCTTGCCCTATCCTATCACCTGAAACTTGGCGAAACGGAGAAGGAGTTGTTTACGCCCTGCATTCTCGAAATTAACGGTCGCCTTAGCGTCCATCCCTGCTCCTTCAATCTTCTCGATGGTCCCAACGCCAAAACGTTCGTGAGAAATCTTTGTACCAACGAAAATGCCTGAGGGGACAGAAGGAGGAGCAGAGGATGAGGATGCAGTGGGACGAAGGCGAACAAAACGAGAAGGAGGATTCACGGCAGAAGATGATGGACGTTCTTCTCTATACGACGAAACCTTTTTGGCAGAGAAAGGATTGGAAGGCTGCGACGATGAGGGGGAATAGCCTGAAGGACTGAAACGTGATTCGCCGTATCCCGTATTTCGAGAAGTGGGACGAGAGAATGGTGTGTTACCCAATGCGGAAGATTGGTTAGCAGATGACTTCAAGAAACCAGGATCGATATCCTGAAGGAAACGGCTGGGGTTGGAAAATTCCATCTTCCCATAGCGAATACGACTTTTGGCATACGTAAGAATCAAGTATTTCTCTGCACGCGTCATAGCCACATAGAAAAGACGGCGTTCCTCCTCAATCTGACGAGGATTCTCCATCGACATCTGACTGGGGAAAAGCGACTCCTCCATTCCAACTACAATGACAGCTCCAAATTCAAGTCCTTTGGCAGAATGAACCGTCATCAGGGTAACCTTATCATCACCTTCGGATTCGTCCTCGTCCATATCAGAAAGCAAACTCACTTCCTGGAGATAATGAGAGAGAGAAGTTCCCTCGCCCTGCTCAGTCCGCTCTTCCACAAAAGAACTCATGCCATCCACCAATTCCTGAAGATTCTCTTGCTTGGAAATATCGTCAGGATCCTTGCCATGATATATCTCACCCTGGATTCCACTCTCTCGCACGATACGAATTCCCAATTCATAAGCATCAGAATTGTTGGACGCTTCATGGAAAGACTGAATGAGCGAGACGAAGTTCTGCAATTTGGAAACAGTCCCTTTGTTTACAGGAAGTGACTCAGGATGTTGCATGACCTCCCATGGCGAAATGGACATCTCGTTTGCTTTGGCAAAAACCTTCTCGAGCGTGGTATCCCCAATACCTCGAGTAGGATAATTGATAACACGACGAAGCGCTTCTTCGTCAGATGGATTGACGGCCAGACGGAAATAGGCAATCACATCTTTTATCTCCTTACGCTGATAAAATGAGATGCCTCCATATATACGATAAGGTATGTTGTCCTTTCGCAAGGCCTCCTCTAAACTACGACTTTGAGCATTGGTGCGATAGAGAACTGCAATCTGGCTGAACTTGAGCCCTTCGCGACGATTGAAATTGCGAATCTTTCGTACCACGATATTCGCCTCATCAATATCGCTATACGCCTGACAAACTTCGATGGGAGAGCCCACATCGTTGCGGCTGAAGACATCCTTGTGAATCTGCCGCTGATTGTGATGAATCAAACTATTCGCAGCTCCAACGATATTCTGAGTGGACCTGTAATTCTGTTCCAACTTGAAGAGCTTCGCATCGACATACATCTTCTGGAAATTCAGGATGTTGTCGATATTGGCTCCACGGAAACTATATATGCTTTGTGCATCATCGCCAACCACGCAAACACGTTGGCGCAGATTGGTCAGAAGCCATACAATCTGATGCTGAGCATAATTGGTGTCCTGATACTCATCGACCAAAACGAACTGGAATTTCTCCTGATACCTTTGGGCAACATCAGGATGCTCTTTCAGAAGAATCCATGTATAAAGAAGAAGGTCATCGAAATCCATCACATTGGCTCGCTGGCCACGTTCGAAATAGCGATCATAGATAGCTGGCAGCTCTCGCATATTCATCGATTCACAACGGCGATGCATTTCTGAGCTGTTGCGAAAAGCGCTGGGAAGAATCAATGAATTCTTGGCATTGCTGATTTGAGCAGCCACCGTGGAAGCTTTGTATTGCTTCTCATCGAGTCCCATCTCGCGAATGATGGTCCTGACCATGTTCTTGCTGTCTGTGGCATCATATATGGTAAAATCAGAACTGAACCCAACAGAACTGCATTCATAACGAAGGATTCTACTGAAAACGCTGTGGAAAGTGCCCATCCAAAGACCAGATGCCCGCTCAGCACCAACCTGACGAGAGATTCGCTGCTGCATCTCGCGAGCTGCCTTGTTGGTAAACGTCAATGCCAGGATTCGCCAGGGTTCCATCCCTTGCTCAAGCAGATAAGCTATCTTATAGGTAAGAACACGCGTCTTTCCACTTCCTGCTCCTGCAATCACCAAAGAGGGAGCATCGCAGCACAGAACAGCCTCACGCTGGCTTGGATTCAATTCATCGAGAAACATAGAAGTGTCTTAATTGAGAATATACAAAAGGCATTGATACTGATAACTGATCATCATGGCAACAATAATCCATATCGCATGCCGATGCAATCCATAAGATACGAAATCGGCAAAGTCATCGAGTGACTGAATGCAACGGGTCATCAAACCATATATGAAAGAGGAAACAATGACAATCAAACACAAAGCCAGAGGAAAACCATAAACGAAAGGACTATACCGCAATCTTCCCGTAAGTCCAAGAAGAGGGCTCTGAGGTAAGAGAGCTGCCATCAACAACAAACACAAAAAAAACAAGCCCACAGAGGAGGAAACGTACAAAGCTTTGCGGTGGAAAGTTCCAAGAGAATGAGTATACATATATTCAAGAACACCAATCATGGTGAGCAGAAGAATCAGAAACTGAAGACCATAATTCCATAAAGCATCCATCCCATGAATAAACGTCCACCGCCATCCCTCGTCAGACAGAAGGGAATTGACAGGTAGATCAAACGCTGCCAGCATCCACGATAAGAAAGGAATCAAGAATGCTGTGAAGCAAAGAATAATCAACAGGATGGTGGAAAGATGGCCTTTAGTCTTCATCTGGAACCAAATGATTTAAATCGATAATATGAAGTTGCAGAGCACGAGTGACCAAACGCGTAGCATTGACACCAACCCGCTCGTTGGAGGGGAAAAGACGATTAATGAGGTCGACCTGACGCTTCTCGAGACTTTTTGTCCCAAATGGCATCTGACGAAGATTGGCAATCATATCCTTGGTATACCCCAAAGCCAGATGACGCAGGAATCTTTCATCGTATTCATCAATATCATACTGAATCATGGCATCGAACTTCTCACTCTCACTATTGATAACCTTCTTGAATCGGGAGATTATCTTCTCAAGAAGAGGTTCATTGAACACCAGATGACGACCATGCATGACAAGTTCGACATCATCACGCTGAAGCAGATTGCCTGTCTTCAGAATAATACCATCAGCCCCAGCATTGAGGACCTCAACCCACAGACGCTCATTGAGGATTTCACCAGTAAAAATAAGAATCTTGACAGCCGTATAACGAGTACGAATCTGACGGCAGATATCCACACCTACCGTTGTACTGCCGCCCAAACCCAAATCCAAAAGGACAAGATCTGGTACCTGAACACGCATCAGCTTCCAAAACTCACTCTCATTCTGAGCTGTTCCAACAATCTCTGCCTCTGGGATATCAGAACGGAAAATCTGTTCAGTACCCTTGAGTTCCAACTTGACGTCTTCTACAATAATAACTTTGAACGGATCCATATTTCAATGTGTTGTATTATATCAAATATTCTTTTTTAATAAGGTAAAGGAAACGGAGAAGCCCTCCTCCGCTGAACTTGCATACAGCCTGAGACCTGGATGGCCACTATAAGAATCGTGCTCACGGATGATCTGACGAACTAACAGATAGGGAATATGCTCCCTGTCAGGCGTAAACAGATCCTCCAATTCTTTTTCTGAATGTTGTATTCCTCCAAATGTTGATTGAATCCGAATGACACGATCTTCTTCATATGCACAGATGCGAATAGATGTGGCAGATGCAAGATTGACAGAAACCATATCATTCAGTAATGTCTGGAGCAACTGCAAATCACCATAGACAAAATAATCCAAGTGCTCACTGGAAAGATTAATCTGAAGGCCGTTTCTGTCAATCTGTTTCTGTAGTTTCTGGAAGAAATCATCAATCAATGAGCGAAGAGAGATAATGGTTCCATGAAAGCAATTCTGCTCCACTTGCCGTAAAGCTTGTGAATACAGCAACGTATAGACATCCTTATAATACGTGACAAGTTCATGAAGCTCAGAAATATCATCTACAGAGGAACCATTCTGAATCATGAAACCAACCATCTGCTGGATACGGGCGGGATAATACATGGTCTCATGCTTGATAGTGCTAAGTGAATTGTCCAAAATCTGATTCATAACATAAAGACGATTCTCCTCAAAACGCAAACGATCAAGCGTTTCCTGAGCCTCCTGAAGTTCCGTATTGAGACGATACAATGACTCATCCTCCACAGAGATCTCATTAAACACACCATCAACTATATTGTGAATGTACTCATTTCCAGAAACAAGACTATTCATATCAGAACGCAGAAGAGCCAATTGCGCCATAAGAGACGATTCGCTCTGCATGTGATAGGACGATACAGGCAAAGAGAGCAAGTGTCCTGAAAAATCGTTGACACGTCGCGTAACATCCGTGAATTTCTCTAATATGGAAGAATAAAGATTCTCGTTGCGCAAACGGTCACGAAGAAACAAGAAATAGAAAAGGACTAATGCAACGATGCAAGACAATACCATGAGAACATAGAGATAAACACTATCGGATTGCATACGTTCCATGCGCAGACAATATGCCTCTAAGGTATTATCTTGGGTATAGAGCTGATGAAGGCGTACACACTCGAGATTATTATATCGGTATACGTCCCACTTATTGAGTGATAAAGCAGAGATCGCCATCTCATTGCGCAGGGACACAAGAAGCGCTGTATCCAGAGGTTCCTCCATAGACTGGATAGCACATTCGCCAAAATTCAAGGCATCCTCATAGCGCCCTTCCACATTCGAGTTGTATACGGAGTCATATAAAGCATAGCTATCCTGAGCCTGGGCCAAACACACATATGAAGCAAGAAGAATGGATAAAGCCATCTTGGGCAGACGGAACCAGAATCGACTACCCTGTCCTTTTTGACTCTCGACTCCAAAGTCACAAACACTGAACATCGAGGAGAGTTTGCGATATTTATTTATTATACCCTTGCAATTCATGATACCAAATCCGAAACCTTTCCTCGAGTCAGATTCTCCTATCAGAGACGCATCATACACTTTATTGTTATTAAGGATATCAACATCCTCTTGGCTCATGCCAATTCCATTATCCTTAATATCTATCTCAACATAATCATCTCCTGTAGAAACGCCTATTGAGACTTCTCCTCCTTCAGGAGTAAACTTACGAGCATTATCCACCAGCGTATTGATCATAAAAAGCGTCAAGGCCTCATCGGCTTTTACAGATATATCCGTCTGGGAAACATTCAACGTAATACCTTTTTTCTCAAAGGTTTGCTTACTATGCAATATGATATCAAATAAAGACTGAAGTGGAAATGTAGTAATGTGTAACTTCAATTGGCCTTTCTGCATTTGAATCCAATCTGTAAGCACAGAATTGATATGCATTATCTCATCTGAGAGTTCTGCCACATATTGCAAACGGTCTTTTTCAGCGAAAGCATTCTTCCTCATCCGGTCGACCTCTGCAAGGATACGATCCAAATATGGTATTATGGCATAGACAAGAGAAACCTTCGCCCTGCGTTCAATATTTTCAGATTTGAAAGTCTTTATCTGATACTGGCTGCGTAATATGTTATCATTGGTCAGATCCAATTCGGCTTGCTCATTCGCCACAATCTGCCTCAAAGACTTTAAAGCATTCGTATACTCTTCTGAATCGCAGAAAGAACTAATATTCTGAGAATGATGGGCAGAACGGTGCTTCATCCGAACTGAAAGGACAATAGCCAAAACGACTATAACTCCTATTAAACACACAAGGACGAATAGCCGAATATGGATGCCTTTAAGCTCATGGCTCAATTCTTCCATACGACTCTCCACTTCTCGATTTTGACGAGATTTGTCCAAAAGATCAAGATAAATATTACGATAGTAATAGGAAGACTCTTTGTCACCTAACGCGCTATAGGTTAAACTGAGTTTCTCACTAATAGCAGCATTCCATGGAGAAACAGACAGGTTGCTTCGTTTTTTCTGCTCAGAAACCAATGAACGGGCATGAAGAAAACAGGAATGGGACTGCTCGTAATCTCCATCATCAAAGTACAATTCTCCAAGAGTTCGGTATGCACAAGCCGTTTGGAATAAATCCTTGTATTTGCGGAAAAGGAAAAGAGCATGGTTGGCCAACGCGTATGAAAACGCGGAATCATTCGTCGCTCCCCATTCGGCATGCAAGCCATATAAATAAGAAACAGCATCGGCCCTCTCCTGACTTATTAACACGAAGCGGGAATCGGCCATCATATAGGCTAATGACTGAAGTGAATTTGCCTCAAAATATGTGTATCCGTTTGCCGCAGAAAGTGTATATACCCGGAACAAATGATCAAACTCGGCAAGTGTGATATCGATAGAATCACCCTGTATTAACCCCCCACTACCAAGCATGTAATGATAATTGAGCCACTGAGTGGTATCGTTGGGAAGAGAGATGTCATCGTCAATCGCTTGAATCTCTTTGATTGCAGGTTCTGGTTGGCCTAAATAAAAATAATAGGTGGAACAAATGATGTGAAGTTCTGTACGAGCATACTCTATGCGGTTACGCTGGTTTTCCGTTATTTTGTCAATCTCCTCATCGATACGTTTAAGACGCTTCAAGGCCCTGATACGACTATCAAAAAAACGTCGCCCCATACCTACACGTTGTGCGACCTTCATCTCCAAAACATCTGCACATAACAACTCTATCTGATTCACTGAACCACGATACACATGATCCAGAATATGCAAAGATTGATCATAATGCATTTGTTGATATGCGACATAAGCCAGGTTGTTGAGCGCTTCGTACTTCCCATCCCTATCATTAAGAGACTTTGCCAGATGGTATGCTTTTTGGGCATAATAAAGGGAAGAATCAATATCTGAATACCGAAGGGAATATGCCAAGCGATTCCAATGCGAAATCTGAGAGTCTTCGATATAGCGCTCACATGAACAAAATAAGAGAGCTATAAGTATGAAGTATTGACAGACCTTTTTCATTTGAATCAAAATTTGGCACTCAAATACACAGCTTTAAGAATGACATAAACCAATGTCATAGCAAATATGGCCTGAAAAACATATAGATCTGATACAAGAAATCCGGAAGAGGTGTAGGCTGATGAATAATACTTCCGCTGTTTACAAATGTATGTATTCAGGTACATATACAATAAATACAATAGGGTCCCTAAAAAGGCACCACATAATGCGCCAACCAAGATATCCCCAGGGAAATGCACGCCAAGATAGATGCGGCTATAACTAGATAAAGACGCCCAGCAAAGCAGGACCAACGTTGACCTCCAATTACGGAATAACAAACTAAGAAAAAAAGCAAGACCAAAGGTGTTGCTTGCATGACTTGAGAAAAAGCCATACCATCCACCTCGATATCCATTCACCATATCTACCATGTACATTATATCCGGATCATGAGTAGGACGGAATCGATGAAAAAATGGTTTACAAAAGGAACTTGAGAACTGGTCTGTAACAACAATTAGCAATGAAATAATCATGAACAACAATATAGAATTTCTATATTCATTGTTCTTATATATGATATAAATGAGAGCAAGAAAGAATGGTATCCATGTCAAGGTCTGTGTGACCGTCCAGAAAAGACCGTCAAAAAACAAAGAATCACTTCCATTGAGCTCAAGAAGCAATGTTTTATCCCATGATACCAGTTGTTCGAGCACTATATATCCGTTCTATATGATTTCAAATGTCTTCTTTTGGATCCAACCCACTTTACCATCTGCAATCTGTATCTCACACCAATCCTTTAAACTGTTGTCGTGAATCTTAATTTTGGTACCTTCATGAATAACGAAGAGATCATTCCCATTGTCGGAAGGTGTACTCTTGACAGTCACAGCACTCTGCATAATAATCCCAGCATCGCGGTTTTGAGCCCATTTGCGCTGCTGGAAAGCACATACATTACCCAGTACAGCAAGTAGAATCAAAACAAATGCGATAAAGAAACTAATTTTGCGGATTGCCGTTCTGTTATTATACAGATAAAGAGAAAAAGCTATCAAGGCCAAGATAAACAAGACAAGACAGGTTATCGACCATGAATGAAGAGACATCATGTTCACCAGGTTACGATAGATAGTTACAAAAAACATCTCATGCCGAGGTATAATCTTGTCAATTGTCTTACTGCGGGCCAACTCCAAATTATGACGAGTATCTTCATCACCAGGATTCAATAAATACGCACGCTCAAACCATAATACAGATTGTGCCATATTGTCCAAACGATAATACGAGCACCCTAAATTATAGCATATATCTGCACTTTCTGTTTGTTTGGCTATCTTTGAATAAAGATTAACAGCCTGCTCATATTCTTCCTTAGCAAAAGCACTATCCGCTTCTTGCTTCAGAACATAAAGGTCATCCACAGCCTTCTTCTTCGCTTTGACTTGAGTAGAATCCAAAGAATTCTGCACTACATCATTGCTGATGGAATCTTCTGCAAAGAAATATGAGAATGAAAAGAGGAAAGATAATAATATATATATACGCTTGTTCATATAGTCAAAATCCTAAAGGTAGTTATACTTTATTGATTGAAGAATCCATACGGTTGATAACATCTGTCGCTTCCGAATAAATCTTATCCATTGTCTCATTGGGATCACCAGGAGCGAAACGGGCAAACTCACATTCCTCAAGTACATCCAAGAAACTCTTCATGAGATCTTCATTCACTCCTCGATTAACAAGCTTTTCACTTACGTTCTCCTTTGTCAAATCGGAAGTAGGAAGATTCAATTTATCAGCGACATAACCGAGCAAAGCCCGCATTATCTCGTCATAGAAGGGACCACTCTGGTGTTCTTTCAACAACTTTGAAGCATTACGGAGGCGTTTGGTAGCAGCCTTGCCTGCCTTCTTACCTCGTTGACGAGCAATGTTTGCATTCTCACGAGCCTGTCGATTGAAGATTGCCAAGAATATAAGGAATAAAGCAGATAAGCCAGCATATATACCCCAATACAAAGGACTACCAAAGAACGAGGAATCGGATTTCTTCAACTTCATGTTATTTAATTTGATGAAGCGAATATCATTGTTAAGCACCATCAGATCTTCTTGTTCCCGAATATTGTCACTTCCACCTTTTGCTTTAGCAACTGCAATGGCAAAAGAATCAGTCTTAAGAGTCTGGTAGGCATTCTTATCTGGATCAAAGTAACTGAATTCAACTGGAGGAATGCTATATTTGCCACCATGACGTGGAACAATAATATAATCATAAATAACATTTCCTTTGGCTCCTACTGAAGTATTTGTCGTCTTGTCGTCCTGCTTTGGATCATACACTTCAAAGTCCTTTGGGAAGTTTACTTTGGGAGCCTTCATCAATTTCATGTTTCCCTGACCACTCACAACCAAACGAAGAGTTGCAGCATCATTCGCATTCAATTGTTCAGGAGTCAGAGAACCACTTAACGTGAACTTTCCAACAGCACCTGAGAAATTCTGAGGTTTAGGAGTGGGAAGAGGAAGAACTTCAATTTCTATAGCAGGGGCTACGATGCTCTTTTTCACTATCTGTGAAAGGCTGCCACCGCCAAAGAAAATATCAAAAGGATCCATACTAGTATTCTGAACCTCTACCTGAGTATCAAAAGTAATGGACGGTACCTTTACCTTACCAGTTTTTTGAGGGAACAGAACATATTGACGCCATACAGCTGTACCATAGTTCCTACCATTCACACGCTCATACTTAAGAGACATCTGTGCTTTGGAATCTACCTCCTGAACATGAAAGCCATCCAACTCAGGCATTTCACCAGATATCTGCTGTACATTAACCAGAGTATAAAGTTTATATGTCAAAAGAACAGCTTCTTGCTCATATATTCTTCTCTTCGTAGCCGACACAGTCATATATAGTTCTTGAGAACCAATATTGGAAGATTCAGAACTTGACTCTTGGCGTTGGCGGGCTCCATTCTGTGACTGCGCTCCCCCGTGCTGTTGTGTCCCTCCACCAGAAGAATTGTTACGAGAAGAAGCAGGCAAAACCTCTATGCTACCCGTCCCACTCTTGTAAGTTTTACCATCTACAGTGACAGTTGCAGCAGGTATCTCGAAGGTCCCTTCTTTCGTTGCAGCCACAGTGTAGGTAAAAGTCATACTGCTATTATGGGTAGTTTTACCATTTATCATAGAGATACTGCTTTGGCTACTTGTACTAGGACCATAGAGGACATTGAATCCCTGGAAATCTCCTATTTTTATGTCGTCAACATCATTGGTGTTTACTACATAGGAAATCCTTACTCTCTGCCCAACCTCTGTCTGACTGGGAGCCTGCAATTTTACTGTTACTTGAGCATAAAGCTGAGTCACAGCTAAAAAGAAAAATAACAAGAAATAGTATCTATGTTTCATATATCATCTATCTAAGTAAATCTTCTATCGTTTCACCTATCACCATTGCTTCTTGAGATGTTTCTGCTGAGGCTGCTGCTGAGCCTTTTGAATCTTCTCTTGGGTGGCTTTTTCATCTTGCATAGCAGCATTCAGCATCTGCTCAGCATTTTCTTTACTCATTTGATTGGGTTGTGGCTGCTCTTGCTGTTTTTGTTCATTCTCTTTCTGTTGTTTCTGCTGCTCCTGCTGGTCTTTTTGATTCTTCTCGTCTTGACCCTGATCGTCCTTTTGCTGATCTTGATTGTCTTGTCCGCCACTCTGATTCTTTTTCAACTGCCATAGGCTCAAGACATAATTATAACGAGTCTCATCATTAAGTGGATCATTGCGAAGCGAATTCTTATAGTATGCAACAGCCTTGTCAAATTGTTTGGCAGACTGCATTACAACACCCATATTATGATATATTTTAGCTTTACGAATCTTGTTCGTTTCCATTCTGGCAGCTTGTTCGTATTCCTTCATCGCTTCTTCGCCTTTACTCTGGAATAAGAGAGCGTTGCCTAAATTGTAATGAGCCTGAGGGTTTGCATTATCTGCCTCAATAGCCTTCTGATAGCGTACTTGAGCTTTATCGAACAAGCTATCACGCATCAATCGGTTTCCTCGACGTATAAAATCTCTATCGCTCTGGGCAAAACTGCATAGAGCCAATGAAAGAGTAATAATTAAGAAGTATATGCGATTCATTTATCTATCTTATTTTTTGCGAAAAAGGTTCATGAATTTAAATACATGATTCTCTCTCTCCAAAATCAAAACATCTATAAGCAGGAACAATAAGCCCAAAATCAAGAAACCTTGAAACTGTTCATCGTATTCACTGTAAACTTGACTTTCAAGTTTTGCTTTCGCCAACTTGTCGACCTGAGTTTCCAACTTATCTTGGGCAGAACTGCTGTTGTCTACATAGATGTAGGCTCCATCTCCTGCCTTTGCAATTTCACGACACATCTCTTCATTCAACTTAGAGACTACTGTATTTCCTTCATCGTCTATAATATATTGATTGCTGCCAGGAATAGGGATAGGAGCACCCGTTGGCTGTCCAATACCAAGAACATAAACGCGAATACCTGCCTTCACAGCTTCCTTTGCAGCCTCAATGGCTCCGCCTTCGTTGTCTTCTCCATCTGTAATAAGGAAAACTGCACGACTTACGTCCTCCTGAGTGGTAAAACTCTTCATTGCCAGACGTATAGCTTCAGCAATATCTGTACCCTGCACGCTAATCATCGAAGGGCTTATAGTCTCTAAAAACATCTTGGCACTCACATAATCACTAGTAATTGGCAATTGGGTGAAAGCTTGACCTGCATATACAATGAGACCTACTTTATCATCCTTCATTCTATCCACCATATTACTGATCATCATCTTTGCCTTTTCCAAACGATTGGGCTTCACATCCTCAGCCATCATGGAATTACTGATATCCAATGCGATAATAGCCTCAATGCCAGAACGTTCATTGGTATCCACCTTGGTTCCATATTGCGGACGAGCCAATGCAATGATAAAACAGGCAAGAGCAGCTTCACAAAGCCAGAATTTTATATGAGGACGAATGTGAGAAACATCAATCAACAGCTGTTTTACCAAGTCAGGATCACCATATACCTCAATGTTCTTCCTTTTACGATAAAGGGAATAATAGAAGATAACTGCCAATACAACGAGAAATAAGAGCAGATATAAATATTGAGGATTCTCGAATCTAAACATAACTCCAAACAATTAATTTATGGCAACTTCTTCAATACACTATACCTCAAAAGCAATTCAAGCAAAAGAGCACAGACTGCCACTAAGGCAAACATTCCGAATGCTTCATATCGCTTGGAATATTGCTTCACATTCATTTTCGTTTTCTCCAATTGATCAATCTGCTGGTATACCTCATGAAGTTTCTGAGTATTCGTGGCACGATAGAACTCTCCATCCGTTTTTGCTGCTATGGAAGCCAAGGTTTTTGTGTCAATCTCGACTGGGACATTCTGATAGATTGTTTGTCCTGCTACGACAAAAGGATAAGGGGCTGTTCCATTACTGCCAACGCCAATTGTATAGACACGTATACCAAAACTCTTGGCAATGTCTGCAGCCGTATTCGGACTAATTTGCCCACGATTATTGGTTCCGTCTGTCAGCAAAATAACAACCTTACTCTTTGCCTTACTGTCTTTCAAGCGCGTCACAGCATTCGCAATTCCCATACCAATTGCTGTGCCATCCTCTATCAGCCCTCGCTGTGCCATATCGACACGCATGCCATTAAGCATATTCAGCAGAACTGCATGGTCCACAGTCATGGGACATTGGGTATAAGCTTCACCTGCAAATACTGTCAAACCAATATTATCATTCGGACGACCATTTATAAACTCGATAGCTACCTTCTTGGCTGCTTCTATGCGATTGGGCTTAAGGTCTTCTGCAAGCATACTTGTACTAACATCCATACACAACATGATGTCAATACCCTCAATACTTTTATTGGTCCAGTTGTTGGACGTCTGCGGACGGGCTAAAGCAAGAATTGCAGCAGTAAAACAAACGATGCGACACAAGAATGGCATGTGGAGCAGGTATGTCCGGAATGTCTTAGGTGCAATACGATATGCATCAGTACTGCTTACCCGAATGGCAGGAGAAGATTTGTCGTGGCAAAGAAGATACCATACAATGTAAGGTATCAAAAGCAACAACAAAAACAAATATTCATAATTGGCAAATGTCATAAGCCATCATAAAAAATTCAACGAACAATATCCAGAATACGCCATACTATCCAGCAAGCAAAACCTACAGACATGGAGATCAGTACAAAGGCTACGATACGCATAGCCCATACCTGATTCATACGACGTTTATCTGTTTCTTTTATTATTTCAGGTTCCGGTTTTACATTCGGATCTACCTCTACTTTAGTTTGGTTAATATACTCAACTGCCGCCACCAGATTAGCATCATTCTCATTAATCAAAGTGCTCCACTTAGCAAATTTCACCAAATCTGCTGTCGTGAAAATGTCTCGCAACTCACTTAATGCCTGCTCATCGTTTTCACTTGTCAGGCGATCAATTATCTGAGAACTAGTCATCTCCATCGCGCTGAAACCGTAACGCTCCTGAATATAAGTTCTCAGGGCATCAGTCAGCAGAGTATAATATTCCTTGCTATCCTCTTCTGCCCACTTGCGGTCAGCCTTAATCCGTTCGATAGTATCAATAGCTACCTGATGGGGTGGTAATTTCTTCTTCCTGCGTATAATGCGCACAATGGGTTTTCCTTTATGAACACGATCAAACAAGACAATCGAGATAATCAGCATCAACACCACCAGAAAGGATGAATAGACAATCGCTTTCCAATCCTGCCATGAAAATGGAGGTTCCATCACACCATTGGGTGGGAAGAACTGGTCGGCATGCAAGGTATCAACATCCAACGTATACACCTTTATTGCCAGACTCTTTGACTCATACTTCTTACCATCTACCAACACTTCGAAAGGAGGCAGGTAATAAAAGGATGAATCCCATGCCGTGATCAGATAACGTTGCCTAACATCCACGCGCTTTCCTTCATTCATGAAGATACTGTCAGGAGATGCAACATCGACTACCTCAACATTAGGAACCAATTCGTCCCCATTCTTGATGTTGGGCAATTGCAACTTCTGCTTGGAATCCATACTGACATCTAATGTTATGCCTGTCTGCTGACCTACCAACAGTTCCAAAGAATCTATCTTAATGTCAACTGTGACCTGACCTGACAAATAAGAGGTCACGAACATTAAATACAGTATTGGTATCAATCTCTTTATATTCATTCTTAAAAGAAATAATCAACTACGTTTTGCAAACAGACTCATCAAAGCACTCACATAATCCTGATCGGTTCTCACACTCACAGCATCCACGTTACTTCGAGTGAACGTGTCTTTCAGCTTGTCAGATTTTCTTCTCCACCAGGTTGCCTGAGCGTTTCGAACTGCCTTGCTGCTGGTATCGATGATCTGCTCCATTCCACTTTCTGCATCATGAACTTTCATCAATCCGATGTTGGGCAATTCTGCAAGGCGTTTATCGTATACTTGAATTGCCACCACATCATGTTTACGATTGGCAATCGTCAGCGTCTGGCGGAAATCCTTGTTGTCAAGGAAATCGCTGATCAGGAAAGCTGTACACCTTCTCTTGATAACTCTGGTCAAATACTCTACTGCCTGCTGAATATCCGTTTTCTGACTCTCAGGATGGAAGTCCAGCATTTCTCTAATAATATAAAGAATGTGTTTCCTACCCTTCTGAGGAGGGATAAACTTCTCGATCCTGTCGGAAAAGAAAATCACACCTATCTTGTCGTTGTTCTGGATAGCAGAAAACGCCAGAGTTGCAGCAATTTCCGTCACCATGTCACGCTTCAGCTGATGTTGAGTGCCAAAATTCAAGCTTCCACTCACATCAATGAGAAGCATAACAGTCAGCTCACGTTCTTCCTCGAAGACTTTGATGAAAGGCTTATTGAAACGAGCCGTCACGTTCCACTCGATGTCTCTGATGTCGTCACCATACTGGTATTCTCGAACCTCAGAGAAAGCCATTCCACGACCTTTGAAGGCGGAATGATACTCACCTGCAAAGATGTTGTTGCTCAGACCTCGAGTCTTTATCTCAATCTGGCGGACGCGTTTCAGGATTTCAGATGTTTCCATCCTATTCTTTTACTTTCTTTACTCTGTCCCCTGTCAATGCAGGAAAGGGAATCAGGGAACCTCAACCTTATTGATGATTTTACTGATAATTTCCTCACTGGTGACATTGCTGGCTTCTGCCTCGTAAGTCAATCCTATTCTGTGACGCATCACATCATGAGCCACACTTCTGACATCCTCAGGAATCACATAACCACGACGCTTGATGAAAGCGTAAGCACGAGCTGCCAAAGCCAAATTGATGCTGGCACGAGGAGAACAGCCGAACTCGATGTAGTCCTTGATTTCGTTCAGGCCATACTTCTCAGGATAGCGGGTGCAGAAAACGATATCAGCTATGTACTGTTCAATCTTCTCGTCGAGATAGACTTGGCGAACAACCTCACGGGCATCAATGATTTCCTTCGTACCCATGATGGGTTTCACAGCTTGGAGCTGAGGACCGATATTCTGGCGAATAATCAGTTTCTCTTCTTCCAGCTTTGGATAATCGATGACAATCTTCAACATGAAACGATCCACCTGCGCTTCAGGCAAGGGATAAGTTCCTTCCTGCTCGATTGGGTTCTGGGTAGCCAACACCAGGAATGGTTTGGGGAGGTCGTAAGTCTGCTTTCCGATAGTGACCTGACGCTCCTGCATAGCCTCAAGCAATGCGCTCTGCACCTTAGCCGGCGCACGGTTGATCTCATCTGCCAAAACGAAGTTGGCAAACACTGGACCTTGCTCAACCACAAATTTCTCGTCCTTCTGACTGTATATCATTGTGCCGATAACGTCAGCAGGAAGCAAATCAGGAGTAAACTGGATACGACTGAACTTGGAGTCGACCAGCTGAGCCAGCGTCTTGATAGCCTTAGTCTTCGCCAAACCTGGCACACCCTCGAGCAAAACATGCCCGTCACTCAATAAACCTATCAACAAGGATTCAATCAAATGCTTCTGTCCTACGATCACCTGATTCATACCAGTAACCAAGTTCGTCACAAAAGCACTCTGTCTTTCTATTCGTTCGTTCAATTCACGAATATCAATGGATTCTGCCATAATACTTATTTTGTTTGTCTATAATCATTTTTCGAAATTGCATACAAAATTAGTGCATTTTACATAGACAAACAAGACAAGATCACTTAAAAAAGTTTATATCTATACTTAAAAACGTTAAAATGGGGAAGAACTACTTTAACAAGGGTAATTTCACCTCATATCCCAAAGGGATAACATCAGGATTTGCGAAGTTATTATGGACAATGATGTATTTTGCAAACTCTTTGTCTCCGTATTCCTCGCGAGCCATCTTATAAAGTGTATCTCCAACTTTCATCTCTCGCGTTCCCTTGGTTCCTATTATCAGATATTTGCCTCCTGGAACTTGGGCATACTGATCCTCAGGCCTGGGACGAGGGGCAGGCTCTTGGACTTTGTCCTTCTGCGCAGATTCTTGTTTACGGGCATCCGCCTCACCCTTTTTGCTCACTTTTTCTTTCTGAACCACTTTGACATCATCGCAAACAGGACAAAGCCATCTGTAATATCCAGCAAAATAGCTTAATGCCATCAGCAGCAGGACCACACAGGCGCGAAGAACATGTTTCCACACATTTGATTTATCTGAGGGAAGCTTCGTTCCGTCACCACCAGACAATGCAGACAAGGGTGCAACAGCATCTTCGCCACCATCCTCCACATCATTCTCGACTGCGTCTCCCTTGTCCTCAACTTCAACTTCTGCTTCTTCTGCAGGCACAGTCTGTTCGCTTTCCTCCTGTGGTATAGTGACCTCGAGATTTTCAACACGTTCTTCCTCCACTTTCAACGTGTTGATTTGCTCATCACAACACGTTCTTTCCGCGAGGTCATCTGGAACTGTTGCCAAAGTCGAGATTACACTCTGGTCAGAATCAGCAGAAGCGGGAGTTTCATCGACAGCAGATTCTTCCGTAATTTCCACAGGGACAACAGGTTGCTCAGGAGACATTAAATCTTCAGTCGAATCTTCATCCTTGGGAAGTCTCGTCATCACATCCAAATCTATTCCTTCGTTTAGGATGACTGTCTCAAATGCGGCGAAAGGTTTATTCACGCGATCACGAAGTGAAGCCTCTGGGGTAAAAGAGATTTTGGAATGGCCCTCAATCAGGATCCGCTCAGCCGTGTTCACGTTTACGCTCTCTCTGTCTGCCACATCGATTAGCTTAAACGTACCCAGCCCCTTGACCTTGACTGTTTTCTCACGAGCCAAGCTATCCCCTAAGACTTCAAAGAAAAGGCGGACGAACTTGTTGGCACGAGCCTTTGTAAGTTTCTTCTCCTTGACAAATATTTCTGCCAGTTCAGATACAGAGATTTTGTTTTCCATACGACTTTGGACTTTAATTCAAACTATAATACCAGAGAGCTCAAATCTCCATACTACGCATTTATCTTCTGCTTGAGCGAACCTGACGGCTTGAAAGTAACAACCATTTTGGGAGGAATGAGCATTTTCTGCTTGGTGACAGGATTCACGACCACCCGCTCTAGCTTCTTCTTTACCTCAAAGGTGCCAAACTCAGGGATGACGATGAAATCTTCGTCTACCAGCCTTTTCTCTATCTCGCCAAGTAAAGTGCTGGTCAATTCATTGACTTCCTTGGAAGGCATACCAGATTCCCGTATCAGCCTATTGATAAATTCCTTGTTTGTCATATCTTTAAAACTCCTATACTTTCACATTTCCATAAAGATCAAAATCGTCCGCCTGCTCGATGTGGACGTCATAAAACTCTCCTACGGCCAAATGGGGATTATCAGAGACCTTTATCAACACTTCAGGGTCCACCTCAGGTGAGTCATACTCCGTTCGACCAATGTAATAATCCCCTTCCACCCTATCCAGGATGACTTTATAATCTCTGCCCACTTTGGCTTCCTGAACAGCTCTGGAGATATTCTGCTGAACGCGCATGAGTTTATTCAGTCGTATTTCTTTTACTTCCTGAGGAATATCATCCGTAAAATGCGATGCGCTGTATGTCCCATCCTCTTCACTATAGGCAAAGGCGCCAAGTCTTTCAAACTTAGCCCATTTCACGAATTCAAGCAACTCCTGGAAGCCTTCCTCCGTCTCACCAGGGTGGCCAACCATCATTGTTGTTCTAAGATGAATCCCAGGAACTTCCTCACGAATCTTTTCAACCAATTCGTATGTGTCTCGCTTTGTCACATGTCTGCGCATGGCTGACAAAACAGGGTCAGCAATGTGCTGGAAAGCCAAATCCAGATATTTACAGACATTATCCCGCTCACGCATGACTTGCAAGAGATCCAATGGGAAATCGGCCGGATAAGCATAATGCAATCGAATCCACTCCACACCAGGAATGTCACTTAGGCGGGATATGAGTTCTGCAATCGCTTTCCTGCCATACAGATCGACTCCATAGTAAGTCAGCTCTTGGGCAATCACCTGGAATTCTTTCACTCCTTTACTTACAAGCAAGCGAACTTCCTCTTCCAAATCTTCGATGGAACGGCTCTTGTGGCGACCTGTAATCAGAGGAATTGCACAATACGAGCAGAAGCGGTCACACCCTTCTGATATTTTCAAGTATGCGTAATGGCTAGGAGTTGTCAAGGTGCGATCATTCCAAGAAGTATAGTCGCAACTTTTCTTCAAGTCAGACAACAAGTCAGACCAATTGAACTTACCATAGAATTTATCAACTTCAGGCAACTCAACCTCTAAATCATGCATGTATCGCTCACTCAAGCATCCCATCACATAGAGATACTTCAACCTACCAGCCGATTTGCGTTGAGCCATTTCCAGAATCATGTTGATGCTTTCTTCTTTAGCATCCCCAATAAAGCCACAAGTGTTCACTACAGCAATCTCCCCTTCAGGATTAGTTGCATCGTGGGTCACATTGTAGCCACTCAGCTCCAGTTGACGTATCAAACGCTCGCTATCAACCAGATTCTTGCTACAACCCAACGTGATAATATCGATGGTATTTTTCTTCATTCTCCAAACAAAGAATTGACAAATTCTCTTCGATTAAATGGCTGGAAATCCTCGATGCCTTCTCCCAATCCAATATAACGGACAGGAATCTTAAACTGATCGCTAATGCCTATCACGACTCCCCCCTTAGCGGAACCATCCAGCTTGGTGATAGCCATACTGGTGACATCTGTGGCGGCTGTGAATTGTTTAGCCTGCTCGAAAGCATTCTGTCCAGTACTGCCATCCAGGACAAGCATTACATCATGGGGGGCATCAGGAATGACTTTCTGCATGACACGCTTGATTTTCGACAATTCATCCATCAGTCCTTTCTTGTTGTGAAGACGGCCTGCCGTATCGATCAATACGACATCTGCTTCATTAGCGACTGCACTCTTGAGGGTGTCGAAGGCAACGCTGGCAGGATCACTCCCCATCTGCTGTTTGATAACAGGCACACCAACCCGCTCTCCCCATATCACCAACTGCTCAACAGCGGCGGCACGGAACGTATCTGCTGCACCCAGATAGACTTTAAGCCCATTTTGTTTGAATTGGTAAGCCAATTTTCCTATCGTCGTGGTCTTACCTACTCCATTCACACCTACAACCATAATTACATACGGTCTCTTGTCCGCAGGAATATTGTACCCTTCCGTGTCGCAAGTATTGTTCTCAGTCAGCAAACTGGCAATTTCATCACGCAGGATGCCATTCAGTTCATCGGTAGTAACATACTTGTCGCGCTCAACACGTTTTTCTATACGCTGGATGATATTCAGCGTTGTATCAACACCAACATCACTCGTCACCAAGACTTCTTCCAAGTTGTCCAAGACATCGTCGTCCACCTTGGATTTGCCAGCCACAGCACGTGTCAATTTCCCAAAGAAACTCTCTTTGGTTTTCTGCAAACCATTATCAAGGGTTTCTTTCTTACTTTTAGAGAAAATGTTGAATAATCCCATTGCAATAGATCAAATGTTGTAATTTTGTGGCAAAGATAGAAAAAAATATGCGAATTCATCGCAAATAAGACGAAAAAAACAGGGACATCATCAAATAGACGTTGTCCCTGTCTTATTGTGTAAAACAAACTTGAGTTTGCTTATCTCTTACTTGAAGAAATCCTTAACTGCTTCGTTACGAACCATCTGCTCGTCGAATGAGTATGAACCAGTCTCAGGGTTCTTTACCATTTTGATTACTTTGGTATATGAACGGCCATCTGTCTTACCTGTCTGCAGAGTAGCCACCGCTTTCTTTGCCATAGTTTATACTTCCGTTAAAAATTACTTGATTTCCTTGTGTACAGTCATTCTCTTAAGAATAGGATTGTACTTCTTCAACTCCATACGCTCAGGAGTATTCTTTCTGTTTTTGGTAGTGATGTAACGAGATGTACCAGGCAGACCGCTCTGCTTCATCTCTGTGCACTCAAGAATCACCTGAATTCTATTGCCTTTAACCTTCTTTGCCATAATCTGTTACTCCTTAATTTAACCGATTACTCTAATGTTTTTCCAATCACAATAACCTTGAGCCACAGCATTCTTTAATGCAGCATCCAAGCCCACCTTGTTGATATAGCGAAGACCACTTGCAGAAATTTTCAGACTGATCCAGCAATCTTCCTCAACATAATAGAACTTTTTGGTAAACAGATTCACATCAAATTTTCTCTTAGTGCGACGCTTTGAGTGTGACACGTTATTGCCAACCATGGCTTTCTTTCCGGTAATTTGACAAATCTTAGACATTTCTATCTTCCTTTCTTTTTTGTCTATTCCAATTATCTACTTTTCCCAAACAGGGCACAAAGGTACAACTTTTCTTGTTACCAGCAAAATTTTTCCTCACATTTTTCTGAATTGTAGCTGATTTAGTACATTTTATACGCTCACCCTGCTGTATGCTGGTGCATCAATACCACAAAAATCCTTATCTTTGTACTTAAAGTAACCTGTGATGGCTATCATCGCAGCATTATCTGTGGTATAACTGAATTTCGGAATATAGACCTTCCATCCATAACGTTTTGCGTATTCATGAAACGCGTTTCTCAGCCCAGTATTTGCACTTACTCCACCAGCTACAGCCACTTGCCTTATCTTCATGTCCTTAGCAGCCAATCGGAGTTTTTTCATCAGAACATCCACTACGGTCTTCTCTAAAGATGCAGCCAAATCTTCTTTATGATGAGCGATGAAATCAGGATCTTCTTCAATCCATTTCTGTAGAGAATAAAGAAAACTTGTCTTTAAGCCGCTGAAACTGTAGTCATAGCCTGGGATAACGGGTTTATTGAAGGTAAAGGCCTCCGGATTTCCCTGTCGTGCCAACTTGTCGATAATCGGACCACCAGGATACCCCAATCCCATCACTTTCGAACATTTGTCAATAGCCTCGCCTGCCGCATCGTCAATGGTTTGCCCAATAATCTGCATATCCTTGTAGGACTTCACCAACACAATCTGGCTATTACCACCACTTACCAACAAACACAAGAAAGGAAAGGAGGGAGATTCGTAATCATCGTCTGCCGTATGAATGAAATGAGCCAACACGTGACCTTGCAGATGATTCACGTCAATCATAGGAATTCCAAGTGAAGCAGATAATCCTTTCGCAAAAGAGACACCAACAAGCAAGCTGCCCATAAGCCCAGGGCCACGCGTGAAGGCAATAGCAGAAAGTTGCTCCCGTTCAATCCCTGCCTGCTTAAGCGCCTGATCCACTACAGGGACAATGTTTTGTTGATGAGCTCGACTCGCCAATTCTGGCACCACACCTCCGTAAGCCTCATGCACAGCTTGACTGGCAGTCACATTACTCAGCAGGATACCATTCTTGATTACAGCAGCAGAAGTATCATCACAACTGCTTTCTATACCTAATATATATATATCGTTTTCGATGTGTTTACCCATTGTCAGTGTGTAAGTACCTCTACCCCATTTTCCGTCATCACAAAAGTATGCTCCCATTGAGCGCTGTCTTCCCCGTCTTCCGTCAGCACGATCCATTCTGTCTCATCCTCCTCGTCACCGCATACTTGCCAATCGCCAGCATTAATCATAGGTTCGATGGTAAATACCATACCTGGAACAAGGAGCATACCACTGCCCTTCTCCCCATAGTGTTCCACATCCGGCTCCTCGTGGAAATCCAGTCCTATTCCATGACCACACAGGTCGCGAACTACGGTACAACCATTCTTGTGGGCGTATTTCTGGATAGCATTGCCCAAATCCCCCACAAAAACGTAAGGTTTCTTGCATATCTCTTGCCCAATCTTCAGACAATTCCAAGCAACATCGACAAGATGCTGACGCTCTGGAGTCGTTTTTCCAATGATGAACATTCGGCTCGCATCAGCATAATAACCATTCAAGATAGTTGTACAATCCACATTTATGATGTCGCCCTCTTCCAGAATCTCATCAGGCGAAGGGATACCGTGACAAACAACATCGTTCACACTTGTGCAGCAGCTGTTGGGAAAACCCTCGTAATTCAAAGGGGCAGGTATTCCACCATGACTGACAGTATAGTCATAAACCAGTTTATCGATCTCCAGAGTACTCATTCCCTCGCGAATCTTCTCCTGCACCAGATCCAAAACACCAGTATTCAAGACACCAGCCTTGCGGATACCTTCAATCTGCTCTTGAGTTTTTATCAGGGAAGGAGTTGGGACCAACTTCCCATTCTCTTGCCAATACAGAATCTTCCTGTCCATTTCAGTAGGTTCCAGTCCTTGGGGGACAAACCAACGGTTGGAGATCTTCTTTTTTTTCTTGTTAACCATGAACTGATCACTTCCTTGTTTGTGCAATATAGCCTAATGCCTCGCGGCACTTGTCTGTCACATATTGCCAATCTTGGGCAGCGACACGATCCTTGGGGAAAAGCAAACTCCCCATGCCTACGCAATACACTCCTGCCTTCATCCAGGCTGACAGGTTCTCCTCTGTGGGAGCAACGCCACCCGTAACCATAATCTTGCTCCAAGGACAAGGTGCCAACACGCTCTTCACAAACGAGGGACCATAGACATCACCTGGAAAGACTTTAACCAAATCACAACCCATTTCCTGAGCTTTTCCTATCTCGCTAACGCTTCCACAGCCTGGGCAATAAGGAATCAGCCTGCGGTTGCATACGTGAACGATATCAGGATTGAACAAGGGACCAACCACGAAGCAAGCCCCCAATTGAATATAAAGGGCTGCCGTCGATGCATCCACCACGCTTCCCACTCCCATTGCCATCTCAGGGCACTCTGTGGCAGCATATTTCACACATTCAGCAAATACCTCATGAGCAAAATCGCCACGGTTGGTAAACTCGAAAGCATGCACGCCGCCTTCGTAACAAGCCTTAATAACCTTCTTGGCTATCTCTGCGTCCTTGTGATAGAAGACTGGAACCATACCGGTCTTTCCAATCTTCTTCAGGACCTGTAATTTGTCAAATCTTGCCATTATCTCTGTACTCTACCGTTTCCACCATTTTTCAACAACGAAAGCACCTCTACCTCATTAACCAGATTCATGTCACCAGGGATCGTATGCTTCAGGGCACTTGCAGCCACAGCGAACTCCAAAGCATCCCCCTGGCTCATGCCTGTCACCAAGCCATGAATGATACCGCCGCTGAAAGAGTCGCCACCACCCACACGATCCACGATGGGCAAGATATCGTAACGCTGGCTGTCATAGAACTCTTTGCCATCATAGATCATAGCTTTCCAACCATTGTGGCTTGCGCTATAGCTCTCCCGCAAGGTACTGATTAGATAACGGAAGCCGAACTCCTCCATCATCTTACAGAAGATACCTTTATAGCCCTCAGAGTCAGTGTTTCCAGTATTCACGTCTGAATCCGGTTTAAATCCCAAGCAAAACTCTGCATCTTCTTCGTTGCCGATGCAAACATCCACATATTCCATCAGCGGACGCATCACGCTCTGGGCCTTCTCTGGTGTCCACAGTTTCTTTCTGTAGTTTAAGTCGCAGCTTATCGTCACGCCGTAAACCTTTGCCACACGACAGGCTTCCAGCAGACAAGTGGCACTCTCATCGCTGATGGCTGGGGTGATTCCACTCCAGTGAAACCAGTCGGCACCCTTGAAAATGGCATCGAAATCAAAATCCTCAGGCTTTGCCTCGCTGATGGAGCTGTGAGCACGGTCATAAATCACTTTACTCGGACGAACGCTGCTTCCACTCTCCAGATAGTAGATACCTATCCTGTCTCCTCCTCGAGCGATGAAATCGGTATTTACCCCGTATCGGCGCAAACTATTCACGGCTGATTGGCCGACTTCATGAGCAGGCAATTTCGACACAAAGTAGGCCTGGTGTCCATAATTTGCCAGCGATACTGCAACATTTGCCTCGCCACCGCCGTAGTTCACGTCGAAGGAATCGGACTGTACGATACGGCTGTTTCCGGGAGAAGAAAGGCGAAGCATGATCTCGCCCATTGTAACTATCTTTGCCATAATGAAAAACTTGTCTAATTGGAGTGCAAAATTACGGAATTTATTCCTTATAACTGCTGGTTTAAGGAAAAAAAACGTGTCATAGTCCGAAAATGTAACCTCCTGCCACACATAATCTGAAAATAATATGTATCTTCGCATTATGGAACAAAGGATATCCCTTTCATCTGGATTGCTCTCGTTGAGTCCTCTCGTGGTCTTTTTGGCTTTCTATGTCACTCTCAGCATCGTGGCAAACGATTTCTATGCAGTTCCCATCACGGTTGCATTCATGCTGACGTGCATATATTCTCTGTTTATCCTAAGAGAAAAGACATGGGCAAAAAGATTCGAGGTGATCACTTATGGGGCCAGCCAGCCAGGCTTGCTCCTGATGATCTGGATCTTCATTCTGGCTGGAGCCTTTGCTTCTACCGCCAAGCAGATGGGAGCCATCGAAGCTACCGTCAATCTTTCATTATCCTTCCTCCCCAGCCAATTCATTCTTTCTGGATTATTCCTCGCTGCATGCTTCATTTCGCTCAGTGTGGGGACATCCGTCGGAACGATTGCCGCTTTGGTACCCATTGCTGCCAATGTGGCTTCCCAGACAGAGCAAAGCCTCCCCATGATGATCGCTATTGTGGTGGGCGGAGCCTTCTTTGGCGACAATCTGAGTTTCATCTCCGACACGACCATCATAGCAACCCGCACTCAAGGATGTGAGCTGAGGGACAAATTCAGGGCAAACATCTGGATTGCTTTGCCAGCAGCCCTCATCGCACTGGCTCTCTACTGTTTCATGGGGCTCAACGTCAGCGCTTCTTCCCACACCTCTGCCAGCGATTTCATTCTGGTGCTCCCCTATCTCTTTGTCCTGATTTCTGCCCTGTGTGGCATGAATGTCATCGGAGTCCTTTGTCTTGGCACAGCTTTGGCTGGTTTCTTGGGACTCATGCGAGGCAGCTTCACGCTGATCGGCTGGATGCAGGCAATGAACACGGGCATCATGGGCATGAGCGAATTGATTATTGTCACCCTGATGGCTGCAGGTCTCATCGAGGTCATCAGACGGACTAACGGCATCGAATTCATCCTGCAGCGACTCACCAAACATATCCGCAGCAGTAAGGGTGCGGAACTAAGTATGGCCGGATTGGTGATTCTCACAGATCTCTGCACAGCCAACAACACCATCGCCATCCTCACCGTGGGACCGCTTGCCAAAGAGATATCCCAACAGTATGGAATCCACCCACGCCGCACAGCGAGCATCCTGGACACATTCAGCTGCTTCGCTCAAGGCATCATCCCCTACGGAGCACAGTTGCTCATTGCCAGCGGACTGGCTGAAATCAATCCTATCGAGATCATTCCACATCTATACTATCCATTCATCCTGGCGCTCATAGCATTGCTCTACATCCTGATGAAGAAAACAACCCAACATATCACTTATGGACAAGATTCTGAAATACTTCCCCCATCTGACAACTGATCAGCAGAACAAGTTCGCTGCCTTGGATGAGCTGTACCACGACTGGAACTCCAAAATCAACGTCATCTCACGCAAGGACATCGACAACCTCTACGAGCATCACGTTCTCCATTCCTTAGGCATTGCCGAGGTCATTCGCTTCAAACCTGGCACCAAGGTGATGGATTTGGGCACAGGAGGCGGATTCCCAGGGATTCCCCTGGCAATCATGTTTCCCGATTCACATTTCCATCTGGTCGACTCCATCGGCAAGAAAATCAAGGTTTGCCAGGCTGTGGCAGACGCGTTGCAGCTGCAGAACGTTACCACGCAATGGGGACGCGCTGAAGACATAAAGGAGAAATTCCATTTCGTGGTCTCACGAGCCGTCATGCCCCTCGCAGACTTAATGAAGATTGTCCGCAACAAGATCGACCGCCATCAGATCAATGCTCTGCCCAACGGACTAATTTGCCTCAAGGGTGGAGAACTAGAGCATGAAATCCTGCCCATCAGGAACATTACCGATGTGACTCCACTCTCCGACACCTTCCAGGAAGAGTATTTCAAGACCAAGAAAGTCGTCTATATTAGCCTATGAAAAGCCTCTGCTTTACCGTCAATCCCATCGAGGAAAATTGCTATCTCCTTTGGGACGAAACCACGCTGGACGCCGCCATCATCGATTGTGGAGCCTACGAGGAAAGCGAAAAGGAACGGATTCGCCAGCAGATCAGCAGAAACCATCTCCAGCTACGTTATCTCTTGCAGACACATACGCATTTCGACCACATCTATGGCCTGCCCACCTTTGCAAAAGAATACAATCTGGCCCCCATGTGCCACAGCGAAGACCTGCCCATCTATAAAGCGATGCCCATGATGGCCAACCAACTTGTCGGCCTTCCCATCGAGGGAGAGCTCCCCACCGTCAGGGAATGCCTCCTCGACGGACAGGAAATCCTCTTGGGCACAATCAGCATCCGTGTCATCCACACCCCTGGCCACACCCCTGGCGGCGTATGTTTCTGGATAGAAAGCGAGAATTGCCTCTTCACGGGCGACACCCTTTTCCGTTGCAGCGTGGGGCGTTCCGACTTTCCAGGAGGAAACATGATGCAGGAAATCAACAGCGTCCGCAACCGCCTCTTCACCCTTCCCCCAGAGACTCGCGTACTCACAGGACACGGCCCAGAAACCAACATCGGATGGGAGATAAAAAACAATCCCTACGTGTAGGAAATGTCGCATAATGGAAACAGCCTGTTTATTTTGCTGACAATGACGATGACTGGGACTCCGCCTGCGCCTGAGCACCTAAGAAGTGCAAGAGATTTCTGAATAGCAAATGAAGTAGCTTCTCCCCCCCAAGAGCAAAATTGCGCCCGGTCCGTTCTTGTCTTTTGCTGGATGTCAGTCCAAATTTGGCCCACCTGTTATCCCCCCATACAGGCAGGCATCATGCCAATGGAAATTCGCATCCGTTGAATTTTGAACTGGCCCACAAAGAGGGAAAACACACTACAGCATATAATATGGCCTCTTTTGTGGGATGTGTATAAGTTGTAAGAGAACTGTAGCGCTGTTGCGCAGAATCTATTAGCGGTTCACCCTGCCAGAGTATCGGCTTAACTCCTTTTACTTGGGTGTGTAATAAGAAATCATTACATTAAGGGAAAAGTGCGAAATCTCGTTGAAATGAGCGTTTTTTGAAAAGTCGACTCGATGGAATCGGCACTTTTTGATGGATTGAAATCGCTCTGACAACACGTTGAAATCGGAAAAACAACACGTTATAGCTGCGGATTCAACACGTTGTGTCTCATGCCTTTGTCTGATGCCTTTCTTTTTCCGACAGTTTCCTGCCTCTCAGGACAAAAAAACCTGCCTCCAAAGAGGAGGCAGGCAAGACTTTTTTTTATGAGAGAGAGAATCAGAACTTGAAGCCCAGGGTGCAGGTCACCGTGTGACGTGAGAGATTGACGTCAACAGGATCGAGAACTGCATTTGCCAGGCCCGGATTGTCCTGAATGAATTGAGGATCGCGCGTGAAACTGTCGTCGAAGGCATAGAATGAGCCTGTCTGACGGCGATACTTGTAGGCGAGATCTGCATAGAATGCTTTGTGCTTGAAGCCCAAACCGCAGGTGATGATGTTGACATCGCTAAGGTTCATGAAGGCTGTGCTGGTGCTGTAGTCCATCGCATAGGAATCAATGTCCTGGTTGAGGCGTGCACCGTCCTTGTAGATGCGGCTGATGTAGTTGTAGCCGAAGCGGAGTGCCAGACAGTCGAGAGGCTTGCCCTCGAAGCCCATCTTGAAGGTGTGCTGCCCCTGGAAGTTCCCCTTGGTCAGCTCGTTCATCGCGTCGTCCTCCGTCCGCTTGCTGCCGCCCGTATAGAACATGTGGTTCTTTCCATAGTTGGCATACTCGTATCCAAGTCCCCATGCGAAGAAGTTCTCTACGGTGCTTCCCAGACTTACACGGGCACGCCAGGGAGTGCGCAAGCGGTACTCGATATAACTGTCATCGACGCTCTTATGATTGAAATAGACACCTTTCTCGTCGGTATAGTTGCCATCAGCATCGTACTTGCTGTCGATGCTGTGCCAGGTGCTGCTCTTGAGGGTGTACCAGGTGGGAGTCTCCACCGTGACGCCGATGCGCAGAGGATTGTCCTCGATGGGACGGATAACGGTACCCAGCTTGAAGTTGACGCCAAAGCCCGACATGTGCTGGTCATTGTAGAGGCTGTAGTCCTGGATGGCATGAGTAAGGTCGCCATCGCGGAACTCCGTGTAGGTGGTGTACTTGTCGTAGTCGAGATTATCGCATCCGATGGTAATACCCCAATAGTAGCGGTCGAGGACGTTGCCTGAGAAGTTGATGTCGTAGGCCTGCATGGAACCTGTGCTCCAATGGGCATACTGGTTTCCGTAGGCTCCCCAGGAATTGTAATATCCAAGCTCGTCCTTATCAGTCACGTAGGCATTGTAAGCGGTACCTGTGATGTTCTCGTCAACATAATAGGAATTGGAGAGGCTGGCAAGCTGATCGGCCTGGGAGAGGTCGCCCAACGCATCGTTGTCGGCATAGAATCCAGAATTGAGGTTGAACTTCTTCTGGTAGTTGAATGCGAAATTGAAGTATCGCATGCGCGAACCCATCGTTTTCCAGGAGGTGACGAAACCCATCTGGTCGAAAGTTCCGTGAGTAAGCTTGTCGCCCTCCTTGTAGGAACGGTCCTTGGGCCAGAGGGCACCAGCGGTCAGGGAGACGTCGCTCTTGCGGAAAAGTCCGATGGAAGCGGGATTGTCACTAATGGCAGAGATGTCTGCTCCAAGGGCTCCCATCGCGCCCCCCATACCGACGTAGCGGGCTGTACCGATGACATCGGATGTGCTGGTAATCTCTGCGTTGGAATAGGAGTTCTGGGCTGCTACGCCTGTAGCAAACATTAGGAAACCCAAAGTGAATATCTTTTTCATGTCAAAAATATATTGTTTTTTTTATGTTTCAATTATAAGAGAGAGACGAAAGAATTCTTCGGAATACAGAGGAGAATCAACGGCCACCACGACCTCCTCCGCCGCCACCGCCGCCACGGGAACCGCCGCCACCGCCGCCAGAGAAGCCTCCGCCACCACCGCCACGAGAGCCGCCACTACTGAAGCTGCCACCACTACTGCTGCGTGAACTGCTACCGCTGTAAGTGCTGCCGCTGTAAGTGGAGCTGCTAGAGCCACGAGAGTAGGTTGAACCACTACGAGAGGAACGTGTGCCTGTAACTGCTCCACGAGTGCCTACTGTGGTGCGTGAACCTGAACTGCGGGTTGCCACAGAACTACGCGTTCCGCTGCTGCGTGTTCCGCTGTTGCGAACTGAAGCACGAGCTCCACTACGGGTTATCTCGCTGGCATACGTTCTGCCACCACGGGTTCCTCCACGAGAGGCGTAACCTCCCGTATTGCCTCGTCCTCCACTACGATGTCCGCCATTGAAGATAGGACCTCCGTCAGCACGATAGGGACGACGGAATCCGCCATGACCCCATGCGAGATCCCAACCTGGATAGTGACGCCATCCCCACCCCCAGCTGCTCCAACTGTACCAGCCGTAGGGATAGAATCGACCGTAGAAGCCGTACCAGGGATCGTACCAAGGATCATACCATCCGTAAGCGAAATCCCAGTACCAGGGATCGTAGGGGAAATAGTTGTGGAAACGCATCATACGAGATGAGTAATAGTAATCGTTGTCGTAGAAATTGTCTTCGTAATAGGGCTGCTCCTCGTAGGAATATCCCTCTACGTAAGACGAGTCAGCATCGACATAAAGAGTATCATTACCCACATGAATCTCCGTGATGCGACCTGTCGAGCGACGATTGTAGTCATCGACATCACGCAACTGTCCTGTATGGTAGTCGGGCAAGGTATCCGTCTTGACAGCGGTCACCCTGGTAACAGTCCTCTGAACTCGAGGGGCAGTGGGCACGGTGGAAACACGAGTCTCAGTCTTTGTCTTCTTGGAAGGAACAAAGTACATGTCATCCTCTTCGGACTGTGCAAACAGAGAGAAAGGAAGTGCCATCAAGGCAAGCAAAAAAAGAAGATTCCGTTTCATAATGCGTCGATAAATTTATTTTTCAATGCAAAAGTAGCGTCTTTCAGCGAGAATGCCAAAAGGAAAAAGCCTAAATTGAGGGGGAAATTCCCCTAAAGTGATTTTTTTATAGTATTTTTGCAAAAAAAAGATGAAATACTACGAAGTCAACTTCCACCTCGAGCCACAGAGCGAAGATATGGCAGACATTTTGTCTGCCCTGATAGCAGAATTGGGTTTCGAAACTTTCGAGTACACTCCAACGGGCTTGAGAGCATACATCCAACGTGAGCTGATGGACGATCAGAGACTGAACGAAATCGTGAGCAACTTCCCTGTGCCAGGCATCCGAATCAGCTATTTGTGTACGGACGCGCCAGACGAGGACTGGAATGAGGAATGGGAAAAGGAAGGTTTCCAACCCATCCTGATAGGAGACTCCATAGGAGTTCACGACACAAAACACACCATTCCACCTGTCAAGTACGACATCCTGATCCATCCGCGGCAAGCCTTCGGAACAGGAAGCCATCAGACGACACGGATGATCCTGGCTCAACTGAGCGAAATGGACTTGAGGGGGAAAAGCGTGATAGACGCGGGAACAGGAACAGGCATCCTGGCTATCATGGCGATGAAACGGGGAGCAGCAAAGGTGAAAGCCTACGACATCGACGAATGGAGCGTGGAGAATGCCCAGCAAAACCTACTCCTGAATGGAATAAGGAGCGGCGTGGAAATTCTGCTGGGCGACGCAGGCTGCATCGAAGAAGAACGAGACAATGACCTGCTGATAGCCAACATCAACCGCAACATCCTGCTGGCCGACATACCCACGTTCTTCAAAACGCTGAAACGAGAAGGGAAAATGATATTGAGCGGATTCTACGAGGACGACATCCCTATCCTTTTGGACAAAGCCAAGAGCCTGGGACTCAGCCTGAAAGGGAAGCGGAACGAAGAAGAATGGGCCATGCTGCTACTCGAAGCGGATGCTGCGGGCAGGATGGATGTTTGAAATCAAATAGCTGGGCAGAATCAAAGCCAACACGCAGATGATGAGCGTGGAGACGTTGATGAGAACAATGTATCCCCAATGGATGAGCAGCGGCACCGTGTCCATGTAATACGACTCAGGATCGAGATGGATGAAACCAGTATATTTCTGCAAAAGCATCAGCGCAAAAGCCACTATATTTCCAATGATTAGTCCGCGTATAACGATGAAAGCGGCAAAATAGAGGAAAAGGTGACGCAGCGTGGAATTGCTGGCTCCCAAAGCCTTCATGACTCCAATGAAATTTGTTCGCTCCAGGATGATAATGAGCAAACCGCTGACCATCGTAAACCCAGAAACCAACACCATCAGGATAAGAATGACTATCACATCCATATCGAGCAGACTGAGCCACGAGAAAATGGTAGGAAAGAGATCGACAATGGTTGGCGAGGAATAAGAAGCGCCGTAAGCATCCTGCGTATGGTTGACCTTGCTCTCCACACGAGCTGAGACGGCATCCAACTCATTGAAATCATCAATAGCAATCTCAACACCTGAATATTGCCCAGAATCCCATCGGCAAAGGGTGTGGACAGTCTCCAAATCCGTGAAGACAAGACTTTCGTCGAAGTCATTCATGTTGGTACAATAAATGCCTGTAATCGTGAAGCGACGTGCGCGTACAGCTTGTTCAAAGAAATATGCATAAACACGATCGCCAACCTTCACCCTCAACTGACGAGCCAACTCACGCGAAAGGACGATGCGATTGGACATCACAGTATCGGAAAAAACGGGAATCTCACCCTCGACAAGATGCTGACGAAGGAAAGAGGTATCGTAATCCTCTCCTACCCCTCGGAATACCACACCACGAAAAGTCTCCTCCGTCTTGAGCATACCCGCCTTGACACAGAACCGCTGGACATGATGCACACCAGGGATTGCAGAAAGAGTATGCAGGAGGGAATCATCCACCACAATCGGTGCAGACTCGGACTTGAACGTAGTTTCGTAATTGATAACCTGGATATGGGAACCGAATCCGAAAACCTTGTTGCGAATCTCTGTCTGGAACCCAAGGACAATGCATACGCTGACAATCATGATTGCCACTCCGACAGCCACACCAGCCGTTGCTATCTGGATGGCAGGACGAGAGACACGCTTGACATCACCAGAATGGGAATAGAGCCGACGGGCAACATACCAGGCAAACATACCGCAAAACGCCGATGGAATGGGGAAAAACTAAAGCTTCAAGCCGGGATATGCCTCAAGAGCCTTACGCAGGACAAAGAGAGCGCGTGTGAGGTCTTCTTTCTTGAGCACATAGGCCAAACGAACCTGATCGACACCAGCTCCAGGAGTTGTATAGAAGCCTGCAGCAGGAGCCATCATGACAGTCTCTCCCTCATACTGGAAATCGCTCAAGCACCAGGCACAGAACTTCTCCGCATCATCGACAGGCAACTTGGCGACAGTATAGAAGGCACCCATAGGAATGGGGCTGTACACGCCTGGAATACGATTGAGTCCGTCTATCAGGCACTTACGGCGCTCTACATACTCGTCATATACCTCACGGCCATACTCCTCAGGCTCATCGAGACTCGCCTCAGCAGCAATCTGGCCAATCAAAGGAGGACTCAAACGAGCCTGACAGAACTTCATGACAGCTCTCCGCACCTCAACATTCTTCGTGATAAGCGCTCCAATGCGAATTCCACACTCGCTATACCGCTTGCTGACGGAGTCGATAAGCACAACATTGTTCTCAATTCCCTCGAGATGACAGGCACTAATATAAGGAGAGCCAGTATAGATAAACTCACGGTAAACCTCGTCAGAGAAGAGATAGAGATCGTATTTCCTGACCAGATCGCGAATCTGATTCATCTCACGACGGGTATAAAGGTAACCCGTGGGATTGTTGGGATTGCAAATCAGAATGGCACGAGTGCGCTCATTGATGAGTTCCTCGAATTTCTCCACCTTAGGCAACGAGAAGCCTTCATCGATTGTAGTGGCAATCGTGCGGATAACAGCCCCTGCAGAAATAGCAAATGCCATATAATTGGCATACGCTGGCTCGGGCACAATAATTTCATCTCCAGGATTCAAACATGCCAAAAAAGAAAACAGAACTGCCTCAGAACCACCCGATGTAACAATAATGTCATCAGGCGTAAGGTTGATGTTGTATTTGGCATAATAGTTGACCAGTTTCCTGCGATAACTGAGGAAACCTTGGCTGGGACTATACTCCAAAATCTTACGATCCAGATTGCGGATGGCATCAATCGCCGCACGAGGAGTAGGCAGATCAGGTTGACCAATGTTGAGATGATAGACATGAATTCCTCTCTCCTTAGCAGCAAATGCCAAAGGAGCCAACTTACGAATTGGGGACTCGGGCATCTCAAATCCACGAACGGAAATCTTAGGCATATTTGTACAATTTATTTAAAACAATCCTTTTGGAATGCAAAATTACAATATCTTGAAGAAAACTACAAGTAAAAGAGTCAAAACTTTCCCTCACTCGTTGAAATAATAGTAAAACCAGTACGTATGAGAGAATCCCTCCAAGCACGAATTGCGCGCAGAAGAAATTCCTTGAGAAGCATATTGGGACTTTTGATTGCCAAATTGAGCGAATTCATCGTAAATTGGCCATGTCTGATAGGTGGAATCCTGAGGATCTTGAAGATATGCATTAAGCACAATAGCTTCTTGATAATGACGTGGGAGCGAAGTCGTCATTGAATCATAAGTTTGCACGATGAAATCGGAGAATTTATCCAGATTCTTGTCCAAAAGATACGAGCAAAGAAGGTACTGAGCCACCTGGGGAGTCGGAATGGAATCATGCTCATAAACGTGTTCAAGGAAATGCGTAACATGAGGCTCGCTGAATCGGGAACCAGGACGAGCACCCAAATATTCGTAGATTTCACTTGGGACATCGCCACGAATGAGCGTATCTGGACATTCAGGCAGGAGATCCTGACTGCCAACGTGCAAGGGATAAAAGAAAAGCGAATCACCAAGCTTATGACGTCGAGACATGGCATAGGCCCGCATAGCTGTCAACCTGGGAGTAAAACTCTGACTACGCTCTCCCACCCTAAGCACACCTTCGTAGTCCTCCTCTGCTATCATGCGTTGAGCCCGCAACTCGAAATGAAGTGAACTGGATGAATTGCCTATCATGCATGTGAAAAGAAAGGAGAAAAAGAGAATGAGCATATTGGGAAACATATATGTAGACATCGTCTCATTCTCGCTGCGGACATCTGGGTACATTCGACACAGGATGAGTGCCAAGACATAGAACACAGCCATAACAACAATCCATCCCCAAGGAATGTGGCTGATCTCATTGGTTCCCACCTGAAATCGCATGCAGGTAAGGACTCCAAGAAGATAGGCAGATGGGAACCAAGCCAAAGCCTGTACACGTATGGGAAATGAGACTAATGCCCTGATAAGCAGTCCCAATCCAAGCAAAAGGAGGGTGATAAGTGGAGTTCCCCATTGGGGATAGTATACCGTCTGCCCTCGGGACAGCACCTCCTGCTCCAATCCGAGGAACTCTGCCTGATAAAAATGAAGATAGATAATACTGAAAATGACAAAAACGACAGCACAAACAACTGTAATTGCTTGAACTGCCGTTCTTGTTATCGGACTAGCATAGCGCATGTCATTCCACCCTAACGAGGACACATGCCGTGCGTGCAGGCAAATAGAGTTTCAGCCAACCTTTATTGTCACGAGCCAACATTCCATCGTAATTTGTGAAATGAACAATCTTGTCATCGTTGAATCCGTGACCTCCAAAGTTGGGATCATCTGTGTTGAGCAGATATTCATAAGAACCCTGCTTAACCATAAACCCATAACCCAGATATGACTTGGTGGGACTGAAATTGAAGAAGAAATATAGATTTCCACGTTGGAATGCCAGCACTTGATCTCCATCGTTGTGCCAGATTTCTACAACAGGTTTCTTCTGGAAATTACTCTGTTTCTTGATGACTTTAAGCATCGCTTTATCAAAGTCACCTAAATAGTGGTAACACAACTCCTTGTTGTCAACCAGATTCCATTGACGGCGAGCATATTTGTGGCTCCATCCATTCCCCTCGCGTGGGAAGTCTATCCATTCTGGATGACCAAACTCGTTGCCCATGAAATTGAGATATCCACCATTGATGGTGCTTGCTGTGAGCAGACGAATCATCTTGTGAAGGGCAATACCACGCTCCACATTACCGGTTTCATCCCCAATCTTGAAATGCCAATACATGTCGCTGTCAATCAATCGGAAGATGATGGTCTTATCGCCGACAAGTGCCTGATCATGACTCTCTGCATAGGAAATGGTCTTTTCGTCCTGGCGCCGATTGGTCACTTCCCAAAACATGGAACTGGGTTTCCAATCCTCGTCCTTCAAGGTTTTGATCGTTTTGATCCAATAGTCAGGAATGTTCATGGCCATACGATAATCAAATCCATAGCCACCATCCTTGAACGGACTTGCCAATCCTGGCATTCCACTCACCTCCTCTGCAATTGTGATTGCCTTCTTGTTCACCTCATGGATCAACAGGTTAGCCAGCGTGAGGTAAGTGATAGCATTGTCGTCCTGATGTCCATTATAATAATCACCATAACTGCCAAAATTCTCATTCAGGCCATGAGAATAATAAAGCATAGATGTCACACCATCGAAACGGAATCCATCGAAGTGATATTCCTCAAGCCAATATTTGCAATTGGAAAGCAGAAAGTGGATTACCTGATTCTTGCCATAATCAAAACAGAGACTATCCCATGCTGGATGCTCGTGGCGTTCACCTGGATAGAAATACTGGTTAGGATCACCTGCAAAGTTTGCCAGACCTTCATTCTCATTCTTTACAGCGTGGCTATGAACGATATCCATGATGACAGAAATGCCCATTCCGTGAGCTGCATCTATAAGGGACTTCAGTTCCTCAGGAGTGCCGAAACGGCTACTGGCAGCAAAGAAACTGCTGACATGATATCCAAAACTGCCATAATAAGGATGTTCCTGGATGGCCATAATCTGGATGCAATTGTAGCCATCCTTGGCAATACGAGGCAACACGTTATCACGGAACTCAACATAAGTTCCCACCTTCTCGGCGTCCTGTGCCATTCCTATGTGACATTCGTAAATGAGCAACGGATTCACATCAGGCTTGAACTTAGTGTTCTTCCACACGAAGGTTTCCTCCGGATTCCATACTTGAGCGCTGAACAGATGGGTTTCATCATCTTGAACAACACGTGTTGCCCATGCTGGAATACGCTCTCCTTGACCACCTTCCCAATGAACACTTAACTTGTAGTGGCAACCATGCTTGAATGCTTTGGAAGTAATCTTCAACTCCCAGTTTTCCGTCCCACGCAGATGCTTGAAAGCATACTTTGGTTCTTCTTTCCAATTGTTGAAATCGCCTATCAGATAAATTTCAGTTGCATTGGGAGCCCATTCGCGAATCACCCAATTCTTATCAACCTGATGGAGACCGAAATAGAGATATCCATCTGCAAAATCACTCAATGTTTGCTTACCGCCATCTGTCAAGTTTTTTATCTTGTCAAATACTGCCTGATGACGTCCATTGATGGCAGCAGAATAATCGGCCAAATACGGATCATTTTTTATCAAGCGAAGCATGGGAGCTTCCTTCTTTTCCTGGGCAGCCTTTTTGGCGGTTACTTTCTTTGTACCTGCTTTCTTTGCCTTGCCCACAGGTTGTTTGGCTGCCTTCTTGGTCTCTTTTGCTTTTGCCTTCGCTCCTGCAACTTTTTTTACCGTTTCTTTCTTGGTGGTTGCCATAAAGTTATATCATTAAATTTATAAATTCTTGAAAATTGAACGCTTAATTTCCGCCTTGATTTGCAACAACAGTACTCACCGCAGTACCGTTCTTGTAAGTTATCGTACGCATCACCTTGCCGTTCTTGTCTTTCTCCACAAACTCGCCATCACGCTCGTCCTGATGAAAAGTACCTTCATAGCGGATGCCTTCAGAATCTTCCATAATACCTGGGCCTTCCTTCATGCCCAAATGGAATACGCCTTTGAATTTGGTACCGTCGGCCTGACGCAGGATACCCTCTCCTTCCATCAGTCCATCTTTCCAATGGCCATCATAAACATCTCCGTTGGCCCAAGTATACTTTCCTGCGCCATTCTGCTTGTTAGCTTTCCATTGACCCACGTAAGTGGCACCATTGTGCCAGGTAAATGTTCCCATTCCATCTTGCTCGCCATTGAGGAAATGCCCCACATACTTGTCACCATTGGAAAATATGTAGATACCTTCTCCTGTACGTTCACCATGAGAATACTGGCCCTCGTACCTGTTACCATCATGGAAAGAATATATTCCGCGTCCATGCTGCATATCATTAACCCAATCGCCTACATAGATGTCACCTGTTGAGTATGTGTATGTTCCTTTTCCAGACATCTTGTTGTCCTTCCATTCTCCGTCATACTTGTTGCCATCATTCCAGTCAAAAACACCCTTCCCATTCTTCATGTCATTCTTCCACAGGCCAGCATAAGAAGCACCATTAGAGTACGTGTAGGTCCCTTTTCCATCACGTTTGTCCTCATACCATCCCCCTTCATAGACATCTCCGTTGTAGTAATACATCGTACCTTCTCCCTGCTGATAATCACGGAACCAAAGACCAACGTATTTGTTGTTGTTGGCGAAATAATAGGTACCTTGACCATGCTGTTGGTCCTGATACCACTCGCCTTCATATTTCTCCCCATCCAAGAAGTTATAGGTTCCTGTACCTTGACGCTTTCCTTTAACGTACTCGCCTGTGAAAGTGTCGCCATTGGAGAAGGTTGTGGTTCCCTTTCCATAGGGCTTTCCTTTGAACATCTCACCTTGGTAGACAGCACCATTGGGAAAAGTGTAATTGCCTATCTTAATCTGCTGAGCAGGCAGATTGGTCACACAGATAAAATTGAAAACAATCCCTATAAGAAAATATCTAAAATTCATTAAACGTCAAAATATTGCGCGCAAATATACGCACAAAAAGGAAATTGAGCAAATTATTAACATACTTTATAGGGAACGGAGATAACTTTCAGCACGTTGCAAGTCCTCGGGAGTGTCAATTCCGATAGTTTCTACCTGGGTAATCCCGACCTTAATCGTGTAGCCATTCTCAAGCCATCTGAGTTGTTCCAAGGACTCCATCTTCTCCAATTTCCCTTGCGGAAGAGAAGTGATTTCGCTTAACACAGGAGCACGATAGCCATAAAGACCGATATGCTTGTAAAACGTATGACGCTGAAGCCATTCCTGTTTATCGATCCCGCGCAAATAAGGAATCACATTGCGGCTGAAATAGAGAGCATGCATTTGGGCATCCACAACAACCTTGGGACTATTGGGATTCTCCAAAGCCTCCAATCCATCCTGAATTGTAAAAGGTTTTACCAATGTGGCTATCTGTGTTGTAGGGTCAGAAAAACATTCCTGAAGAGCAAGAAGCTGAGAAGAATGTATAAAAGGTTCATCGCCTTGAATATTAACTACCACATCAGCATCAGAACCAATACGTTGAAATGCCTCGTAACATCGATCGGTCCCACTACGATGGTCTGCTCTGGTCATAACAGCACGGCCTCCAAAAGAATGAACTGCATCAAGAATGCGTTGATCATCAGTACACACATACACTTCATCAAAGACCTCACTCACGCGACGATACACGCGTTCAACAACTGTCATGCCTCCCAAAAGAACAAGTGGCTTGCCAGGAAAGCGAGTACTGGCATATCGAGCAGGAATAAGTCCTATGAATTTCATCTCGTTTTGTCAAAATTTAATTAGTCAATTCATCCAGGCCAACCATCTCGTCTCCGACGGCCTCTTCCCCACTAGAACCAGCCATAGAACCACAAGGATCAAAACCTGCGGGAATGTCGAAATTCTCGCCTTGGCTATAGCCTAGTTTTCCATCAGCGTAAACTTTATTCAAGAAATAGGCACAAATGGGTAAAGCAGCATTGGCACCCTGGCCAACAGCCATGCTACCAAAGTGAATCTCTCGTTCTTCGCCACCAACCCAAGCGCCGAAAGACAAACTAGGCGTGTATCCCACAAACCATCCATCAGAATTGTCATTCGTGGTACCTGTTTTGCCCCCCATAGGAGCAGTAATCTTATAACGTTTACGCATACGGCTACCCGTACCCCAATCTATGACACCCCGCATCAGGACAAGCATCTTGTAAGCAGCCTCTTCTGAGATAACCTCACGAACGCGAGGCACGAAATTCGCCAATATATTTCCCTCGTTGTCCTCAATTCTAGTCACAAACATTGGCATGCGGCGAACACCTTTCTTGGGGAAAGCGCTATAAGCTCCCACCATCTCTGCCACAGAGATATCGCAAGGGCCCAAACAGAGTGACATGGAAGGATGAATGTCCTGATTTTGGATACCGAATTCATGAAGCAAACGAACCAGCGCAGCAGGTGAAAGCTGGCTCATCAACCATGCTGATATCCAGTTGTTACTGGTAGCCAATCCCCATTTCAAGGTAACCATCTCGCCATAACGGGAACGGCTGCCATTGCGAGGAGTCCAACTGCGACCTGCAACAGTATACGTGCGCTGTACATTGGGAGCCACATCACAAGGACTCCATCCGTTTTCCATCGCCAACGAATATAAATAAGGTTTAATGGTCGAGCCTACCTGACGTCGCCCCTGAGTGACCATATCATACTGGAAAAAACTATAGTCAATTCCACCCACATAAGCTTTGACGTGTCCTGTCTCGTTGTCCATACACATAAATCCTGTACGCAGGAATCTCTTGTAATACCTGATACTGTCCATAGGGCTCATGAGTGTATCCACCTCCCCCTTCGGAGTATAGACTGCCATCTCGATAGGTGTATTGAACGCATCATCAATCTCCGATTCACTATACCCCGCTTTATGCATCTTAATGTAACGCTCACTCTGACGCTTTGCCCGAGACCATTGCTTCTGCACTTCCTCGGCACTCAATTTCGATGCATAGGGCCAGTTCTTATTGTTGGCACCCTCTTTCTCAAAAGCAGGTTGCAGTTCCTGTACCACATGCTCGTAGACTGCCTCTTCAGCATACTCCTGCATGCGACTATCCAGAGTCGTATAAACCTTCAATCCATCTGTATAGATATTGTAGGGTTTACCTTCATGGTTGTAATTCTTGTTGCACCAACCATACAAGGGATTTTCCACCCAAGCCAAGGAATCGTCATAGAAATTTTGCTTCTGCCACGATGCGTAATCGCTGCGTGAAGGTTTCTTTGCCATCATCATCTGACGCAGATAGTCGCGCAGATAAGTACCAATACCTTGCTTGTGATCCTGACGGTGGAAATTGAGAGTCAGAGGCTCCAGCATATATTTGGTGGCTTCTTCATTACTCAAATGCCCAGCTTTTACCATCTGCGACAAAACAGTATTGCGCCGTTCCGTACAACGCTCAGGGAAACGAACAGGATTGTAGTAACTGGGATTCTTGCACATTCCTACCAAAGTAGCGGCCTCACACATGGTGAGTTCCTTAGGCTCCTTGCCAAAATAAGTCTTCGTGGCTGTCTTTATTCCTACTGCATTATGAAGGAAATCGAAATAATTGAGATAAAGAGTGATTATCTCCTCCTTCGTATAATAGCGTTCCAATTTCAAGGCAATAACCCATTCGATCGGCTTCTGCAACATTCGTTCTTGGACAGAGCCTGCTTTCTCCGAATACAGCTGCTTAGCCAATTGCTGGGTAAGAGTACTGCCACCTCCTGCGCTTTTCTGACGAAGGAAGCCACGCTTGATGACAGCACGCACAAGAGCTCGAAAATCGATACCGGAATGTTCATTGAAACGTATGTCCTCTGTGGCTATCAAGGCATTCACCAAATCGGGAGACAATTCTTCATAAGACACGAAAACTCGGTTGGCACTACTATAACTCCAAGTTCCCATCGGCTTTCCATCGGAAGAGATAATCTGGCTGGCAAACTTGTTAACAGGATTCTCAAGTTGCTGGATATTGGGCATATAGCCTATATCGCCAACGAATATCTCGTAAAAGGTAAAAGACAGAGCACCTACTATCAAAAAAAAGAGTATCCAAAGAGTAAGTACAAATTTCTTTCGCATAAATGTCTATTTCTTGATTCACATTATAGATTACAAAGATAAGAATAATTATTTATATAATGAGATAAAATCAAAAAAAGTTACAGAATAAAATAAGATTGTTGCAAGACAGATAAATTTTATATAACTTTGTGGGCGATAAATAAACTTTTGCATATTCTACAGTCATATGAAAAATCGCAGTTTGGTTACCATTGCTAACCACTCGAAAGAGAAACTTCTTTATCTGATCAAGATGGCAGAAGAGTTCGAGAAACACCCTAACCGCAAAATACTGGAAGGCAAAGTAGTGGCTACACTTTTCTTCGAGCCCAGCACACGCACACGCCTTAGTTTTGAGACTGCCGCCAATCGTTTGGGGGCTCGAGTCATCGGATTCGCTGACCCCAAGGTGACCAGCGGGACAAAGGGGGAAACGTTGAAAGACACTATCATGATGGTGTCCAACTATGCTGATATCATCGTAATGCGTCACTATCTGGAGGGGGCGGCCTGCTATGCGAGCGAAGTTGCTCCCATCCCCATCGTGAATGCTGGCGATGGCGCCAATCAGCATCCAAGCCAAACCATGCTGGATCTTTATTCAATCTACAAGACACAGGGCACCCTCGAGAACCTCAACATCTACATGGTAGGCGACCTCAAATACGGACGTACTGTACATAGCTTGCTTACCGCCATGCGTCACTTCAACACGACTTTCCACTTCATCGCTCCAGATGAACTGGCTATGCCAGAATACTATAAGATGTACTGCGACACCAACGGAATCCGATATATCGAACACAAGGATTTTGATGCAAACACAATTGCAGATGCAGACATCCTGTATATGACACGAGTGCAACGCGAACGATTCACCGACTTGATGGAATACGAGCGCGTAAAAGATGCTTATCTGCTGAAAAAGAACATGTTGACACATGCCAAACCAAACATGAAGATTCTGCATCCCCTGCCACGTGTCAACGAGATTGAGTATAGCATTGATGACACTCCCTTTGCTTATTATTTTCAGCAAGCACATAATGGACTCTTCACTCGCGAGGCACTTATCTGCGATTGTTTGGGAATAACTCTGGAAGATGTAATAAACGATAAAACCATAATCCTATGAAACGTCAAGAAATGCTGGTTGCAGCTCTGCAGAACGGAACTGTAATCGATCACATACCCTCCGCAAAACTCTTCAAGGTTATCAACGTCCTTCATTTGGAGAAAATGAAGACTGCTGTCACAGTAGGTTTCAACCTCAAAAGCAAGAAGATGGGACACAAAAGCATCATCAAGATTGCCGACAAATTCTTTACCGATGAGGAGTTGAACCAACTGTCTGTAATTACTCCAAACGTAACGCTCGCCATCATTCGGGATTACGAAGTGGTGGAAAAGAAGGAGGTGAAGATGCCTGAGGAACTCTACGACATCGTAAAGTGTGCGAATCCCAAATGCATCACCAACAACGAGCCTATGCGCACCCATTTCCACGTACTTGATAAGGAAACGGGTATCCTGCAATGCCACTATTGCAACAAAGAAGTGAAAGTCAACGAAGTGAAACTTGTATAAAAACTGTTTAAGGTAAAATTAAAAAAGATTTTTTCATGAAAAGAGACAATCAGATTTTCGAATTAATCGAGAAAGAACACCAGCGCCAATTGAAAGGCATTGAACTTATCGCATCAGAAAATTTCGTCAGCGATCAAGTGATGGAGGCTATGGGATCGTATCTCACCAACAAATATGCTGAGGGATATCCTGGCAAGCGCTACTATGGAGGGTGCCAAGTAGTGGATGAAGTTGAGCAATTGGCCATCGATCGTGTGAAAGAACTCTTTGGAGCCGAGTATGCCAACGTTCAGCCTCACAGCGGAGCGCAAGCCAATGCTGCCGTTTTTCTGGCAGTACTGAATCCTGGCGACACATTCCTGGGACTTAATCTCGACCACGGAGGGCACTTAAGTCATGGTTCACACGTCAACACAAGCGGCATCCTCTACAATCCCATCGGCTACAACATCAGCAGAGAAACAGGTCGCGTAGATTACGATGAAATGGAGCAATTAGCGATGGAACACAAGCCAAAACTGATTATCGGCGGCGGCAGCGCATACAGCCGTGAATGGGATTATGCCCGCATGCGTAACATCGCAGACAAGGTGGGTGCTCTCCTCATGATTGACATGGCCCATCCTGCTGGTCTTATTGCAGCCGGCTTGCTCGAAAATCCATTGAAATATGCTCACATCGTCACCTCCACTACCCACAAGACATTGCGTGGTCCTCGTGGCGGCATCATCCTGATGGGCAAAGATTTCCCCAATCCATGGGGAAAGAAAACTCCTAAGGGTGAAATCAAGATGATGTCAGCCTTGCTCAACAGCGCAGTATTCCCAGGCATCCAAGGCGGTCCTCTGGAACATGTCATAGCAGCCAAAGCTGTCGCATTCGGAGAAGCTCTGCAGCCAGAATTCAAAGAATGGGCTGCCCAGGTGCAGAAGAATGCCAAGACGTTAGCTGACGAATTGATCAAACGAGGATTCCACATTGTAAGTGGAGGCACAGACAACCACTCCATGCTGGTGGACCTTCGCTCCAAATATCCTGATTTGACTGGCAAGGTTGCCGAAAAGGCTCTCGTTGCTGCAGATATCACAGTCAACAAGAATATGGTTCCCTTCGATACACGCAGCGCTTTCCAAACCAGCGGTATCCGTTTGGGGACTCCTGCCATCACAACACGCGGAGCAAAGGAGGACTTGATGGTCAAAATTGCCGAATTCATCGAGCGTGTTCTCGACGATCCTGAAAACGAGCAGGTCATCTCGTCTGTCCGTGCTGAGGTAAACAACCTTATGAAGGATTATCCCTTATTCGCTTACTAAGGCCAAAGAAACCCCAGTTCATCGAACTGGGGTAATTTTTATAACTGCACTACAGGCAGTTCTTTCAGGTCAGCCTTCGCCCCAACTTCAAGCCGCTGAGGATCGACGAGGACTTCTGCCGTCGACGGCTATGCTATCGGAGTGTGCAACGAGCTGCGTCATCGCTCAATGGCCTTGTAGAGAAGTAAAGTAGACAGGCGAGCTGTTTCAGCGTTTCAGCGTTTCAGCGTTTCAAGGGGTTATAAGGGGTGTTACACTTCCTTTGATAGTAATATAACTATCTAATAATAAATAAGTTATATATATAAAAAGAAGGGTTTGTATCCTGCATACCCCCTAGCTGAAACGCTGAAACGCTGAAACGCCGAAACGCAAATCCACAATGGTAAATTAACATAAAAAGCTGATAATCAACATGAAGTACGATATCACAAAACCCACTGCACCCGCGATGACAAACCTTGGCAAGGGCATAGAATGTTTCAAACTGCTGCTCTCACAGACGAGCCAGGACATGAATGCTCCTCTTTTACCTATGTTATCTCCTCTACTGGGCACGAGAATTTGTCAGGCAGAATTTCAGTATCCCAGCAGGCAATGGTTCGAGATGTGCGGCCAGCAGGCTGCTTTGATAGCCCACAGCTCAGGCAACAAAGGCCAATTTGGGTTGCTGGTGGAAGCCTGCAACCGCGACTTCCGTCAAGAGGCTGAGGAGGACAAATATCGGGAATGGCAGAAGGTCAACAAGACCGAGCCAAATTGTAAAAAAAAATTTTGAGCGACCTAACACCCCCCGTAAACTCCCTCGCCCCCCCTTCCAGACTCTCTCTTGAAGGCTGCGAGCAAGCGAAAACAATGCCAAACCCGACAGTCAAAACGTTGAAAAGTAAAAAAAGTTGACATGTTGAGTTTGTGATTTCAACATGTCAACTTTACCGATCAGACACGTCGCCATCCAGGACTCAACGTGTCGCCAGAAACAATCGTCTCTTCAGTTGGTTGCTTATTCGTAATACAAGATATCCTTCGGCAAGGGCACTTCAGCACCTTCAGGAGTTACCCATGAAAGCTGCAACGTCTTGCCTGCCGTCTTCTGGAAGAATTTAACCTCGAGCCGATGATAACCTTTCTCGAGAGTAAAGAAGGCTTCCTCTGTGTTGGAACCGTGACTGCCGTCATTGTCAATTATCTGCTGGCCATCGAGCCAAACTTTGCTGCCATCGTCGGACTTGCAGAAAAAGTGGTAGCGACCAGCATTATCGATACGGATTAAAGACTTGTACTGGAAACCGAAATACTCTTCAACCTTGGCTCCATCGACCAGGAAATCTGGGAGCACGCCACTCTGCAGCACAGGCAGAGAAGAGAGTTCATCGACACTCTTCACCTCGCCCTCGTGGTAGGTATAACGTACGCCCTTACCCTTGGGACTGGCATTGACGGCTTCGAACGTGCCATATTCTATCTGTGGAATGAAATCAACCAGAGGTTCACCCTTGTAATGAGGGTCAATAGCCTCCTGCTTCACTCCATTGTCGGGAGTAAAGTCGATGCCCAGCACCTTGGCGATGGTGGCAGCAAACTGCTGAGTATAGAAAGGCCCGTTGTCGGAAGTCTCGCCCAGCTTCTCGACACCTTTGCCGAAAGCGATGAACCAAGTGTTCTCTGAGCCACGATTTCCTGCACCGTGTCCACCAAAATTGATGCCATAGCCACGCCCATGATCACAGGTAAGCAGATAGGTGGTCTTCCCCTTATAGAATGGATCACTTTCGCAGGTCTCCACAATGCGGCGTATGTATTTGTCGCAAATGTTTGCCGCATTCAGATAGTCATCGTAATGATCGGCATGAGCAAACTCGTCCGTATCGCCAAAACCGACATACATCACCTTGGGATGGTCACTCTTAAGCGACTCTATTGCATAGGCATAGGTGAAGGGATCGAAACGCTCACTTCCCCAATAATGATACATGCCTTCCTGCATTTCATCGAGAAGCTGCAACACAGGCGTCTGATTGTGAGCGACATTAGGTTCATAGGCAACGCTGCCAGGAAATCCTCCACGTTCATTATTCACGGCATAGCGAATGCTTTCCCAGGAAGCATAGAGCATGACTTTGCCTTTGTAGCGCGAATCTGCATTGGCAGCTTCCAATACACTCTTGTTGGCATTGGGTACAGGATCGTTGCTGTTTACACGCTCATCGTCGGCATATCCGCAAAACATCTCGCTATAGCCTGGATAGGAATAATTCTTTGAATTGGCCACCTGCATCTGACTGCCTTTCGTGCGGTTACCCACCATGAATCCGTTTTCTGGCGCATAACTCCAGATGAAGGGCATCAGAGCTTGCCGGCGCTCTTCTGGCGTAGAACGCCAATAAGCTGCCTGCAGATTCTCAGGATTGCGAACGTATTTGGGATTGCCTACCAACAGGGAGTCAGCACCCATGAAAACTTCTTGCCAACGCAAGCCATCGAAAGTTATAATCACCAGGCGAGGATCATCGCCTCCGCTTGAGCAGGATGCCAGCACGGCCAGCATCATCAGGGATAGAAAAATCTTTTTCATTTCCAATTCTGTTTTTTATGGTTATTTCTTACTATACTCGCAGGAATATGTTCCTCTTGTACATAACATAGAGGATGAAGAATACGATGGAAACGTTAGCAAGTGAGATGAGAGCAGGATAGGCCTCGCCCAGATACTGCTGTGTGCCATAGAGAAGCGATTCGCTGACGCTGGAAAAATTCACCACGTTCGAGATCACATAAGCCGTAATGCTGTTCATTCCATATACTTTCAGGAAAGTCAAGCCAGAGCGATGCCCTCGACAATCAATCCAGCTGTAGAAGGCCCAAAGAAGCAGGAAACAATAACCGCTGCTGACAAGAGTCATAGAACTTGTCCAGATGTGCTTTATGACAGGATGAACCAGCCCTAACAACCAGCCGACCACCGTCATGCCGACACCTAAACCTAAGAGCCAATTCTGTTTGGAGCGCATAGCGCGACTACTGCGCAGCAATTCTCCTGCAAAGACACCCGTCAGGACTGTCACGATAAAATTCAAGCTGCTGAGCAACCAAGTATAAGTATACCATTCCTGGAAAACGACTGCTCCATCCACCATTTCTGCTTTATCGCGAAAACGTCCCAACAACATGCGGTCAATACCTTCAGCCAAATTGCCTTGTGGGCTGTAGTCACCACCACCGTAGCCGCCTATGATGACATATTCCATAGCCGCCCAGAAAGCAAGAAGCAGAACTGAGGCCACCAGAATCTGCGTTCTTGGCTTCGTGTAGAGATAGAGGAGAGCAGCAAAAACATAACCAACAGCAATTGCTTGCAGCGTATTTGAGAACAGGTAGATATGCTGGCTATCAAAAGAAAGCAGATTCCCTTGGCATATCATGCCCAGAATCCACAGCAACATGAAGCGACGGCACAAACGCCAATAGAGAGCTCTGCGACTCTGCTCCCCTTCACGATAACGCGACAACGAATATGGGATAGTGACGCCTGACATAAACATGAAAAGGGGCATCACCAAGTCCCAAGGGGAGAAACCCTCCCACTCCTTGTGGGTGAATCCTTGGAGAAAAGTATCGTACCAGCCTGCATTGATGACAGGTTGCAACTTAAAGACTACACGGTCTAATGCTACCAGCATCAGCAAATCCATTCCTCGCAACGCATCGAGCGATGCCAATCTCTGATGTGTCTGTTTACTGTCCATTATTTTTTCTCCTGAGCATTAGCTTTCAGCAATTTGTCGATTTCATCGAATTCATCACCCATATTCAGATACAAATAGATGCGGTAGAGAGGTTGAGCCCATCGGATAAGATTATCAGGTTGCAATTGGCGAACCTTCTCCATAGGAGGACGTGCAAGCGCATACAGCTCTTTGATTTTCTGGCGCATCTCCACGGCATCCTGATCCAAGTGATTCTTCCCATTCAACGCTTCTTGGGCAAAGAGCGCTTTGTTGCAATATGAAATGGATTTGTTGTAATAGGCATCCGCATAATTCGCGTCAAGATTGATGCAGGAATCGCTATAGGCAATACACTTGTCGAAATCTTCCTTTCCCAAAGACAACAGACTCATCGCATACCAATACAACGGTTTGTCTCTATGCACATGTATCATACTATCTGCCAATAAAAGTCCCTCGTCAAACTGGCTATGCTGATTATAGTAATCAAGCAGGCTCACGAAAAAGTAATCGTGATTGGGATATTTGTTGATGCCAGCATGAAGTTCCTGCAGCCACATCTTCTCGTTACCCAGTTTCTGATAAGAACGGCATTTGTATTCCTGCAAGACAGGTTTCGTGGCACTATCTGTTCCTTCTATTGCCTGATCCACATATTTCAGGATCTTCGAAGTATCCTTCAAGTTATGGCCGCAGACAGTAGCCCAGTAATTGACCTTGGGGACAAGGGTATCTGAGGGATTTCCATTCGTGCGCAGATAACTGTCGAAGTATTTGTAAGCAGAAGCCCAATCCGACTTCTTCAAAAAGAAAATACCACCTGTCAGCAAATTCCTGCGATGTTTCAACATCATGTCACGAGTACGATCGCGATACTCCAACTTGATATGTCCATTCGCATTGGGAATCATATCCACGCTGTCACACAAGATCAAATGGTTATAGATGTTCAAAACCGTATTGAACAATGCTGCCGAATCATATTTCTGCTTCAGAAAGGCCATTTGGTTAATCACGGAGTTGGAACTCTCGTCCAATTCTGCGGCCGTATAGTAGATTTTGCATTTATCCTTATTCGTCAATTCAGGTCTTGCCAGGGCAGCTAGCAAACCTTGTTTGGCAGCCTCCTGATTGGCCGTCGTCTTGAGTGCCAAGCGAGCTGTCTTGTATAAGGTCTTCATCTTGGGAGGTTCCTGTGGCTGTTGCCCCATGTTGCTGAGTGAGAACAGGACCACACCTATAAACATCCATCTCTTCATATATACCTTATAATATATTTCTTAATATAATAGATGTCGTAAAGACACCTTGTTGTTTTTTCCCATGCAAATCTACATATTTCTATGAAATAAGCCATTCCTTTCCTCGAATAAATGGCATTATATTATGTAAAATTCACGAAATTTCATCTTCTTTTACTCAAAAAGGAAGATAAAAGCCACAGTATATTTCTGGAGCAAGGTGATGGAACAAAAAACAGAGGAGTGAACTTTCGCCCACTCCTCTTATGAATCAATCTACAGAACTTTTACAGCAACTTGTCCATTTCAGCTGCTTTGGCAGCCTGACCTGTTACCGTATAGCATTGCTTCAACTCGTAAGCCCACTTCTGGGGTTCATCGGGAGTCAGCTGTCTTGCTTTCTCAAAGAAAGGAATTGCTTCAGCAAAGATACTCTTTGTCTTCTCCAAAGTCTCTTTAGCAACCTTCTGGTTCTTGATGCCGCTGATAGTTGAGTTGAGGGCCAAAGCCTGACGGAACTTACAGAGGCCACATTGATACCAAGCATCGTAATAGTCATCCTTGATTTCAGTACACTTCTTGTAGTATGTCAAGGCATCATCATACTTCTCTGTGGCAAAGAGTGTGTAAGCCTTACCGTAGTTGGCAATCAGAACGTTATTGTCGACTGCCAGAATCTCATCTGCAAACTTACCCATAGCATCAACGCCACTCTTCTGGTAGTAAGCCAACAGCATCTGGACGTAGTCCTCATTCCCAGAAGGCTTGGCTATACATTCTGCATGTACGGCATTAGCCCAACCTGTAGTGTCGCCCTTCTCCAGATAGGATTGCAGTTTCACCTGCTTTACGCCTTGCGCTCCATCAGCAAAGCCCAATGCTTTCTCATAGTACTTGTCCATCAAGTCAAACTTGCCACCTTCATGAGCTGTCATGAAAGCATAATATGCTATCTGCTCATTTGTGATGGGCAACTTCACATGTTCTGCACACTCTGGGTACTTCTCTGCATAGCTCATTGCAATGTCATAGGCCTCGAGAGCATTCTCGTAACGCTTGCATTCATTTTCAAACTGGGCAGCATAGATGTAATAGAGAGCACTCTGACCCAGATTAAGATTCTTGGCTTTCAAAGCAGCCTCATTGCCATACTCGCCTTTAACCACTTTGGTTGTCTTCAGCTCATTGTGGAGAGCTTCCGTCATAGTCTTCAGATTATTGTAGTAACCCAATGTGTCAAACGCCATACTGTTGGTAGCATTTGCCAGGTACTCATTGTGGAGAGGCTGGGTGAACTCTGCCAACAATTTCCATGCTTCAGAAATTTTCTTTTCATCAACACCACCACTCTTGATAGCTTTCATTACCAAAGCAGAGCCCTTGGGACATTCTGCCAGGATTTCTTCTGGAGTCACAGACTTGTCATTAATCTTGGCGTAAAGCGCTTCCTTCATCTTTGTTGCCTCTGCGATGTCTGCCTTAGCTTGCTTCTGAGCAGCCTTCAGAGCTTCCTTAGCAGCTTTTTCAGCAGCCTTGTCTTGTGCCTGAACTGTCATGTTGCCAACAAAGAGCAACAGAGCCAATGATAAAATAACCTTTTTCATAATATTCAAATTTATTTGTTCATAGATTCATTTTCCACATTTCAAAATATGCCATTCATAACCATGAGTAGAATCCCTACCCTCCTGCAGCCTTAATTGGGAGAGGAAGGTCGGATTAATGACGTTTTCAATTCTCGACAGGAGTCTCTGGAGCTGGTGTCTGACCCTCCTCTGGAGCCTCACCATCGGCTGGCTGTTCCACCTCCTCGTCATCTGCACGAGGAACCACACTCAGATGGCTAATCACATCGTTGCGTCTCTTCAGCTCGATTACTTTCACACCTTGAGCCACACGTGTCTTGGTAAGCTTGATATCCTCCGCATGCAGACGGATGGTAGTGCCGCTCTTGTTGATTATCATTAGATCATCCTCGTCCTTAACCACTTCTACAGCTACCACGTAGCCTGTCTTTTCTGTAATAGCCAAGGTCTTCACACCTTTGCAATGACGGTTCGTCTTGCGATATTCGTCTACGTTGGTCCGTTTACCGTATCCATTCTCGCTCAGTACCATGATGGTCTCCGTCTCTGTGTCGTTCACTACACACATACCCACCACAGCATCTCGAGGATCATCATCGAGGACAATACTCTGGACGCCTGTACTTGCACGTCCCATCGATCGTACATCGCTTTCGTTGAAACGGACAACACGTCCACCTGCGTTGGCCACAATAACCTCGTCCTGTCCGTTGGTCAGTTCCACATTGATGACTTGATCCTCCTCACGGATATTGATGGCAATCACGCCATTGGAACGAGGACGGCTGAACTCTTTCAGGCAGGTTTTCTTGACGATGCCGTCCTTCGTACAGAACATTACATAGTGGCTCTGGCAGAACTCAGGATCTTGCAGTTTGCGGATGCAGAGACATGCTGCCACACTATCCCCTGGCTCAATCATCAGCATGTTCTGGATGGCACGTCCCTTGTTCTGCTTTGTACCTTCAGGAATGTCATATACCTTCAGCCAGTAGCAACGGCCACGATTGGTGAAGAACAGCATCGTGTTATGCATCGTGGCAGGATAGATTTTCTCGATGAAGTCATTGTCGCGCGTTGCGCTGGCCTTCACTCCAATGCCGCCTCTTCCTTGAGCCTTGAACTCTGCCAATGGAGTCCGCTTGATGTAACCCATGTGGCTGAGTGTGACAACAACCTCGTCGTCTGCGTAGAAGTCTTCAGGATTGAATTCTTCTGCACTTGGCATGATTTCCGTCTTGCGCTCATCGCCAAACTGTTCCTTCACTTCAATCAATTCGTCCTTGATCACCTTCTTGCAGAGATTGTCGTCCGTCAGAATCTGATTGTAGTATTTTATCTTTTCTTCCAATTCATTGTACTCGTTGTGCAAGTCTTCCTGACGCAAGCCTGTCAACTGACTCAAGCGCATGTCGACGATAGCCTTACTCTGCAGCTCGTCCAGCTCGAAGCGAACCTCCAGGTTGCGCTGGGCATCCGCAGGGGTCTTGCTACCGCGGATAATATGAACCACCTCATCAATATTGTCTGAGGCAATGATAAGGCCTTCCAGAATGTGGGCCCTCTCTTCTGCCTTGCGCAAATCGTATCTGGTTCTGCGAATCACCACATCATGGCGGTGATCCACAAAATTGGAGATGCAGTCCTTCAGCGTCAGCAACCTGGGGCGTCCTTTCACCAGGGCGATGCTATTCACGCTGAAGCTACTCTGCAAAGGTGTCATCTTGAAGAGTTTGTTCAGTACCACGCGAGCATTGGCATCCCTCTTGACATCGATGACGATGCGCATACCCTCGCGGTCGCTCTCGTCGTTGGCGTTGCTGATGCCGTCCAGTTTCTTTTCGTTCACCAATTGGGCGATGTATTCTATCAGCTGAGCCTTGTTGACTCCATAGGGAATCTCTGTAATCACGATCTTGTCGTGCTGCTCATCCGACTCGATGTCAGCCTTTGCTCTCATGATGATGCGTCCGCGACCAGTCTCATAGGCATCCTTTATGCCCTGCAGGCCCATGATGTATCCGCCCGTTGGGAAATCAGGTCCCTTCACCCATTGCATCAGTTCCTCGCTGGTCAGTTCCGGATTGTCAACGTATGCCACACAGGCATCAATCACTTCGTTCAGATTATGGGTAGGGATATTCGTTGCCATACCAACTGCAATACCTGTAGCACCATTGACAAGCAGATTGGGAATCTTAGTGGGCATTACGGTAGGCTCAACCAGCGTATCATCGAAATTCGTGGTCATATCCACGGTTTCCTTATCCAGATCCTCCATCATGGCCTCGCCCATCAGACTCAGGCGTGCCTCCGTGTAACGCATCGCAGCGGCTCCATCGCCATCCACGCTTCCGAAGTTTCCTTGCCCGTCCACGAGTGTGTACCTCATGTTCCAATCCTGAGCCATACGCACCAATGCGCCATAAACAGAGCTGTCGCCATGAGGGTGATACTTTCCGAGTACCTCACCCACGATACGTGCACTTTTCTTATAAGGTTTGTTGTGAGTATTTCCCAGGCCCTCCATACCATATAGGATACGGCGATGCACCGGTTTGAATCCGTCTCGCACATCAGGCAAGGCTCGAGCCACAATGACACTCATTGAGTAGTCAATGTAGCTCTTTCTCATTTCCTGCTCGATGTCTACTTTAATAATTCTCTCTTGATCTTCCATTTATTTTTTATTATAGTTATTCGTTCGAAAAATGGGCCAAAGGCCATATTTGGCGCAAATTTAGCCAAATTTCGCGATTTGACCAAATTTTCGGCCCCTTATTTGCTACTCTTTTTAAGTAAAATTAAATGCCCTCAAACGCAAATTAACGCAAATTGCGGATAACAGGGTGCTGCCAACGAAGAAACCTGACTCCGCAGAACGGAAATCCATCCGTTTCACTCCACAAAATCATCCGTTCGTGCTTCCATCTCAGGATGAAATTGCTCCCAAAGTAGGATTTCGTCTGCAAAAAATGAGAAAAAAACGGTAAAAAGTTTGTCTTTCAAATAAAAATGCGTAAATTTGCATCGAGATAAGATTAATGTTTTTCATTAGGAAAGTCTGATGGCGTAGTGATACGGCAGAAGATTAGGTTAGATAAAATGAAACATTGCAACTTTTTATTGTTTTCATCATGCAGACCCTCGTGACGAGAATTCTGTATGTAGCTAAATTTAGTAAGATTTATAGTTAATTTATCATGGCTGCCCGCGAGGGTGGCCATGATAAATTTATGAATGTCTGAAGTCTTCAAAAAACAGGCTTCATGAGGCTCAACGAGGAGCTGTCATGCCGACGAATCAGCACGCTGAAAGAATCCTGCCGTTACTTGAGACCCACCATTTGCAGGATAATCCTGGCATCATCGTCGTGATCAGCCAAGTCCTCACGCAACTGCTTGACGATTTCCTCGCCATCCTTCTCGTTCTTCACAGCCTTCATGAACCAGGATTTTGCTTTCTCCTTGTCCTCTGTGGTACCCTTTCCCTTCAGGTAACACTTTCCCAAGGCCAGCTGAGCCTCCCCGTTGCCTTGCTTGGCAGCTTTGGTGAAATACTGGAAAGCCTTCACGCGGTCTTCCTCTACGCCTTCACCGTTCTTGTAGGACTTGCCCACCTGATATTGTGCCTTGGCAAAGCCTCGCTCAGCAGACTTGAAGTACCATTCAAAGGCCTTGTCATCGTCTTCCTTCACCCCATTACCCTTGTCATAGCAACGTCCCAGGCGGTACTGAGCCTTCTTGTGTCCCTTTTCAGCAGCAATCTTCAGTTTGGGGAAAGCTTCTGAATATTTCTTCGCGTCATAGAGAGCCTTGCCCTCCTCATAAAGTTTCTCAATGTTTTGTGCGCCAGCTGTCATGCAGAATGTGCACATCAGCAACCATGTCAACAGTTTTCTCATAGTTCTTGTCTTTTCTTGTAATAAAATTAGGTTCAACGATAATTAAAAAACTCAACATACAGCGAGCTACTTGCTCTTCGAGAGCAAAGATACATCATTTTTTCTTTATATCCAAATATTTGAGAAAAGTTTTCTGGAAGAGATAAAAAAGCGAACAGCAAACGAACGACGAGAAAGGTGGCAGGAGGCAACGTGTTGAAACCACAGACTCAACACGTTGAAACCGCAAACACAACACGTTGAAACCGCAAACACAACACGTTGAAACCGCAGACACAACACGTTGAAATTGCAAAGACAACGTGTTCTTCCGAGTAATCTGAGTAATCGGAATACTCAGAGCCCTCAGACAAATCCAATAATATGATGGGTCACTTGCCGGGAAGAGGCTCAACGGTAACCTCGTAGTAACCGCCAGCCAGGTTGGCGGCAGTCGTAAACTGCACCCAAGGCCCAACAACGCTGGTGGACATTCTGTGGACGTGCCCTGCGAAGGAAGCCAAAAGTTTGTGTTTCCTGTGTGCCTTCAACACCTCTTTCCACATGGCGAAAGTCTCAGGCTTGTGCCCTGCCTCTGGCCAACGCGGACGGCGCTCAACTTCAAAATTGCGGTCTGTCGATGCGTTCCAATCAGGATGACCTACGCCATAAGAAGCAGGGAAACCAGGGGCATAAAAGGGAACGTGGCACATGAGAAGCGTCGGCTTCGTGGTCTTCATCTCCTGGCGGAAGATGCTCAACTGCTCAGGCAGAATCTCGTAAACGGCTGTGTCGAGCATGATGAGACGTAGCCCCTTGACATCAACGCTGTAGATGAGAGGGTTGTAACCTCGAAAGAGGGGCTGGAAACGTCGTTGCGCCCACTCAGCACGCAAATCTATCTCTGTGCCTTCCATGCCCTCGTAGTGCCAATCATGGTTTCCGAATGTATAATAATAAGGTATGCCCAACGAATCCAACCTGTTGACCACAAACTCAATGGCCGCCTCAGACGGATAGCTGACAATATCACCCATGAGAACGATTGCGTCTGCCCCACTCTGCTTTGCCAAATCGAGGGTGCGGAGAAAGGATTCCTGGCTTGTGGTGGGCTCGCCCGTCTGGAAATGGCGATTGTTGTGGTAAGCGCTGGCCATGCGCTCGCTGTACTTGCGATAAGGGTCCTCGCGGCTGTCGCTCATCCAGAGATGGGTGTCAGAGATGACAAAGAGTTTGACCGTCTGCTGAATGTCCTCTGAAAAGATACGGATGCGAGGTCCCACCTGATTGTAGGTGACTGGAGTGCCTCGAAGCAGACGTTGACTGACCTGAGCGCAAAGAGGAGAAGACACGAGGAAGAGAAGCAGAAAAGCGGACGCGAGACTCAAAGAGTCTTTCCAGAATGGATGGCCAAAGCGGACGGAACGGTTCTTCATTGTCGTAAAAAAGTGTTTTTTTGAAATTTCCGTCACAAAGTTAATGACTTTGCCCAAGAAAACACTAACTTTGCAGGAAAATTTGACCAAAGAAGATAAAGAAAAGCACTATGGACAGACGGCAATTCATCAACCTGACAGGTACTGGCCTGATGGGATTGGCAATGAGCGGAGCCTGGAATCCCCTGCAGGCAAGGACGAGAACAGACAAGAAATACAGCATCGTGCTCTTGGGCGACACACATTTCGACACGGAGCCCGCCAGCGTGTACCATTCGAACTACAACGAGAAGGTGGAATGGCTCAATCGAGTACAGCGAGCCGAGTTCGCACGCAACGGCGAGATGTGGCGCGAGCGATGCCCACGATTGATGAAAAGAGCGCAACGGCTCATCTCCAGCGACACGAAGATGGTCATGCAAATGGGCGACCTGATTCAGGGCGACTGCGGCAGCGGCGAAGTTCACCAGCGGATGCTGAGCGACGTGATGGACAGCTTCAAGACCCAATTGGGCGGATTGCCTTTCGTAACCGTAGTGGGCAACCACGACATACGAGGTACGGATGCCAAGGAGGTGTATCATCGCTACATGCCTCAGCGAATGTCTGAGGAACTGGGACAAAGAATCGAGAAGACGACTTTCGCATTCCATATCGGCGAGGATGCCTACATCGTGGTAGACTTCAATCATCCAGACGATAGCGAGGTGGAGCGTCTGTTGGCCGACACCCAAGGGGCACGCCACACGTTCATCGTGGTTCATGGCCCCATCTTCCCCTACGACGGCAGCAGTTGCCGATGGTTCTACCACGGAGGAGGAAGCGATGCTGAAACCCAGAAGCGCAGGCACTTCCGCGAACTCTTTGCCAAGCGGAATGCCATCTGCTTGTGCGGTCATACACACAGAACGGAATTCTACGACTGGTACGGCGACGGAGGGCACATCACGCAAATGACGATGAACAGCGTTTGGGCAAACGAGAAGCTGGGCAAGTACGAGATAGAATCCCAGGGAGCTGAACAATATGGCGAGAGGCGCAAAGCGATGAAGAACGACGACGGATCGCCCATCAAGGACGAGACACCCCTTTTCGACGAGTACCGTCAAGGGTTGAAGACCTACTCCTATTCGCCTGCCGCAGGATCATACAAAATGACGGTAAGTAAGAAGAAAATAGAAGTTGATTTCTACGCAGGCGATTCGGAAAACGTCTCTCAGAAGTTTGTCCTGAGAGGATAAAAAGAACACCTCTCCAAAAGGAGAGATAAATGCGAATTTGACCATTAAGGAGTACTGTTGGGCAAAATAAATGTTAAACTTCATCTTTTAGTGGCCTCCAAGTATCGCAAGCCTTTGTCAATCAAAAAAACAATTGTATCTTTACACACAAGAAACAACACGAGATTTATATATTTTTTATTAACTTTTTAATTAACTCTATGAAGAAAGCTTTACTTTCATTGGCCGTTGGGCTACTCGCTCTGACGGCAAACGCACAGGGTATCACTTCCGTAGGCGCCAACATCCCTGTTGTGCCCTCATGGAAATACAGCCCTGACGAGGAGTGGACGGCTATGTGCTATGCTTATCAAACAGGTACCGCCTACAACTTCAACGGACAAGGTGACAACACCGAAAACGAGAACTACAACGTCATTTGGGGAGTTCCTGAAGCTGACGAGAGTGGCAAGATGTGGTATGAGGTAGGCTACGACACCAGCACTAAGGGCTTCAACGACTGGTCCTATCTGGATGTAGAATGGGCTCAGCAGAAAGCTCCCTTCGGCACAGGCCGCAATTACGACTACACCGCTGGTGGTGGCATGACGGACTTCTATTTCCGCCGCACCTTTACTACAGACCTGATGCTAGCTGGTGACGTTTATCTGGCTTGCGGCCACGACGACGCTCCCGCTGAGTATTACCTGAACGGCGAACTCATCTGGTCGGTAACCGACGGTTGGAACGACAACGAGGTAGTGAAACTGACCGACGAGCAGAAGGACTTGATCCTGCTGAACGGACAAGAAAACCTGTTGGCAGTACACGTTCACCAGAACTGGGGTGGCGCAATGGCCGATGTGGGTCTCTACACGATGCCCGTTGGAGGTCTGGACATGGGTTACATCACTCCCTGGACAGGTAAGGTACTATGGAATTCTTGGGGTGGTTACGAAGATCCCCTCCATGACTGGGAAATGCTGTATGAGGCAGGTGCTGATGACAAATACACCATCCATCTGGCAGGCCAAAGTGCAGAGGAATGGCAGCAGCAAGTTGCCTTCAAAACTCCCATCAATCTAGAGGAAGGTCACACCTATGCCTTCAAGGTTACTCTCACAGGTACGGCTGACTACAACAACGTGCTGATCAAACTGACTGAAAATGAGAACGACGAAGTGGAAGCCATGCTGGAGACCACCTTCATCGAGGCAAGTGGCGAGAACAACTTCGAGACAGAGTTTCCCGGCATATATGTGAAGGACCTGAAGATTGTCTTTGACTTTGGTGGTGGCACAGCAGACACCGATGTCAGCATCAGCGGCATGTCGCTGATTGACGTGACCGCCGATAACAAGGAAATCTGGATTGGTAGTGCATACTATAACGACTTCTACGTAACCGCTTTGAACGAAGAAGGTACGCCCTATCAGATTCACGACCCTGCAATCACAGGCCGCAATGAGACTCTCTCTTGGGCAACTCCTGACTTCGACGACTCAATGTGGGAAGACCAGGCAATGCCTACAGGTAACATAGGTTACATGCCCGAAATCCAATCCATCTGGTACGGAAACAAGTACAATCCCACCTATGAAGGCGATGGTGGAGAGGGCAATAACACCAACTACTGGATTCGCCGTACATGGGTAATCGACGAGATTAACCCCAGATTGGCTTATACACTAAACGTATGCCACGACGATACCTACAAGACCTATGTGAATGGTCATTTGCTGCAACAGGCTGAGGACTGGACTGGCGGCAAGAACCCCATCCAGGTACACATCCCCACAGCTTACCTACGCGTAGGTACCAACGTCATCGCCACCTATATCCAGAACAACTTTGGTGGTCACTTCTATGACTGCGGTATCAACGTAGAGGAAGTTGACTACAACGACTGCAAGAGACAACTTCGCACAGCAATGGATCTGGCTGCAGGTTACGAGAACCTGACCCTGACCCAAGGTATGAAGAACAGAATAGCTGAGATCCTGGCTAATGCTGAGTATCAGTTAGAGAACAACAAGGACGCTGCTGAACTTCAGGAACTTGCCAAGCAGTTGACTGCTGAGATTCCAGGCATCATGGGTAGTGCTGGCGACGTGAAGATGCTGCAATGGAACATCGACGTTATCTCTCAAGACAAGGAGAACGGCTATCTGGCTGAGACGCTGAACCGCGTAAAGAATGATTTCGACCAGGCTACCAACAGAGATCAAATCAACTCAATGCTGAACGACCTGCGTCTGGCTCGCAAACGCAACAACATGGAGCGCCGTACAGAAAACTTCAAGGGTACACAACCCGTGGAGAACGGCATGTACTACATCTACAACGTAGGTGAGAAGGCATTCTTGGTAGGTGCTGAGGCTTGGGGTGCCCACGACGCAGTTGGCTACACCACCAACGAGTTCCAACTGGTTCCCACTCGCTTTGATGGCAGCACCATCGACGGTGGTTTCAAGATTGAAAGCTTCCGTCCCAACGGTGGAATTGGCGAGGCTGACTTCCTGGGATGGAACGGATGGCTGGATTGCCCCACAGACGATGCTTGGGAAATCATTCCAGTAGAAGGTCAGGAGGGTGTTTACAACATTGCCCGTCTGGGTGATACGCATCCTGATGGTGCCAAGAGACTGCTTGGTTTCCGCGAGGGCAATTACAACGCTTGCGATACCGACAGAAGAGGTGAGGATAATCCTTCCAACCAGTGGAGATTCGTGACTCGCGAGGAGCGCGATGCCCTGATTGAAGGTGCCAGTGGTGAGAACCCAGTCGACTTGACCTACGTAATCACGAACCCAGGTTTCGACCAGCGACTGACTATCGATGCATGGACTTGGTCTTCAGTTCCAGCTGAAGGTGTAGGCTTAGGCGTATGGGATCGTGGCGGCGATCACAATGATTTCTCTTTCGAGGCTTGGAACACCAATACTGCTGAATTGCAGCAGGAAATCTACGACGATATCATTCAGCCCGGATGGTACACTCTGGACGTTCAGGGATACTATCGTGATGGTACCTATGACGACCATGTAGCCATGTGGCTCGCTGGTGAGACTCCACGTAGAGATGCATACCTTTATGTATATGGTGGTGAAGAATATGAAGTTTCCACACCTCTGTGCGACTTCGGCGACGGTATGAACAAGGTTCCTGGCCTCGGTCGTCTGGATGGTACAGGTCAGGTTTGGGCAAGCGATAACCTGTCCAACACATGTGACTTCTACTTCGAGAACGGTCTTTACTGGAACACCATCAAGTTCCAAGTAACAGAAGAAAACAGAGGTTACATCAAAATTGGTGTAAGAAACGACGCCAACAAGTATGGCAACTGGGTAACAGCTGACAACTTCCGTCTGACCTACTATGGTCAGGATGAACCCACTGGCGGTCGTGGCGTAAACTATGACAAGATCAGACAAGAGATCGAGGATGCAATCGCTCTGGCTGGCACAGCTACCTCTCTGAACGAGATTATGAGCAACAGATTGAACACCTTGGTAGCTGAGGCACAAGCTAAGCTGGCAAGCACCAAGGATGCATTCGAGCTGAAGGGTTATGCAAGAGATCTGAAAGAGAATATCACCACCATTCTGGCAAGTGAAGAAGGTCTGGCTCTGTTGAAGAAGACCATCGATATCTGCAAGACTGAAGACAAGGGTTACCTGACTGCTTCTTTGGCTAACGCTGAAAGCAAGTATGACCAAGTAACCAATTCGACAGAGACCTATTCTCTGCTGAATGACCTGCGCCTGGCTCGCAGACGCAACGCTATGGAGCGTCGCACCGAAACCTTCGTAGGCTCTAAGCCTGAGGCTGGTGGCGAATACTTCTTCTACAACGTAGGCGAGAAGGCATTCCTGACTGGTGGTGACCAGTGGGGTGCTTACGACTGTGTTGGCTATACCTCAAACGCCTTCAAACTGGTAGACGAGGATAGCTACGGCAACTTCATCAGAGGCGGTTTCAAGATTGAGACTTTCCGTCCCAATGGCGAAATCGGTGTTGCTGACTTCATTCACTGGTCAGGCTGGTTGGATACTGCATCCGATGAACCATGGGAGTTCGTTCCTGTGGATGGCAAGGAAAACGTTTACAATCTGGCTCAGCTGGGTCGTGAGCGTGAGGATGGCTCTAAGTTCTTGCTTGGTTTCCGCGATGGCAACGATGGCGGTTATCCTTTAACCTATAACGTATGTGCAGTCGATATGACTAATCCAGCAAGCGAATCCAACCAATGGATGCTGATCTCTAAGGAAGAGATGGATGGCTTCATGGCTAATGCCAGCGGCGAGAAACCTGCTGATGCTACTTACCTGATTGTCAATCCAGGCTTCGACCAGCGCTTGACACTGGATGCATGGAACAAGAAGGGAAAATGCAAGTCAGATCCTAACAATGAAAACAACCCAGGCGTTTGGGGACGTGGAGGCAACTACGGCGACTTCGCATTCGAGGCTTGGAACACAACCGGCTTCGACCTCACTCAAACAATTGAAGATGAAGTTCTGAAACCAGGATGGTACACATTCAGCGTACAAGGCTTCTATCGTGAGGGCAGCTGGGCAATTTATGCTCCTAAAGTCCAGAATGGTGAGACTGGTACTTACAATGCTTACATGTATGTAGGTGATGAAATGAGGGCTATTCAACTCGTAGACGAAGGCATCAACAAGGCTCCTGGTTGCGGTGAAGCCGATGCATCAGGAACTCTGTTTGCTCCCAACAACCCATGGCAAGCTTGCAGCGATTACTTCGAGAACGGCCTCTTCTGGAATACCATGAAGTTCCAAATCACCGAGGAGAACCAGGGCAAGGTAACTTTAGGTATCAAGAAGGTAAATGACGCCAACGAGGATTGGGTAGTTGTTGACAACTTCCGTCTGAAGTACTATGGTAAGGACGAGCCTATCGTTGATGGCATCAACGAGATCAATCCTGACATCTTCAACGGCAAAGAGACCATCTACAACCTGATGGGCCAGAAGCTGCAGAAGATTCAGAAGGGTATCAACATCGTTAATGGTCGCAAGGTTCTGGTGAAGTAATTCACAGAATCATATATTAGAAAAAGGAGTACGCGTGCGCGTGCTCCTTTTTTTGACACTATAATAAATGTAATACAAAAGACATAGGGAAGCTCATCAAAAAGAAGAAAGCAAGTTTCCGAGAACTTGCTTTCGATGTTGCGGGGGCAGGACTCGAACATGCGACCTCCAGGTTATGAGCCTGGCGAGCTACCAACTGCTCCACCCCGCGATATTATTTTTGTGGATGCAAAGGTACGCCGATTTATTGAAATATCCAAATGTTTATCAAAATAATTCTCCTCTATGGGTATCTTTTTGCTCAAGTTTAAGTATTTTGTGCTTTTAATGAGGTAATATTTGCACATAATAGAAAGAATGTGTAATTTTGCATCACCTATGGTAAACAAGACAAGAAACAAACTGCTGGAAGTTGCAAGACATATCTTTGCCAAGAATGGATTGGAGAACACCACGATGAACGACATCGCAGTGGCCTCTGGAAAAGGACGCCGTACGCTCTATACTTATTTCAAAAGCAAGGAAGACATCTACTTTGCTGTCATCGAGGAAGAGTTGGAACGCTTGTCAGAACAGATGAACGAAGTCTTCAAAAAGAACATGGAACCTGAAGACAAACTGGTAGAACTTATCTACACACACCTGAATCTGATAAAAGAAGCCGTACAGCGTAACGGAAACTTGAGAGCAGAGTTCTTCCGCAACATCTTTCTGGTTTCCAAGGCACGCAAGAATTTCGACAAAAAGGAGAAGGAATTCCTAACCAAAATATTGACTGAAGGAATCAGACTTGGCAAATTCGACATAGACAGCATCCCCCTGACGGCAGATATCATCCACTATTGCACCAAGGGACTGGAGATTCCATACATTTATGGACGTCTGAGTACAGGACTTCCCAGTGGAATGAGTCGAGCCATCGTGCAGAAACTGATACATAAGGCATTAAAGAGGGAGGACTTTAAATTCTGACCTTCCCAAGACTACAATTCAGAACAAATCAAATCAAACATAAATATCAACAAACATTATGGGATTATTAGACGGAAAGACCGCATTAATCACTGGAGCGGCACGCGGAATAGGTAAAGCTATCGCATTAAAATTTGCCTCTGAAGGAGCCAACATTGCTTTCACCGACTTGGTTTTGAATGACGATATGGCTGCAGGCTTAGAGGTCACTCGCAAGGAGATAGAAGCTGTAGGCGTGAAATGCAGGGCATATGCTGGCAACGCTGCCGACTATACTGAGACAGAAGAAGTGGTAAAGAAAATAAAGGAAGATTTTGGTTCCATCGACATTCTGGTGAACAACGCAGGCATTACCAAAGATGGTCTAATGCTGCGAATGACCGAAGCTCAATGGGATGCAGTAATCAATGTGAATCTGAAGAGTGCCTTTAATTTCATCCACGCATGCATACCTATCATGATGCGCCAACGAAGTGGTAGTATCATAAACATGGCAAGTGTGGTAGGAGTTCACGGAAATGCAGGTCAGGCAAACTATGCCGCTTCTAAAGCTGGCTTGATCGCTTTGGCAAAGAGCATTGGTCAAGAAATGGGTCCCAAGGGCATACGCGCAAATGCAATTGCCCCTGGCTTCATCGACACAGCAATGACAGCTGCCTTATCTGATGAGATTCGCCAGGAATGGATAAAGAAGATTCCTCTGCGTCGAGGAGGACAAGTAGAGGACATCGCCAACACGGCTTTATATCTGGCCAGCGACCTAAGTTCATACGTGAGTGGTCAGGTAATCCAAGTAGATGGTGGTATGAACATGTAATGGAAATACTTTACGAGGACAATCATATAATAATCGTCTCCAAGAGAGTGGGCGAAATCATCCAGGGAGACAAAACCGGCGACACCCCTCTCTCAGAGACGATTAAGCTATACATCAAAGAGAAATATGCTAAGCCTGGAGCCGTATTTCTTGGTGTAGTACATCGATTGGATCGTCCGGTAAGTGGTGTAGCCGTTTTCGCAAAGACCAGTAAGGCCCTTTCTCGTCTGAATGCCATGTTTGCCCAACACGAAAAAGTACAGAAAATATATTGGGCCATTGTTTCCAATCGTCCGCCTCAAGACGAAGGAAGACTCGAGCATTGGCTCACACGTGACGAGAAAAGCAACAAATCGAGAGCCTATGACAGAGAAGTTCCACACTCGAAAAAAGCCATCTTGGATTATCGGCTCATCGGCACTTCTGACCGATACTATCTACTGCAAATCAACCTTCTGACAGGGCGACATCATCAGATACGGTGCCAATTGGCAAAGGTGGGTTGTCCCATTCGCGGAGACCTGAAATATGGGGCATCCAGAAGCAATCCTGATGGAGGCATTTCGCTACATGCGCGAAGACTCGTCCTGGAACATCCTGTAAGTCACCAAATTATCGACGTGACTGCTAACGTCCCTCAGGACAAACTATGGCAGATATTTGAACACAATTAATACACTTCTTGGAGCCCAAGAGAATACACACAAACATGAAAGCACTCCAATTACTCACTATTCTCATTTGTCTCTTCCCTACCCTAACTCAAGGACGTGTCAAGATGGGGCCTCTGCATAACGACGGCATGGTGCTGCAGCAGAACGCTGACGTAAAGATATGGGGATGGACACAACCTAATCGCAAAGTGAGCGTGAAGGGGTCGTGGAACAAGAAGAGAGTTAACACACGTAGTGACAACAACGGGCGATTCGAGGTGATGCTGAAAACTGGAGCAGGAAGCTTTATTCCCCAAACCCTCGAAATAAATGATGGAGACAAACTGATCATCCACGACGTACTGATAGGTGAAGTTTGGCTCTGTTCAGGACAAAGTAACATGGAAATGCCTCTCCACGGATTCAGCAGTTGCCCTGTCGAGAACTCAGCAGAATACATTGCTGAGGCTGGGAAATATAGTGGGAAACTACATCTTAATTTTGTCTCCTGGTCACCTTCACCTGTACCTGCTGATACCGTAACAGCTCTGTGGCAGGACTGTACGCCACTGAGTGCAAGAAATTTCTGCGCTGTGGGGTATTTCTTTGGAATTCGACTCGTGGAAACGTTGAATGTGCCTGTTGGAATCATCAACAGTTCTTTGGGAGCTACTCGAGTGGAAGGATGGACACCACAAGAAATCGTACAGGAATACCCTGGCGAAGATCTAGAGAATGATGCTGTGAAGAACTGTGATAAAGTGAAACCTGGAAGAAATGTGGACCGCTCTCTCCCCACAGTGTTCTACAACGGAATGATTCATCCTCTAGAAGGATACACGCTGAAAGGCTTCTTGTGGTATCAAGGGGAGGCAAACGTGAACGAGCCTGGAACCTACTGTGAAAGATTCATCAATATGGTGCAGGCTTGGCGTCAGCGCTGGGGAGGAGATCCATTACCTTTCTACTACGTTGAGATCTGTCCCTATGATTACTTCTGGGCAAAAGATAAAAGAACCGCTCCTTTGCTGAGAGAAGCACAGCATCAAGCTCAAGAACTGATTCCCAACATGGGCATGGTATGTACTAATGATTTGGTGAAAGACTATGAATATTGGGCCATCCATCCTTGCATGAAGAAGGAAATTGGTGACCGTCTGTGCTACTGGGCATTGGGTGACACATACGAAATTCCAGGAATAGACTACCGCTATCCTGAATACCAAAGCATGGAGATAAAAGACGATCAAGTCATCCTGACATTCAAGAATGCAGAAAGCGGGTTCAATCGCAAGGTTGGTGTTGAGGGATTTGAGGTTGCTGGAACGGATAGTGTGTGGCACAAAGCAAGCACCATCGGAGTGTACGATGAAAACAAAATATCTGTAAAATGTAAAGAAGTGAAGAATCCCTTAGCTGTTCGCTATTGTTTCCAAAGTTGGTCACCTGGGAACCTGAAAGGAAATTCCGGTCTTCCTATAATTCCTTTTAGGACAGACAATTGGCCAAGGTGATTTGAAGTAACATTCAATCCTTTACTATCACTCTCTTGATATAAACTTCTTTCAAAGGATGCTCCTTTTCATCCGTACGGATTCTGTCGATGGCATCCACGACACGCATTCCATCCACTACCTCACCAAAGACCGTATACTCGCCATCCAAATGAGGTGAACCTCCTTTCGTGGTATAAGTATGTTTCTGCTGTTCTGTAAAAGGTGCCAGATTCTGAGTCGTGTCCGCATCGTTCATCAATTGGTGCAACTCAGCTAGCGAACCTCGATCGAATCTTTTTCCACTAACGATATAAAACTGAGTGCTACTGCTCCTTTTTTCAACATTCACGCTATCCGGTTCACGCGCAGCTGCCAATGCCCCAGCCTTATGATAATGTTGAGGGTATACAATCTCTGCTGGGATAGTATAGTTATATCGACTGGTATCCACCAACAACTTCTCGCCATGAACTTTCAAACTTGGATCACCACTTTGGATGACTCCATCATGCACAATGCGATGCCATATAATGTTGTCGTAAGCTCCTTCTTTTGCCAAGCGGATGAAATTATCACGATGCTGTGGGGTGTCATCATATAGTCGAAGCGTTATCTTCCCCATACTTGTCTCAATAATTACTTTTGTCTTGCCAATCTTAGATTGATCACTACCGCAACTTGCCGAAAGCAACAAAGCGGCAAACAGAACTATAAAAACATGAAATTTGTGCATAATATGAAAATCTTTACGCAAACGTACAAAAAATAATTCACTCAGGCAGGAAAAATCAGTATTATTTTGTACATTTGTACAAAGATATAACAGGAATTGGCATAATGAAGAAAACATTGCGATGGATTCTAGGAATCCTGCTGACTCCATTACTGCTTTTTGCAGTATTGAGTGCCTTGTTGTATCTTTCCCCCGTTCAGAATTGGGCAGCAAAGAAGATTGCAGAATATGCTTCTGAGAAATATGGCGTGCAGATTACAATCGATCACGTCAGCCTAAGTCCTCTTTTTGACTTAAATGTAAAGAACCTGCATGTCGCCAAGAACCAACAGACCCTGGTGGATGTTGAGGGTGCTGTAGTTGACCTTGACTTCAGCAAAATCCTAAAACAGAAGATTGGTGTGGAAGCTATCAAGTTAAGCAATGGGACACTCGACACTCAAGATCTGATAGCACAAGTCCGCCTAAAAGGAAAACTGGAGGAATTCTATCTGTATGCGGATGAAGTGAACCTAAAAAAGCAAACCATCAACATCAACGCGGCAAAATTGAACGGATGCGATCTGGATATTGCGCTGAAAGATACCAGCATCATCGACACTACGGAAAACAAACCCATAAAATGGATGATGGATGTAGGAAAGATGGACATCCAGAAGAGCAGAATCACTCTACACACTTCCAATGACAGTATCCATATACAGTCAGGAATTCAAAAAGCTTCGCTGGCTGACGCAAACATCGATTTCGAGAAAGGTTTCTATAGAGCAAAAAAAATCACGCTGAAGGCAGACTCTCTTCATTACAACAAACCATATGAAGCCGTCGCAGAAGGTGATTGGCTGGATTACAATCACGTATCAGCCGAAGACATAGGTATCAGTATAGACAACACTTGCTATGATCAGCAAACGGGCAACCTGACCTGCAACATCACGCGTTGTCAACTGAAAGAAAAGAGTGGCCTTGAAATCCAGAAACTCCAAACATATCTGCAAGTTAATAATGACAATATCCAATTGACTGGATTAGATTTGGTAACTCCTCACAGTACGGCAAAAGGAAATGCTAATCTGGATTGGTCTTCCTTCACAGCGAAAGAAACATCTGGTTCCAATCTCCAGATTCCCAACTTTAAGAAAAATGGGCAAATGGACATGAACTTGGAGACAAACCTGGGAAAGCAGGACGTCATGGCCATTCTGGGAAGCATACTACCATCAGACATCAAAGCCAATTATCCAGACCAGCCAGTCATGGCTAAGGTCATTGCAAAGGGAAATGTTGACAATATGCAAGTGGACCAAGCCCTTATCAGGATGCCTAATGTAATAGACATAGAAGCTACTGGGAATGTGGAGAACTTAACCAGGATGGAACACATGGATGCGGACTTGAATTGGGACATTCAAACCCACGATCTAACCTGCGTACGAAAATATGCCAAACTGGATATGAGGTTGCCACCCATGAACATTTCTGGCAATACACGCTTACAAGATGGAAGCAATCTGCGAGCCAATGCTACTTTACAAGAACGTAAGGGAACTGTTCATTTAAATGGTGATTTGAACCTAAAGAGCATGACATACGATGCAAGAATGAACATAAAAAACCTGCAAATTCATGATTTCTTGCCTAAGGACTCGATATATCGCCTGACGGCCAATGCGGAAATAAAAGGTAAGGGAACAGACATATTCTCCAATAAGACAAAACTCAATGCACATGCCGACATTTCGTCTTTGGAATATGGAAAATGGATTCTGAAGGACATGGATTTCACAGCCACAGTCGACCAAGGAAAAGGTATGCTGGATCTCAACAGCCATAATGAACTCCTCCAGTTCAATGCATGTGCTGAAACTTACATGGATAGGAATATCAATGATGCCACCTTCAGTCTTGACCTGAATCACATAGACCTCTACAAACTCAATTTGGCAAAAGACACCTTAGCCATCAGCATGGTGATGCATATGGATGGCGAAACGAATTTCAATGACAAACATCAACTGAAAGGTGAAATACAGGCTATTGAATTGATTACCAAGGACAGTATCTTTCATCCTGAAGACATACAACTCGAAGCGACTTTGGATCCACAAAGCATCTTTGCGACAGCAAGTGCAGGCGACCTAACGATGAAACTCAAGTCAGAGGAAGGATTGGATAGCCTACTGATGAAGACGAAAAACTTTACTCGAGAGCTCCATCGCCAATTCTCAGAATATCACATCAATCAAGACACGCTTACCACCCTTCTTCCTTCCCTGAACATGCACATACTCTGTGGGACAGACAACCCAGTCAGCAAGATCATCAACAACGCATTGGGATACTCATACAAAGAGTTCAAAATGGATATGGTTAGCAATCCTGAAAAGGGCATCAATGGCAATGGACACATTCAGGCATTTGATACAGGAGCTATTCTGTTGGATACCATCTCGTGGAACATCTTTCAGGATGACACAGGAGTCAGCATGGAAGGCCGCATCAAGAATGGTCCCAAGAACAGAACCGTAGTGTTTGAATCACTGGTGAATGCTGATATCACACCAACAGGAGCCACAGCCAACCTGAACTTCCTCGATGCGAAAGGTAAAAAGGGGATGGATATAGGCCTTAGATTAGACCGTATGGAAGACGGGATGAAAGTTCACTTCACTCCCCTGAACCCCATCATTGCCTACAGAACCTTCACACTCAATGAAGACAATTTCGTAGAACTTACTCGAGATGGACGTGTCGATGCCCTGATTGACTTGCTGGCCGATGATGGAACTGGCATGAAACTATATTCCACTCCCAACGATGATGCCCTACAGGATATCTCATTGAGCATCAACAATTTCAACTTGGGCGAACTCTCACAAGTTCTCCCCTATTTGCCTGACATACAAGGTCTGCTGCATGGCGATTTGCACTATGTGCAAACAGAAAGCAACCTCTCTGTCTCTGCCGATATGGGAATAAAAGATATGGTCTACGAAGGAACCTCCATGGGCAATATAGGTTTCAATGGAGTCTATCTGCCCAACTCTGACGGAAGCCATTATGTGGATGCCATCATGACACAGGAGGAAAACGAAATCATGGCTGTCTCAGGCCGTTACTTTGAAGAGAAGAAGGAGAATCATATCGACGCAAGTGCGATACTGACCCATTTGCCGTTAAAGATGGCCAATGGATACATCCCTGATGATATCGCCGCTTTGGCTGGCTATGTGAATGGTGAAGTTGACATTACAGGAAACACAAGCAATCTGATTCTGAACGGAGCTCTGCGGACAGACTCGATGCATGTCGTATCTGACCTCTACAGCATAAACCTTCGCATCCCTGACGACACCATACGTATCGAGAACAGCAAGATTTATTTGGATAAGATTGAGGCCTACACAAAAGCCTCAAATCCCATGACTTTGAATGGAAACATTGATTGCCAGAATCTGGAACAGATAAAACTGAATCTTACTATCCAAGCCCAGAACTACGAGTTGATCAATGCTCCCAAGAATCGCAACGCGTTAGCTTACGGAAAAGTATTCGTTAACATGAACGGAATGATGCGTGGCACTTTGGATGATCTGCGCATACGGGGAAGGCTGACCGTTTTGGGAAACACTGATGTCACGTATGTCTTGAAAGATAGCCCCATCACAGTAGAAGACCGTTTGGAAGACCTGGTGACTTTCGTGAACTTCAATGATACCACGGAATATATACCAGCGAAGGCACAGAAAGCACAAAATGTCGATATGGCCGTCATCATCTCAATCGAGCAAGCGGCACAGGTTAATTGCCTCTTGAGCGAAGATGGCCACGATTACGTCAAGCTGGAAGGTGGTGGTGATTTGACAATGACTTACAACACACAGAATGACCTGCGCATGTATGGCCGTTATACCATCATTAGCGGTTCGATGAATTATACGCTGATCTCAGTTGTGAACAAGAATTTCGACATCGAGAACGGCAGCTATGTCGAATTTACGGGTGACATTATGAATCCCACACTCAAGATTTCCGCCAACGAACGGATGAAAGCGACCTACAGCGAAAACAACATCCCACGTTCTGTTACGTTTGACGTTGGATTGAACATAACCCAGACGCTCAAGAACATGGGCTTAGAGTTTACGCTTGATGCGCCAGAGGACATGACCGTACAGAACGAGCTTGCCAGCATGAGTAGTGAGGACAGAGGACGGGTTGCTGTCACTATGATGGCAACCAACATGTACATTACTGACCTCTCCAATACTGCTGGATTCAACACGTCGAATGCCTTGAACAGTTTCCTCCAGAGTGAGATCAACAATCTCGTGGGTATGGCACAAAACACGATTGATGTGAACTTTGGAATCGAGAACAACACATCAGAGACAGGTCGCAATCAGACGGACTATAATTTTAGTTTTGCCAAACGATTCTGGGGCAACAGGATCAATCTTATTGTTGGCGGTAAAGTCAGTACTGGTGCAGATGCAGTAAATACGGGTGAATCCATCATCGATAATGTCTCACTGGAATATCGTCTGGACCAAAGTGCCACGCGCTATGTGAAAGTCTACTACGACCGCAACTACGAATCACTTCTCGAAGGTGAGTTGGCAGAGATGGGAGCTGGTGTGGTGTTCCGCAAGAAGTCAAAACGTTTGAGAGACATCTTCCGATTCCGCAACAAGAAGAAAGAAGCTCAAACTTTTAAGGTACAGGAGAGGAAGCCATGAGAAAAGGATACTTATTTATAGCTCTCACGTCGCTTCTGGTCTCTTGTTCGACAACAAGCAACCTTCCTGAAGATGAAATCCTCTACACAGGAATCAAGAAAATCACATACGGAAAAGCGACAGGCAATGAGAAGAACGAGCCTGAAGCAGAAGGAGTTATTACTGCCATCGCAGATGCCTACAATACCGTTGAAGACCTCATTTCTGGCAATCGTTCAACCAAGCTTGTAGAGAACAAAGAATCGAATAAGCAAAAGAATGACTCCATCCGCATTGTAAGGAAAGCTGATAAAGAAGCATATCAAACCACTATGACAGAGGTAGATGCAGTCCTTTCTTATGCTCCCAATGGCAGTCTGATGGGAAGCAGCTATGCACGTTGGCCCTTCCACCCCCGTTTGGCAATATATAATCGTTACATCAATTCCACCTCAAGATTTGGAAAATGGATGTTCGACACGTTCTCTTCCACGCCTCGATACGTCAGCAATGCGAATCCTCTAGTGAGAACCCAAGTCGCCCAAAACACGCTGCACAATTATGGATACCTTCGAGGTACAGCCAGTCACAGCATCGTTCCTGGAAAGAATCCTCACAAGGCCAAAGTGTCCTACAACATTGAGCCAGGAATACTCTTCCATCTTGATTCCATCGCATATCAGATGTTCTCTGAAAAGACAGATAGCATGATCAGGAAATCGAGCAAGATGACTATGCTCCACAGGGGAGACCCATTCAGTGTGGTAAATCTTAACAAAGAGCGAACCCGCCTAAGCGACCTCTTCCGCAATAATGGTTATTATTATTTCCTGCCTGAATACATAACCTACAGAGCCGACACCATAGCATCTCCAACTCGAGTGCAATTGCAGATTCGTCCATCAAGCTCAATGCCTGATGTGGCAAGCAGACAATTCCATCTGGGAGAAACGCGTATTCGGCTGATGCAATACGAGGATTTTACCATTGTGGATACCATTCGTCATGGAGACATCTCGATGGCTTACGCAGGCAAAAAGGGAACCCCTCCCCTGAAGCTGGAAGCAATCCAACGCAACATCTTCTACAAACGTGGGTTCCCCTATCGCATGAGAGGCATGGATTTCATTAAGGAAAGATTGCAGGGAATGGGTGTATTCTCTCAGCTCAACATGAACTTTATCCCACGAGATACTGTCGCCACGGATGGCAGGAACCCTGGTGACACATTGGATGTGGAAATCCTGGCAATCCTGGACAAACCCTATGATGCTGAGTTTGAAGGAAAGGTCACATCGAAGAGTAATGGCCAGGTGGGACCTGGAGCAAGCTTCTCTGTATCGAAATACAACGCATTCCGTGGCGCTGAGACTGCCAGCCTGAAAATATGGGGTTCTTACGAATGGCAAACAGGAGCGAATCAGGAAGGCAACCGCTCACTCGTGAACTCTTACGAATATGGGGCAAATGCAGGTCTCACATACCCCCACTTCATGTTCTTCAAGCTGGGACATCACATGGATCAGAGAGCTGCCACCAGTACGACCTTCCAATTGAACTCGCGATGGATGAATCGAGCGAACTATTTTGGCAGGGTATCTGCAGGTGTCAGAGTTCTGTACACCTATCAGCCTCGCAGGAATCGTAAGCACGAAATCACTCCATTCCGTCTGGATTATGACGTTCTGCTCCATTCCACCGCACGATTCGATTCCATTGTCAACAGGAACCAGGCGCTCTATGCCAGTATGCGCGACCAGTTCGTTCCAAGCATGGAATACGCCTACCACTGGACCAGTCGACGCCATGCCCAACGGACTCTCTCGCTAGGTGCCAAGGAAGCAGGCAACATCACTTCTGGCCTGTATTCTATCGCTGGAAAATCGTGGAAAGAGAAGAACAAGAAGCTATTGGGAGTTCCTTTTGCACACTTCCTGAAAACGACGGCTGAGTATACCCACAAATACAATTTCAATGAGAAATCCTGCATCGCTGCCCGTATTTATGGAGGCATCATCTGGAGTTATGGAAACGCTACTGTGGCGCCCTACAACGACTTGTTTGCCATTGGAGGAGCCAACAGCATCAGAGCCTTCACCATGCGGAGTATTGGCCCAGGTTCCTACCATCCAGCAAACAGTCAGTATTCCTACATTGACCAGATGGGTGACCTGAAGCTCGAAGCCAATGTAGAGTACCGTTTCCCCATCGTCGCCAATCTGTATGGCGCTACTTTCCTGGATGCAGGTAACGTATGGCTGCTCCACAGAGACCCAGAGCGGGCAGGAGGAAATCTCGACCTCAACCGCTTTGCCAAGGATATTGCCCTTGGAACAGGAGTCGGCCTGCGCTATGACCTTGAATTCCTGGTCATCCGCTTCGATTTGGGAATTGGTCTCCATGCTCCCTACGAGACAGCCAAGAACAGGTACTACAATATGACACGCTTTGGCAAGTCATTGGGCTATCATTTGGCCATTGGCTATCCTTTCTGAGAAAATAACCAGACATTAGTTTTTATTTCAGCATAAAAATCGTAAATTTGCACATTGATAGAACATATCTGCAACATTATTTATAATTATAAAAAGGAAAAAGAAAGCTATGAAACCTACATTGTTTCTCTTGGCTGCTGGCATGGGTAGCCGTTATGGTGGTTTAAAACAACTCGACACATTGGGTCCTCAGGGACAGAGTATCATGGACTATAGTATTTACGATGCCATCCAGGCTGGCTTTGGCAAAATCGTATGGGTTATCCGTCGCGATTTCGAAGAACAGTTCCGCACTCAGATCCTGAGCAAATACGAAGGGCACATTCCTTGCGAACTGTGTTTCCAGAGTCTGGATGCCCTGCCAGAAGGTTTCTCTGTTCCTGAAGGCCGTACCAAGCCCTGGGGAACCAACCACGCTGTCATGATGGGTAAGGACGTCATCAAGGAGCCTTTCGCTGTGCTCAACTGCGATGACTTCTATGATCGCGATGCTTTCCAGGTAATGGCCAAGTTCCTCTCCAATCTTCCTGAAGGAAGCAAAGGAAAGTATGCGATGGTTGGCTTCCGCGTCGACAACACACTCTCTGAGAGTGGAACTGTCAGTCGAGGCATCTGCGAGAACGACGAGAAGACCCACCACTTGACCAGCGTTGTGGAGCGCACCAAGATTGAGCGCCACGATGGTGTTGTTCAATATCTCGATGAGAATGACCAGTGGGTAAGCATTCCTGACACGACTCCTGTCAGCATGAACTTCTGGGGCTTCACTCCTGATTACTTTGAATACAGCGAGGCATACTTCCGCAAATTCCTCTCAGACCCCAAGAACATGGCAAATCCTAAGAGCGAGTTCTTCATTCCCCTGATGGTAGACTACCTGATCAAAAAGGGAGAGGCTACTTGCGAGGTTCTTGATACCACAAGCAAGTGGTTTGGTGTCACTTATCCAGAGGATCGCCCAGAAGTGGTTGCCAAATTGGCTAAACTGCACGAGCAGGGCCAATACCCTAATGAAATGTTCTGATGGATCCCATCTTTCCAGCATGATACCCCTGCCTGCATTTTCGTAGGCAGGGCTTAATCCAATCATCCCACAAGCTCGCCATCCCATGAAGCCTATCCTTACTCTCCTTGCTTTTTTTCTCATAGACCTCAGCCTCTGGTCATCGCCTGACCAGGCATTGCGTTCTTATATTGATAATGGTGATGCATCTTTCCATTGGACTGTCATCGACAGCACCTATGAGAGTGGCATACACGCCTACCGTCTACACCTTGTCTCCCAAACGTGGCAGAACAAGCCTTGGAACCACGAACTCGTGATACTGGTTCCTCAAAAGGTAAAGCATCACGAGGCATTGCTCCACCTGACAGGAGGCAGCGAGGACGAGACAACAGGAGAGATAAAATACCACGGATGGGACGATGGCACCATACGCACGATGGGGAAAATAGCCCACAACTGCCAGGCAGTCACAGCCATCCTATGGCAAGTACCTCGCCAGCCGCTCTATAGTGGCATGAAAGAAGACGTGCTTGTCTCATACACCTTCCATCAGTATCAGCAGACGAAGGATGAGACTTGGCCTCTCCTCTTCCCTATGGCAAAGAGTGCCTTGCGCGCGATGGATGCCATTACCCAGTTCACGGCCTCGCGCCACACTCGAAAGAGCGTGAACCGCTTTGTTGTCAATGGAGTATCAAAGCGAGGGTGGACAACCTGGATGGCTGCAGCCACTGGCGATAAGCGCATCGTTGCCATAGCTCCCATGGTCATCGACATCCTGAACATGCCTGTCAACGTTGCCTACCAGAAACACATGTACGGCCAATACAGCTATGAGATTCAGGACTACGTCAATCTTGGGCTCACTGAAACCGCCACGAATCCTGAAGGGAAAGCCCTTGTGGAAATGGTGGACCCCTACTCCTATCGCCAACGCTTCACCATGCCTAAAATCGTTTTTATGGGAAGCAACGACCCTTACTGGACAGCAGATGCTGTGAAAAACTATATCGACGATATCCCTGGGCATACCCTCCTGAATTACACGCCCAATGCTGGACACGACCTGCGAGGTGGGAAAGAGGCCAGCAACACGTTGGAAGCCTTCTTCCATCAGACCATCCACAAGCAGCGCTATCCCTCCTGCCAGCACTCTGCTTCCCTTCAGGGGAACGAGGCGCAGGTGAACTTGCAGACCAGACGCGGACAGCTTGTCAAGGTTGAGATATGGGAAGCAGAGTCCGCCACAAAGGATTTCCGCAAGGCAGAATTCCACGCAAAGGAGTTTCCCCTGCCAACGAGAAAGGCCTTCTCTGTTCCTGTCTCCTTGCCAGCGACAGGATTCAAGGCTTTCTTCGTACGCCTGTACTACAAGCATCCTACTGAGCAAGAGCCTTATACCATCTCTACGCGAATGTATACCGCCAGCGACACAGAACTTTATAATGAAGCATATAAAAACTGACTGAAGTGAAATCGAGAAAACCATTATTATCCTTCATCCTTTCGTCTTTCCTGTTCGTATCATTCGAAGCGTTCCCATCGGACTCCAGTTCCCAGCCGAATCATCGCCTGTGGTATGATGCCCCTGCCCATCATTGGCTGGAAGCCCTGCCTGTGGGCAACTCGACCCTTGGAGCTATGGTCTATGGCGGCACAGATGTCGAGGAGATACAGCTGAACGAGGAAACCTTCTGGAGTGGTTCGCCTCACGACAACAACAGCCAGACGGCACGTGAGCACCTCCAGGAGATACGCTCTCTCATCTTCGAAGGTAAAGAGGAGGAGGCACACAAGATTCTCGACAAGCACTTCTTTCCTGGCCCCCACGGCATGAGATTCCTTCCTTTGGGGAGTGTGAGACTTTCTTTGGGGCACAAGGATGCTGCGCAATACTATCGCGAGCTGAACCTCGATGATGCCACCACGACAACCCGTTACCAATATCATGGCATCAACTATGAGCGTACTGTGTTTGCCTCTTTGGCAGACAACATGATTGTCGTGCATCTGAAAGCCAGCAAGAAAGGCGCGCTGTCGTTTGGCATCAGTTTCGACAGCCAATTGCCATCCCAGGTGACTCCTGTGAGTGTGTATGGAGGCAATAGACAGATTCATCTGCTTTCAGCCAAAGTCAAAGGAGTGGAGCAGGAAGGCATCCAAGCAGGACTGGAGGCTGAATGCAAGGTCCTCGCCCATGCGGATGGAGAAATAACGTGGGAACCAGAGTCCCTGAAAGTGAGCAACGCCACCACAGCCACCCTCTGCATCGTGGCAGCCACCAATTTCGTGAACTTCCATGACGTTAGCGGCAACCCTGTAAAGAAGAACAACCAGACGCTGGCCTCCCCCTTCTCCTACAAGGATTTGCTGAAGCGTCACGTCAGGAAATATCAGGAGCAGTACAGCCGCGTAAGCCTTTCATTGCCCACGACAGAGAACTCCTCGCTGCCCACAGACAGACGCCTGGCTGCCTTCGCTGGCGACACGCGCGACCTCGACATGGTGGCTCTCATGATGCAGTATGGCCGCTATCTGCTCATCAGTTCCTCCCAACCTGGCGGACAGCCCGCCAATCTTCAGGGCATGTGGAACGACAAGCTGAATGCCCCCTGGGATTCCAAATACACCATCAACATCAATGCAGAGATGAATTACTGGCCATCGCTGGTGGGGAATCTTGTGGAGACACAGCAGCCCCTGCTCTCCATGATTCGCGACCTCAGCGAGACAGGAGCGGAAACCGCCAGCGTAATGTATGGCTGCCGCGGATGGGTGGCCCACCACAACACAGACCTGTGGCGCATTGCTGGACCTGTCGATGGAACGTCATGGGGAATGTTCCCAACGGGAGGTGCCTGGCTGACGACCCACATCTGGCAGCAATATCTCTTCACAGGCGACCAAAAGCTGCTGAGTGAATACTATCCTGTGATGAAAGGGGCTGCAGACTTCCTGGTCGATTACATGCGCATCCATCCCAAGTATGGTTGGATGGTAACGGTCCCCACCGTCTCGCCTGAGCATGGTCCCATAGGCAAGCACACGACTGTCACAGCAGGTTCCACCATGGACAACCAGATTGTTTTCGATGTCCTCAGCAGCGTCATCCAGGCGGCAAAGATACTGGGCAAGGACGAATCCTCCCTCACTTCCTACCGCACAGCACTCGACAAGCTTCCTCCCATGCAGATTGGACGCTACGGCCAGTTGCAGGAATGGTTGTGGGACGGCGATGATCCACGCGATGAGCACCGCCATATCTCCCATCTCTATGGCCTCTACCCCTCCAACCAGATTTCTCCCTTCAGCCATCCAGACCTCTTCAGCGCAGCTGCCACCACGCTGAAGCAGCGTGGCGATATGGCCACAGATTGGAGCCTGGGATGGAAAACCAATTTCTGGGCACGCATGCTCGATGGCAACCATGCTTTCCAGATTATCCAGAACATGCTGCACCTGCTGCCTGACGATGGCAAGGCGCGTGAGTATCCTGCTGGGCGCACCTACCCCAACCTCTTCGATGCCCATCCTCCCTTCCAGATTGATGGCAACTTTGGCGTGTCGGCTGGCATCTGCGAGATGCTGCTCCAAAGTCACGATGGTGCCGTCCATCTGCTGCCCGCCCTGCCTGATGCATGGAGACAGGGCAAGGTGGAAGGCCTGCGTGCACGTGGCGGATTCGTCGTGGGCATGTCGTGGTCTGAAGGCAAACTGCAACGTGCCTCCATCCTTTCCACTATAGGAGGTACCCTGCGCCTGCGCTCCTCCGTTCCCCTGCGTGGGAAAGGGATGAAGCCTGCCCAAGGTCCATGCCCCAACAGCCTGATGGCACCAGCAGCCATTCGCGAGCCCCTGAAATCGCCTGAGCTGAACGGCTTTGCCCTTCTTCCCCAGCCACAGGTCTACGAGTACGACCTCGAGACGCTACCTGGCAAGACATATACAATCAGCCAACAATAAAAAAAACACATACGCAACATGAAACCAAGAAACAAATTCCTGACTCTCCTCCTTTGTCTGCTGATGCCTGGCGCAGCCCTGTGCCAGAATCCCTTCGTGCAGACGTGGTTCACCAGCGACCCTGCTCCTATGGTGCACAACAACAGAATGTATGTCTACACGGGCCACGACGAGGACAGGGCAGACTTCTTCTGGATGCAGGAGTGGCGCGTCTATTCCACAGACGATATGGTGAACTGGACGGACCACGGCTCTCCCCTTGCCCTTGAGTCATTCTCCTGGGCGGACGACCGTGCCTGGGCATCCCAGTGCATCGAGCGCAACGGCAAGTTCTACTGGTACATTTGCGCCCATTCCAAAATCTCCAACGGCATGGCGATTGGTGTGGCTGTCAGCGACTCGCCCACAGGTCCCTTCCGCGATGCCATCGGAAAGCCCCTCTTCGAGAACGGCTCGTGGGACCACATCGACCCCACCGTCCTCATCGACGACGACCAGCAGGCTTGGCTCATGTGGGGCAACCCTCGCGTCTACTACCTCAAGCTGAAGCCTGATATGGTCTCCTACGAAGGCGAGGTAGGCAAACTCTCGATGACGGAGCAGGGCTTTGGCGCTCCACCCATGAACGAGCGCGAGAAGGACAAGAAATACAAGGACAGCTACGTGGAAGGTCCCTGGCTGAGAAAGGTGGACAGCGCCAGGTTCAAGGTCGAGGACACCAAACGCTACCAGTTGCTCTATGCCGCTGGTGGAGTGCCTGAGCACATCAGCTACAGCACAGCTCCCTCGCCCACAGGCCCCTGGACCTATGCAGGAGAAATCATGCCCCTCTGCGACACAGGCTCGTTCACCAACCATTGTGGCGTGGCGGACTATAAGGGACACTCCTACTTCTTCTATCACACAGGCAAACTCCCTGGCGGTGGCGGATTCGGACGAAGCGTGGCTGTGGAAGAGTTCCAGTACAACGACGATGGCAGTTTCCCCACCATCATGCCCACCAGCGAAGGAGTGCGCCCCCTGGAGCCCTTCTCTCCTTTCCGCCGCGTGGAGGCAGAGACCATGGCATTCTCCCGTGGAGTGAAGTCTGAGCAGAACGACGAGGTGGGCGTCTACATCGCTGACATCCACAACGGAGACTACATCAAGCTGCAGAACGTCGACTTCGCAAGAAAGACTCCACGCACCTTCACGGCTCGAGTGGCAAGCGGACTGCGAGGCGGACAGATAGAGATTCGGGTGGACAGCATCCACGGCGAGCTGCTTGGCCGCCTTCAGGTGCCAGCCACAGGCGGATGGGAGAAGTGGCAGACCATCACCACAGACCTCCTGCCGCCCACCCATTCCTCCATCACTCTCCAGCAGCCATCAGCCTTCACAGGAACCCACGACCTCTACCTCGTCTTCACAGGCCGCAAGGGACCCAAACTCTTCAACTTCGACTGGTGGGAGATGAAGGGGATGGAGCAGTTGAGCATGCCCCTCTTCCAGACGAAATACACAGCCGACCCCTCCCCGCTGGTCGTTGGCGACACCCTGTATCTCTACACCTCCCACGACGCCTCGCCTGAGGACATCCCAGACCCCAACGAGAAGAACTCCGCAGGATTCTTCATGTACGACTGGCTGCTGTGGTCCACCACGGATATGGTGAACTGGACAGAGCATGGAGCAGTCGCCTCGCTGAAGGACTTCCCCTGGCGCAGCCGCGACAATGGAGCATGGGCCATACAGACGGTGGAGCGCAATGGGAAATACTACCTCTACGCCCCACTCCATGGACACGGCATAGGCGTGCTCGTCAGCGATTCGCCCTACGGCCCCTTCCGCGACCCCTTGGGGGAACCGCTCATCTGGCAGAAAGAACATTGGGACGACATCGACCCCACCGTCTTCGTCGACGACAACGGACAGGCTTACATCTACTGGGGGAATCCCAACACATACTATGCCCTGCTCAACGACGACATGATTTCCCTGAAGAGCGGAATCACGAAACTCGACTACCGCATCGACCACTATCAGGAAGGCCCCTGGTTCTACAAGCGCAAGGGCAAGTACTATCTCGCCTTTGCCAGCACCTGCTGCCCAGAAGGTCTGGGCTATGCAATGAGCGACAGCCCCACAGGTCCCTGGAAATCCATGGGCTACATCATGAAACCCACCCATCGCGACAGAGGCAACCATCCAGGCATCTGCGACTTCCAGGGCAAGACCTATGTCTTCGGCCAGGACTACGACCTCATGCATCTCGACATGCTCGAGCACCACGAACGCCGCAGCGTCTCAGCAGCCACGATGACCTACAACCCTGACGGCACCATCCAGGAAGTTCCCTATTGGCTCGACCTGCAGCCTCTCCAGCAAATCCGCAGCCTCAATCCCTATCAGCGCACAGAAGCAGAGACAATGGCATGGGGCTATGGACTGAAGACGGCAAAGATGGGCATCCCCAACACAGGTGAGGTAAAGGAAATGCCAGCATCGACAGGGCGCCGCAACATGTACGTCTATGACCTCGACGATGGCGAGTACATCCGTCTGCGGGGAGTGGATTTCGCTGAGGGAGCCCGTCAGTTCACCATCTCAGCCGCCGCCACAGGCAAAGCCACCATCACCCTGCGGCTCGACAGTGCCGATGGCCCAGCAATCGCCACGCTTGCCATAACCCCCACAGGCTCCGCAGAGAAATACCGCCAGTTCAAGACAAAGGTAAAAGACGCTCAAGGCCTCCACGACCTCTACCTCTGTTTCTCCTCCCCCCAAGGCGACATCCATCTCGATTATTGGCAATTCAGGAAATAAAACCATCTAAAAAGGTAAAAAATTTAAAAAGGTAAAAAGGTAAAAAAGGTTAGAGGTTAACGGGGATTCCGAGTAATCCGAGTTCTCCGAGTTTTCCGAGTAATCCGAGTAATCCGAGTTTTCCGAGTAATCCGATTCCCCTCCCCTTGAGGGGCGACTGGGGTCTTTAGAGCAGCCACTAAATGTGGCTGTGGCCCCACAAAGGGGAGCGAATCCCCATTCGCGACGGAGGAGGGTTAGGGAGGGGCTTCTCTCTTAGGGTTCCTCCGCCTGGGTGGTCTCCTGACGCTTCGCTTCAGCTACTGCATCCTCCTGTGCCTTGCGGCTGGGGACAAGGTTGAAGACAGCATCGTCGCGAAGATTCTGGAACATCTTGCCGCGATCCCAGTTGACATTCACCTTCTTGATGTTCTCAGCGGTGAAGAGGGCAGCGGTGTTGGCACCCTTGGTGCTCAGCGACACTCCGAAACTTCCCAGCTCGCCCAGCTGGATCTTCTTGCCCTCGAGCAGAAGCTCGCGCATGCAGTCCACCATCTTGATCAGCACCCCCTGAATCACGTCGCGACTGTAGAGCGTTCCATGCTCAGCGATGTGCTT
>JAFRTJ010000029.1 GCA_017427185.1 Bacteroidaceae bacterium | reverse complement strand
TCTCCATCACAGCCCAGGAAGACGTGCTGCAATACGTACGCCCGATGATGGGCACCTCGCTGGACGGACGTATCATTCCCCTGGCCGTGGCCCCCTTCGGCATGGTACAGTTAGGGCCAGACACCAACTACGGCGGGTCGGGTTACCACTATACGGACAACAAGATTTACAGCTTCAGCCACACACATGCCAACGGCAACGGCGGCGGCGACCTGCAGGACATCTGCATGATGCCCGTCACGGGGAGCGAATGGGACAGCCGCGCGGAGTTTCCTGGCGACATCCATTCCAGCTACAGCCACGATGAGGAACAGGCGATGCCGGGCTACTACAGCCTCGTGCTGCCCGACGAAAAGGTGCGTGTGGAGCTGACGGCCACCGAGCGCTGCGGTCTGCACCGCTATACCTTCCCTCAGGGAACGGAGCCCCGGCTGACCATCGACATGAAACGCGGCAACGCCTCGCGCGCCACCACGCTGCCCGAACGCTTCTGCGACACGGTGCTCGTCTCGCGCATCGAGATTGTCGATAAACAGACCATACGCGGCTATCGCATCACTGACGGCTGGGCACCCCGCGAACACTGCTACTTCTATGCCCGCTTCAACAAGCCCTTTACGCTGGCCACGCTCTATGACAACCGCCGGCGCACGGAGTCGTGGGACGTCCTGTCGCGCGACGTGAGAGCCATGCTGCGCTTCCCCGCCAGCGGAGGACCACTGGAGGTACAGGTGGGCATCTCGGGTGTGAGCCTCGAAGGTGCCCAGCGCAACTGGCAGGCTGAAGCCGAGGGGCACACTTTCGACCAGATACGCAAGGCCACACAGGAGAAATGGCAGAAGCAGCTCGAGATGTTCCAGATAGCCGACGAGGACTCGCCTCAGAAGCAGATGTTCTACACATGCCTCTACTTTGCCATGCTCTATCCGCAACTATACAGCGACGTGGACGGACGCTATCGCAGTTCGGACGCCCAGGTGTACCGCACCACGACCCGCTACTTTGCCGGCGTGCTGGGCCTCTGGGATATCTACCGCAACCATGCGCCGCTCATTGCCCTCCTGCGCCCCGACGTGATGAGCGACCTCATGCTCACCTTCCTGCAGCACTACCGCCACTCGGGCATCCTGCCCATGTGGACCATTGCCGGGCAGGAGAACAACTGCATGACGGGCTATCACGCCATGCCCATCATTGCCGATGCGATGGCGAAGGGGCTTGTGGCCGACTCGATTGCCGAACCGCTGTTCCAGGCCATGGTGGAGTCTGCAAACAAGGACTGCTTCGGCTACTTCGACCATGACTTCCGCGGCGCACGCTATTATAGGAAGTACCACTACGTGCCCTTCAATCACGAGGCTCACTCGGCCAGCAAGACGATGGAGTACAGCTACGACGACTGGTGTGTGGCTCAGGCAGCACGCATGCTGGGTCACGAGACCGAATACCGCGAGTTCCTGGACCGTGGCGGATGGTGGAAGAACCTCTTCGACCCCGAGACGGGTTTCGTGAATGCACGTGACACCCTGGGCCAGTTCCGCAAGCCGTTCAATCCTTTCAGCCCCGCACCGGCCTATTTTGCCTCCGACTTCTGCGAAGGCAACAGCTGGCAGTACTCGTTCTTCGTGCCGCAGGACCCCGAAGCCCTCATTCGCCAAATGGGCGGGCGACAGGCATTCACGGAGCGTCTGGACAGTCTGTTCACCGCCACCGCACCAGGCGCCCAGCAGCGCAGCTTCGGGCACATCGGACAATATGCCCACGAGAACGAACCCGTTCACCACATCCTCTACCTATATAATTACGCGGGCGAGCCGTGGAAGACACAGCAGCGCGTGAGCCAGGTGCTCTACGAGGACTACCGCCCCACTCCCGACGGTCTCTGCGGCAACGACGACACGGGGCAGATGTCGGCCTGGTTCATCCAGAGCGCCATGGGATTCTTCACCCTACAGCACGGCAACGACCAGTATGCCATCGGCACTCCACTCTTCCGTCACTTGGAATTGCGCCACGCCCACGGCACCCTGCGCATCCTGGCTCCCGCTGCCAGCCGCGAGTGCTGCTACGTGAAGAGCCTCCGCGTGAACGGTCGCAAGTGGAAGGGCTGGACGATAAGCGGCAAGGACCTCTTCGACGGCGACGTGACGGTGGAGTTCGAGATGAGCAGTCGACCATGATAATCCCGAATCGCGGCAGAAGAAGAGATGACCTGACTGCTTGGCTGTGCGAAGCCACCATGAGGTTCTGAAAGGGCGATGTGCCAATCAGAGCAGCAAGCCGTCATTCTCGGAGCGGTGTATCGCAGTCCGTGGTGAGGCTTTCCGATAGCCCCGCTGCATCTCGCTCAGATCGGTGGGATAGGGGCAAAGGAGCCGAAGAGCCAAGCCTTCAGGACGGGCTGCGTCTTGAAATATTCGGCTATTGTCTGTGTCATCTCTTCGGTGGTCATAACATAATATCTTGATTCCTTCGCCACAAAAGTAGCAAGTTTTGTCGTTCTGACAAAGGAAATGAGCAAAAAATTTCTGTATTCAAGGAAATCCCTCACTTTTTTGACTGACAAAACAAATAAGGTGTGACTTTCCTTCCGTCCCCTCCCCCAAATACTGAGTCATCCAAGTTTTCTGGGTCATCCGAAATCGAAAAAAAACGCTCCAACGAGTTCAAAAAACTGTCTTTAGGGTACATACATAGATTTTGTTCTTCTGCCACTTATGCGGATCTGCCAAAGACAACACGTTGTCTTGCCCGACTCAACACGTTGTCTTGCCCGACTCAACACGTTGTCTTTGCGATTTCAACGTGTCGCGCCTTCTCGGAAAAAGGTTCGAATAAATTTGACTCTTCTCTCAACTTTTCGTAACATTGACTTCGTCGAAATTGACTCCGTCTCGGCAAAAAAAGAACAGGATTCTTTGTTTTGCTCTCAACTTTTCGTAATTTTGTCCCCCAAATATACCAAAATTGACTTAAAATGAACAAGAAGAATATTATCGCTATTGCTGTTGCACTGGGAATTATCCTGTGCGGAGTCATTGGTTTCCTGCTTTTCCGCATGCATGAGCAGAAGGCTGAGAGTGAACAAATGTTGCAACTTGCAGAGATGGACAAGCGCGAGATGGAGAACGAGTATGAACAGTTTGCCATGCAGTACAACGAAATGAAAATGCAGATCAACAACGATTCACTCGTTGCCCAACTGGAACAGGAGCAGAAACGTACTGAGGAACTGCTGGAGGAGTTGAAGCGCGTCAAGAGCAGCGATGCTGCTGAGATCATGCGACTGAAGAAGGAGCTCGCCACCTTGCGCGAGGTGCTCCGCAGCTACGTTCTGCAGATTGACTCGCTCAACCGCATGAACGAAGCGCTGACGAAAGAGAACAGCAACCTGAAGACTCAGAATCAGCAGGCCCAGCAGCACATCAACAACCTGAGCAGCGAAAACGAGACACTCTCTGGCAAGGTGGCCATTGCGAGCCAACTGGATGCGACAGGCATTTGGGCTGAAGGGCGCAACAAGAAAGGCAAAGCTGCAAAGAAGATCAAGGACGTGAAGAAGTTCGCCATAGGATTCACCATCGCTCGAAACGTCACAGCATCCACTGGTATACGAAGCGTCTACATACGCATCACCACGCCTACTGGAGAGGTGCTCAGCAAGGGCGGAACCTTCTCCTACGAGAATCGCAATCTGGCATACAGTATCCGCAAGGACATCGAATACACAGGCGAGGAACAAGCTATCCAAGTATGGTGGGACGTAGCTGAAACACTCAGTGCAGGCACTTACCGAGTCGACATCTTTGCTGACGGGCAAAACATTGGCACCACAAGTTTCAGCTTTGACCAATAAACCTGATGGGAAAAGGAAAACTGGCAAAATTTGCAGAGATGGCACAAAACCCCTTGGTGGTGGAGTGCCCTTTCTCTGTCATGCAAGAGGGACATTTCCAACTGCGTGGACATTGGCATGAAGACTTCTTCCACAACGATAATCCCATCGTTCTGGAACTGGGCTGCGGACGAGGCGAATACACCGTAGGCTTGGGGCGCAAGCATCCTGACCAGAATTTCATTGGAGTAGACATCAAGGGAGCACGCATGTGGACAGGGGCTCAGGAAGCTCTCCACGAGGGAATGAGGAACGTAGGATTCCTGCGGACCAACATCGAGTTCATCCAGGAGTTTTTCGCTCCTGGTGAAGTCAGCGAAATCTGGCTCACCTTCTCTGACCCCCAGATGAAGAAGGCCACGAAACGCCTCTCCAGCACGTTCTTCCTCAACCGCTACCGCCAGTTCCTCCAGGACGACGGACTCATCCATCTGAAGACAGACAGCAACTTCCTCTTTACCTACACAGAGGAACTCCTGCGGACCAACAACCTGCCCACAGAAGCTTCCACCCGCAACCTGTATGCAGCCGGCCAACCACGCACGATACACGAGCAGCTGGCTGCCAGTATCCAGACATATTACGAAAGCATGTGGCAAGCACGCGGAATCGACATCAAGTACCTCTGCTTCAAACTTCCTCAGGAGGTTTACCTGGCAGAACCTGATGTGGAAATACCGCTCGACGAATATCGCAGCTACAGCCGCGAGAAACGCAGCTCAAAAAGTGTAGGAAGATAAAATCACACGCAATCATGGCTCAAGAAATTTATCCCAAACTCATACTCGACGCTCTGGCCACCGTCCGCTATCCAGGGACAGGCAAGAACGTGTTGGAAATGAAGATGGTGGAGGACGACATGCGCATCGCAGGCCTTCACGTCAGTTTCAGTCTCATCTTCAACAAACCCACAGATCCTTTCATGAAGAGTCTGGTAAAGGCTTGCGAGGCTGCCATCCACGCCTACGTAGGCAAAGAGGTGGAGGTGGAGATCAAGACCAAGACCCTACAGGCTCCCCGTCCTGACCTGCCCGACCTGCTGCCTGGCGTGAAGAACATCATTGCTGTGAGCAGCGGCAAGGGAGGAGTTGGGAAGAGCACAATAGCCGCCAACCTGGCGATAGGACTGACCAGATTAGGCCACAGGGTAGGTTTGCTGGACTGCGACATCTTCGGCCCAAGCATTCCTAAGATGTTCCAAATTGAGGAGGAACGTCCCTATAGCGAAGAAGTCAACGGGCGCGACCTGATCAAACCCATCGAGAAGTATGGCGTGAAAGTCCTGAGCATTGGTTTCTTCGTGGAGCCAGACCAAGCGACTCTCTGGCGAGGAGGAATGGCAAGCAACGCGCTGAAGCAATTGATTGGGGATGCCAACTGGGGCGATCTGGATTATTTCGTCTTGGATACGCCTCCAGGAACCAGTGACATCCATCTGACGCTTGTCCAGACCTTACCCATCACAGGCGCCGTCATCGTGAGCACACCCCAACAAGTGGCCCTCGCTGATGCCCGCAAGGGAATCAACATGTACCAAAACGAAAAGGTCAACGTGCCCATCCTGGGGCTCGTGGAAAACATGTCATGGTTCACTCCCTATGCTCATCCTGACGAGAAATACTTCCTTTTTGGAAACGAGGGAGTGAAACATTTGGCGGAAGAGATGAATGTGCCTCTGCTAGGGCAGATTCCTGTGGTGCAAAGCATCTGTGAAAGTGGTGACCAGGGAATTCCTTCTGTGCTGAATCCTGACAGCATCTCTGGGCAGGCATTCCTCCAACTGGCCGCACGCGTGGTTACCCAAACGGATATCCGCAATCAGCAGCTGCCTCCCACCACTATCGTAGGAGTTCATTGATGATCTGCTCGTTGACCTGACGAAGAGCTTTGCTGGCAGCCTTCAGGTTACGGCTGAACTCCTCATAGGTCGACTCGCCACCATCGCACAGATCCGTCACAGATTTCACATAAAGGACTGGCACTCCATAGAGCTGGCAAACGAATCCCACTGCAGCACCTTCCATATCCTTCAGCTCGCCTCCATGTTCCAGGATGATGTTCTGGTCGATAGGTTGCATGTCAAGCGAGGAACCTGTAGTCACTTTTCCCATCTTCAGCCCCAATCTACTTGCCAGTTCCGCACTTCCCTCCCATACAGGATAGTTTCCCAGGCCCTGCACACCCCATTCATCATCGCCAGGTACGCGGCGATCATGAAACATGGCTCCATTGCCGATATAGACTTCTGATATATGGGCCCCTTTCATCTTGAAACCGCCACACGTTCCGCTGTTGACAACCAAATCAGGATGCAGCCGCTGGATAGCCACCTGAGTTGCCACGCAGGCAGGTTCGCAGCCAACGAGATCCATTTCATGCTGACGACCGTTCAGCACCACATAAAGCCAGCTCCCATTGACCTCAGCCTCATAGAGCTGACAGGGCAGAGGGGCAAAAAAGTCAGGCACCAATCGGATATTGTAGGCTTCGATGAAAGGACGCGCCTCAGCCTCCATCGCCACAATATAGCATATTTTCTTCATCGCGTCAGTCCTTTCTACCAAATATCTTCAGGGGTTTCAGGATTATCGTAAACCTCCTTGGGGCAGAACTCCAAGTAGTCGACATAATACTCACGCTTGGGGTCATCCAAACAGGTCTTGAAACGCAGATAATACGTCTTGTCTGGATCCATCTGCTGAGTGATGATGATGCGGCGCGAACAGATATTGCTGTTTCGAGCCGTAATGGTGCCGCCAGGGCTTCCTGCGATGTAGATCTCTGGACCTTTCATGAAACCATTGTTTCTCATGATCTTGTCCACGTCGATGTTATAATCATCGTCGTCAGTATCCACTACCCATCCGATATTGCTTGGGAAGTACCCAGCCTTGGTGCTGCGGTATTGGGAACCAATCTGCAAGTCCAAAGGAATACCCATGGGAGCCAGATGCCCCAAATCGCTTCCCCAGTAGAACTGGAAGATGCCTCGATTGCCCATCTCTCCGCCATTCTGGCAAGCGAAACGCAATTCATAGGTGCCATAGCGGGGAACGGGTGGCAGGCGCATCGTCACGTCGAGATTACCCTGAATGTTCACCTCGTCGCCCAGATAGTTGCTCCATCCCCATCCGCGAGCCGTCCAATAGATGAAGTAGGTATCTTCTGAAATCCTCAGGTCGTCCAGATAAGGATACTGCGTATCGTTGGGAATGGAGACTCTCAAATGGCGCTCATCAGTAATCTCGCTGACGCGGATGTCGTTGTTCATGAATTCAGGCCACATGTTCGTCACGTCGAATCGGATTCGGCTCTTACCCATGCTGTTGCGGGTGTCTTCATCATAGACCAGCAGTTTGTCGATGGGATAGATGATTCCATTGCGCACGTTGTTCTCGCCTTCCAGATTCGGTTCGCCCACCTTGATTCCTTCCTTGCCAGGATCGCATCCAATCTCGTGATAGGTTCCATGACGCCCATTATCGATGAGAGGGAAACGATTGATGTACACTCCCCTGCTCTCTCTGCTCTCATAGAGTTTCATCAGACGCCGCTTTCCCATCGTGGTGTAGTATTCACACATAGCCACACCCAGCTCGCGTGTAGTCGGATTGTTGCCCTTCTCGTTGTAGTGGAGCACCAGACGGTCTGTAGCCAGGCGCTCAGGCAGGAAGTGATAGGTGACGAAACGGTTCAGCAGATTGTTCTCGTTCTCATAGTCATCGTCGTCCACAGCATCAGGATAGACACCCAGACCAGCCACGTATTCGCGCACGTCCTCAACCGTGATATCCAAGGCAGGTTTACCCAATGTCTGGCTCCAGAACTCATCCGTCTCAGCAAAGCAAGTGAAGCCGAAATAGCGGTGCCTGGGAGCATAACCCTTATAGGTGAAATTCTCATCAGGAATCATGCCTGCCAGATAAAGTTCCTCGTAAACCTCATCGCGATAAGCCTGCAACGAGTCAATCAGTCCGACTGCATGCACCAAGAGGGCCATCACGTGATACCCCTCGATATTGTCTCGCTTGATGTTGGTGAACAGGGTAGCCAGCGTATTGTTGCTGGGTGCTATCACCTTTTTCACAGCATGAATGAAGCCGTTGATGACAGGGATATCCCTGTTGTTCTCATCGATTGCGCAATTGTTCACCAGGATGTCCTCGTTGGTTTCGTCGTTGTAGTGGATGCTCAGCTTGCGGTCGTACATGTTGGGGATAGGGATTTCCGCATCCTGCGTGGTGGGGAAGCTGCCTATCTCGTAAGCGTTGTAGTCGTCGCCGCTATCTATGACGCTGTTCAGCACTATCACCTTCTCGATGGAGTCTCGCGTAGCCTCGTTGGGGAAAGCGTCCCACGATGCTTCAGGAATCACCTCGTTGACCACCAGCGTGTCCAGATAATCCTGGATGGCTTCATTCGTGGGAGCGAAGATGGTGTAGTGACCACGCGCAGAGAGCAGTTGCCCAACGGTTGTCTTGCTGACGCTGCTGACAGGAATCTTGTACAGGAGATCCACATAAGTGCTGTAGTCCTCCGCATGCTTCTTCAGATAGCCCATCGCCGTTTGCTCCTTGAAAACGTAACGGTTGGATGTGTCTATGTCCTCTGTGCAACCTATCAGGGCAACAACACTGAATATCAAGAACAATTTCTTCATGAGTTTCAAAGTATGATCAACGTCACAAAGTTACATCTTTTTTTTCATCCAGCCATATCCTGAGCCACAAAAAATCAAGATTCCCATCATCAATCTTCATTTTTGTTTCGACCTGATGGTCAAGAAAAGTGAACCCTCCCTGCGAAAGATGAGGACAGATTCCTGCCTGCCCTTTCAATCCTTCCTGCCACTCAACTGGAAGCTGTAGGAGCCAGAACCCATCGAAATGCGAAGGTTGACTGGTTCTTCCTCGACACCTGTCACGCCCTTCGCGATGTACGCCCTCCTCGCCGTTAGCCCTCGATGGGGAGACAAAAAGGGACATCAGACCAAAGGCGACAGCCCAAAGGTAAAACTCAAACTTCTTCCTCTTGCTTTCCATGCCTCTCTATTTCCCTTCCCTTTACAGGGAATTTCTGTCTGCAAAGGTATAGGAAATAAATGATTTCTCCAACAAGAAAATCCAACTTTTTTTCGAGAATTTTTTTCCATTTTCGCCTCTCAAAAGAACCTCTTTCGCCTACCTTCTGAATATAAATATGTTAGCGTAAAGAATCACTAAGTTTTGTGTTTTAGAGAGTTAAAATGAGGCATTTCAGATGGTTGGAAACCACCAAGAAACAAGAAATGACAAAATCAAAACTCTAAATGAAAGCACCTGCTGGCTTAACCAGCAACAGATGGCTGTGGGATATAGGGTGAGAGGCGTTCGTGGCAATCAGTTCAAGCAGTGGGCCACAGAGCATATCCCTATTTTTTTTTTAATTCTTCATATAATGTCAGGCCCTTCACCGTCAGCAGATATTTCTGACGCGGATGGCGGGGCGACTGTGGATATAACAGACGGACATAACCGTCAGAGATGGCAGGATTGAGATAAAGGTTCAAAACATTTTTTCTGTCTCTTAATCCTATGCCTTCCATCATTTCCTTTACAGACAGTTCCTTTTCTCCAATAATCAGAATCAGTCTTACTGTATTTGGATTGTCTGGGTTCAACTTATTCTGTACTTGTGGGGTACTTGTGGGGTGCTTGTGGGGTGCTGCCAGATTTGGCTGCACGCTCCACTCCTCTGTAGGATGGATATGCAGATAGCGGTTGCGCAGATCCCATTGTTCGCCAAACAGCAGATTGCGGAAGAACCGTTCCAGATAGACAAGCGTATAGTCAACACCTTTCGTCACATTGTGGTAGTTTGCACGTACCAGCGCATTACGGAAATACCACGAGTGCTTTGCAAACTGGTCATTGTCAACAGCAAAACCCAACGAACGCAGATATTGTATAATGAATACTGCAGTGGTGCGGGTGTTGCCCTCGCCGAAAGCATGTATCTGCCACAAACCTGAGACGAAACCCGATAAATGGCTTATCATTTCATCCCGATTCTTTCCTTTATAGTTGTAAGCACGTTCCTGTTCCAGTTCATAGTCAACGGCACGACGCAGATCTTCCCAGTTCAGATAGAGCACAGTGTCACCTTCCAGCACCCACTCCTTCTTTGTGATATCATAGGTACGGAACTCGCCTGCATGCTTCATCACCCCCTCGAATACACGACGATGCACAGATTGGTAACCGCCAGCGCTAAAGTCGAAAGTAGGACTGGACAACACCTTTACGATGTTCGATGAAACGCGATCGGCCTCTTCCTTGTCATCGTCGTTAGCCTCATGAGCTGTCTTTGTGATATAATATTGGTTGACGAGTTCGCGTGCCTCATCAATGTTGATCTCACCCTCGATGTGCTTGCGAGCCGTGTCTTGCAGATAGTTCGAGACCTTCAGGCCATCTACAGTCTGAAGTCCGATGGCCGCCTGCCAATAACCTGCCTTTTCTCGCTTATCAGGCTCCCCCTGGTGGATATACTCGTCAAAATCCAAATATCCCTCTTTTTGTGACATAATATCTGTCATTTAGTTTGCTTCGTTTTGCACGTTCACTTGGCCAACTAACATCTTAACTAATCAACTGTTTTCCCGTCTCTATATTTAGCTAAAGCTCTTTTATATTCCTCGTCTTTTATAATATTCACACTTATACCAACCTTATTTGCGCCAGCCTTTATGTCGTCTATCTCAGGGAAGAATAAAGTGTTATCCAAAGCGTCGTTACATTTGGAGAGTATAGTTGCTGCTTTGATTTTATGCATAATATCAAAACTACTACTCTCATTAAGTATCCTTTGTCCGACGGCATCAAATCTCTTCCTGAAAAGCCCCCTGATTTTCTGTTCTAATTGAATAATCTCAGCGGGTTTTGTCTTCTTACCTGATAGATAATCCATTTTTAATTGAATCTGTTCCTTTGTTCCCCCTTCTGCCAGTATGGCAATACATTTATCCTGAAAGTCTGAATCATCCATTCTTGACTTAACTGCATCGGGAATACCCGAATCATCCATATCATTCTCATCAATATTGCTCGACTTGTCATTATCATTTTCTCCGACATCTTCTATAAAACCATAGCCATTTTCAGTTATATAATCATTGATTTCAGATGATGGAGTTACTCCTACCCAACGATGTATTTCATTCCCATCACCATCAACTAGTATGAGAGTTGGCAAATTTCTAACTTCGTACTTTAATGCAATATCATCTTCTTCTTCAATGTCTATAATTTTAACAGGTAGAACTAATGGACATTTTTTTATTTCATCTTCTTGTTTATGCCAATGAGAACAATCCAAATAGAAATTTAATATATGATAGTTATTTCCCATTTCGGATTCTTCTTCAATCTCGTCTTCATCCATTTCATTTTCAATTTGTGGACTCCTCATCCTATCATATTCTTCCTGTGTCATATCTCCATAAATAGAGAACTTTTTGAAGATTTTCAAAGCGTCGTTTCGTAATTCCATATTACTTTTTAACTGTAAATGAGAATTAACTTTCACGTTCCAATTGCGTGCCATAGCTAAAACTGCTACAGCTTGTGTCTCATTAGATTGAAACATGAACCAAAAGATGCTATTTAGTGTTTCGCCAAAATCTATATAATTAATAGATAGTCTCTGATGATAACTCAGGTCAAATAGCTTTTTAACCTTATCTGATTCAGCCACTTTTTGGAGAATTTTTTCATATTTATCCCTGCCATGTTTTCTGAGATAAAATTTTTCTACATAATGCTCTAAGACTTCCTCAAGAGTTAGAGAGCTCTCATGATAGTAATCGTAAATTGGGTAAAGCATAGGGCCAAATACTATTTGTTAAATGATTAAAATTAATATCCCATGATTTTGTCCACAACATCGTCTGAGTAACTTACTCTAAGAATGTTGGGCGTGTCTTCATTCATTGTGTTAAAAGTCCAATTCTTTCCACTGTTGGAAGAAACTGCCAGTGTTAAATCTGGTGTTGTGTGAAGTTGTAGATTGTCATTATACATGTTGGAAACAATTTCAAAGACATAGAAAATGTTATCTCCTTGAGAGACTTTTCTGATTAGCCGACTTACCACAAATTCGAGTTCTACGCCATGTCTTTCAAAACGTCTTATTTGTTCAATCATCTCGTTAGAAACACTTTCAAAGAATTTATTCATAATGGCATCATCTCCCATTCCAGGATAGAACTTTCTGAAGTACACCACAGCATCTTTATAAATATAGTGTGCTGCATTGTCGATATCTCCTCTTAACAAAGCAGTATTATAGGATTTAAACTGGCTTAGCATATTTATTTCTTCTTTTGTTTTACCCGTGAACTCAACCACTTTACCTAGAATATAATCATCGGGAATATTCTTGTCAGATTTGCATTCAATAATCTTCATTTCGTCGTTATATTCGACAACATCAACCATATTTGGAAGTGCTTCTTGTTGAAAAGCATTATTATTTCTTACATTGTTGCATGAAAACATGCATAAGCTAATCAATAGTAATAAAACATTGTTTTTCATATTATTTACAATTCTATAGATTTTGTACGTTCACTTGTCCAGCTTCCACATCGACTATTGCCGCTGTACATTGCCCTTATCATCCAGAATGAGCTTTGTAGAGTGATTGATCATATCATCTGAAGCGATGTTCCAGATGAACGAGAACAGTTGATTATATTGTTGTTGGTTCATTTCTTTTACTCTTTCTCGCCTACAAAGTTACGAATAAGCGAGCGAAATGCAAAAAAAAGCTTGTTTTTTTTTCATTACTGAACATTTGGAGCAGCGAACGCCATCAAGCCTTCTTGTTTGGCTGAGTCGCGACAAATGAAGACAAAGTCAACGGGAGAACTCCGCCTGCGCGAGTGTCAACTCTTTCAGGAAAGTGTCAACCACACAAGCAAATCCACTGATTCTTAGAAGTTTATCATAGTTTCAGACATTCACGCCGTAACGCCGTAACGCCGTATCATTTCAAAATTTCATTGGAAGGAAAAAAAAGAAGGATATTTACCTTTATATTATATATTATATAATAATGT
>JAFRTJ010000028.1 GCA_017427185.1 Bacteroidaceae bacterium | reverse complement strand
TTCCCATTCCGAACAGAGAAGTTAAGCCCGCCCGCGCCGATGGTACTGCGTCTGTGGGAGAGTAGGTCGCCGCCTTCTTTTATGATTTCGAGAGGGGGATGTGTCCATGAAAAGGGACGCGTCCCCCTCCTCTTTTTTCTTAGTTGACTAGTCTTATTAAATTTTCTTCTTGTCTGATTTCTTCATGACCACGCATGTATTCCAAAACCCAATGAAGTTTATCTGGATTTATTCCGATTATGTCCAGCTTATCAGGTCTAATTGGACCATTTTCAAGTTGTTTAATTAGATGTGATTTGATCTCTTGAAATTCCTCATCTGAAATCTCGTACGCTTTTCTCTTTTTACATACATCACATTGGCCACAATCCTCATAACTTTTTTCATCGAAGTAAGTTAAAAGAATTCTACTTCTGCAAGTATCTTCACTGAGACAATACTCTTGCATGGCTTTCAAACGTTGTGTGTATTCTTTCTTCCTTGTTTTATAGACAGAATCAGGAAGAAATATGTGTGAAGCCTCTACTCTTTTACGCTTGAAAGTAATGTGGGGAATCTTTTTCTTGGGAATGTAATCAACGATTCCCCATTTGTTCATTTCAGACAGTTCTTGATAGATTATTCTCCTGGGTATATTCGTTTCTTTAGAAACGAGTTCTTCATCAAGATACACAAAGTCAACAAAAATTCCTCCATAGTGACGCATCATGCAGTTGACTATAATTTCCTTTTGTTTGTCGATTACTTTATATAAATCATTTCGAGTGGCTTTGATGCGAATGCGGCTGGTTCCATCCTCTGAATCCCGATACTCTAAATATCCTGCCTTATCCAATAGTGATAAAGCATTCTTTGTCATCAATGGATGAAAGTTAAAGTTTCGACAGAACTGTTCTATGTTGAATTCGCGGGTTACATTTTGCCCATCCCCGATAGCCATCTGCAGGTAGAAACAAACTTTCTCATAGACGTTTTGTATGTAATCTATTTTGGGATAAGTTTGAGAAATGCGTCTTCTTGACAAATCTAACTCCTTGCCATCCAAGATGATAACAGCATAGGCTTGCTTTCCATCACGCCCCGCTCGGCCTGCTTCTTGAAAATATGCTTCCAAAGAATCCGGAAGATCCATGTGGATGACAAGCCGTACGTTGGGCTTGTCGATTCCCATTCCAAATGCATTTGTTGCCACCATGATTCGTATCTTGTCATCCTGCCATTGGTTTTGTCTCTCGTCCTTGAGATAATCATGAATTCCAGCATGGTAGAAAGTTGCCGAGAATCCTTCTTTGCATAATTGCTCAGCTAATTCTTGGCTGTAGATGCGGTTTCTTGTATAGATAATGCATGAACCAGGGATGGCTTTTAGCAATTTGTACATTTCCAGTTTTTGATTATCTGCATGCCGAACTATATACGCTAAGTTTTTGCGAGCAAAACTCATACGAAAAACATTCTCCTTTTTGAAAAGAAGTTTTTCCTGAATATCTTTTACTACTTCATGTGTCGCAGTAGCGGTGAGGGCTAGGACAGGGACTCCGGGTTTTAGCTTCCGAATCTCTGTGATTTGAAGATAGGATGGACGGAAATCATATCCCCATTGGCTGATACAATGTGCTTCATCAACTGTGAAGAAACTTACGTTTATACGACGAAGCTTGGTTTGAAAGATATCAGAAGATATACGTTCTGGTGATATGTACACAATCTTGTATGCGCCAAACACACAGTTTTCCAATATCTCCAGAATTTCTTGATGACTTTGTCCAGAATAGATGGCAGCTGCTCGAATGTTGAGTTTCCTGAGTGCTGTCACTTGGTCTTTCATCAGGGAAATCAGCGGTGTAATAACGATGCAAACTCCTTCTTCTGCAAGTGCTGGTACTTGGAAGGTTATACTTTTACCCCCTCCTGTAGGCATCAGTCCTAATGTGTCCTTATGGCTGCCTATGCTTTCAATGATACTGCGCTGTATTCCCCGGAAATCCTCGTATCCCCAATATTGACGGAGAATAGATAGGTATTTGTCTACAGGCATTAGTCTATCTCTGTTGGTCTGATATCTTCTATTTGTAATTGGATTTCTCCACGCTTATGTGTATTCTCTTCTATTGTGTACACAATATCAAAGGAACGTTTGGTTTTTATGTAACGTGCTTGTGCACTTTGACCAAAAGCAATTCCGTTCATTACATTATTGCTTTTGTCATCGACTAATTCGAGTTTTATGTGCTCTTGTTCTCGTCCTACGACCTTGCTTGTTCCATAGTCATAGACGTGTTTAGTGCAAAAGATAGGTTTGGAGTTTTCTGGACCGAAAGGATTGAAACGCTTTAAGTCAATGAAGAATCGATGGGTAATATCCTTGAAGTTCAGAATACCATCGATATTGATGATTGCGCTGGTCTGTTCCGGTAGGATGTTTTCTTCCACATATTGCATAAAACGTCGTTTGAATTCAGGGACGTTCTCTACCTTCATGGTAAGTCCTGCGGCATAGGTGTGTCCACCGAAATTTTCCAGTAAGTCTCGACAACTCTCGATGGCCTTGTATATATCAAACTCTGAAACGGAACGTGCAGAACCTGTGGCAAATTCATCGTCACGTGTCAGGACAATGGAGGGCCGATAGTAGATTTCTGTTAATCGTGAAGCAACGATGCCAATGATTCCTTTGTGCCATTCCTCGTTGTAGATGACAATGGCTTTGTGCTCATGCTGAGAATCCAGTTTCTCTACAATTTGATTGGCCTGCTCCGTCATGCTCTTGTCCAGATCCTTGCGTTGGTTATTGTAGCGATTGATTTTTTCAGCCTCGCAATGGGCTGCCTTGTAATTCTTTTCAACCAATAGCGTTACAGATTCCTTGCCATTTTGCATACGGCCAGAGGCGTTGATGCGAGGTCCAATCTTAAAAATGATGTCGCTGATGCTGATTTCTTTGTTTGTAAGTCCGCATACATCGATGATTGCCTTCATGCCTACGCTGGGATTTGAGTTGAGCTGACGTAAACCATGGAAAGCAAGTATTCTGTTTTCTCCCATGATTGGAACTATGTCAGAAGCGATGCTTACGGCACATAGGTCAAGAAGAGGTATCAGTTGGGAGAACTCAATTCCATTGTTTATGGCGAATGCTTGCATAAACTTGAAACCTACGCCACAACCCGACAAATCCTTGTATGGATATGTAGAGTCTGCGCGCTTTGCATTTAGAATGGCTACCGCAGGTGGCATGATGTCGTCTGGAACATGGTGGTCGCAAATGATGAAATCGATGCCTTTTTCTTTGGCATATTTGATTTCTTCCACAGCTTTAATGCCACAATCCAACACGATAACAAGTTTTACTCCTGTTTCATAGGCATAATCCACGCCTTTGTACGAGACTCCATATCCTTCTTCATAGCGGTCTGGAATGTAGTAATCAATATTGGAATAAAACTGCTGCAGGAATTTGTAAACAAGAGCAACCGCTGTGCATCCGTCCACATCATAATCGCCATAGACTAAGATGCGTTCCCTGTTGCCTAGAGCCTCATTCAGTCGGTCTACAGCTTTCTCCATATCTCGAAACAAGAAAGGATCGAGAAGATCTGTCAATTGGGGTCGGAAGAATTTTTTTGCCTCTATAGCTGAATGAATGCCACGATCCACCAGGAGCTTACCTAATATCGGGCTGATTCCCAATTCATTGGCAAGTTCATTCGCCAGGGTTTCTTGCTCTGGCGTAGGCGCATCGTAGTTCCAATTATAGCTCATTCCGTGTAAAGGTACAAAAAAAAACGCAATCTGCAGTCGTAAACCTCTGCAAATTGCGTTTTTTTAACAATAGGAACCAATTCCTTTAAAATCCGAGTTTCTTACGGATGTCTGCTGGAACGGCATTTTTGTTGATGACAATATTCATGGTTTTGTAGGCAGCATAGGGTTGACTGACGTACCAGAATCCCTTGAAAGGACCGCTCTCACCCCATGAGTTCTTCATCATAAAATATTCCTTGCCATACTGATCTTTAGCAATTCCGTAGATTTGCATGCCATGATCATCTGTCGTTTCCCAGTTGTCGTATGCTTCCTGACGCATCTCCTGAGTGATGGTCTTCTCTGCGTTGGCACTTACGACGACTTCTTCCTTGCCACCCTTCTCGCCTGTCCAATGGGCTTGGTCGCTTCCAACTTCCTTGCCTTTGGATAAAGTGGCAGGCACCATTGCTACGCTCTTGTTCTTGCCGTTGAGACGGCTGAAACCTTCCTCGCTAACGTCTGCACCCCAGGCAAAAGTCCAACCGTTCTTCACAGACTCATACATGACACGCATCAGTTCTTCCATGGGCAGGTTGTAACTGGTTGCCCAGCGCCAGTTGTCTTGAATCTCGAGAGCAAAGGTGCTGTAGAAGGGATGGTGTGTATAGCTTGTCAGACTGACATAATCGTTTGGATCGAGGGTAAGGTATTCCTTTACGAAAGACTGAGGAGTATATTTCTTCCCTTTGTACTCAAACTCAGTAGGACATTTGCCAAAGTATCCGTCAAGCATGGCCTGAACTGCTGGCTTCCAACCCTTATGCAGAATCTTCTTTGCGTCACTTGGAGCGATGCTTTTCAGATAAGCTTCCATAGGGGGGAAGAGGGTCTTGAAATTAAAGAGGGAATCGCCATATTCCGTGATGGGATAGGGCATGATGCCTTCAGGAATGAGTCCGTAGTGTTCCATGCAGTAAAGAGCATCCTCGAAGGAACCGCCCTGGCTGAAACTGGCGTCGCCATGAGTGCGGACATGCTTGTCGGCACGGTCAACATAAGTTTTGCTGATGAGGAAAGACTCGCACAGGTCGAGGTCGTCCTTCATTTCAGGGTGCTTCTTGATAGCTTCACTCTCCAGAAAAGCCAGAGAAGAATAAGCCCAGCAGGTTCCGCTGCTGTTCTGGTTCTTGATGCTTGTTACGGGATGCTCGATGATGGTGGTGAAGATGAGAGAGTCCTTCGAGTCTTCCTTCTTTTTGTCTTTGTCCTTTGCCACAGCCGGCAGGATGAGCAAGGCAGCGGCTGCAAGTGCGATAATCTTCTTCATAATTAATTTTGTTGTTTGTTTATAAATTCTTCTACGTCGTCAATATGATAAGGTATGAGTTCCTTCCCCAGGAATCTGCAACCGTCTTTGGTAATCAGAATGTCATCCTCAATACGGATGCCGCCAAAGTCCTTGTAGGTTTCCAGGAGGTCATAGTTGATGAATTCCTTGTGAAGGCCTTGGCTCTTCCAATTGTCGATGAGGGCAGGGATGAAGTAAATGCCAGGTTCGTCGCTCATGACGAATCCTTCTTGCAGGCGGCGCCCACAACGGAGGCAATTCGTTCCGAACTGTTCCAGGTTTGGACGAACCTCATCGTCGAAGCCCACATAAATCTGCCCCAGACCTTCCATGTCGTGAACATCCATTCCCATCATGTGTCCCAGCCCATGAGGCAAGAACATGGCATGTGCCCCTGCTCGTAAGGCTTCTTCCGTATCGCCTTTCATCAAGCCCAGTTCTTTCAGCCTTTCTATCATCAGGCGACAGACTCCCATGTGGACGTCCCACCATTTCACGCCAGGTTTGGCCAGGGTCAGGGCATAATCGTGACAATCCACGACGATGCTGTAGATCTCGCGCTGGCGTTGAGTGAATCTGCCGCTGATAGGAGTTGTACGTGTGTTGTCAGAGCAATAGTTCTCGTTGGTCTCAGCACCTGCGTCACACAGCATCAGCCTGCCTTCTTCCAAAGGGCGTGGCGAGGGGTTCCCATGCATGATTTCGCCATGCATGCTCAGGATGGTAGGGAAGGACACGATGCAGCCATAGCTGCTTGCGATTCCATTCAGCACTCCAGCGATGCGTTGCTCCGTTTCGCCTGGCTTACACATTTTCATCGCTGTGGTGTGCATCATGTATCCGATGGCACAGGCGCGCTCTATCTCCTCGATTTCAGCAGGTGATTTGATGGACCGCTGGTTCACGACAGCCATGATGAGGTCAAGTGATGCAGCTTCGCGTTGCTGCGCAGGATGTATGCCGGTCAGATCCATCAGCTGGATCATCAGATCGTGTCGATAGGGTGGCAGGAAGTGAATCTTCTGCCCCGTTTTCTTGGCTTTGTCCACCATCACCTCCAGTTGGGAGATGGGGGCGCTCTTCTCCACGCCCGTCTGTGCAGCCATGTCGGCCACGCTGTCCACTTGTCCGTACCATACGATGTCCTCGATGTCTATGTCGTTGCCCAGCAGGTATTCCTGATTGTTGTCCACATCGATGACACCCACCAAACCTTCGCGATGTAGTCCAAAGAAGTACAGGAACGTGCTGTCCTGGCGGAACTTATAGACGTTGGACGGGTAGTTGGCAGGAGATTCATTGTTTCCAAAGAGGATGATGAGTCCAGAGCCGACACTCTCCTTCAGCTTCTGGCGTCTCTCCCTATACGTTTGTTTGTCGAAAAGCATAATTTCTTCTTTAAAAAGGCACAATTTGTTGCAAAGTTAGCAAAAAGAATCGAGAAAAACCATTCTTGGGGAAATAATAATGTGGATAATGATGATTGCTGGTGAAAAAAAACAAGGAATCACAGCATTTTTCTGTCCTCAGCAGTCGATTCTGCTTTACGATTCTTCCAGAATGTTTTTCGAGGATGCCAAGCCGAAAAAATGAGGGGAAAGACACAACACGTTGAAATGGCAGACACAACACGTTGAAATGGCAAAGTCAACACGTTGAAACCGCGAAGTCAACGTGTTCTTCCTGAAAGCCTGAAAAGATGATGTGTGGAGGGGGATTACCAGCCTGTCTGCTTCCAACCTGCAGCAGTATACCATTGGGTGGTTTGGAATTGTGCATCCCATCCGTAGGGCTCGTACTTGCTATGGGGGATGAACATCGAAACGCCGCTAAAGTAGTCAGGGTCGGTCAGGCTGGCATGGTAGAGGACAGAGAACCACCAGGGAGTTGCCTTACGGAAGGGTACAGCGGCATCCAGGTAAGGTCTCCATTCCTCATACATGTCTTCTGGCAAAAGCTTGTGCATAACGCTGTTCATGTCGAAGGGCTCAGGGTGATGGCTATTCCAGGTGATGAAGGGGACGTAGTATTGGATGCCAGAGGTGTTCAGCTCAGCCTTGTTTGCCCAAACGGTGGGGACGTATTGCGCTGTCTTTTTGGCCAAAGCCTCCAATTTGCTGCAGTCGATTACGGAAAGCACTACTCCATCGCCGTCTTTGTAACCTTCGTAGTACTGGTTGGCAATCTCCTTTGCATCTCCGTTGCAGAGGGCTGTCATGATCATCTCGTAGGGGGCGCCTTCTCCAGGAATCTCTGCAGGTGAGCCCACGATGTAGTCGGTGACCTTGCGCAGCTCGTAGGCGACTTCTATACTTTGCATGAAACAGGCATCAAAGAATATGTAGTCCAGATGCTTGAAGTTCTCCAGAACCCATCTTAGTTCTGAGATGTTCATTTCGGAACCTATATTCGAGGCAGAACTGTTGCAGTTGTTGTCGACCAGAATGGTGTTCCTGCGCTTTGCTTCCTTTCGGTTGACCCACCCTGTTGCGTGCGACCATAGGACGAGTCCGTAATGCTCTGCAGGGAATGCGTTTGCAATCTCCTTTATCGTATTGAGCATGTTGGTGGAGTCAGCGCTATCGATGTCTTTCCTGTATTCTTTCCAGGTTTTCTTTCCCTCTTTGGCAGTCAGCGTGCAAATGGTAGGATATTTTGGTCCATCCAGATAGATGACAAAGTTCACGTCGTCTGGCACATAGACAGCAGCTTTAGTCATCTCTAGGGTATCTCTGGCAAAGAACCTGCTGAGGGAATTCTCAGCAGCCATGTAGACGATGACTGTACGCTTTGTCCTGGTTCCAGGTTCTGGCTCATCGTAATTCTGGCAGGCAGAGATTGAGTAGATGAGAACAGATAAAAATATGTACATTACACGTTTCATGGCGGCAAAGGTACACTTTTTTTGCTGATTTCTTGCCGCATTTCTGGCAAAAATAAAATATTAATAATAATTTTGTTGTTTGAAACACCTTTTTTATCCTTTGTTGGCATGAGCAACATCCAGTGGGTTGACAAGATACGTCAGGTGAAGATTATCCTGGTGGTCGCAGCGGTGGTCATTGCTGTGGTCTCGCTGGTTGTGTCCCATTTCCTGGTGCGTGACTTGAAGACGGAGGAGTACAACAATATGGCGGTTTGGGCTGAAGCGATGAGGTCGGTCAAGAATGCTGACGAGACTACTGACTTGGCCCTTGTGCTCGCTGTTCTCAACGGCAACAACACGATTCCTGTCATCGTTTTGGGAAGCGACGGCACCGTTCAGGATTACCGCAATCTGAAGGTGAAGGGTAAGACGGAACAGGAGATTCATCAGAATGTGGCCAAGCGTGCTGCTTCGATGAAGGCCAACGGCAATGTTATCCGTATCGTCTTGACCGACAACGAAGGCAATGACTCGAATGATTTTATTGAGGTGTGTTTTGGCGAGAGTATCATGCTTCAGCGCCTTACCTATTATCCTTATGTACAGTTAGGTGTGGTCCTGATATTCGTGGTTGTGGCCATCTTTGCCTTGCTGAGCAGTAAGAAAGCTGAGCAGAACAAGGTGTGGGTGGGACTCAGCAAGGAGACGGCCCATCAGCTGGGGACTCCCATCAGCAGTCTGATGGCTTGGGTGGAGGTCTTGAAAGAGAATTATCCTGAGGACGAGATGATTCCAGAGATGGACAAGGACGTGAAGCGGCTTCAGCGGATTGCTGAGCGATTCAGCAAGATTGGCTCTCTGCCAGAGCCGACTCCTGGGAATCTGAATGAGGTGATTGCCGCTGTGGTTCAATACATAAGCCGACGTACGAGCAATCGTGTTGTCATGTCATGTGAGTTGCCTCAGCAGCCATTGATTGTCCGCATCAGCGCACCCCTGTTCGAGTGGGTAATCGAGAATCTTTGCAAGAATGCTATCGACGCGATGGATGGCGTGGGGAAGATTACCATCAAAGCCTTTGAGACGAGCACTTGCTTTGCTGTGGAAGTGTCAGATACAGGCAAAGGGATTCCCAAGACTCATTTTGGGAGTGTCTTCATGCCAGGTTTCACCACCAAAAAGCGTGGCTGGGGTTTGGGACTTTCATTGGCAAAAAGAATTGTCGAGGAATATCATCAAGGACGCATTTTTGTGAAAAATTCAGAGATTGGACGTGGTACAACCTTCCGAATAGAACTTAAAAAGCACTAAATCTTCATTTTTTGCCCCAAATAATCTTGCTCATATTTGTTTTTTTTGTAATTTTGCACCCCGATGGAGAAACTGGATAGCTTTAAGGTGGATCTGAAAGGTATGATCTCGGATACTGTGTCGTATCAGTGGCATATTGACGACCGCTTCTTCTCCGCTGTTCAGGGTCCAGAGATTCAGCAAGGGCAATTGGACGCCTCTTTACAGGTGAAACGCACATCTGGCGTCTATGAATTGACCTTCGGATTCGCGGGAACCGTCAAGGTTGCTTGCGACCGTTGCATGGAATTGATGGATCAACCCGTCGAAGCCGAGCAAACCCTCAAGGTAAAGCTGGGCGACCGATTCGAGGACGATGGAGACATGGTGACTGTGCCAGAAGGAGATGGAACTCTGAATGTCGCATGGAACCTGTACGAGTTTATCGCTTTGGAGATTCCCATTCGTCATGTGCATCCTCAGGGAGAATGCCCTCTCGATGCAGAATTCGAGGAGTCATCATCAGAGCAAGAAACAGAGAAACCCATTGATCCGAGATGGAATGATTTGAGAAAAATATTAGATAACGAAAAAAAATAAAAGAAAATGGCACATCCTAAAAGAAGACAGTCAAAGACTAGAACCCTTAAGAGAAGAACTCATGACAAGGCAGTAGCACCTGCATTGGCAGTTTGCTCCAACTGTGGCGAGTATTACATCTACCACACAGTATGCCCTGCTTGCGGATACTATCGCGGCAAGGTTGCTATCGAGAAAGAGGCTTAATCTTCTCGGTTCCAGAATACAGCCGCAATAGTCCCGCTGAAATCGGAGATTATGGCGGCTTTATTTTTTTTGTATACCAAGTATCTAGAATTCTTTGAAATGGAAAAAATAAATGCGGTAATCACAGGTGTGGGGGGATACGTACCTAATTATATTCTGGACAATGAAGAAATGTCGCGTATCGTGGACACCAGCGATGAATGGATCATGCAGCGTATTGGTGTCAAGACTCGCCATATCCTTCGTCCAGAACAAGGAAGCGGAACCTCTTATCTCATGACGCGAGCTGTGAAGCAACTCCTGCGTAAGACTCAGGTTGATCCTGCCTCCGTAGAGTTGGTCATTTGCGCCACCACCACTCCTGATTACCATTTCCCCTCTACTGCATCTTTGGTCATCGATGCCTGCGGTTTGCCTCAGGCCTTTGGTTTCGACATGGAGGCCGCATGTTCAGGTTTCCTTTATGCATTGGAAGTGGGAGCCAACTTTGTTCGTTCCGGTCGCTATCAGCGGATTATTGTATGCGGCGGCGATCACATGTCCAGCATGACCAACTACGAAGACCGCAATACATGTCCTATCTTTGGAGACGGCGCGGCTTGTGTCATGATGGAAGCCACGACTGAGAATTACGGTCTGATCGACGGATACTATCGCGTGGATGGCATCAAGGGCAAAGCCTATGAGCATCTCCACATGTCAGCAGGTGGCAGCGCACGTATGCCGAGCCACGAGACGGTGGATGGTCGCGAGCATTTTGTGTACCAGGAAGGAAGAGCCGTCTATAAACATGCGGTTCTCGACATGACTTCTGCCGTGAAAACCATCATTCAGCGGAATGGCCTCAGCAAGGAAAATGTTGATTGGGTGGTTCCTCATCAGGCAAACATCAACATCGAGGCATCTGTGGCAGAACGTATCGGCATCAGCAGGGACCATGTGATGGTCAACATCGATCACATGGCAAACACCTCTGGCGGAACGTTGCCTCTTTGCCTCTGGGAATACGAGCCTCGTCTGAAGAAGGGAGACAATATTGTCTTCACCTCTTTTGGTGCAGGCTTCACTTGGGGTGCCAGTTATATGATCTGGGGATACGACGGAGCTGACGAAGCTGCAAAAGAACCTGCCCAATTCTATAAGGAAGGGCTGATCTCGCGTGAAGAGTGGTATAAACTCAGGTCTGCGAGCGAAGAATGACACTTTAATTTCTTATCTGACAGAAGATTATGCATAAGGCTGGATTTGTCAACATCGTAGGGAATCCCAATGTGGGAAAGAGTACTCTGATGAACCTTTTGGTGGGAGAACGTATTTCCATTACCACATTCAAGGCGCAGACAACTCGCCACCGCATTATGGGAATCCTGAATACTCCTGAGATGCAGATATGTTTCAGCGATACGCCTGGTGTCCTGAAACCTAATTACAAGCTGCAGGAGCACATGTTGAAGTTCAGCGAGAGTGCCCTTCAGGATGCTGACGTATTGCTTTACGTCACCGATATGGTGGAGACTCCCGATAAGAATGCAGATTTCCTGGAGAAGGTTCAGAAACTGAAGGTTCCCATCCTGGTTCTTGTCAACAAGATCGACCTTGGCGATCAGGAGGGTCTTGCCAAAAAGGTGGAGGAATGGCATGCTGTCATGCCTCAGGCGGAGATCATCCCCATCAGTGCGTTGCATCGTTTCAATGTGGATGTCGTCTTGCGTCGTATCCAGGAGCTCCTTCCTGAGTCTCCTGCTTATTTCGACAAGGATCAGTGGACGGACAAACCGGCACGCTTCTTTGTCAGCGAGATTATCCGCGAGAAGATACTGCTTTATTATGACAAGGAGATACCCTATTCTGTCGAGGTGAGGGTGGAGCTTTTCAAGGAGGATGAAAGGAAAATCCATATCAGTGCCATCATTTACGTGGAGCGTGAATCGCAGAAAGGCATCATCATCGGACATCAGGGCGTTGCTTTGAAAAAGGTTGGGACCGAGGCTCGCAAGGCGTTGGAGAAATTCTTCGACAAGCCCATCTACCTGCAATTGTTTGTAAAGGTTGACAAGGATTGGCGCTCGTCTCAACGTGAACTTAACTCGTTCGGATACAATCCAGAATGAGTGATGCCAGATTGTGAAAAGGAATTTTATTCTGGGAAAAGTTTCGTTCCATTATGAATGAAATGTGATTTCTGATGATGCAGCACGACTTAGACGACAACTCTTATTCTGGTTTCGAAGCAGGAGACTTCGAAGAGCAGAAGTCCCAATTCACAGAAATCTCTCTCCTCCGTCAGACGGACTTCCATCGCCTGTTCCGTGCAAAGCGTATGGGACGATGGTATCTGTTGAAAGCATTGCTTCCCGAATTGCGTGGCGATGCCCTCTATCGTCAGATGCTGCACAAGGAGATGGAAATCCTGAAAAAACTCCACCATCCCAAGATTGTGGATTGTCAGGGTGTGGAATATGTGGAAGCAGGTCCCAGAGGCAGCGATGAAGTGGTAGGTGAGTGCCTCGTCATGGAATACATTGAGGGAGAAACGTTGAGAGATTGGCTCAACGAAACCAGCACAACCTCGAAGACACAGAAAGACAGACAGCGGGAAGCGGAAAGCATCGTGAACGGCATCATCGATGCCCTTGCTTATATTCATGACTCGGGCGTTACCCATCGGGATCTGAAACCCAGCAACATCATGCTTACACGCAACGGGCACAGTGTGAAGATCATAGACTTCTCGCTCTCTGATGCCGACAATTATGCCATACTGAAACAACCTTCTGGCACACGTCAGTACATGTCACCCGAACAGGCATCTTTGCCTATTCCTGATGTTCGCAACGATCTCTACTCTTTGGGTGTCATTATCCAGCAGATGCCTCTTGGCGGATTTTGGAAATCCATTGCAAACCGTTGTCTCCAGCCCATCGACCAGCGCTATGCCAATGTCGATGATTTGCGGAGTGATATTGCGCGTCGCAGCAGATGGAAGTCGCAGCGACGTTGGCTCTTGCTTGCTCTCCTTATTCTCTTGTTGCTTCTCCCCGGAATCTTCCTTGGGTACCTTGTCAGCATGCCTTCTATGCCACCTTCCAGCAGATTGTATGGCACTTGGAATAGGATTCACCACATCTTCGGATTGAGCAGGATTGAATTCGACGATGGAGATGTAAAAGCCATTTGTGTTGCCAACTGGGACACCAACGGAGACGGTGAGCTGACTCTGAAGGAAGCTGCTGCTGTGAAGGACTTGGGCGAGTCTTTCAAAGGGAACAAAAAGATTACATCATTCAAGGAGTTGCAGTATTTCACAAGCTTGACAGACATTGGGGATCAGGCGTTCTGCGATTGTACTGAACTGGTCTCCATAATTCTACCCAAGCATGTTTCATGCATAGGGAAAGGAGCATTCAAGAATTGTTGCAACTTAGCAACGGTGACCGTTCGAAATGCTGTACCTGTGGAAATAAATGCTCAAACTTTCTCCAATCGTGTCAATGCCATTCTATGCGTCCCTCCTGGCAGTCGCGATGCTTATGCCAATGCCGAGTATTGGAAGGATTTCAAGTCAATTGTGGAAGAAGGTGACGAAATACAGTTCCTAGGTCATTCCTGGGAGGCTCGTTACCAATACTTCGAGAGTTGGGAAGAAGCTCCTGATCCTGTGGATAACGATGGGAACTTGTGGTATTCGTGCAAATTCAACGATGCCGAATGGCCTGTTTTGACAGGTCCTATGGCCAATGACCCCGATGCCAACTATGATTGGGAAGCCGAAGGCAGTGCGTTCTATCTGAGGCGGACCTTCACCCTGGAAGAGGTCAAGGAAGGTTTTTATTCACTTACTGCCCGTCATAACGATCATATCAAGGTGTATTTGAATGGTGTATTCTTCGGCGAGATGGATGGTACTACGAACGACTTCTTCATCCCCAGCAAATTGTTGGTTGAAGGTGAGAATCTTCTTGCCATCTACATTGATGACAGAGGAGGCGAGGACCGCTGGCTGGACTATGATATCTGCTACATAGGGAAAGGGACGGGCGAGAACATCTATGTGGATGAACAGGGATTGATTTATAGGCGCACAGGTGATAGCTTTTCTTTGAAAGGAATTTTGGGGGATTTCAATTCATCCTCAATTCTCATCCCAGATGAATTGTTTGGCCTGCCTGTGACGCAGATTGATAATTGTGCGTTCAAAGATTGCAGTTCGCTCGTGAGCATAACGATTCCTGGCAGTGTGACGAGCATTGGGAGTTATGCCTTTGCTTTTTGCAGTTCGCTCGCGACCATTACGATTCCTGGTAGTGTGACCAGCATCGGGAAATTTGCTTTCTGGCATTGCAGCAGTCTAACCTCCATCACCATCCCCTCGAGTGTAAAAACTATCGGACATTGGGCATTCGAATATTGTTCAGGTTTGACTTCCCTCACCCTCGAGGAAGGCATTGAGGAATTCTGTAATGGAGCTTTTGCCCGCTGTGGAGGATTGACATCCGTCACAATCCCTGCAAGTGTGACAACCATTGGCAATTGGGTATTCGGCTTAGGCACGAATCTGACCTCAGTAACGGTACGTAATCCTAATCCCGTTGCTTGTCGTGCAGTATTCGCTAATCGCGCCGTTGCCACACTCTATGTGCCCCGTGGCAGCAAAGCTGCATACCAGACAGATGGCTATTGGCGGGAATTCAACAGAATCGTTGAAAGATGAGAATCTTGTAGCCTTGCGCTGGGGCAGGCGAATGTTCTCTCTTATTCTTCTGTCACCTCGAAATGTATCCCTGACACCTTCCCTATCACGTATAGGGAATTGTTTTTGCCTTTGTGGATGAGGTTGTTCAGGTAGAGTGGCTCTCCCTCGATGATGACGGAACACTCAAAAGTGTCACCCACCGACAGTCTTGAGTTCTCTACTTCCGAGATGACGAACCTGCCTTCCCCAAGGTGTGTGAAAACACATTTTCGGTCGGGCAACCAAGTGAGGTGAACTTTGATTCCCTTTTCCAGATCCTTTGTCTGTACGTGCCGCGTCAGAATAATTTTGCTGTTCTCCTCCTTGTCCATGCAAAAGGTGACAAAGTCTTTGTAGCCGGCAAACCAAGCCAACACGTCAAGGGTAGTCCTGCGGGGAACCGTCACTTCGTAGCCTTGTATCTTCCACAACCGTTTCAGGGTGTTTACGCTCACTTTCTCGTGTGTCGTCTGCCAGATTTGTTCAGAGAGCCACACGAAGTCCTGAGGTGATTCCATGCTGTGGCCAACCTTCTTTTCGATTACCTTGCAAAGTTTTTCGGCTTCCTTATTCATTACTAGTTTTACAAATTTTTTCGCTACAAAATTACAATCTTTTCTTGATATAGAGTCATTTTCTTGCGTCAATAACTGCAAATGGATGAAAATGGATGAGATTGCCTTCCTGTGGAGATGCCCGTAAGGGTGGCGTGGATGCCCGACTATGGCGTATGGAAGTATTGTCATAGACCTCATGGAAGGCCAGCCTGGAGACTTGCTTGGTGGCGTCACGACCAGTTTCTGGAGTCAAACAACACTACCAGATTGAATATAAATGTTGTGCAGATAGAACAAAAGAAGGAGTTTTTTGTTCATTATGCAAGACAAGATTAATGATTGTAGTCCATCATTTTCGTCAAATGTTCAACATGTAGAACAAATTAACAATAAAAATGTTTTGCGCATTAAACATTTTCGATTATATTTGCACTCGAATTGTAATTGAAAAGAAAATGGAAGCACTGATTAAAAGACATCTGAACAGGATGCAGACAGCAAGACTTGATTTCGTCAGAAGCATGATGGATGAAATCGACTGGGACGATCGTCTGCTGATGATTAAGGGGCAAAAGGGTGTTGGTAAGACAACGCTGATGACACAGCGCATCCTGCAGGAGTTCGGGCCTACGAACACTACAGACGTACTGTATGCCAGTCTGGATAATATCTATTTCAGCACGCATAGTCTTTTGGACTTCATCGAGCGATTCCATGCACAGGGCGGAAAATATCTGTTCTTGGACGAGGTGCATGAATACAGAGGCTGGAGTATGGAAATCAAGAATGCCTACGACGAGTTTGAAGATATGCATATCGTACTGAGCGGCTCGTCGCTGATCAATCTTATTCAGGGTGAGGCCGATTTGTCGCGCCGTTGCATTACATACACCATGCAGGGACTTTCGTTCAGGGAGTACCTGCGGATGTTCCATCAGAAAGACTTCCGAAAGAGAACACTCCAGGAGATTCTGACTGACGGCAATAGTCTGTGTGCAGAGGTTAATGCACAGCTGCGCCCGCTGCCACTGTTTTCAGAGTATCTGCGCTATGGTTACTATCCATTCCTGAAAGAAGGCCAGAACAATTACTATCTGCGCATAGAGAATATCGTCAACACAATCATCGAAATGGAATTGCCCCAGTTGAGAAAACTGGATGTGGGTAATATCCGAAAGGTAAAATCGCTTTTGGGCATCCTTTCGTCAGGTGTTCCCTATACGGTGGATACTGTAAAACTGTCATCCATGGCGGAGATGTCGCGTAACACGCTATTGCAGTATCTGCAGAATCTTAGTGAGGCCCGGCTGATACAATTGCTCTATTCAGATGTCACCAACGTAAAACGACTGCAGAAACCTGACAAGATCTATATGGAGAACACCAACATGTTGCATGCCCTTTCGGCCACACAGGTGAATGAAGGCACGGAGCGCGAGGTGTTTTTCATTAACCAGCTGTCAGCAGCCCATGTGGTGGAATACAGCAAGACATCTGCCGACTTCACCATCGATCATCAGTACACGATTGAGGTCGGCGGGCGTTCCAAGGACGGCAAGCAGATTGCCGGCGTTGCCAACAGCTTCATCGCCTCTGCCGACGAGGAGTATGTGCTGGGGAACAAGATTCCCCTCTGGCTTTTCGGTTTTTTGTATTAACTGAAGTTTCGCTTTTCTTTTTCTTTTGTAGTTAGTAGTTCTTGCGCTCCAGTAGATGCTCAGGCTCAGGCGGAGTCCCATTTAAGCGGTCATCTTTATCGTCATCGTTATCGTCCAGCCAAAATATCGGCTTAACTACTTAACTACTGACTACTTAACTATTCCAGAAACTTTAATTTTTAACTGTATTGTGACAATAAAAGTTCAGCTGGCGTGAATCTGAATTTTATGCGTCAGTTCAACTCAACTCAAAAGTGTCCTACACCCTACACCAGTACCATGTAAAATCCTGAGAGTCAGTAATTTGTATGGGTGTAGGGTGGTGTAGGTAGCCTACACCCGTGTATCCTGTTGACAGATAATGTGTTACGGGGGTCCGGTGTAGGGTGTAGGCTATTTTTGAGTTCATGTGGTTCTGCGTCAATTTAGGTGGTAACTCCAGTTCATTTTATTTCCTCCGTATATAAGTTTTGCCCTCAAGATCTCTACGTTGGCCCTGTTGTACATGGCTCTTTTCACAGCCTTGATTTTGTTGACCGTTCCTTCCATGAC
>JAFRTJ010000027.1 GCA_017427185.1 Bacteroidaceae bacterium | reverse complement strand
CGACTTCCCCGAACGTAAAGCAGCTCGACGATAGCCAAGGTGCTGGTTAAGTGAGCGGAATAAGTAAAAACAAATGCGCATCGTACAGACCTTCTGGACAGCTGGACAAGATCCGCTGAAGCATGCCTTTGGCTGGCTTCACCCCGAGTACAACCTGATGTCTTGGGCACTGAGCTGTCTCAGTCTGCGCGAGCATTACGATGAGGTTGCGCTTTACACCGACTCTGAGGGAAAGCGCATCCTCATCGATAAGCTACACCTACCCTATACAGAGGTGAATGTCGTATTCGATGACTTTCCCTGCCTCCCCCAGCACTGGGCCTTGGCCAAAATCAAGACCTATTCCCTTCAGACTAAACCTTTCCTGCATGTGGATGGGGATGTGTATGTCTCGCAACCCTTCTCTGAAGAAATCCTGACAGCACCACTCGTAGCACAAAACAGGGAGATAGGAACTGGGTACTATCGTAAAATGATGGATCGAATATTATCATACCATAGTATCCAACTCCCAGAATTTGTAATGAAACGTTTGGAGGAGAAAACTGTAGCATCCTATAATATGGGCATCTTTGGAGGAAATGATCTGGATTTCATTTACCGCTATTGTGAGGTTGCTTTCAGATTCCTTAGAGAAAACAGAATGAATGATCCTGAATGCAGGCACTCCAGAGTATGGTGTAATATTCTGTTCGAACAGATATTTCTGGCTGTCATGGCCGACAGAGAGAATCGGGATGTGGCAAGCGTGCTCGGTCGTCCCATGCGGGACGAAGGGTATACAGGCAAGGAATTCTGCGATTTACTTCACTTTGAAGAGAAACCGTTTTTCCATGTCTTAGGTGGACACAAAAGGAATCCTGGTATCTGTGAAATGTTGGCCCGTACGCTTTTTTCCAAGAGCTCAGATCGTTTTCTGCTTCTTCTGCAGATGTTTCCTTCACAGAATGTTAGATTCAGTGAGGAAAAACTTATGCAAAGCTTATCGGTAAGCGTAGAAATGTGTATTGCCAGATACGAGGATTTTTTGATCTCTGCAGAGAAGGAATGGAGTGATATTCCTCCATCAGAGATATTTGAACAAGAGAAAGCATGCCTGTCATCTTTGTCCTTAATAGACGTAATATCAACTAATTTGGATAAGATGGTAGTTAATAGAAATCCCTTTATCAAAGTCTTCGAGTTCCCTTTACAGTGGAACCTCAAAGCAACAGACATCATTCGCGGAAAATTGAGAGTCAATCCCTCTCAGGTGGATTTCGATGTGCTGGTTACTCCCACCCTGCAAGGAAGAGGAATAAGAGAGATGTCAATAAGTAATTTGGGACACAACATTCTTGTTGCATTGAATGTCGGAAGAATCTCCATGAGTGAATTGAACGAGAGATTGACCCCTTGTTTCTGTTCAACAATGAAAACCGAAGGAGAAAAATGCAAAAGATTGGTATTAAAGGAATTAGAATACATGGTGTTTCACGGTATAGTATCAATTAGTTATTAACTCAAAAAAAGTAAAGAAATGGAAGAGATTAAGAATTTACAAGGAATGAGAACTGTCTATAATTCGAACGAGGTTGACTCGCTTGATAGCGACAATGAAGAAATGCTCAGAGGAGCTGGTTCATCAGGTTGTGGATCTGGAAGTGAAAGTGGCTCAGAAGGATCAATCCCAGATGCTAACTTACCACAATATCCTTTAACAGAAGGTAGTAGTATTGTTTCCTTCACAGGAGCCCCATCAGATACTGGAGTAAAAATTTCATGGGGTAGTGGAAATTTTACAATTGTCAGTAGTCCTTCTGTTGCAGCTTCCCTTGAGGTTGCCAATCCCAATATTAATGTTATTTCCTCAAATATTTCTGCTACATGGTCTCGATATTACGTAGTTTCTGTCACTGGCACTGTGAGTTATAATTGCGATAAAATAATTCATTATGGTGATAATACAGAAACTATGCATAGTGAAACAATTGATATAAATATTTCTATTACATATAATATTCCTGAACGCTATAAAAAGCCCTCAGGAAATAATAATGCTTGACGCAGTAGTATCAACAGCTCATACCTAATTCTGCTTATTTAGGCGCTATTTAATCTTTTTTTGTAACTTTGCAAAAAAATGATTAGACGAATTACGGCATTTTTCTTACTTTGTTTACTCTCTGTTACCATTTGGGCACAACAGACTATTTCTGCCCATGTGGTGGACAGCGAGACAGGGGAAGCTTTGCCGTATGTGACGGTGTATGTCTCGCAGGAGAATTATACCATTACCAATGCAGAAGGAAATTTTACTCTTAGGATAGCGCCTCAGGATACAGTACGCATCAGTTTCATCGGATACCAGACTTTGAGAATAAAGGCACAGGATGTACCTGCCACGTTGGCACTTGTCCCATTGACCAATACAATGAGAGAGGTTACCGTTAGACCGCTGAACGCTAAAAGTATCCTTTCCAAAGTGGTCAGGAAGCTTGACAATGAATACTCGACTAACAAGGATTCCACAAGCCAGTACTTTTGTCGTATTGTGACGGACATGCCAACAAGCGATGAACTGTGTGAGGCATTCCTGCAGGCTCACTCGGCTGTGAACTTGCGTGACATCAGCTTTCAGAGTGGACGCTACGGCACCAAGGCAACGAACGGGGTTCAGAAATCCATTTTTCAGCACCTGAATTTCCATCATGTGATGGAACTCAGCCCAATGATGTTCGATAACACATTCTGGAACAAGCTCTACAACCCATTGGGACACGATAAAAGATCCTACAAGTATCAGTCTTCATATTATGATTCCCGTGTGACGGAACTGTATTCCGAGGATGAGAGAAGAGTTTGCTGTATCTCCATCAAGCGCAACGAGCGTCCCATGCCCGTAGTGGTGTGGCGTCCCAACTCAGAGCATCCGCAGCTTTTCCCTCGAAACAGTGTCATGACAGGAGACCTTTATGTAGATATGGACACCTATGAGGTAATGAGCTTTAATGGAGAGATTGAGGGGTGCATGATGCTGGTGACCCGCGAGGCAATCCAGAGTATGGATTCATTGGAGATGAAAATTCGCATCAATTTTCGTCATGATCGTGGATATACTGAGATAGCAGACCTGTCAGCCTCACTCAGACAGAAAGAGATAGAGTGTCAGGCATCATTGCTGAACATCACCAACATGAATATTCCCGTAGAGTCTAAGGGCCTGCACAGTGAAAACATGCTGCAGTCCATTGACTCCGTTGGATTCGACTCTGTTATGTGGGCACAATCTGGTCTCATCAAGCGTACCAGCAAAGAAGAATATTTAGCCACGAGGTTGACAGGAAAATCTCTCTTGCCTATGACTGTTCCTCAGTCCAACAAACTGAGCGATTTTGTGGATCGTATGGAAGCTTTCGGAAGAGCCATTCCCCAAGAGAAGGTATACGTCCATATGGACAACACAAGCTACTTCCTTGGTGACACCATCTGGTTTGCCGCCTACACACGCCAGACTACCAATGACCGTCCCTCAAAGGTGAGTGGCTTGCTTTATGTAGAATTGCTTAACCAGGATGGATATCTGGTAGAACGCAAGCTGATAGAAATGACAGAAGGAAGGGGCAACGGATTCTTTGCCCTAAACAGGGAGAATCTCTACAGCGGATTCTATGAGCTGCGAGCATACACACGCTGGCAACTGAACTGGGGTATCCAAGAACATCCTCATAGCCACATGGCGAGCCAGTGGTTTGCCAGCAAGGAACTGGAACACAACTACTACCGCGACTACGACAAGCTTTACAGCCGAGTCTTCCCTGTCTATGATGCTCCTTTGGAGGAGGGGGGCTACGAGCGTAGCATGACCCCCCGCCCTTTACAACGGAAGGAAGCAAAGAAGGAAGGGAATCGCAGACTCATCCTGCTGTTCTATCCTGAAGGTGGAAATCTGGTGGCTGATGTACCCTGCCGCGTAGCCTTTGAAGTTGCATGGGACGATGGTGAGTGGGTAGAGGGGTGGTTGCACATTGGAGCAGATTCAGTGCCTGTCTTGAATCGTGGGCGTGGAATGTTCACCATCACACCACATCAGGGAGAAGAAAAGGAACTCAGATTTGTGACCCATGATGGGGAATCTGCCACGGCAAAACTACCCCAACCTGAACAGATTGGTGTGACGTTGCGAACCGACATTGTGGATGAAGGAGTAATGATAGGACTTCATGTGACAGGCGACTTGAATCCTGACAGTTTGGGAATGACCGTTATGCATGAGGGTGTCGTGGAGAGATTCCTTCAGCCATCCCAAAAGGAATCAGCTTTCTTGATTAAGGATTCCGAATTAGGCACAGGAGTGAACCAATTGACGGTTTTTGATTCTCAGGGACGTGTCTGGGCTGACCGCCTTTTCTTTATCACCAAGATGGATGTGATGCAACCAACTTTGAGTGTCAGTGGAGCCAAAGAGAGTTATACTCCCTATGAGCCAATCAACCTGACCATTTCTTCAACAAGGGAAACGGAGGAAGGCAAGGTTTCCCTAAGCGTTTGTGATGCGAGAAACAGCGACAACAGTTTCGACAATGGAACCATCCTTACAGAAATGCTGCTGGGCAGCGAGATACGCGGTTTCGTGCCCAATCCCAAATGGTTCTTCGAAAAAGATGATGAAGAACACCGTCAAGCACTCGACCTTTTGATGATGACCCAGGGATGGCGACGTTTTAACTGGCGAGAAATGGCTGTTCGTGGCGCATGGGACCTGACCCAGCCAAAAGAGACGACACAGATACTGACTGGACGAGTTTGCCGCCCAGGCAATGCTGACCCGCGCTGCCAGGAGATCGAGACAGAGCGACGCATCCTGCATCCTGAATACTACTCTGGAGAATCTCCTGAACAGAGAAGAGACTTTCGCGAGGGGGTAAAGGAAGAGGCTGTCGTCCGTGCCACTGCGGTAAGTACTGATGACCAACTCCCATTAGCCGACAGACAGACTCAGCAAGGAGGTCGTTTCACTCTCGTGATGCCCCATTTCTACGGTGACTGCATACTTTATTTGGGAGCCCTTCCAGCCGACAAATACGACAGTAGCGTACCTTATCAATGGGAAGAGATGTACGATCCTGAATACCTCAGCATGAAAGAACTGCGCAAGGAGCAGATCACACCCTCAGAGCTGCAGGTTCTGGTAGACTTCCCTTATCCCCGTTTTGTGAAACCCTATACCTTCTATCAGGTTAATCTTATGCCTGATCCTATGGCTGCAAAAAGTCCCCAGGTTTCGGAGGATGGGACGAAAACCCTGAAGGAAATCTCCGTGAGGTCAAGGCTGCGTGGCCTTCGTCAATTCTCTGACACCCATCCTGCCTTCATCGTGGATGGGATAGAGGCGCACAATGCAATTATGGATGCTGGCATGTATTATGCAGATGATCTTCTGGCACGTACCTATTTAGGAGACATGGGACTGGCCAGTGTTTCTGTCTTGTCTGAGACTGATATGGAAGAGAGAGACAACAAGGTTCAGCAGTACAGCCGTATCCGTCACCGCTATGGAGCCACTTCGCATTTGCGTACCGTACTGGGTGACAATATTGCTCCTGAAGATTCTGCCTTTTGGGGGAAGTTCCTGAAATCCTATCCTCAGTCCTACAGCCTGTCATTGGGAGAGCGCAGGAAGTACCTTGGTCTGGGAGTGATAGAGAAACAGGTGGTCTACACCGACTACTGTCCTCGCAGGGAAGGCGACATACACTATCAGGGAAGCAACCTGCCAGAGATTCATATTGCAGATTATCCTTATGAGGATGAGGGCCAGCATGCTGTCTATCGTGACCGCTGCATTCCCATCCCTGGCTTCGCCTATCCCGCCGAGTTCTATTCTCCCGACTACTCGAAGCAGACACCGCCAGAGCCCACAGATTACCGCCGCACGCTCTACTGGAATCCCAACCTCCAGCTCGACGAGAACGGACAGGCCCGCATCACCTTCTACAACAACTCACGCACCACCCAAATCAGCGTGGAGGCAGAAGGGCAGGCCAGCGATGGCACCCTGCTCTGGAGCAAGTGAATTGCCGAAGCCCCGTCAGCACAAGTGATGACAGATAACACTCTCACCAACTGAGACAAGATGAAGAAACAGAAAGGATGACGGATTAGCTGGGAAATAGAACGTAAAGACAAATAAAAAAGACATAAAAATGGCCCACACCACCTTGAAGAACTGGCTGAAGGCAGCGGGCATCACCAAGCACATCACCTTCCATTGTGCCCGTCACACCTTCGGCTCCTTGCAGGTCGATGCCGGTACAAGTTTCTATACTGTACAGCACATGTTGGGACACAAGAATGTCTCGACCACTCAGATCTATGCGACTATGGCTGACGAGAGTAAGCGTGAGAGTGTCAACCGCATCACGTTGAAGCCAAAGATAACTCCACAACTGAAAGTAGTCGGGCAGGGCTAAACCTATTTGTTGGTTCTATTTCGTCCAGAAATGAAACCAAAGACGCTATTTCTAAGTTGAAAACAAGGAAAAATGAGAACAAGTATTGGGGGCTATTTTTTTGTGATCATACAATCGAATTGTGAGCGATAGTACTAGAAATGATGATTGGGTTTGTAAATTATTGTGGGGAACATGATTTTAGATGTAAAATCTGCTCATATTTATGAATAAAACGGTTTTTGATATCTTTTCATTGCGGTATATTACAAATATTGATTAAATTATTTCGAAAAATTAGTTGACTTCGATGATTTATAGATGATTATTTGTATTTTTGCAGAACAAAAGAAGTTAACTGCTAATTAATATGATGTGATATGTGCGTGAGTTGTTTGTTTGTCCATTTAGCCATTCAATCGCCTGTTGTCGTCTCAGTTGGTGCAGTTTGTTTGGCTAAAAATGTGTAAATCAAATATAAGTGATTGTTAATCAAGTGAAGCATAAGTTTTCAACGAGGATGAGTATTAAGAAGAGCATTAAGATAATATTCTCGCCAACTGCGCGAGAATATTTTTTAATTCCTATACAATAAAATGGCAAGGCACCTCGTTATATTAAGCAGGATGAAACGACTGCTATGGATAGGACTGTTTCTGCTGACAGCCCTTGGAGCAAGGGCACAGTATGACGTGGCATTCACCAATTATTGGGCGTTGCAGTCCTTCTATAATCCCGCAGCGACGGGATTAGATGGTCTCCTGAACGTGCAGGCTGCATACAGTATGCAGATGGCTGGCTTCGAGGATGCTCCTGCCAGTATGTATGTGGGTGCAGACATGCCTGTTTTCTTCTTGAGTCCAAAGCACGGGATGGGCGCAGGGTTCCTCAATGATAACATGGGGCTCTTCAAAAACAAGAAGTTTTATCTTCAGTATGCGTATCATCAGCCCATGTTTGGAGGAAGATTCAGTATAGGAGCCAGAGCGGCTCTCCTGCAAAACGGGTTTGACGGAACAAACCTGGACGTGATTGACCCTAACGATCCTGTCTTCGCTTCGAATGAAGCCAATGGTACAGGATTTGATCTGGATGTCGGTTTGCGCTATTCTTACAAGCAGATCTGGTATGTGGGTGTAAGTGCGACGCATTGTTTGAGTCCGTCCGTTTCACTTGGTGATGATAAGATTTATGAAATCTCTATCGATCCTACGCTCTATTTGACAGGAGGATATAAGTTGAAGTTCCGTCAGCCTCAATATGTACTCATGACGAATGCTGCCTTGAGGACCGACTTGCAGGATTGGAGAGCAGATATCACAGCACGTCTCGCCTACGACGGAGAGAAGCACAAGCTCTATGGAGGTGTGAACTATAGTCCGACTAAGAGTGTTGCTGTTTTGTTGGGTATCGATTTCCATGGTGTCAATTTGGGGTACAGTTACGAGATGTACACCCGTGGAATAGGAGCCCTCAATGGGACGCATGAGTTGATGCTGGGTTACCAGACAGACTTGGACTTGTTTAAGAAAGGAAAGAATTTGCACAAGAGCGTGAGATTGCTGTAATGCTGTATGAACGCTACAAATGTTGAATGATAATATAGAACGAAAAGAGTATATGAAGACAAAGAGTCTGCTTTTATTGGCAATAGCCGTTATCAGTTATGGGTTGATATCCTGTATGGGTAGCAGCTCGTCGGCTAATGCTACAGGTGGAGAGTTGACTGGAGTCCGTGGTACCTCCTATAGTGAGCCTACTCCCTATGGAATGGTGGCTGTTCACAAAGGTTCCTTGAAGGTTGGCTTGGAATCGAATGACACTTTATGGGGTGCTGAGTTTCCCGCTCGTGAAATTAGTGTGGATGGTTTTTGGATGGACGAGCAGGAAGTTAGCAATGCCAAATATCGTCAGTTCGTGAATTGGGTTCGTGATAGCATCATTCGTGAGCGTCTTGCAGACCCTGCTTATGGTGGGGACGAAACATACAAGATAGAGGAGGATAAAGAGGGTAACCCTATTACTCCTCATTTGAATTGGAGTAAATCAATTCCTTGGAAAAAAGCTACAGAAGACGAGCAGCGTGCCATTGAAAGTGTCTATGTGATTCATCCTATTGATGGTACCAAGATGCTTGATGCCAGTCAAATGAATTATCGATATGAAATTTATGACTATGCTGCTGCAGCACAACGCAAATATCGTCTTAACCCAGAAGAGCGTGACCTGAATACTGACCACGCAATAGATAATAGCGACGTGATGATCAGCAAGGATACTGCATGGATTGATGATGACGGAAAGATTGTGAGCCAGACCATCACTCGTCCATTGAGTGGTCCTTGGGATTTCTTGAATACTTATATCGTAAACATTTATCCAGATACTACTTGTTGGGTCAATGATTTCCAGAATGCAGATAATGAGCGTTACATGAAACTTTATTTCAGCAATCCTACCTATGATGATTATCCGGTAGTAGGTATCAGCTGGGAGCAGGCTAATGCTTTCTGCGCGTGGCGTACCGATTTCCTAATAAAGGGTTTGGGCGGATATGCTAAGCAAATTCAACGTTTCCGTTTACCCAGCGAGATAGAATGGGAATATGCAGCTCGTGGAAAAGAAGGTAATCCATTCCCTTGGGAAAGCAAGGAAATAAAAAGTGACAAGGGTTGTTTCTATGCAAACTACAAGCCTGATCGTGGGAATTATACCAATGACGGGAGCTTAATAACAAGCAAGTGCGGCGCCTTTAGTGCAAACAGCAATGGCTTATATGATATGGCGGGTAACGTAGCAGAGTGGACCAGTACTATTTTCACAGAGGCGGGTGTGGAGAGCATGAGCGATATGAATCCAGAGCTAAGATACAATGCTGCCAAGGAAGATCCTTATCGTCTTAAGAAAAAGAGTGTCCGTGGTGGCAGTTGGAAAGATCCTGAGAGCATGATTCGAAGTGCTTGGCGTAGCTATGAATATCAAAACCAACCTCGTTGCTATATTGGCTTCCGTTGCGTTCGTACGATGATTAGTGATAATAAGGGGAGTATCCCCAAGGGTAGCAAAAAGAAAAAGTAAGAATCAATGTACCAATGAGGTGCATAAACGATAATAATAAGTAATTAATAAATGTAAAGCGCATTATGAATCCTATAACTGCAATCCAAAGATGGATGGATTCTGCATCTGGTCAGAAATTCATGAACTATGCCTACAGCTGGGGTGCTGCAGTCGTTATCTTGGGTACCTTGTTCAAACTGACTCATATTCCAGGTGCCAACTTGATGTTGTTCATTGGTATGGGTACTGAGGTGTTCGTGTTCTTCATCTCTGGTTTCGAGAAAACGTATGAAGTGTCTAAAGATGACGATAGTAGTTCTGCAGGTGTAGTTGGGTCTCAAATTGTTGTAACAGGCGGAGGTGCTCCTTTGCCCGAAGGTGCTGAGATTCCTGAAGGGCCTATTGTAATTGGAGGAGGTATCCCTGCAAGTGGTGTTGTCGCTGCTGGCGGTCCTGTGGTTGCAGGAGGACCCGTAGTTGCTGGTGGTCCAGTTGTAACAGGAGGACCCGTAGTTGCTGGTGGCCCAGTTGTAGCAGGAAGTCCCGTAGTTTCAGGTGGTTGTATTCCCGCTAATATTGATCCTGAAGCATTGGCTCAAGGTGCAGGACTTAGTGCAGCTGCTGCCAACTTGGCTGCCGCTGGTCAGGCTGCTGCTGAGGCACAATTGGCATTAAGCCAGTTGAATGGAGGTGGGGCAGGCATTGATCCTAAGGCAATCAAGGCTACTGATCCTGGTGTAATTGAAGAGGCTGTGAAGAATTATGCTGAACAATTGACAGAATTGACAGAAGTATTAGGACGTGTAAAGGATCAGGCTGCTCGTATGAGTACTGATAGTGAGGAGATGGAGAACTTGAATCGCACTTTGACAGGCATTGCTACCGTTTATGAATTGCAACTTAAGAACATTAGCAAGCAAGTTACTACCATAGAGCAAATCGATGAGCAAACACGTCGTATGGCTCAGCAAATCGAAGAACTGAATAATGTTTATGCACGCATGATACAAGCATTGACCGTCAATATGGGTGCTACTCCTGTTGCACCTGCGGTATCTTCTGTGTCATCTGTATCAAAAGAAGAGAAAGATAAAAATTAAATAGTTCTCTCTGCAGCATGCGGTTTGAAATAAACTGAAAATCGTTAAAGATATATAGCGATGGCAATTAAGAAAAGAAAAATATCTCCCCGCCAGAAGATGATTAACCTGATGTACGTGGTCTTGATGGCCATGTTGGCTCTGAATGTGTCCAGCGATGTACTGAATGGTTTCTCTTTGGTATCTGAGAGCCTGAATCGCACTACGGAGAATGCAAGCCAAACCAATCAAGGTATCTATTCAACCTTTGATGCTCAGATGAAGTCGAACCCAGCCAAAGTTAAACAATGGTATGATAAGGCTCAGATTGTTCGTTCTATGAGTGATTCTCTCTTCAACTTCGCAGAGGAACTTAAAATAGCAATTGTTCGTGAGAGTGATGGTGCTGAAGGTGATGTCAACAATATCAAGAACCGTGAAGATCTAGAAGCCAGTACCCAAGTGATGCTTGCTCCTGGTCGTGGTCGTGGTAAGGATTTCTACAATGCTATCAATAGTTACCGCGATCGAATTGTTAAGATGGTGACAGACAAAGAAAAAAAGGAAATTATCAGTAGCAATCTTAATACCGATGTACCTGCTAAGGGTAAGATTCTTGGAAAGAACTGGCAAGAGTATATGTTTGAGAACACTCCAACAGCTGCAGCTGTCACTTTGCTTACCAAAGTCCAAAGCGATGTCCGTTATGCGGAGGGCGAGGTTCTTCATAATTTGATTGGCAATGTGGATGTTAATGATATTCGTGTAAATGAATTGAATGCCTATGTAATTCCAAGTGCTCAGACGGTCGTTCAGGGTGGTAAGTTCAGTGCTCAGATTTTGATGGCGGCTGTAGATACGACTCGCAGACCTACCATATATGTGGGTGGGCGTGAGATTCAGAGTGCACGTGGTCTCTATGAAACTGTTTGCTCTAAGACTGGAGATTTCACGTTGAATGGTTTTATTGAGATGTTGGATGGAAACGGCGAGAAGGTGCGGCGAGATTTCTCACAGAAGTATACAGTAGTTGCTCCTAGTGCAACGGTAAGTGCCGATATCATGAATGTGTTGTATGCTGGATATGATAATCCCATGAGTATTAGTGTGCCAGGAGTACATAGCAATCAGATTAATGCAGCTATGACAGGTGGTAGTTTGACGAAGACTGGCGACGGGAAGTATATTGCAAAACCAACCAATGTGGGTGGTGAGGCTGTCGTTACTGTTACAGCTCAAAATGAAGGGCGTTCCCAAGAGATGGGAAAGTTCACATTCCGCGTTCGCAAACTTCCAGATCCCACAGCATTCATTGCATATTCTGACGGGAAAGGTGGTACAGAACAGTTCCGTGGAGGTAATTTGAGTAAACAAGTCCTGATGAGTGTAGATGGTATTGGTGCTGCTATTGATGATGGTTTGCTTAATATTCCTTTCCGTGTGACAGGTTTTGAGACAGTGTTTTATGATGCGATGGGTAATGCTGTACCTTATAAGAGCAATGGTGCCAATTTCTCTGATCAGCAGAAGAACCAGATGAGAGCATTGGCACGTAACAAACGATTCTATATTGCGGAGATTCATGCTGTTGGTCCTGATGGTGTGGAACGTACCCTGAATGGGGCTATGCAAGTTATCATAAAGTAATTCTTTGTCTATTATGAAACGTATTATTTTAGCAATAATGGCTGTCATGATGCTGGGCGTGACCATGTATGCTCAGCCGGCAAAAAGTCGTAAGGCTGCTACTTCCAACAATGATGCTGCTTCAAAGTCGACGGCGACAGCACCTACGTCTAACGACCGTTCTACTCTTCAGTTCCCCACGTCGGCTTCTATGCCAGACGATGTGGTGTGGAAGCGCGATATCTATCGGCAGCTTGATTTGCTGGAGGATAAGAATGCTCCCATGTATTATCCAGTAGAGCCTCAAGGTCGCCAAGTAAATCTCTTTACTTATTTGTTCCGCTTGGTTCTCACAGGACGTGTTCCTGCTTACAAATACAAATTGGATGGCAATGAGTCTTTTGAGGAAAAGGACAAGTTGGAAGTTAAGGATCTTTTGGAGAACCAAAGCATCTACTATGAGATGAAGGATGGAAAAATGACTGTTGCGGATAGTGATGTACCTAGTGCAGAAGTGACTCGATACTATGTCAAAGAGAGTGTGTATTTGGATCAGCGTACCAGTACTTTTACTACTCGTGTGACAGCATTGTGCCCAATCTTGATGCGTGGTGCGGACGAGTTTACCACAGAAGCTACTCCATATCCTCTTTTTTGGTTGAAGTATGATGATGTGGCATCATGGTTGACAAAACTTCCTATGATGGGAAGTAACCTGAATAATGTGTCCAACTTGACAGCAGACGATTACTTTACCCTCAATCGTTATGAAGGTAAAATCTATAAGACCAATAATTTGCAAGGTAAAGTTCTTGCCAATTATTGTGAGACTGATAGCGCCATGAGTCAGGAGCAGACACGAATCGAAAAACAGTTGTCAGACTTTGAGGAAGGTGTATGGGGACATGTCACAGATTCAACTCAGGTGGATAGTGCTGAGGTTTTGAGCAAGAAAGCTGCAAAGAAGGCTGCTAAGGAAGCTGTTAAGATTACTGGCAGTACCAGCCGAAGAAGGGCAGCCGCTTCTGCTAAACGTGAATCTTCAGAGAAATCTTCTAACAGCAGCAATGCTCCTCGTGTAAGTGCTCGTCGTCAACGTAGATAATTCTCTCGTCTTTTCGTGGCAATGTTTGCCGATGTAATTCTACCGCTTCCGGTAGCAGGTTGTTTCACATATTCCCTGCCTGTATCCTTTGAAGAAAAGGTGCAGGTGGGTTGCCGTATTATAGTCCCTTTTGGTTCCAAGAAATTCTATAGTGCAATTGTCATTCGGTTACATAATCAGAAACCAGATTGTGCTATCAAGGAGGCTCTTGAGTTGCTTGATGAGTGTCCTTTTTTGCTTCCTTCCCAACTGAAATTGTGGAAGTGGATTGCGGATTATTATATCTGTACTGAAGGGGAAGTGTATAAAGCAGCATTACCAAGTGGGTTAAAATTGGAGAGTGAGAGTGTTGTAGTCTACTCTGATGATTTTGTCGCTGATGGGCCTTTACCTCATAATGAGCAGTGTGTTTTGGATGCGTTGTCTTTGAAACAAGAACTTTCTTTGTCTTCTTTGCAGAAAGAAACAAGGATTCGTAGTCTGCTTCCTGTGGTGAAGCGTCTCCTAGAGAAGGGTGCTGTACTTATGAAAGAGGAGGTGAAACGAAGTTACAGGCCAAAAGTGATTCCTTGCGTTCGCTTGGCTGAAGAGTTTTTCAGTGAAGCTCGATTGAATCAAGTCTTGGATGAAATGCAGCGGTCTCCTAAACAAGTTGATTTGCTGTTGAAGTATTTGGATATTTCATGTTTTTCTTCAGCCCTGACACTTCATAATCGTCAGTTGCTTAAAGAGGTTACCAAATCGGAACTTATGAAAACCTCTGGTTCTACTCCTGCTGTGTTCAATGGATTAAAAGCAAAAGGTGTTTTCGAGATTTACGAGAAGGTCATTGAACGTGCGTCAAGTGTAAAATTGCCTGCAGGAATGACTATGTTTCCTTTGAGCGCGGCTCAACAAATTGCTTTAGATGGAATTAAATGCCAACTTAAGTCACATAATGTTTGTTTGTTGCATGGCGTAACCAGCAGTGGAAAGACAGAAATTTATATCCATTTGATAGCAGAGATACTGAAGCAGGGTAAACAGGTACTTTACTTGCTACCAGAGATTGTCCTGACTACCCAATTGACCAATCGCTTGAAACGTGTATTTGGGGATAGACTTGGAGTCTATCATTCTCGATATCCAGATGCGGAGAGAGTAGAAGTATATCAGAAGATGCTTTCTGACAGACCTTATGATATTTTGGTAGGTGTTCGTTCTTCTGTTTTTCTACCTTTCCGTAACTTGGGTCTTGTAATTGTGGACGAGGAACATGAGACGAGTTTCAAACAACAAGACCCAGCCCCTCGCTATCATGCTCGAAACGTGGCGCTTATGCTAGCTGCTCAGATGGGTGCGAAGACACTTTTGGGAACGGCCACTCCTAGCCTTGAGAGTTATTCGAATGCATTGGCAGGCAAGTATGGCTTGGTAAAGTTGATGACACGTTACAAGGAAGTTCTCTTGCCAGAGATACAAGTGGTTGATATTAAGGAACTTCATCGTAAAAAAATGATGAATGGTCCTTTCAGTCCTCAATTGTTGTATGAGATGAGAGAGGCACTGGAACGTCATCTCCAGATTATTCTTTTCCAAAATCGTCGCGGTTTTGCTCCATTGATGGAGTGTAAGGCATGTGGATGGGTCCCTCGTTGCCAGAATTGTGATGTAAGTCTGACCTACCACAAGGGGAGTAATCGCTTAACATGTCATTATTGTGGGGCGGTATATCGATTGCCTACAGTTTGTCCTTGTTGTGAGAGTCATGAAATGTCGAGTCATGGATATGGTACTGAACGCATAGAGAATCATATTCAAGCACTTTTTCCAGAGGCTCGTATTGCTCGAATGGATTTAGATACTACGCGTAGTCGTCAGAGTTATGAACAAATTCTCTATGATTTCCAGCATGGGCTGACGGACATACTTGTTGGGACTCAGATGGTAACAAAGGGTTTGGATTTCGATCGTGTGAGTGTGGTAGGAATCCTGGATGCGGGAACGATGCTTAACCTGCCGGATTTCCGTTCTTATGAACGCGCTTTTCAAATGATGGCTCAAGTGGCAGGCAGGGCTGGACGAAGAAACGCACAGGGACGTGTTATACTTCAGACAAAGGATCCTTCAGTGAGCATCATATCTCAAGTGGTAGGTCATGATTATGATGCGATGTATGCAGAACAAATAAGGGAACGCCAAGCTTTCAATTTCCCTCCTAATTGCAGACTTATCTATGTCTTTTTGAAGCATAGAGATGAACATGTTCTGGAACAGTTAGCTTTAGATTTGATCCGGTACATGCGGCAGGTGTTTGGACATCGTGTTTTTGGTCCCGACACACCTTTTGTCTCTCGAGTACAGATGTTGTTTATCCGTAAAGTGATTCTGAAAATTGAGTATAATGTTTCTCAAACAGAAGTACGCAAAAGATTACGCCAAATTCAGAAATATCTTTTGGACCAGCCTCAGTATAAATCTGCTCAGGTTTACTATGATGTGGATCCTCAGTAATTATTTCAACTCGGGGTATTGAATTCTTGTGTGGTAGATGGTTGTTAATTTTGTTTTGAGCACTTCTTTCGCTTTTTGAATGTCTAGGAATGTGATTGGACAATCATTGAAATAACCTTCTTTCACTTGTTCGTCCACAATTTTGTCCACTAAGTTTCCGATGCTTTCTTCTGTGTATCCAGATAGGCTGCGTGAGGCTGCTTCTACTGCATCCGCCATCATTAGAATGGCTTGCTCCTGGGTGGATGGGTTGGGACCAGGATATGTAAAAAGGCTCTTGTCCACGGGTTGGTCAGGGAACTTGTTCTTAAACGAAACATAGAAGTATTTGGTCATGCTTGTTCCGTGATGGGTAGAGATGAACTGGCGGACTACTAAGGGAAGCTTGTATTTATCTGCCAGTTTTAATCCATCGTCCACATGTTGGATGATAATGCGTGCACTCTGCACGTAAGTAATTCCATCATGAGGATTTGTGCTGTTTTGGTTCTCCGTGAAGAAAACAGGATTCTCCAGTTTTCCGATGTCGTGGTAGAGTGCGCCTGTTCTTACCAATTGGCTTTTGGCTCCAATTTTATTGGCAATCTCTGCTGCCAGATTGGCAACTTGCATGCTGTGCTGGAAGGTTCCGGGTGCCTCTTCTGAGAGACGGCGCAATACGGTGTTGTTAATGTTGGAGAGTTCCACCAACGTCACATTCGAGGTAAATCCGAAAATACGTTCAATAGGTATCAGCAATTGATATGCGATAAGTGACAAAACGCCAGCAATGCAGAGATAGATATACGTCCATTTGTCTACTCCACCATTAGAGAAAATCTTGCTATGAATGAGTTCCAAACAAAAATATGACAACACCGATGCTGCTATCACAAAGACACATGCACGGAACAGATCTGATCGTTGCGAGAGTTGTTGAAGACTATAGATGGCCACTAGACCTGCTGTAGTTTGTACAAGAATGAAGTCAAAAGGATTTTTCAGGACTACTGCACAAGTCAGGATCGTGATAAGGTGTGTGATGAAAGCTGTTCGTGAATCCATAAAGACTCGAACGAAAATAGGCATGATGCAATAGGGTATCACATACACACTCATCAGATGGTTGCTTACTAGAGAGTAAGTAGCCAAAGGGAATAGAATAAACATCGAAAGGACCAGGCAAGGATATCGCATTTCACGAAGATAGTCGCTGCGGAATTGCTCGAAATAGAAAAGCAGTAAGAGCACCATAAGCATAGCATAAATGACGTGCCCTCCTGTGATTGACAATTTCTCTGTAGTGCTTTTTGTTCGCCCCAATTGATATTGTTCCATTGAGCGAAGGACATTGTAGGTATATTCGTCTACAATATCTCCCTCAGCCACAATCTTTTGTCCTACTTGTACCTGGCCCATGTAAGGTACCAGCATATTGTCTATCTCTTCACGTTGCTGTTCAGACTTTGTCACATCATAGGTCAAATTGCAGGATACGAATCTGCTGAGATTGCATCGCAGCAGCATAGCGTGGTTGTAGCGTGTACTGTCTTCCTCTGACATCAGGAATTCGTAGCCTGATTTGGCAGTATAGAGGTTCTGTACGCTTCGGGCGCTGGATTCGTTTTGGGCAAAAACACGGACATATCGTGTCTTTTCAGTTTTCAGCTTCTCATAATCGTCAGTTGCCATGACGCCATGATCATACAATTCGGATAGTTTGTCTATCAAATGTTTCAGATAGTAGGTTGGAACTTGTCCTTGTAGGTTTTCTTTAAAATCCTTTGTGAAGGCAACTATTTGTTGCTCTTTCACAGTTTGCTCTATACGGAAATAAGGCTCGTAATAATTCTTTAGACTATCTTTTTCTCTCATTAGAGTCTCCTCGGATTTCAGCACGGGAAAACTGTCTTTTGCAATGATGGTGGAATAATCCCACGGTTCCCCTACGCTATAGCTGTAGTTGAAGATGTTGTATCCTTCACCTGGCATGCATAGAACCAAAATGGCTATGGTAGCTATGGAAGCACCTATTCTATAGAAATAATCTTTTGCTTTCAGACGTGTATGATGATTGTATCTGCTCATGTCGATTTCTTTGCAATTCCTATTCGTTAATACCTTATCGAATGCGAAAATACGAAAAAATATCTTTTATGTGAAAAAAATGTTGTACTTTTGCGTAAAATATTAAAAAAAGCGACATGTCTGATAGAAAAGTTCGTGTTCGTTTTGCCCCTAGCCCTACTGGACCTCTTCATATTGGTGGCGTGCGAACAGCCCTGTATAATTATCTTTTTGCGAAACAACATGGTGGTGATTTGATTTTCCGTATCGAGGATACAGACTCAAGTCGTTTTGTACCTGGTGCTGAGGAATACATCATTGAATCCTTTCATTGGTTGGGTATAAAGTTTGATGAAGGTGTAGGTTTCGGCGGCAACTATGGTCCTTATCGCCAGAGTGAACGCAGGGATATTTATAAAGAATATGTACAGCAGCTTTTGGACAAGGGCAAAGCTTACATCGCATTTGACACCCCAGAGGAGTTGGAGGCGAAACGTAAGGAAATAGATAATTTCCAGTATGATGCCAGCACTCGTCAGTTGATGAAAAACTCGCTGACTTTGCCTGCTGAAGTAGTTCAGGAAATGATAGCAGAAGGACAACAGTATGTGGTTCGTTTCCTGATTGAGCCGGGTATTGATGTGGTGGTAGATGATATGATCCGTGGTGAGGTTCACATCAATAGTAGTATTCTTGATGACAAGGTGCTGTTCAAGAGTGCTGATCAGTTGCCTACTTATCATTTGGCAAATATTGTGGATGACCACCTGATGGAGGTAAGCCATGTTATCCGTGGCGAGGAATGGCTTCCTAGTGCACCTTTGCATGTCTTGTTGTACGATGCATTTGGGTGGGCAGACACAATGCCCAGATTTGCGCATTTGCCCCTGTTGCTGAAACCTATCGGCAACGGTAAATTAAGTAAACGTGATGGGGACAAGTTAGGATTCCCCGTATTTCCTCTTGAGTGGCATGATCCAAAGAATGGTGAGATAAGCAGTGGTTACAGAGAGAAAGGTTATTTGCCTGAAGCCGTGTTGAATTTTCTGGCCCTGCTGGGTTGGAATCCAGGAAATGATCAAGAATTGATGTCCTTGGATGAGATGGTTGAGCTTTTTGACTTGAGCAAATGCAGCAAGAACGGTGCTAAGTTTGATTATGTTAAGGCGGCTTGGTTTAATCATCAGTATTTGATTCGCCAACCCGATGAGGCTTGGACGCCTTCTTTTGATAAACTGTTGAAGGAACAAGGTGTTGAGTCTACTCCCCAGAAGGAAGCAGAGGTGGTTCGCATGATGAAACTTAAGGTCATCGAATACGTGGATGGTCAAGGTAACAAACATAAGCGTAACATCAGTTTTGTCAGCGATTTGTGGCCTCTTACCAAATTCTTCTTCGTTGCCCCTGAATCATTTGATCGAGAGGATAAGTTTATCAAGAAGAATTGGAAGGAAGAGACTGCGTCTGAGATGCGTCAGTTCATTCAAGTTCTATCATCGATTGAAGATTTCAGCGTGGAAGGCCAGAAGGCTGTGATTGACCCTTGGGTGGAGCAAAATGGGTTGCGACCCTGGAATGCTTGGCGTATCTGCCTTGTGGGTGCAGGCCAAGGTCCTGACATGTATGAGTTGTCAGCCTTCTTGGGTAAGGAGGAGACATTGCGCAGGATGCAGTTTGCAATTGATACTTTAGGTTAAAGCGACGTCCTGGTAATGTATTCTTTGGCTATCTACCTTTATATGTTTGGCGTCATTGTGGCGTCTCTCTTCAACAAAAAAGCTCGTCTAATTACGAAAGGCCACATTAACACCTTCCGTATTCTGCGTCATCAGATTGACAAGAATGCCCGTTATGTGTGGTTCCATGCTGCCTCATTGGGTGAGTTTGAACAAGGTCGTCCTCTGATGGAAAGATTCCGTCGTGATCACCCTGAATACAAGATTCTGTTGACGTTCTTCAGTCCCTCAGGTTACGAGGTCCGCAAGAATTACGAGGGGGCAGATGTTATTTGCTATCTGCCTTTTGATACGCCTGGCAATGTGCTCAGTTTTTTCCGTCTGGTTCATCCTGAGATGGCTTTCTTCATCAAATATGAATTTTGGCTCAACTTCATGCAGGCTTGTTATCGTCGGAAAATTCCCGTGTATAGTGTCAGCAGTATTTTCCGCCCCAACAAAGTGTTCTTCCGTTGGTATGGAAAGGGATATTCTAAGGTGCTTCGCTATGTCACTCATTTCTTTGTTCAGGACGAGGAGAGCCGGCAACTGCTTTCTTTGCGAGATGTACGTGACAATGTGACTGTCGTTGGTGATACTCGTTTTGATCGTGTCTTGGATATCTGTCATCAGGCAAAGGATCTTCCTTTGCTGGAGAGATTTGCCAGTGATGCACCTTTCGTGTTTGTCGCAGGTAGTAGTTGGGCTCCTGACGAGGATTTGATTGTTCCCTATTTCAATGCCCATCCTGGCATGAAACTGATTCTGGCACCTCATGTGATAAGTGAGGAACATCTAACGCAGATAGAGAATAAACTTAAGCGTCCAAGTCTTCGTTATACGGAAGCTACGGAGGATAATGTGAGTAGGGCAGATTGTTTGATTATCAATTGTTTCGGCCTCTTGAGCAGTATTTACCGCTATGCTCATGTAGCTTATGTGGGAGGCGGTTTTGGAGCAGGGATTCACAATGTGCCTGAAGCTGCAGTATATGGGATTCCTGTGCTGATAGGTCCTAACAACAAGGGTTTCCGCGAAGCGCAGGATTTGCTTCGATTGGGAGGTTGTTTTGAGATTACGGGTCAAACCCTTTTCAATGCGGTAGTCAGTCGTTTGATGTCAAAGAAAAAATTGCGTCAGCAGCGTGGTGCTATTGGTAAGCACTATATTGAATCCAATGCAGGGGCAGCTGATAAAATCTTTCAGATGATAGAGACTTTCCTCTCTGCGTGACAATTGAGACAATTAGGACAATGTTTTTTTATGCTCATCAGGAAGTGAAGGATTTGTAGTCTTCACTGGTTGTGATGATTTGTGTGTTCTCTGGATTACTGTCTGCTTCACGGAACCAGTCGCTGTATTCTATGTAATGTCTCGCATACGTCTTGTTGAGGGCTTGTGCCTGTTCAGCATCCACTTTTTTGATGAACTTTGCTGGCACGCCTCCCCATAACTCGCCATCGCCAATCTGTGTATTGCTCAGCACTAATGCTCCTGCAGCAACGATGGCACCTTTTCCCACGACGGCATGATCCAGCACAGTAGCTCCCATGCCAATCAGAGCACCATCTTTCACTTCACACCCATGCAGAGTCACACTGTGTCCAATAGTCACATCATCACCCAGAATGCAGGGCGCTTTCCCATTCAACGTGTGGATGCAGGAGTTGTCTTGGATATTGGTTCGATTGCCTATCTTGATGAAATGCACGTCCCCACGTACTACGGCATTGAACCAAACAGTACAGTCATCTCCCATTTCCACGTCTCCCACTATTACGGCACCTTCGCTGAAGTAGCAATGTTTGCCAAATCGGGGAGCAGGCATCCCCTTCAGAGTCTTTATAATAGCCATATCTTTGTGTTGTGTTTCTTAAAGAGCGGCGCAGGCTTTCTTTAGCCAAGCCTTTTCTTCATCATTCAAATGAGGTGCCAATTCGCGATAAACCCGCTGATGGTACTCGTTGAGATAGTGGATTTCATCTGTCTGCATCCTTTCGCGCACGATAGGAGTCTTGTCGATGGGGCAGAGAGTCAATGCCTCCAGTTGCAGGAATTCTCCAAATTCATTATTTAAATAAGGTGTAATCAACATGGTGTTTTCGATGCGTACGCCATGACTTCCAGCGCGATAAATGCCTGGCTCGTCCGTTACCGTCATGTTGGCACACAGGGGAGCAGGCATGTAGTTCATACGGATCTGATGAGGCCCTTCATGCACGTTCAGGTAGCTCCCTACGCCGTGACCTGTTCCATGAAGGAAGTTGACACCTTCCTGCCACATGGCATAGCGGGCGCAAGCGTCTATCTGAGTGCCACTACTTCCTGCAGGGAACTTGCACATGGCCAGACGGATATGTCCTCTTAGCACCAGCGTGTAGTCAATCTTCTCCTGTTCTGACAGGGGACCAAGGGCGATGGTACGTGTTATGTCTGTCGTTCCATCCTGATATTGGGCGCCACTGTCCAGCAGGAGTAGCCCATGTGGTTCCAGTGGGATGTCTGTCTCTGACGTTGCCTCATAGTGTACGATGGCACCATGAGGGCCGTATCCTGCGATGGTGTCGAAGCTGATGTCACGATAGAGAGGCTGCTGAGCCCTTAGGGAAGTCAGTTTCTTGTCCACAGAGAGTTCAGTTTCTTGACCTGTTCTTAGGGCCGTCTCGAGCCAATGAAGGAATTTCACCATCGCGATGCCATCCCTCAACATGGCATTTCTGTAACCCTGAATCTCCGTTTCGTTCTTGATGGCCTTCATGGGAGCGATGATGGAAGAATGTTCCACCAGGTGGCACGCTTCTGGTAGATGGGCAATCAGTTCCCAGTTGCTTGTGGATGGATCAATCATCAGGGAAGGCTGAGGATAGAGTTTCAGGTCATCCAGGATTTCCTCGTATTCCTTCAGCAAAATGTTCTGTTCCTTCAGGTAAGCCTTCACCTCCTCAGTCACTTTCTTTGGAGAAATGTAGAGCGTCGCATTCTGCTGAGTCACAATCATGTAGCTCACGAAGACAGGATTGCAATGAACATCCTTCCCTCGCAGATTGCAGAGCCAGGCTATCTCGTCCAGTTGGCTCACGATAGTGCCTTCAGCATGCAGGGCAAGCAGTTCTTTCCTGAGTCGTGAGAGTTTCGATGTTGTGGTCTCACCTGCGAACTTCAAGGGATGAATTTCTATCTGGTCATCAGGCAAAGCGGGCCTGTCCTCCCAAAGTCGCTTTGCAGGATCGTTTCCCAGCTCAAGTTTCAATCCTTGGAACTCCAGCTCCTCCTTCATGCCACGAATGTCAGCAATCGTGTTCACCCATCCGTCCATTCCCACGATGCTGTTCTTGGGGAGCACCTGACCCAACCATTCTGCGATGCTGGGCGTGCCAGGAATCTTCAGTTTCATCAATTGGAAGGGAGTGCCTTCCAGTTGTTCTGAGGCTGCCAGGAAGTAGCGGCTGTCAGTCCAAAGGGCGGCATCCTGCAGGGTGACGACTGCTGTGCCAGCCGAGCCGTTGAAGCCGCTGATCCATTCGCGTGTCATCCAATGGTCAGGAATGTATTCGCCACAATGAGGGTCCGTACTGGGGAAGATGTAGGCATCCAGTTGATGCTCACGCAGGAAAGCCCGCAGCTTCTCCACTCTTTCGCAGATGATTTTTGGGTTCATGTTTTGTCGATTCTCATTTATTTGCCCACAAAATTACAGAAGATTCATCGAGGTTCAAACAAAAAAAGGAAAAAATTTTTCTGAAATCTGCTTTCGCCTTTCACATTCTCCTCTCTTTTTCCTATCTTTGTCAGCAAGCAAACGGATTTTCTTATGAAGAAGCTTTTTTTTCTCACGTTTTTGTTGGCTTCCATCCTCGTGTCTGAAGCCGCAGAGCTGACCTTTAAGGTGAAGAGTCAGTACCTGAACATTCCCATCTCGCATCGAGTGGACCGCAAGCGCCTCCAGCTGAAGGCTAAGGGCGTGGATGACCTTTCTGTGGTCGTCAGGATTGCTGAGGGGGAACCTGAGTATTGGGTGTTCAAAGACCTTTCTGCCTACAAAGGCAAGACGCTTACCTTATTATATGAGGGGTCTCAAGAGTCGCTCAGCCGCTGCTATCAGTCAGATACGATCGTGGGACAGAGTCAGATGTATCGCGAGAAGAATCGACCTCAGTTCCATTTCACTACGCGCAGAGGATGGATAAACGATCCCAACGGCCTCGTCTATCATAACGGCCTCTATCACCTCTACTATCAGCACAATCCCTTTGAGCGCGATTGGGAGAACATGACGTGGGGTCATGCCACAAGTCCTGACTTGATTCATTGGAAGGAACACGGCGATGTCCTGTTCCCAGACGAGTTGGGCACAATGTTCTCAGGTTCAGCCGTTTTCGACGAGAAGAATACTTCAGGCTTTGGCAGCAGGAAGAATCCTCCCCTTGTATATGCCTACACAGCTGACAGAAGCGATCGCGAGGCCCAATGCATCGCGTACAGTCTGGATGGAGGAATGACGCTGAGGAAGTACGAGAAGAATCCTGTGGTGGATTCCCACGAGAAATGGCAGTCCCACGATACGCGCGATCCTCGACTCTTCTGGTATGAGCCAGGCAAGCATTGGGTGATGGTGCTCAACGAGCGAGACGGGCACAGCATCTACACATCCTCTGACCTGAAGGAATGGGACTACCAGAGTCACGTGACTGGATTCTGGGAGTGTCCAGACTTGTTTGAACTCCCTGTGGATGGCGACTTGAACAATACCAGGTGGGTGATGTATGGCGCCAGCAACACCTACATGATAGGCCGTTTCGATGGACGGGTCTTTACTCCAGAGGCAGGCAAATACCGCTTCACCACAGGCAGTATCTATGCTGCCCAGACCTTCAATCATGTGCCAGACAGACGCCGCATCCAGTTGGGGTGGGGCAGACTCAGCCATCCAGGCATGCCTTTCAACGGCATGATGCTTCTGCCCACAGAGTTGAAGCTGCGCACTACCCGCGATGGAATCCGCCTGACGAGCCAGCCTGTGGCAGAGGTTCAGCAGCTGCTTCACAATCGTTATGACTCCAAGGGCGTGCAGAAGGCAGAGGATGCCAACAAGGCGATGGCGATGTTCTCACCTGTTGATTGCCTCCATCTGAAAGCAACCCTCCATCTGAATCATCGCACGAGCGCTGGCCTTTCACTCAACGGGCAGAACATCGTCGACTATGACAGCAATTTCAACAACATCAACGGTCAGTTCTATTCGCCTGAGGATCCCACCAGCATGGACCTTACTCTTGATGTCTATATCGACAGGACCAGCGTGGAGGTTTTTGTCGACGAGGGGCTGTACAGCTATTCTCTCGAGCGGCGTCTCTCAGACAATCAGGAGGGGCTGCGTTTTTGGGGCACCAATCTGACTGTTTCCAATCTGCGGGTTGACTCGATAGATGGTATCTGGTAAGGAGAGGCTCGTTTTGTCAGGATTTTTGAAAAGAGAGGTCATCTCCTTTCAGAGGATGGCTCAAGAAGCTTCAAAGGGAAGGATTCCTTTTGGAGGTTCATGTCTCATAAGGTTTTGATTTCTATAGAGTTACGTATTACTGGCATACTGGCAAATCGATGCCTTGAGGGAGGCAACGTGTTGCGTCGCGAGATTCAACGTGTCGAGTTGACGGAATCAACGTGTTGAAATCACCGACTCAACGTGTTGATTTTGCCCTTTCAACGTGTTGTCTTTTTGGCGGGGTAGTGAAGAGGTGTGCTTGGCAACGATTTTGTCAGGATTCCTGAAAATTTCCCTTGGGGGGCAGGGAGATAATTTTCGAGGGAAAGTTTTGTGTTTCGTGAAATGTTTTGTAATTTTGCGCGATAATAATGCATAAATGGACGGAACCATGAAAAGTTTTTTGAATTCAGTTTTGCTGACATTGGTTGGCTTGACGCTATCAGTATTTGTGAATGCCCAAACGTATCGGACGGTAGAGTACAAGATTTGGGATGGAACAGACAATAAGGATTACGACCGTGCGAGCGCTGTTCTCTACGGCTATCTTCCCCTGAACAGTTGCGGAAAGGCTGTGATTGTTTGCCCGGGTGGCGGCTATCAGGGCTTGGCGATGGATTACGAGGGAACGGACTTCGCAAAGTGGTTCAACGACTATGACATCGCGGGCTTTGTCCTGAAGTATCGTATGCCTGGCGGTCGATCAGAAGTTCCTTTGGCAGACGCTGAGCAGGCGATGCGCATCGTGCGTGAGCATGCTTTGGAATGGAAGATAGATCCTGAGGCAATAGGCATCATGGGAAGTTCGGCTGGAGGACATTTGGCTGCCACACTCGCCACCCATTCCTTCTCGACTGCTACAAGGCCCAACTTCCAGATTCTGTTGTATCCAGTCATCACGATGAACGAGTCCTTCACCCACATGGGATCGCGCAACAACCTGCTGGGCGCGAATCCTCCAGCCTCGCTCGTCAACCGCTACAGCAACGAGAAACAGGTGAAGTCCTCCACTCCCAAGGCGTTCGTCGTGGTGAGTGCAGCAGACGAGTTGGTGCCTGTGAAGAATAGTTTGGATTACGCTCAGGCGTTGATAAACAAGAACGTACCTGTCAGCCTGCATGTCTATCCTGGTGGTTTTCACGGCTTTGGCCACAGGAATACTTTCAAGGATTACGAGAAATGGCATCAGGAATTGCTTGACTGGTTGTCAGAGGAAGTGAGAGCGACTGTCTATGACGACGAGAGCGGCTATGTGCCAGACCATAATGCCAAGCTGCTGACGAGTGTCGACCAGCTGAGCGACAACTGCCATTGGAATTTCCCAACAATGGATATGACGGTAGCGATGCTTCTGGATGGGAATGGCGCAACGCATTTCCACTCAGATGCAAACAACAAGACTCCGCTTTCGAACTTGAACCAGTACATCCAGATGGATTTGAAGACGGAGCAGAAAGCTGTCCAATTGTACTTCCTGGGACGTAATCTTGAGAAAGTGGGCGTGGTGACGAACCCCACGATGTCGATGATAAACACGCCCAACCACATTATCATCCTGGCTACGAACACGCCAGAGGACGAGGATTCATGGGCAGAGGTGGCAGAGTTCACAGATGGGTTCCCTGGAGTTGTCGTGGCAGGCGAATACTACTCGCCCGTCATCGTGCTGGATACGCCTGCCCGCTACCTGAGAATGGTCGTGAAGGGCGCTGAGCAGAGTCAGGTCTATTGGAACATCAGCGAGTTGCAGGTCTTCTCCTGCATCTCCACAGGCGAGAACGCAATATCAGAAGTGAAGGGCGAGAAGACCTCTCAAGCCGTCTACTCCATCGACGGAAAACGGGTGAAGCAAAATGCCAGCGATGCAGACGGGTTGAATCCAGGCCTCTATATCGTTGGGGACAAGAAAGTGCTGAAGAACTGAAGGATTGCCCCCTGATAACGTCGAAATCAAAGAAACAACAGGGGGAAGTTTTGGAAAATAGACGGAAAAAACATAATTTTGCAGGCTGAAATTGACCATAAGAAGCAGAAAATAACGAAAAGAAGAAATATGAAGTTGAGAATAATCTGGTGTTGCCTGGCAATGCTGATTGGAATGAGTGTGAGGGCAGATGAGGAATTGGGCCTCCCCCTCATTAGTGAGGCGTGGCAGCTGAGCAGTAATGCCAGCGACAGGGACGAGGGCCGGCACTTGGAGTATCTGATAGACGGGAATGCCAACACTTTTTGGCACACGGATTGGCACAATCAGGTAAGTGACAGATATCATTATCTGCAGGTGGAGTTGAAGGAAGCCTTCGAAGGTCACATGGTGATCTACATGTTGCGTCGAAACACTCCCAATGACCATCCTACGCAGATGCTTGTGGAGGCCAGTAACGATGCGAAGAAGTGGACGTCTGTTACTACAGTTGATTTCCCCTTTGAAGGTCCTGTGACTCCCACCTATTCTGATGTGTTCTCCCTGACATCGAAATACAAGTACATACGTGTGGCAGCCACAGACTGCACAGGTTTCGAAAACTATGGCTACCGCGTCTTTTGGCATGCGGCAGAGTTCCAACTGTACCCCGCCTATAGTGACATTCCCTTCATCCCCACTCAGTTGGTGAACGGAGAACTGCACGACAGGACCGTTTACTACACGATGACGATTCGAGGGAACAAGAAGATATACATGGACGGAACCCGTCTGCGCTGTGAAGCAACAGATAAAGTCACGCCTGCTCACCTGTGGGCATTCACAGGGAACAAGTCGAATGGCTTCCGCGTCTACAATTTCAGTACAGGAGCGTCCTGTCATGCTTATCTGTCCAGCAGCGAAAACCAGACGTACGTAGAGATGGTTCCTGATACACGCAAAGGTGGATCGGACGTCTTCATGCTGTCGACCAACCGATTTGGAGGCTACAACTTCTATTTCCCTGGCGTGGAACAATCCTGCTGGAATGACTTTGGAAACGCGGACGTGATTGCTACTTGGAACAACGGCAGCGCTCCCAACGACAACGGCTCAAACATCGTCTTCGAGGAATTCGATGCAGAGTCGCTGAAGAGCTACGTGAAAGAGATTTCCCTGAGTCCTAAGGGCATTACCTTGTTTTCAGGTGAAACCACGACGTTGACCTATACGATAGAGCCGAAAGATGCTACGAACAAAAACGTGGATTGGTCAAGTTCGGACGAGAGCATCGTGACGGTGGATGCCAACGGACAGGTGACGGCTGTGGCTCCAGGCATTGCTTACGTGATAGTTACCGCAAGGGATGGCTCCAATGTATCAGATCGATGCAGAGTGGTGGTGATGGATGGCGAGACCTTGGAACCGTTGACAGGCGACATCGTATATCTCTATCGTGCAGACGGCAAAGTGGAGGCTTATCCCCAGAATTATATCAAGAGTCTGGCGCAAGACGAAACGGGCGTGAAATTGACGTTGGAAGACGGAACTCAGAAAACGTTCAAACCTTATGAGGTAGATTCCGTCAGCGCAGTTGCTCCTGAATTGCCCACCTTCACCTCTTTCAAGTTCAACAATAAGTTTAATGAACAGTTGATTGGCGACTCAGAAGGCATCATAAGCGAGGACGGCATCATCAGCCTGAAAGTCATAGGAATCGGACGAAGACTGACTGCCTCGTTCAAGACCAGCGATGAGGACGCGAGTGCCTACATTGGCAAAGAGTTGCAAGTGAGCAAAGTGAGTCGACCTCGTTTTGAAAGTGATGTGATTTACACGGTGGCTCATCGTGGGCATACCATCCTGCGGAAGACACTTGGAGGCAAACTGGTGGAGTATCCGTTGGGACGTGATTATAACGTGCAGGTTGACTTTTTGACGGATCATCCCAAGGGAGAGTACAACGTGCCTGCCATTCATATAAACACGATGGACGGCACGATGATCAGCAGCAAGAGCCGTTATTGGGATGCGCTTATCTGGATTGATGGCGCAGGAGTTTTCCCAAGCCTGCAAACGATGCCTGTGCATATTCGAGGCAGAGGGAACAGTAGTTGGGCTGGCGAGTGGGGCAAGAGTCCTTATCGCTTGAAGTTCGATGACAAGGTGAAAGTGCTTGGTTTGTCCAAAGGAAAGAATTGGAACCTGATAGCCAACGCGCAGCGTGAGTCTATGACAAGTAATGCTATCGGCCAGCGAGCTGCTCAAATGGTTGGCGTTGCCGCTGCCAATCACGAGATTCCTGTAGAGTTGTATATCAACGGAAACTATCGTGGCTCCTACAACCTGACGGAAAAGATAGGCTTGAGCAACAACAGTATCGATTTGGACGATGAATCGAATGCGGTTCTCTTGGAGTTGGATTCTTACTACGATGAGGCCTACAAGTTCACGACTTCCAATTATCAGGTTCCTGTCAACATCAAGCAACCAGAATTCGACGAGGCGAATCCGGAAACGAACCTGTCCTTCGACGATATCCGTACTCATTTCAATGCCTTCACGACAGGTTTGTATAACGGAGAGGACATCAGCAAGTATGTGGATGTGGATTTTCTTGCCCGTTATCTTTTCGTGAACGACTTGATAGAGAACTTTGAGTTCATGCATCCCAAAAGCACGTATCTCTACAATGAAAACATCATGGATCCGGAAAGCAAGTATATCTGGGGGCCTGCCTGGGACTTGGATTGGGCGTTTGGTTACGAGCAATCTGGAACTTATTTCCGCGTGGACGCCCAGCGAGACTATTGGTCGGGCCATAACATGGAGATGGATTGGACAGGCTTCGTCAGGGATCTGCGCTATAGTGGTGATGCTACCAACCGTGCATACTATCGCGTCTGGACAGACTTCATGAAGAACCATCTGGAGGAACTGATTGAGTATTGCGATGACTATTATGAGTACGTTGCACCATCCTTTAGCCACGACCATACAAAATGGGGAGCAGGCGATGCCTCTACGTATCAGAATGTCACTTCCAACTCGAAGACGTGGCTCAGAGAGCGTGCGAACTACATCTATGACTATCTGTCCAACCAACTGGGATACGCAGGAACGGATTATCTGGAAGATGATGAGAATGCTGAGATAACTTTGGGCGACGTGAACGAGGATGGCTTCATCACCACCTCTGATGTTGTATGTATTCTGAACTTCATCTTGGGTATCGAGAATGAGGACTTCGAGTTCAGCCAGGCGGATACTGACGGCAATGAGATCATCACCATTGCAGACGCGATGTATGTGCTGAATCTGGTCGGTCAGCAACAAGTGAGCTCTATGCATCGTATGCGTTTGTCCGAAGCAGACGCACGCATAAGTTTGACTCCCATCACACTTCAACAAGGTTTGACTGCCGATATGCCTGTCACTTTGGAACTGGAAGATGGGGCAGCCTATAGTGGCGTCCAGTTTGATGTGACTTTGCCAAAGGGCATGACTCTTAGTGACGTGGCCCTTCCTTCCACATGGGCTGGTGCCGCAATGCAAGTGACAGAATTGGCAGATAACAGGTTCCGAGTGAGCGTGTATGCTTCTGCCCCCGATCTGATGCCATTGGGCACGAATGTTTTCCACTTGATGTTGGATAGCAATGAATACGTTCCCAATGGTCTGCTTACGATGAGTGTTGGAAATGCTATGCTGGTAAATGAGGAAGGCGAAGATGAACGGCTGAGCGCTTGTTCAGTTCGTATGGAGATGACTGCAACAGGCATAAGCGAGATTGCAAACTTGGGTGTTCGCGGTGGTTCCTCATTGCAAATAGAAAGTTCAGAGGCCACCATCCTGCATGTATACTCTTTGAATGGTCGACTTGTCCGTTTGTGTAACGTGCCTGTTGGAAAATCCAGCTTGAGGCTGCCTCGTGGCATTTATGTGGTAAACAATCAGAAAATCATTATTCGTTAAGAGACGATGAAAAGGCTATTTATATATGCAATCCTAATGATCGTGTCAGTCGCAGGCAATGTTCATGCGGAGGACAATGTCAGAATAAGTGTGGTGGCTCAGGATACTCGTCAGTGGAAGGTTGAAGTCGCTTTGGAGAGTGAATCGCCCAGTGTCTATTGCGGTTTCCAAATGGATATGCTCTTGCCTGATGGCGTGATTTACCAGGAAGGAAGTCTCAAGGCGGGCGACCGGATCAGTGATTACAATATCATGCTGACTCAGTTCTCTGCAGAGAACCTTCGTGTCCTTTCTTATTCCCCTACCCAACAGAGCATCTCTGCTGGCACAGGTAATCTCTTCACTTTGCTTCTTTCGCGCAATGATGCACCTTCAGGAAACGAAAGCCTGGTCCTGAAAAATATCCGTTTTTCGGATGCAACGGGTAAGGAGACAACGGCTCAAGGGGTGACGGTGGACTTGTCGACAGGTGTACTTCGTGTTTTGCCTGATGAGTTCTCTGGGCGTATCTATTCCCTGCAGGGCGTGTGCGTAGAAGCGACTTCTCTTTCTCAGCTTCGCTCAGGCATCTATATTGTGAATGGACGTAAAGTGATGGTTCGTTAACCGTATCTGCAAACTGCTCTGATTGCTAATCGTACTTGTCAAAAGTGTATATAATGCTGACAAATGAAAAAATATTCAAGAAATGTTTGCTAAAATCGACATTTTTGAATATATTTGTCGTGAAAAAACAGATAACCAATTAAATAAAACAAAATTATCATGGCATTCTTAACTGACGAAAAACTTGTGATTGTTGGTGCTGGTGGTATGATCGGCTCCAACATGGCCCAGAGCGCTTTGATGCTCGGCTTGACTTCAAACATTTGCCTTTATGATGTGTTCCCTCCTGAAATTGGTCCTTTGGGCGTAGCTGAGGAGATGCGTCAATCCGGTTTTGCAGATGCAAATATTGTAGCAACTGCTGATCCTGCTGTTGCTTTCACAGGTGCTAAGTATATTATATCCAGTGGCGGTGCACCTCGTAAAGAGGGTATGACACGTGAGGATCTGCTGGCTGGCAACTGCAAGATTGCAGAAGGTCTGGGTATGGACATCAAGAAGTACTGTCCTGATGTAAAACATGTTGTCATTATCTTCAATCCTGCTGACTTGACCGGTTTGGTTACTCTGCTGTACAGTGGTTTGAAACCAGGTCAGGTTACTACTTTGGCAGCCCTTGATTCCACTCGTTTGCAGAGCGCATTGGCTAAGAAATTCAATGTGATGCAGAATCAAGTAGTCGGTGCCCATACGTTTGGTGGCCATGGTGAGCAGATGGCAGTATTCGGCAGTGCAGTAACAATTGCTGGACGCAAACTGACTGACATCGTTGGTACTCCTGAATTTCCTGAAGAGGAATGGGAACAGATGAAGAAGGATGTTACGCAGGGTGGTGCTGCCATCATCAAGTTGCGTGGCCGTTCTTCTTTCCAGAGCCCAGCTTTGTTGAGTGTTCAGATGATTGCAAGCGTGATGGGCGCTGCGCCTTTCAGATATCCTGCTGGTACCTATGTCAATACAGGTAAGTACAATCATATCATGATGGCAATGGATACCACGTTGGACAAGAACGGTTGCACATACAAGGTTCCTCAGGGTACTCCTGAAGAAAATGCCAAGTTGGATGCAAGCTACGAGCATTTGTGCAAAATGCGTGACGAGTTGGTAACCTTGAACATTGTTCCTCCTATCAGCGAGTGGAATAAGATTAATCCCAACTTGTAAATAGTTTCTTCATTTAGAATAAATTATTTGTCAATAGACTTCTGGTGCCACGAGAGGAAATCATGGCACCAGTTTTATTTTAATCAACATGAACACGTATTCCCATTTTTCACTTATCCCTAGCATAAGAATGTTGGTAAGCATGTTTTTCCTTGCTTCATTTACATTCTCCGTATCGGCCAGCACCGATTATGCCCATTTGGTCAATACATTAATAGGTTCAGGTACCACATATGGACTTGCTTCAGGATACATTTGCCCAGGGGCCACCTATCCTCATGGGATGGTACAGTTCACTCCCACTTACTTTGAGAAGAACTCAGGTTTTGTGGCAAACCAATACAGTGGTGGCGGTTGCTACAATCTGGGAAATTTCCCAATGTTCCCCCTAAAAGGTGACCTGACAAAATCTCCCAATGACATACGTTCCGCCAAGTATACTGTGACAGACGAACACGGACATGCGGGATACTATCAGGCAAAAGTCAATGGGGATGTGTTGGCTGAACTGACGGTGGCAGAGCGTTCTGGCATGGGACGTTTCACGTTTCCTCAGGATGCGGATAGGGGGACGGTCATCATTGGTTCAGGTCTGGCTTCCACTCCCATTTATCAGGCAGCAGTAGCCATGACTGATGCTAATCATTTTGAAGGATATTCTACGGGTGGAAGTTTCTGTGGAAGGGACTATCCTACACCCTACAAGGTTTATATCGTAGGAGAATTCAATGTGCCCTCGTCGTTACGTGGTATCTGGCGTCAGGACAAAATTATTGCAGGCTCTAATTTTGTGGAAGGCCCTAAGTCAGGCTTTTGGTTCACGTTCGATACCAAGCAGCAGAAGACGCTCCTCTATCGATTTGCCCTATCTTATGTTTCCATAGAAAATGCCAGAGAAAACTTGAAAGCTGACAATCTGGGATGGGATTTCGATCAGGTCGTGGAACGTGCAGAGAACAAATGGAATGATTATTTGGGTCGCATCGAGGTGGATGGTGAGAACAAAAGCCGTATCACCCAATTCTATACGCATTTCTATCATGCCCTCATCCATCCTAGTCTGGCAAGCGATGCCAACGGCGAGTATATGGGGGCGGATGAGCAAGTCCACAAGTCGCGATCCCGCCAGTATACAGGATTCAGCAACTGGGATACTTACCGCACACAGACCCAGCTTTTGACGATGCTTGAGCCTGATGTGGCAGGCGACATTGCGCAATCCCACATTGATTTTGCTGAGCAAGGGGGAGGTTCTTTCCCTCGATGGGTGGTTGCAAACTATGAAACGAATATTATGGAAGGTGACCCGTCGAGTATCATCGTTGCAAACACATGGATATGGGGAGCTCACAACTTTGACAAGGATGCTGCTATTAAGGTAATGCGGCGTGGGGCTGAGGTTCCTGGTGCAAAATGTCAGAAGTTCGAAACACGACCGGGCTTGCAAGCTTACTTGGAGACTGGCAATCTGGATGCCTCCAGGCAACTGGAATTCATGTCGGCTGATTTCGCCATTGCTCAGTTCGCGCTGAAAGCGCTGAACGACAAGGACTTGTCAGACCTCTACATGAAACGTACCCGTTTCTGGAAGAGACTTTATAACCCTGAGACGAAATGGATTCAATCGCGCGACGAGAACGGGAATTGGAAACCGTTGGGCTATGGATTTATGGAGGCGACATATAAGGATTTTTTCTGGATGGTCCCCTACAATATCGGCGAACTTATCGAAACCATCGGAGGACGCGACTCTGCTGAGGTCAGATTAAAGGAATACTTCCGCCGCCTTGATGCAGATTACGGAGACGATTGGTACGCCTCAGGTAACGAACCTTGTTTTGGCTTTCCCTGGCTTTATAATTGGGTTGGTTGTCCTTGGAAGACACAGGATGTGATCCGCCGCGTGTTGAATGAAATCTATGTGGATGTGTCAGATGGTCTGCCAGGCAATGATGACCTGGGTGCTATGGGAGCCTGGTACGTTTGGGTAAGTCTTGGACTTTATCCTGAGATTCCTGGTGTGGCAGGATTTGCTGCAAGCACTCCCTCGTTCCCATACATTTGCGTGCATCTGCCAAACGGTAAGGACATCGTGCAAAAGAGTTCGAAGGACGGCAAGCCCTATATAACTTCCATGAGTATCAATGGCAAGCCTTGCAAGGGAACTTGGATTCCTTGGGAAACTCTTTCAGGCGGAGCGATGCTGAAATACACCACCTCGGATAAGCCTAACAAGAAATGGGGGACCCAGATTGCTCCACCTTCTTATAAATGAAGGGATAAATAAGCTGTCTGTTTGACTTTGGATAATTAAGAAGAATCCGTCACTCTCTTTTGACGAGCGATGGATTCTTCTTTTTTATAGGACTAAAAGTAGAATTTTTCTGAAAAAGTTCTCTCTTGATGTTACATTTTCGCTAACTTCGCATCTTAAGGATAGAAACAAGAAAAACAGATGATTAGGTACATTAATAGAAATACCCAAAAACTTAATTTGTTTAATTCTACAGGACAAAAAACTCTTAAAATCATGTAAATACGTGCTTTTTCCTCGATGTATTGTTTTTTTCCTTATATTTGCAGCATATTATTATTGCCAAATAAGTATCAACCACTAAAAACATGGATTATGAATAAGCGTTTTAGACTGTTAAACCTGCTGCTGACATTGGTCATTCTGGTCGTGACCGCATTGATTTCCGTTTCGTGCACGAAGGAAAGTGATATACCAGATCCTGACCTGAAACCGGGTGATGTGGTGACTGACTTCAAGAAAGTGACGCAGTATAGTGCCTCCAAGCAGTTCCAAACCGACCTTGATGCGCTGGTGACCTATGCGCTCGATATCCGTGCGGTGCGGTGGGCATATTTCCAAATGGCATCAAAGGGCTTAGGCAGTACCGAGCCTTTCTCTGCGACGCCAGACGACATTGAAAATAATGAGAAGTGTAAAATCGGTGTCAAAAACCTCTATGATATGATCGATCAAATCGTTGAACGGGCAGACCAATACGAGGAAGCGCTTCAACGTTTGGAGGATTCTGAAGTACTGACGCGTTCCACTACGACGACACGAGGCGTGCTGAGCGATGCATGGGACTTTATGTTCAGTTGCAAGAAGACACAAACAATGGGGCGTAAGTCAGTCGTCACCATTATGCGTGATCTTGGATGGACTTCAGATGCAATGAAATTGAAAGAGATCTATGATGGCCTCCCCGCCAGCTTGCGGCGAGGTTACACTAACTCCAACGACTTCTGGCACGACTTCAGCAAGGGCGACCTTGATAGTCGAGCCAATCAGATTTTCACCAATGTCTACAACTATGCCGATCCGGAGTTTGGCGAAAAGGCACGTGATCTGGGCATTACCCCAGGCAAGAACATCACTGTGGCTGGTGCCGAATTGATTGAGAAGGGAGCCGCTTTGGTGATTGATGCCAGCCCCATGAGTACGCAACTTGGTTATGGCAAGGATCTCTTTGGTGCTGTAAAGGCCACGGAGGATCTGATCAAAAAGGGTGATGTGAAATCATTCATGCAGAACGTAGCAGGCAACCTCATAAACTATGGCCGCGATGCTGCAAAGTTAGCCCATAAAATGCAGGGGCTCGATATCATTTATTGGGAAGCTGCTGATAACTTCTGGGATAACTTTGGAAAGGATGCTGCCACCATCTATATGAACGACATTGCTTTCGGCGATTTGGAAAAAGGTGGTGCTGAGCTGATTCCAAACATGGTACGTACGCACGACAAGAATGGCCAGGAGATAAATATTCTGGTAATGGTCGACACCCAAAGCGGTAAGACAATTATCGGCTATGTGTTCGATAAGGACGGTAATATCATCGCTAACCCCGAGTTGCCTGGACAGAAGCAAATCACGGTGGTGAACCGCAATACAGGTAAGCGCACAACTAAGACGGTGCCAGTAAAGAAAGACGAGGAAACTGAAGTTGAGACGGAATTCGACGAGGAAAAATTGGAGGAGAATCCCGTAGATGGCTACATCGAGATGAACCCCAAGTCACTTGGCGACGAGGGTACGGGCGGTAATTACAAGGCGATGATTGTCACTAATTACCTTTATTACACTTGCAAGACTGAGGAGGACTGGGTTTCTGCATCCGTTGCCAGTGATGTGAACTACCTTTACGTGAAGTTGTCAAAGAACGAGACTGGCAAGGAGCGTAGTGGAAAGGTAACCGTTTCGGCTACCGACTCGAAGGGCAAGGTGCTTAAATCTACTGTACTCGTTGTTAAACAGACTCTGCCAGAACCCTCTGAATACTGGGTGAGCGCCACACCGTCATCAGTAGTTTTTGATGCAAAGGGTGGCAAGCAAGAGGTAGCGATTGACCACTCCTATGAATTAAACCATCTTGACATCGATTGGAGTGATGAACTCAACGGCTGGGTGAAGATTGATTGGAAGGAAACGGCCATAGGATGGAATGTCGTTGTGGATGCCGATCCTAATAGCACAGAGAGTGAGCGCTCTGGTATCATCACAGTTTATGCCGGTGCCAGTGAAGAAGCAATCCAAAAGGCTAAAAACGGCAACCTGGATCCAGAACTCGTGGCAAAGACCAACATTGTTGTAAAGCAGGCAGCTCCAGAGGCAATTGACTATGCAAAGGAAATAATTGGTAAATGGTATAATGCTCATATCAGTTCTGGATCATGGGATGTTGATAATGTCATCGGTTTTGAGTTCACCAAGGATGGCAAATATACTTGGTTCGACTATTTTGTGACCCGAAAGAGTGGAACCAATAATCTAAAAAGGAAAGACCCTTCAAGTGACCAATATATTTCAGGTACTTATACCATCAGCGGCAACAAGATAACGTTTAGCCCTAGTTCTGGTAGCGGTTATGCCTGGGAGAGTGGCAATACTTGGGGTTACAATAGTCAAAAGACATACATCTTAACCTTTGAAGATGGAAAGGATATTGAACTTGCTAATGGTGATGTCTTAAAATATAACGACAAAATCCTCTGGCTGAAGGATACAGACGGTACAGTTGTTGAAACCTTCAACTGGCCATACTACCGTGATATATGGCTGTTGGAAGAATTCACACCAAAAACGAACATTGAAAAGGTAACCTTCAATTTCAATTGTTATCACAATGACAGCAGGTTTTTCGATGATATAGATTTTCCAGTAAGTAACCTGAGCATATCAGCCTCAGGAGGCAACTTTAGTGTATCAGGATCCCTGAAAAAAAACTACTCTAGTTATGGTGTCCAAGGAGAATATAATTACACAATCTCATTTGACGCGAAATATGATGATCAAGGATTTTCCGTTATCAAGAATCTCAAGGTTACGAGAGATCAGGAAATCACAGAAGGTTCCACAAAAGGAACAACGTCATCCTATGTCATAACAGCAGCTGACTTACCTTTAACTTATTATAGTAATTCCAGAGCTGTCTGGGGAGGTGTTGAAAAGAATACAGGTCAGCTCATAAAAAGCTGGAAATACACGTCTCATCAATATTATAATAATAATGATAATGGAACCACTTCTTATTCCTATGAGAAGAACGATAACAATTCAATAAACGTATATATTTATTACACTGATTAGTCGATAGTCGCTTGGCGCATATCCCAGTATCCTGATAGATGTCTACAAGGTGCTGGGATAAGACAGTTTCTTTTAAAAAATGACAAAGTGACAAAATGACAAAGTGACATTAAGGTGTTTTCGACCACCAAGCCATGGGAAGTAACTTACAAATCGGAAGAAAGAACAATAAATATTATACTACTAATAATATAAATAATAATTATTATAATATATTAATTATATTATAATAAGCTATAGGTATCCAGGGGCTTCTTGCACATTGGAAAGTGCTTAATGTCACGATGTCACTTTGTCATGATGTCACGATTTGCTGTCTTTCATAAAAAACCTCCTTCTTCAGTACCTGCGTAATCGGTCAAACGCGACACGTTGTATCGGTAAAGTCAACGTGTTGTGTTGACGAAATCAACGTGTTGACTCTGCGGTTTCAACGTGTTGTGTCTTGCTGTTCTACTGATGACCAAAATTGCCTGAATAAGGTGTCGGCAGGTCTTTGGCAAGTCTCTTTAGGTAAAAAAATGACAAAAACGTTTTGCCATATGAAAAACAATGTGTAATTTTGCGCCGCGAAATACGCACATGTGTGAAAAATAATTAACTTTTAACAAACAAAAAAACAATGATTGTAGTACCTGTAAAAGAAGGTGAGAACATCGAGAGAGCCTTGAAGAAATTCAAGCGCAAATTTGAGAAAACCGGTATTGTCAAGGAGCTTCGTGCCCGTCAGCAGTTCGACAAGCCCTCTGTAAAGAATCGCTTGGCAAAGGAACGTGCGATATACGTTCAGAAACTGCACCGTGTGGAGGATTAAGGATTAAAGAAGCTTAATTTTTGAGTTATTCTCTTTGAATAATCGGAGAAAATGTCTATATTCGCCACTGAAAAGGTGACGAGGTATGTGGATACAGATTTTTATTGATTACCTGAGGTTCGAGCGGAATTTGTCCGAGAAGACTGTTGAGGCATATCAAACTGACTTGAAAGAGTTCGAGCAGTTCTATAAAAATCTGGATGAAGAGCTTTCCTGGCAGACTGTGGATGCGGATGTGATTCGGCAATGGGTCGTGGCCATGATGGACCGAGGCAACAGTGCAGGTTCCGTGGGACGAAGGTTGAGTGCACTCCGTTCCTTCTACAAGTTCCTTCTTCGCAGGAAGATGGTGGATCACGATCCTGCCCATGGAGTCGTCGGTCCGAAAAAGGAGAAAAATCTGCCTTCTTTCCTCAGGGAATCTGAGATGGACAGGCTTCTGGACGGAGACTTCTTTTCAGACGATTTCGTGGGAGCAAGAGACCATTTGATACTGTTGATGTTTTATTCTACGGGCATTCGGCTTTCGGAACTGACGGGGCTTGAGATGGTGGACGTGGATGTGGATTTGCAACAGTTGAAGGTGACAGGAAAGCGGAACAAGCAAAGGGTGATACCTTTTGGGAGCGAGATGAGGCTCGCCATTGAGGATTACGTGAAGCGGCGAATGGCTCTGGGTGAAAGGCTCCAAGTTTCCAGTTCTTTCTTTGTTGAGGAGAAAAGTGGACTTGGCATGAAACCGGAGAAGGTCAGAGTGATAGTGAGGAAGTATCTCTCATGTGTCACAACGCAGAAGAAACGTAGCCCTCATGTGTTGAGGCACACTTTTGCAACCTCGATGCTTAATCACAATGCGAATCTTCAGTCAGTTAAGGAATTGTTGGGGCATGAAAGTCTTTCCACTACGGAGATTTATACCCACACCACCTTCGAGGAACTGAAAGAAATGTATAACCATGCGCACCCGCGTGCGTAAAAAAAAAGGAGGTATTTATGGACATTAAGATTCAGGCTGTTCATTTCGAGGCCAGTGAGAAATTGGAGAAATTCATTGAGAAGAAGGTCTCAAAGTTAGGTAAGTTCTGTGATGAAATAAGAAAGGTAGAGGTGTCTCTGAAAGTCGTTAAACCTGAGACTGCAATGAACAAGGAAGCTTTCCTCAAGGTTTCCCTGCCAGGCAAAGATTTGGTGGCTCAGGAAGTGAGCGACACATTTGAAGAAGCAATCGATAAAACTACGGAATCTCTGACTCGTCAGATATCCAAGTACAAAGAAATGAAGAAAAATCGCTAAAAAAGCCTAAAAAGTTTTGGCGGTTCGAAAAATATATCTAATTTTGCAGCCGTTTAGACGTGTTCGTATGCTTCCGAGCGTCTGCAATCGCCTCTTTAGCTCAGTTGGCCAGAGCACGTGATTTGTAATCTCGGGGTCGTTGGTTCGAATCCGACAAGAGGCTCCAACTTAATGAAAGGGTGGTTACCAGAGTGGCCAAATGGGGCAGACTGTAAATCTGCTGGCTTACGCCTTCGGTGGTTCGAATCCATCACCACCCACACCGATTCGGAAAAGATGCGGAAGTAGCTCAGTCGATAGAGCACTAGCCTTCCAAGCTGGGGGTCGCGGGTTTGAGCCCCGTCTTCCGCTCTCAAGAAAAACAGGTGTTGCTGCTTTAGCTCAGTGGTAGAGCGCATCCTTGGTAAGGATGAGGTCCCGAGTTCAACTCTCGGAAGCAGCTCAAAAAAGAGAACGAAACAGAATTTTAAAGACTATACATTATTTATTTAATTATAATTCGCTATGGCAAAAGAAAAATTCGAGAGGACCAAACCTCATGTAAACATTGGTACTATCGGTCATGTAGACCACGGTAAGACTACTTTGACCGCTGCAATTTCTAAGGTTCTCCACGAGCGTCTGGGTACAGGCGAGGAGGTTAAGTCTTTCGATCAGATTGACAATGCACCCGAGGAGAAGGAGCGTGGTATTACTATTAATACTGCACACATTGAGTATGAGACCGCTAAGCGTCACTACGCTCACGTTGACTGCCCGGGTCACGCCGACTATGTGAAGAACATGGTAACTGGTGCTGCTCAGATGGACGGCGCTATCATCGTAGTTGCTGCAACTGACGGTCCTATGCCTCAGACTCGTGAACACATCCTGCTCGCTCGTCAGGTGAACGTTCCCCGTCTGGTTGTGTTCCTGAACAAGTGTGACATGGTCGAGGACGAGGAAATGCTCGAACTCGTTGAGATGGAAATGCAGGAACTTCTCGCTCAGTATGAGTTCGAGGAGGATACTCCATTCATCCGCGGCTCTGCTCTTGGTGCCTTGAATGGTGTTAAGGAGTGGGAAGACAAGGTTATGGAGCTGATGGATGCTTGCGACAACTGGATTCAGGAGCCCGTACGCGACAAGGATAAGGCATTCTTGATGCCCGTCGAGGACGTCTTCTCTATCACAGGTCGTGGTACCGTTGCTACTGGTCGTATCGAGACTGGTGTCGTTAAGGTAGGTGACGAAGTTCAGATCCTCGGTCTTGGTGAGGACAAGAAGTCTGTCATCACTGGTGTTGAGATGTTCCGCAAGATCCTTGACGAAGGTGAAGCTGGCGATAACGTAGGTCTGCTCCTCCGTGGTATCGACAAGAACGAAGTGAAGCGCGGTATGGTTATCACCCATCCTGGAGCAATCACTCCTCACAAGGGCTTCAAGGCTTCTATCTATGTATTGAAGAAGGAAGAAGGTGGTCGTCACACTCCATTCGGCAACAAGTATCGTCCCCAGTTCTATCTGCGTACAATGGACTGTACTGGTGAGATCCATCTGCCCGAAGGAATTGAGATGGTAATGCCTGGTGATAACGTAGAAATCACAGTAGAGTTGATCTATGCTGTTGCTCTGAACGTAGGTTTGCGTTTCGCTATCCGTGAGGGTGGTCGTACCGTAGGTTCTGGTCAGATTACAGAGGTCTTCGATTAATCAATCGATTTTACAACAGGTAAGATAATATCAAGGTTGAGAGCGGTGCCGATTTGGAGGTTTCCTTCATAAGTTCTCCACTCTCAACTTTTCTACGGGAATAGCTCAGTTGGTAGAGCACTGGTCTCCAAAACCAGGTGTCGGGAGTTCGAGCCTCTCTTCCCGTGCCAAAAAAGAAATAAAGATTATGTTCGAGAGATTTAAAGAATATTGCAAAGAATCATACGAAGAACTTGTGCATAAAACCACATGGCCTTCGCGTTCAGAACTTATGAACAGCGCTGTTGTAGTTTTAACAGCTTCCCTATGCATCGCGCTGGTAGTTTTCGTTATGGACTTCATATTCCAGTCGGGTATGGAGCTCATTTATGGTGTTCTACGCTAATCCAACCTAAAGAATGGCTGATACTGGCATGAAATGGTACGTTATGCGTGCCATCAGTGGAAAGGAAGGCAAAGTGAAGGAGTATATTGAGGCCCTGATCAGTCAGGGCGGCAATTTTGCTTCTCACGTTTCTCAGGTACTTATTCCTACGGAGAAGGTTGTAACTATCCGTAATGGGAAGAGAGTTGTCAAGGAGAAGAACCGTTTCGCTGGTTATGTCTTTGTTGAGGCGGAGTTGGTAGGAGAGATTCAGCCTACCTTGCGTAATGTACCTAACGTCCTGGGTTTTCTCAGTGACGCGAAGTCAAACACCAAACCTATGCCTCTGCGTCCAAGCGAGGTCAGTCAGATGCTTGGCACCGTGGATGAGTTGGCAGACATTCCTGAGGATATCGTCATTCCATTCGAGGTAGGCGAAAGCGTTAAGGTGATTGAAGGACCTTTCAACGGTTTCGACGCAGTCATAGAAGAGATCAATAACGAAAAGAAGAAACTGAAGGTAATGGTCAAGATCTTTGGACGTAAAACTCCATTGGAACTTGGGTTTATGCAAGTTGAAAAGCAATAGTGCATTTTGTTACGTGCACGTGCTTTTTAATGTACAATAATAAAATATAAACAAAAATGGCTAAAGAAGTTGCTGGATTAATCAAATTACAGATTAAAGGAGGCGCTGCAAATCCATCACCCCCAGTAGGTCCTGCATTGGGTTCTAAGGGTATAAACATCATGGATTTCTGTAAGGCATTCAACGCCAGAACTCAGGAAAAGGCCGGTAAGGTCCTCCCTGTAGTTATCACTTACTACACAGATAAGTCTTACGATTTCATCGTAAAGACTCCTCCTGTTGCAGTACAGTTGTTGGAGGCTGCCAAGATTAAGGGCGGTTCTGCTGAGCCCAACCGTAAGAAGGTTGCAGAGATCACTTGGGATCAGGTTCGCACCATTGCTCAAGACAAAATGCCTGATTTGAACTGCTTTACTGTAGAGTCTGCAATGACTTTGGTTGCAGGTACAGCAAGAAGTATGGGTATCAAAGTAAAGGGTGATTTCCCTGGTAAATAATTTTAAACTTCAATTAAGATGAGTAAACTGACAAAGAATCAGAAGTTGGTAGCTGATAAGATTGAAGCAGGGAAGGCATACACACTGAAGGAGGCTTCTGTCTTGGTTAAGGAGATTACTACTTCCAAGTTTGACGCTTCTGTTGATATAGATGTACGTTTGGGTGTAGACCCTCGTAAGGCTAACCAGATGGTACGTGGCGTGGTTTCACTGCCCAACGGTACTGGTAAGGTGACACGAGTTCTGTGCCTCTGTACTCCTGATGCTGAAACTGCTGCTAAAGAAGCAGGTGCTGACTATGTAGGTCTCGATGAGTATATCGAGAAGATTAAGGGTGGTTGGACTGACGTTGATGTTATCATCACCATGCCTGCCATCATGGGTAAGATCGGTGCTCTGGGTCGTATCTTAGGTCCTCGTGGCTTGATGCCCAATCCCAAGAGTGGTACTGTTACTATGGACGTTGCTAAGGCAGTTCGTGAGGTTAAGCAAGGTAAGATTGACTTTAAGGTTGACAAGACAGGTATTGTGCATACGTCAATCGGTAAGGTTTCTTTCGATCCTGAGAAGATCGCTCAGAACGCAAAGGAGTTCCTTGCTACAATCATCAAACTGAAGCCTGCTGCTGCAAAGGGTACATACATTAAGAGTATTTATCTTTCAAGTACAATGAGTCGTGGCATCAAGATTGATCCTAAGGCTATAGATGAAATCTAAAACAAACGATTGATCATGAGAAAGGAAGATAAAGGTGCGATTATTGCACAACTTGGTGATATGATAAAAGAGTATCCTCATTTCTACTTGGTAGATGTTGAGGGTATGAATGCAGCTGCCACAAGTGCTCTTCGCCGCAAGTGTTTCCAGACAGAATTGAAGATGGTTGTTGTCAAGAACACCCTTCTCCACAAGGCTCTGGAGGCTAGCGAGGTTGACTTTAGTGGTTTGTATGGCTCGTTGAAAGGTACTACAGCAGTTCTCTTCACACAGGTTGCCAATGCTCCTGCCAAGATGATGAAGGAGTTGGCATCCAAGAAGCAGACCAAGCCTTCGTTGAAGGCTGCTTATGCAGAAGAGGGCGTTTATGTAGGTGCTGATCAGTTGGATGTTCTGTGCGCTATCAAGAGCAAGAATGAGGTTATTGCTGAGATTGTTGCTTTGCTTCAGTCTCCAGCCAAAAATGTTGTATCAGCATTGCAGTCTGGTGCAAATACAATTCATGGAGTCTTGAAGACTCTGGGCGAGAAGTCCGAATGAGAATTTCACAAATTAAATTAGTAACAAACAAATAAATTTTAGATAAAATGGCAGATTTGAAAGCTATTGCTGAAGAGTTGGTAAACTTGACAGTTAAAGAAGTTAATGAGTTGGCAACCATCCTGAAGGATGAGTATGGAATTGAGCCCGCTGCTGCAGCTGTTGCAGTTGCTGCTGGTCCCGCTGCTGCTGCAGCAGCTCCTGAGGAAGAGAAGACTGATTTCGATGTTGTTCTCAAGAGCGCAGGTGCCGCTAAGTTGCAGGTTGTAAAGGCTGTTAAGGAAGCTTGCGGCCTGGGTCTGAAGGAAGCCAAGGATCTCGTTGATGGTGCTCCTAGCACTCTGAAGGAAGGTATGCCTAAGGCTGACGCTGAGGCTCTGAAGAAGACTCTCGAGGAGGCTGGTGCTGAGATCGAGCTGAAGTAATCGTTTTTCTGTATAAAACAGATATCCTGGTAAAGGATCCTCTGGTAGAGGGTTCTTTACCTTTTTGTGTCTATAAACTTTCCAAGTCAACAAAACAAGTTTAGATGGCTTCTAATATAATCAATCAGAGAGTAAATTTCGCTTCCATCAAGAATCCGATGCCTTATCCCGATTTTTTGGAAGTGCAGTTGAAGTCTTATAAAGACTTCCTCCAGTTGGATACTCCTCCAGAGCTTCGAAAGAACGATGGTTTGTACAAGGTGTTTTCCGAAAACTTCCCCATTGCGGACACACGAAACAATTTCGTGCTGGAGTTTTTGGATTACTATATTGACCCACCTCGTTACACCATAGAGGAATGTTTGGAAAGAGGTCTGACCTACAGTGTCCCCTTGAAAGCTAAGTTGAAGCTGTATTGTACTGATCCTGATCATGAGGATTTCGATACAGTTGTCCAGGATGTCTTCTTGGGTGCGATCCCTTACATGACTCCTAATGGAACATTTGTCATCAATGGTGCTGAGCGAGTTGTCGTGTCCCAGTTGCACCGTTCACCTGGTGTTTTCTTTGGCAGCAGCATTCACGCCAATGGGACCCAACTCTATTCTGCCCGTATTATTCCTTTCAAGGGCAGCTGGATAGAGTTTGCTACGGATATCAATAATGTGATGTACGCATATATTGACCGTAAGAAGAAGTTGCCTGTAACGACCTTGCTTCGTGCCATCGGCTTCGAGACCGATAAGGACATTCTGGAGATTTTCAATCTTGCAGAAGAGGTAAAAGTCACTAAAGCCAACCTGAAGAAGCATATGGGCCAGAAACTGGCCGCACGTGTGCTGAAGAGCTGGGTAGAGGACTTCGTGGACGAAGATACGGCTGAGGTTGTTTCTATCGAACGTAATGAGGTAATTCTGGATCGCGAGAGTGTACTCGATGAGGAAAACGTTGAGATGATTCTGGATAGCGGTGTGGCAACCATTCTGCTTCATAAGGAAGAGGGTCAGTCTTCCGATTATTCCATTATCTTCAACACGTTGCAGAAGGACACATCTAACAGCGAGCGCGAGGCCGTATGGTTTATCTATCGTCAGTTGCGCAATGCAGATCCTGCTGATGACGCCAGTGCACGTGAAGTTATCTACAACCTGTTCTTCAGTGAGAAGCGTTATGACTTGGGTGAGGTAGGCCGTTACCGTATCAATCGCAAGCTAAACCTTCAGATTGATCCGGATACCCGTACTTTGACGAAAGAGGATATCATCGAGATTATCAAGTATTTGATTGAGCTGGAGAATTCCAAGGCTCAGGTAGATGATATCGACCATTTGAGCAATCGTCGTGTGCGTACTGTAGGCGAGCAGCTTGCCAATCAGTTTGCCATTGGTCTTGCCCGTATGAATCGCACCATTCGCGAGCGTATGAATGTTCGTGATAACGAGGTGTTCACTCCCATGGATCTGATCAATGCCAAGACGCTTAGCAGTGTTATCAATAGTTTCTTTGGTACGAATGCTTTGTCTCAGTTTATGGATCAGACCAACCCCTTGGCAGAGGTGACCCATAAGCGTCGCTTGTCAGCCTTAGGTCCTGGTGGTCTATCTCGTGAGCGTGCAGGATTCGAGGTTCGAGACGTACACTATACCCATTACGGTCGTCTTTGTCCTATTGAGTCACCAGAAGGCCCCAATATTGGTCTGATTTCTTCTCTTTGTGTGTTTGCAAAGATCAACGACCTCGGATTTATCGAGACTCCCTATCGTAAGGTAAATGGTGGAGTGGTAGATTTGTCTGACGAGGGCATTCGCTATCTGACTGCAGAGGAAGAGGAAAAGCAGATTATCGGCCAGGGTAATGCTCCCTTGAATGATGATGGTACGTTCATTCGTACGAAGGTAAAATGCCGTCAGGATGACGACTATCCTGTAGTTCCTCCCTCTGAGGTTGACTGGATGGACGTTGCTCCTCAGCAGATTGCCTCCATTGCCGCCTCATTGATTCCTTTCTTGGAGCACGATGATGCCCACCGTGCCCTGATGGGATCCAACATGATGCGTCAGGCAGTTCCTTTGATGCGTACAGAAGTTCCTATCGTGGGTACAGGTATCGAGCGTCAGGTATGTGTCGATTCCCGTACGATGATTACGGCAGAGGGCGACGGTGTTGTTGAATATGTTGATGCAACCACCATCCGCATCCTCTACGATCGTACTGAGGAAGAGGAGTTCGTAAGTTTCGAGCCAGCTCTGAAAGAATACAGAATTCCCAAGTTCCGTCGGACCAACCAGAACATGACGATTGACCTTCGTCCTATCATCAATAAGGGTGATCGCGTGAAAGAGGGTCAAATCCTTACTGAAGGTTACTCTACCGCAGAAGGTGAGTTGGCTTTGGGTAAGAACCTTCTGGTTGCCTACATGCCTTGGAAGGGTTATAATTACGAGGATGCTATCGTATTGAGCGAGCGTGTCGTTCGTGAGGATATCCTGACAAGTGTACACGTAGAAGAGTTTGCCTTGGAAGTTCGTGAGACCAAGCGTGGAATGGAAGAACTGACGGCTGATATTCCTAATGTCAGCGAGGAAGCAACCAAGGATTTGGACGAGAACGGTATCATTCGTATTGGTGCTCGTGTTGCTCCTGGTGACATCATGATAGGCAAGATTACTCCCAAGGGCGAGAGCGATCCCAGTCCTGAAGAGAAATTGCTACGCGCTATCTTTGGTGACAAGGCTGGTGACGTGAAGGATGCTTCTTTGAAGGCAACTCCCTCGTTGAATGGTGTCGTTATCGACAAGAAGCTCTTCTCGAAGGCCATCAAGACTCGTGCCGCCAAGATGCAGGATAAGCCTCGTCTGGCTGCTATCGATGAGGAATTCAACAGCAAGATAGAAGATCTGAAGGCCATCCTGATCGACAAACTCCTCGAGTTGACCAAAGACTTGAAGAGCAAGGGCGTGAAGGACTCCATGGGTACTGAATTGATTCCCAAGGGGGCCAATGTCACAGCCAGTGTATTGGAGACCTTCGATTTCACAACCGTTCAGCTGAGCGACTGGACAGAAGATCAGCATGCCAATGAGCTGATTGCCAAGTTGATCATCAACTACCTGAAGAAGTACAAGTTGCTGGATGCTGAGTGTAAGCGCAAGAAGTACGCCATCACGATTGGCGATGAGCTTCCCAGCGGTATCATCCAGATGGCTAAGGTATACATTGCCAAGAAACGTAAGATTGGAGTTGGTGACAAGATGGCTGGTCGTCATGGTAACAAGGGTATCGTCAGCAAGGTGGTACGCGAGGAGGATATGCCATTCCTCGAGGATGGAACTCCTGTGGACATCGTGTTGAACCCTCTGGGTGTGCCCTCGCGTATGAACATCGGTCAGATTTTCGAGACGGTACTTGGTTATGCAGGCCGCAAGTTGAACATGAAGTTCGCTACTCCTATCTTCGACGGAGCATCCCTCGACGATTTGAGCGAGTGGACAGACAAGGCAGGACTGCCCCGCTACTGCTCGACTCAGTTGTACGATGGTGCTACAGGAGAGCCTTTCGACCAGTTGGCTACCGTAGGTATTGCCTACATGCTGAAACTGGGCCATATGGTCGAGGATAAGATGCATGCCCGTTCCATTGGTCCGTACTCACTGATTACTCAGCAGCCTCTGGGTGGTAAGGCCCAGTTTGGTGGTCAGCGTTTTGGTGAGATGGAGGTTTGGGCCATCGAGGCCTTTGGCGCATCTCATGTTCTCCAGGAGATTCTGACAATCAAGTCAGACGATGTGGTTGGCCGCAGCAAGGCTTACGAGTCAATTGTCAAGGGCGAGCCCATGCCTACTCCAGGCATTCCTGAGTCTTTGAACGTGTTGCTCCACGAGCTTCGTGGCTTGGGTCTGAGTGTCACATTGGATTAAAGTAAGAATACTCTTTTCAGAAAGGATATAAAAATATGGCTTTTAAGAAAGAAACCAAGGTAAAAAGTAATTTTACCAAAATAACCATCGGTTTGGCTTCTCCTGAGGAGATTCTGGAGAATTCGTATGGCGAGGTGTTGAAACCTGAAACCATCAACTACCGTACCTATAAGCCAGAGCGCGATGGTTTGTTCTGCGAGCGCATCTTTGGTCCTACCAAGGACTATGAGTGTCATTGTGGTAAATACAAGCGTATCCGTTATAAGGGTATTGTCTGCGACCGATGTGGTGTAGAGGTGACTGAAAAGAAGGTCCGTCGCGAGCGGAGTGGTCACATTCAGCTGGTTGTGCCAGTGGCTCACATTTGGTATTTCCGTTCCTTGCCCAACAAGATTGGCTATCTGTTGGGACTTCCCACCAAGAAGTTGGATGCCATCATCTACTACGAGCGTTATGTTGTCATCCAGCCAGGCCCTATGGCTGACGATCCTGAGATGCCTCTGGCCAAGTATGACCTGTTGTCGGAAGATGAGTATATGGAGATCATGGAGAAGTTGCCTCAGAACAACCAGTATCTCGAGGACACTGATCCCAACAAGTTCATTGCAAAGATGGGTGCTGAGGCTATCTATGACCTGTTGGTTGGCCTCGATTTGGATTCCCTGTCTTACGAATTGCGTGATCAGGCAGGAGCAGATTCTGCCCAGCAGCGCAAGAACGAGGCTCTGAAGCGTCTGCAGGTAGTGGAAAGCTTCCGCTCCAGCAAGGGACACAACAAGCCTGAGTGGATGATCATGCGCATCCTGCCAGTCATTCCTCCTGAGCTTCGTCCTTTGGTTCCCCTGGATGGCGGCCGTTTTGCCACCAGCGACCTCAATGACCTGTATCGTCGTGTCATCATTCGCAACAACCGTCTGAAGAGATTGGTTGAGATCAAGGCACCTGAAGTGATTCTCCGCAACGAGAAGCGTATGCTTCAGGAGGCAGTCGACAGCTTGTTCGACAACAGTCGCAAGAGTCGTGCTGTCAAGACTGAGAGCAACCGTCCCCTGAAGTCACTTTCCGACTCCTTGAAGGGTAAGCAAGGCCGTTTCCGCCAGAATCTGCTGGGTAAGCGTGTCGACTACTCTGCACGTTCCGTTATTGTGGTTGGTCCTGAGCTGAAGATGGGAGAATGCGGTCTGCCCAAACTGATGGCAGCCGAGCTCTATAAGCCGTTCATCATCCGCAAGTTGATTGAGCGTGGAATCGTCAAGACCGTCAAGAGTGCAAAGAAGATTGTTGACCGCAAGGAACCCGTTATCTGGGACATCCTGGAATATGTAATGAAGGGTCACCCCGTTCTGCTGAACCGTGCCCCAACGTTGCACCGCTTGGGTATCCAGGCATTCCAGCCCAAGATGATCGAGGGAAAGGCTATCCAGTTGCATCCATTGGCATGTACGGCTTTCAATGCCGACTTCGATGGCGACCAGATGGCAGTCCATTTGCCATTGAGCAATGAGGCTATTCTGGAGGCTCAGATCCTGATGCTCCAGTCTCACAATATCCTGAACCCTGCGAATGGTGCTCCTATTACCGTTCCTTCTCAGGATATGGTGCTCGGCTTGTATTATATCACCAAGCTCCGTCCTGGAGCCAAGGGAGCAGGCCTGAAGTTCTATGGCCCTGAGGAAGCTATCATCGCATACAACGAGAAGCGTGTCGACGTTCATGCTCCTGTCTTCGTCCTCGTGGATGACTTGCTGGAGGATGGAACTTTTGGCAAGCGTATGGTGGAGACCTCTGTAGGTCGGGTTATTGCCAACGAGATCATTCCCTATGAGGTGGGCTTCTTCAATGACGTCATCTCCAAGAAGACCTTGCGTGGCATCATCACCAACGTGATCAAGACGGTTGGTATTGCCCGTGCCTGCGAGTTCCTGGATGGTATCAAGAATCTGGGCTACCGTTTGGCTTACGAGGGTGGCTTGTCCTTCAACTTGGGAGACATCATCATCCCCAAGGAGAAAGAAGAGCTCATCCGCAAGGGTAATGAGGAAGTTGAGCGCATCACCAGTGAGTACGCCATGGGTTTCATTACCGACAAGGAGCGTTACAATCAGGTTATCGATACGTGGACACACGTCAACAATGACCTCTCAGCCATTCTCATGAAGACCATGAAGGAGGCTGACCAAGGCTTCAATGCCGTATACATGATGCTCGACTCTGGTGCTCGTGGTAGTGCCGGACAGATCAGTCAGCTGAGTGGTATGCGTGGTCTGATGGCTAAGCCCCAGAAAGCAGGTGCTGAGCCTCTGACCATCGAGAACCCCATCCTCTCCAACTTCAAGGAGGGCATGAGTGTGCTGGAGTATTTCATCTCTACCCATGGTGCACGTAAGGGTTTGGCTGACACCGCTCTGAAGACAGCTGACGCTGGTTACCTGACTCGCCGTTTGGTCGACGTTTCTCACGACGTGATCATCAACGAGGAGGATTGTGGCACCCTGCGTGGTTTGGAATGCACAGCCCTCAAGAATGGCGACGAGGTGATCAGCTCACTCTACGACCGCATCTTGGGCCGTGTTTCTGTTCACGACATCATCCATCCTACCACAGGCAAACTGCTCTGTGCTGCAGGCGAGGAGATTACTGAGGCCAAGGCTCAGGAGATCGAGGAGAGCCCCATCGAGATGGTGGAGATCCGTTCCGTGCTTACCTGTGAGAGCAGGAAGGGCGTGTGCATGAAATGCTATGGCCGCAACTTGGCAACGAGCCGCATGGTTCAGAAGGGTGAGGCTGTGGGAGTCATCGCTGCCCAGTCCATTGGAGAGCCTGGTACCCAGCTGACTCTGCGTACATTCCATGCTGGTGGTGTGGCTGGTAATGCAGCTGCCAATGCCATGATCAAGGCCAAGTATGATGCTCTTGTGCAGTTCGAGGAGTTGCGTACGGTAGATATTGTCGACGAGGAAGGCAAATCCGCACAGGTGGTTGTAGGACGTCTGACAGAGGTTCGCTTCGTGGATGTCCATACAGGTATCATCCTGCTGACTCAGAACGTGCCTTATGGCAGTACTCTCTACAAGAAAGAGGGTGAAGTGGTCAAGAAGGGCGAGATCGTTGCCAAGTGGGATCCTTTCAATGCTGTGATTGTCACAGAGACTCCTGGTCGCATCCAGTTCGAGGATGTCATCGAGGGTGTCACCTATCGTGTGGAAGCCGATGAGACCACAGGTCTGCGCGAGCTCATCGTCATCGAGTCACGCGACAAGACGAAACTTCCTGCTGTACACATCCTTGGCGAGAATGGCGAGACCATCCGCACCTACAACTTCCCCATCGGAGGACACATTGCCGTTGAGGACAATCAGGTTGTCAAGGCAGGTGACGTATTGGTCAAGATTCCGCGTGTTGTAGGCGGTGGCGGTGACATTACTGGAGGTCTGCCTCGTGTCACAGAGCTCTTCGAGGCCCGCAACCCCAGCAATCCTGCTGTGGTGGCTGAAATCGATGGCGAGGTCAAACTGGGCAAGCTCAAGCGTGGAAACCGCGAGATCATCATCACCTCTAAGGTGGGCGACGAGCGCAGATATCTGGTACCCCTGAGCAAGCAGATCCTCGTACAGGAGAATGACTATGTACGTGCAGGAACTCCCTTGTCCGATGGAGCCATCACTCCAGCCGATATTCTGGCCATCAAGGGTCCCACCGCTGTGCAGGAATACATCGTGAATGAGGTTCAGGATGTATACCGTCTGCAGGGTGTGAAGATCAACGATAAGCACTTCGAGGTCATCGTACGCCAAATGATGCGCAAAGTCCAGATCGAGGAGCCTGGAGACACCAGATTCCTGGAACAGCAGGTTGTCGACAAACTGGAGTTCGCTGAGGAGAACGACAAGATTTGGGGCAAGAAGGTAGTCATCGATGCAGGCGACTCGGAAATCATGAAGAAGGGAATGATCGTCACAGCCCGTAGGCTGCGCGATGAGAATTCCAATCTGAAGCGCCACGACCTGAAAATCGTCCAGGTGCGTGATGCCGTGCCTGCCACCTCCACCCAGATTCTGCAAGGTATCACCCGCGCTGCTCTCCAGACAACCAGTTTCATGTCTGCTGCATCTTTCCAGGAGACTACCAAGGTTCTCAACGAGGCAGCCATCAACTTCAAGACCGACTATCTGGAAGGCATGAAGGAGAATGTAATTTGCGGACACCTGATACCAGCCGGTACCGGTTTGCGTGAGTTTGACAAGATCATAGTTGGCAGCCGCGATGATTTCGATCGTGTTCTGGCCAACCGTAAGGCTATCCTGGAGTATCAGGACGACAACATGTAATCAGAGAACAGGGGGGTCTCCCCTGACATATTCTTATCAGCGAGAAGGGCGTGGCTTGAGTGTCGTGCCCTTCTCTTTTTCTTGCCCCTTGATGTGTAACTACTTGATTTCCAAAACTTTTTTGTTGTACTGTCAAAGATGTGAAAAAATCTTTACAGATTTAACAGAAAGTCCGACAATCTTAGAAATAGTCCATCTGGTCTTCTTCTGAATAGAGAGGCCTTGATTCTCTATGGTATTATTTCATCAGGAGGATCAAGCAAGATGGCTACACAGAGAACCATTCAACTTCTGCCAGGGTTAGGAAGAAATAATCCAAAAGGGATTCAACCATAAAACAGGGGAAAGGAAAAGACAATATACAGACGTTACATACGTTACATACGTTACATTAATAAAAATCAAAATTCATCGTTACACCCACTTCTATTTTATTTATATTATATATAATAATATATATAT
>JAFRTJ010000026.1 GCA_017427185.1 Bacteroidaceae bacterium | reverse complement strand
GTCATGGAAGGAACAGTCAACAAAATCAAGGCTGTGAAAAGAGCCATGTACAACAGGGCCAACGTAGAGATCTTGAGGGCAAAACTTATATACGGAGGAAATAAAATGAACTGGAACTACCACCTAAATTGACGCAGAACCATATGAACTCAAAAATAACCTACACCCTACACCAGACCCCCTTAACCTGTTGATTGTTAATAGGATACATAGGTGTAGGGTGGTGTAAGTAGCCTACACCTATGTATACCACTGGATTTCAACACATTACAGGGTACTGGTGTAGGGTGTAGGTTATTTTTGAGTTCATGTGAATTTGCGGTAGGACACACCATTTACGATTTACGATTTTAGAGGTTAGAGGTTATGGGTTAGAGGTTATCGTCATCGTTATCGTCTTCGTCCTCGTCTTCGTCATCGTCCTCGTCTTCGTCGTAAACTTTCTGACTGAGCTTTCTGTTGGGCTCAAACGCAACGTGTTGAGTCGGCAAAGGCAACGTGTTGTCTTTGCTGGCATGACGTGTCGTGTTTTGCGATTTTATGCGTCTTGAGAAATTGTCTCAATGATTGTTTGGGTACAAAAAAACTCCGCCATCTTTCTGGATGGCGGAGCCTGATGTAAGGTGTTTAACGTTATACAGTCGAATACTGTGAGGTATGCGGATTGATTACTCGTCGTCCCAAATGCTGCCCTTCACGGCTGCATCTCCCCATGTGTTGCCATTATCACCACTGACGTTACCCAAGTTTTCTCCAAAAGGATTACCGTCACTATTCGTCGATATTTTTGCACTATTATTGGGTGAGACAGCCACCATTTGCATCTCCTGCATGTCACATACGATTACCGATGGAATGATATATTGTCTTTTCATTGTCGTATATATATATTATAGGGTTACTACTTATTTTACGACGAACTTGCGTCCGTTCTGGATGTAAATGCCACGAGAGAGATTGTCGGTGGAGTCGCCCATGTATCGGCCATCGATGGAGTATACGCGTCCGTTCTCGCCAAAGATGTCGTGCTCGATGGTCTTGATGCCCGTAGTCTCAGAGTCGTCGAATACGAAGTTCAGGTCCTTTACACTGCCACCACCAGTCCCAGTCCATTCGAAATAAGCACGGAATCCCTTGATCTTCCCGTTGTTGCCTGTGTCGCTTTTGGGGTAAACCAGATTGCCTTCGGTGTTCAGGTAGAACTTGGTAGAGTTTTCATCGCCAGTAGTGTAGATGTTGGTTGCACCAAGCACACCAATGAAGTTCAAACCACTGTCTCCCTTTGTTAGAGCATTGGTGTTCATAGAAAGACTTGTAGTTATAAAAGATGGATTTTTTACATCTGCTGGCGGCATTATCAAACAAGGGGTACATGCAGTATACGAAGTTTTTTTAGCAAAAGAAATCGTCTTGTCTGCAGAGTTATAACCTGACAACTCATACACGGCACTACACTTGAAATAATCATTCAATTCTGTAGCGGTGAGATTTATTGGCAGACAGAACGTGTTCCATTGATTACCTCTCAGAGTTCTCTCGATCGAAACAAATTTCTTGGCAGGATTGGAATTGGAACTATTGGTAACTTCTTGTTGGTTATCAGCATTCGTGTCTGTTTCTTTCAGAGTGATACTTTTGACCTCATCGGGAGTATAGAATACCACTTTCTTAATATGAATCATAGAAGAATGACCTGACATTATGTAATTTTTCCCTTTTTCCATCTTAAAGTTTAAGAGAGTTCCATCACCATTTGTTTGGTTTCGAACTTCAGGAGAACAACTTGTAATTACTTCATTATCTACTTTAATAGATGCTGTCGTATTACCTGCTGCTTGCAAATATAAAGTTACGAATCCGGTTTCTGTAGTTGTAAGAGTTGCTGCTTGTCCATATTGAACATTAATGCCTTTATAACTTGTATTATATCCAGGCTTTGCACTATAATACCAAACTGGTGTTTCTTTTGCAGATCCAATCTGCGCAGCATTATTAGCAGAGTTCGCATACTTAAAATGCGTCTGTTCGCTACTACTATTCGAACCTGTCCAAGTGTAAACAGTTGCCCAAACATTGCTGGTTCCCAGTAGGAGCAGGCAAATGAGGGCGGATGTTTTCATCAGTTGTTTGTATAGTTTCTTCATTTTTTTCCTTAATTGTATTGTTACTAATACCTTTACCTTTTTTTACGAGTTACGAGAAAGCCCTGGGTTTCTCTCCTCAGAGCTCTCTCGCTGTGGTTATGATACTTCAAAAAAAGTTCCTATTAAAGGCCACTTCCGCCAAACCAAGGAGAATCATTTCCTGCATTTTCGTCACCGAGGTCATCGGGCTTATTGCTGCTCTTGGCTGGTGTGTTGGAATAGGGTACAGTTGTCAGAATGTAGTCCTTGAGTTCAACTGGACGAGATTTTGGAATAATATATGTCTTTTTCATAATCTTTTATTTTCTGTTGGATTATTAACTGTTCAATGAATTCTCACACTTATTACTTTACCAGAATCTTCTTTCCATTCTGAATGTAGAGTCCACGAGCAGGCTTCTCGGAGAGGCGGCGACCGCTCAGGTCATAGATAGCTGAGTCACTCAGTATGTTGCCGTCCTTCTTGTCAAGCACAGGGATGTCAACGATACCTGTTGCAGTACCGCTTAGCTTGAATGACTTGACACCAGCAGGTTCGATTTCTGCATCACCTAAGGTCAGCCAGCAACGGTTCTGGCCACACTGGAGAGGTTCTTCCTCAGATACAAGCAGGAAGATGGTCTCGTATTCGTCAGTAGTACCAGCTTTAGGCCTATACTGCAAGAGGTATGATCCGGAAGGTGCTTGCTGCAGAGTATATGAGCCAAACAGGAAGTTATCTGAATTCACATTTTCTGTGCCCGTTGGATTGCCCCAGTAGTCCTTCGTGATGGTCTCGCCAGTCAAGTTCTCCACGATAACAGGTGTGTTGGCAGACAAGGTGGTAGTGGTAGCTTGAGCACCAGCAACAGGAGTGAGGTTGATGAGATATGTGTCTACATCGTAACTCTCTACCTGATAAGCAGTGATGCCGTCGGGGAGAGTAACATCGAAGGGAGCAACGAAAGTACCATACTGTGCTTTGCCGCTGACGGTCAGATTGGCTTGATCTGTACCACCTTCAACGTTCACAAAACGCCATCGGGCGGATGTGCGACCAGGGACATAGGAACTCTCGTCTGGCAGGATAGTACCCATTTGTTGGCGTGTTGTCATAAATATTCCTTGGATTGCTGCTTCGGTGTTTTGTTCCAAGAGTAAACCTGTCTGAGTCCCTTGATTCCAGAGATAGATAATGTAGTCATATCCACCACTGGCATCTTTCGTTGTGTATGTTACCCTCAACTCACGGTTCCCTTCGGTTCCGGTGCCACCATAGTGAACAGCATCATCTCTCTCTCTGCTTCCATAGACCATATAAATGCTCTTCTCGCCTAAGCTGAGGATTACCGTCTGGTTTTCAGCATTGTAGTCGATGCGCCATTTTTTGTTTGGCACAGTATTCTTGAAGGCTAATGTTCCACTAGTGGTCTCGTAGAGATAGCCCTTATTCTTGTTGTAGAGATGTGCAAAGTAGACAGCGGATTGCCCATCGGCAGGAATAGGAAGACGCTCGCCTACAGGTGCTGTTGCTGCACTACTACTTAATGGACTGAATGCGCTGCAAAGCAGGGCTACCAATAAAAGTAATTTCTGTTTCATTTTCTTTTTTTATTTAGTTGATTAGTGATTAGTGAATATTTTTCTTCGTTTCTTTTCTTTCTTTTTTTGCCTTTGGGTGATACCTTTGTATCTATCAGAGGCGATTTTGAGTGCAAATTTATAACAAAATCAAACAATACAAAAAAAAAAAACAAAAAAACGTCTTTCTGCACCCCCAAAAGAACATTTTCCCGCAAAAATGTCGTGTTTTTTATACAAAACGCTCGATTTTCATGTAATCGAAGAACCAGTCGGGCTTGTCATTCATGATGAGGGATTCCGGGAAATGAGTCTCTTCCAACAAGGGAAGGACGTGCTCGTAGTTGGCAATGTCGTAATTGATGTGGGCATCGCTGGCAAGAATAACGGGAACCTGATAATCCTTGCAGAGTCGCAGGAGTTCCAGGTTGTTGGCTCGCGCATGCACTTTATGTCGTGCAGGCATCAGACTGCAGGAATTGATTTCCAGCAAAGTGTGATTCTCCTTGGCAGCGAGCACGATGGGCTCGAAAAGGAGTTCGGCCGTGCCATCGCCAGGATGGGAGATGATATGGGTCCAAGGATTGCGGATAGCGGCAATCATGCCCTGGGTGTTCTCTTCCGGCGTGCCACCCTTCCAGCAGAGTTCATGGATGCCTGCGATGCGGAGATCCAGACAATGCTCGTAGTAGTATTCGTCGAGGTCGAGCGTACCCTGGGTGTCAAGAATGTTCAACTCAGCTCCCAACAGAAGACGCAAGCCGTCGATCATGCGAGGAATGACATGGAGATTGCGGAAATGGATGGGATGGCAGGTGCCTGGAATGCTGGGTCCATGTTCTGTGATTCCCAAGACCTGCAGCCCTTTCTGCCTGGCGGTGGTGACCATCTCCTGTAATGTGCAGTAGGCATGCCCACTCGCTATCGTATGCGTGTGTACGTCTAATAAGGTATGTATCATGTACTAATATTTCACATTAAGCCAAGGAGCATTCTTTTCCACCCATGCCTTGACGGTAAGGGGCACATCGGTACACATGCGGTCGGCTCCCAGATAGGCTCCCAGCATGAAGTCCTCGATGCTCTGCCCAGGCCATAGGCTGACGGTGATGCCTGCCTTGTGAGCTTTCTCCACCATTGCACGGCTGGTGCCCGGCATGGTACAACCAAGGGTCTTGATGCCCACCAGTTGAGCCATGGCGATGGTCTCGTCGTTGAGGGGTTTGCCGATAATGAGCAATAGCTCTGCCTCAGGATGATGCGTCTGGAGATAGCGCAAGCCACGATAGTCGCTGGAAGTGAAGACCATCATACTGCCTTTCGTCTTGACACTCATGGCAGCTTGGTAGACTTTCTCAACGTATTCCTCGAAACGTTCCTGAGAGCCAAGGCCTTCCACGCGTGATTTCAGTTCCCATTCCACATAGAGACTGTCCTTGCCATTGAAGAACTGAACCAAGTCATCCAGTCGCAGGATGCGATGCCCTTTCTTGGTGCGCAGCACATCAATCTCGGCGGAGGTCATCTTCTCCAGATTGCCTTTGCCATTGCTGGTACGCTCGAGGGTCTCGTCGTGGATAATGTAGCAGACACCATCGGTTGTCATGCGGATATCGGTCTCGAAACCAGTGTAACCTCCATCCCAACTCTCTTGAAAAGCCTCTAGAGTGTTCTCGTCGCGCTCCATGCGACCTCCACGATGGGAAAAGGCGCGGATAGCCTGAGACTGTGCCAACACAGAGGATGCACAGCAGAGAGCGGTGAGGCTGAAAAACAAAGTTCTTTTCATTTTCTTGCCATATTGAATGTAGACATTTCCTGAATGGTGAGACGATCGAAGTTGGGAGCCCAACTGTCATCGAAACTCTGTATGGTGATGGTGTTGTCATTTCCCTCTTTTAGCTCAACGGGAATCATCTTCCAACTCATGCCTTCAGGGCCATAGGTGTTAGTCAGGAAGGAGTTGCCGTAGAAGAGGACGTCCTCCTGAACCACTTTTCCGTTGACGAGAAGGCGGGCATGACGGTTGTCAACGGTAGCGTAGTAGAGCGTGAGGAGATGAGGACCTGTCTTGTCGGCACTGATGCCGTTCCAAGTCAGGGAACGTCCGAGGCCCAGATACTGTACCTGTTTGCCTCCTGAGGCATGGATGGCATCGGCTGTCTCGACCGTAACGCCTGAAGAAAGTGTGTTGCGGGAAGATTCCGCCTCGTAGGTGGTGTAAGTCTGGGGGACAGGAAGATTGGCATCGGGTGAGATCTGAACAAGGAAACCTCCAGCACTGATCTCAGGAATGGTGAGACGCTGTCCCTTAGTGACAGCCATCTTAGTGAACTTCAGTTCAGTGCGGACTGCTCCATCGCGATAGATGTATGCTGTGTACTGGCGCTTCTCGTCGAGGAAATCCAAGGAGAAGCGACTCGTGCGTGCATCCACCGTCGCACCAGCTATCCACCAATCGTCAGCATGACGACGGGCAATGGTGGCAAACTTGGGATCCAAGCTTCCCTCGAGCAGTTTGCTGTCGTCCCATGCCGTAGGGATACGCTTCATGATGTCGCGTCCCAAGAAATACTGCAGGTTTTCTGGGTTCTCGGAAATGTGGACGATACCACTCTCGAATGCCGTGAGCAAACCTAACCGCTGTCCTTGAGAGACGTTGGTAAGCAGCTGCCCATGGAAACGGGCAAAGTCTCCAGGAGTATAGTCGGCTGCTCCCACCACGTTGCGCGTGAAGAAGAGATTGATATGATGGTCTGCTGTGACATTCTTGTATGCCCAGAAATTGCACTCACCTCCATAGATGGCTTCCTGGGTCATCAGATGGGGATAGGTGCGCCGGAGACCTGAGGGACGGGTGCATCCGTGGAAATTGACCAGCATCTCGTATTTGGCTGCTATCTTGAACAGATTCTCCATACGCTGCATTGTCTCCTTGGAGTCATCTTCCCAGAAATCAATCTTGATGCCCTTGACGCCCCATTGCTTCCATTTCTGGAGGGTGGCTTCCATCGTAGCGTTGGAGAATGCAGTGTTGTCGGAAAGGCGTGCAGTTGCCCAAAGGAGCACGTTGACTCCCTTTTCGTTGGCATGACGGATAACGTTTTCTACCCAGGAACTGTTCCATCCTCCATCGACCAGCGTATATTCATATCCCATTTCGGCAGCGAAGTCTGCAAAACGTTTCTCAGCAGCCTCCAATCCTCCGTAGACATCCTCGCGAATTTCTTTGTTGTTTCCGTCTGAACCTCCCCAGTACCAAGCTGAACGGCCTGGTTTGATCCAAGCGGTGCTGGTCAATTCCGTGGGTGCATTGAGGTTCTCAGTCATGATGGACTCGAAGACCGTAGCCAGGCTCCCCATGATGGCCATGCGCCAAGGTGTACAGGCAGGGGAGTCGACGGTGACCACTTGATCCTTGTCCTCGGCATAATCCTTCTGGTTTCCCGTCGGACTGAACGAGAAGGTTCCCGTGTCGCTTTCTGCTTTGAGCAGGGCAGCGCAATAGGTTCCAACGTTGGCTGCCTCACTAAGCAGCAAGTAGTCCTTGCCGTTGGAAATAAGGGCAGGCGCATTCAAACGCTTGTCGCTCAACGAGTTCAGCTGGTCCCAAGTGTATCTCTTGTAGAGACCTTCATAGGGATAGTTGGGGCTCTGCTTGTTGTCGATGAACTGGCATGCTATGCAGTAACTGAAGTCGCTGACCTTAATGCGACTTTTCTCCTCCTTGACCGTGAGTTGAGAACGATTGTGCTGGCGCGGGATGACATAGCGGAAGGCAAAGCCATCGTCGTAGACACGGAATTGAACTGTACTTTTCCATTTGCTGGGGTTCTGGACTGTCAGCGAAAGGGCGTTGCAGTGGTCCGCGTAGGTGGAACGCTTTCCAACAGGGAGGGTATACGTGTCATTGATTTCGGTGACGGAATGCGTAACATACGTGAGTTTTTGGCTTAGGTCGGTAACCGTGGTGACAATTCCCAACGGGGAATCCTCGACCAGCGTATGCTCGCTGTTCTTGACGGTATAACTCAGTTGGCCATCTGCAAGATGGACGGTCAGTTGGAGATTACCGCTGGGGGAGGCTGTGCTGTAGTCTTCTGCCATCCCAGGTGAAGCCAACAGGGAGAAAACTCCCAAGAATAGAATTTGCTTAACGTTCATTCTTGTTGTTTAATGATTTCCTTGGTATGAAGACTTTCGTCCCCATTCATATAAACAAGATTCTTTATATATAAATAAGGTATGTTGTTGTCTGTTGACAAATAGAGAGAGACTAGACGCCATAAAGTTGGCGTGCTAGTCTCTGTAGTTTCCGTACCTGTGAATCTTCTCGTTGTTTACCAGATATCCTCAGGCTCACTGGGGTTGTCATAGACTTCCTTGGCACAATACTCCATGTAGTCCATATAGAAGTAACGGGTAGGATCGTCCATTACAGTCTTGAAGCGGATGTAGTAGGTCTCGTCGGGATCCATGGTCTCACGGATGATGATACGACGAACGCAGATGTTGGATGCACGCATCATGGAGGATGCACCTGGACCGCCAGCGCAATACTGCTCGCAACCCTTCATGAAACCATTGTTGCGCATACGCTTGTCGACCTCTGCATTGTAGTCGTCGTCTTCAGAATCTGGTGCATAGCCGATATCGCTGGGGATGTTTCCTGCCTTTGTGTAGCGGTATTCTGTACCCTGGCGGAGATCCATAGGAATACCCATTGCAGCCAGTTTGTCGGTATCGCTACCCCAATAGAACTGAACCATACCACGCATGTTACCACCACACTGGATGGCGAAACGGAGTTCATACGTGCCACGACGAGGTACTGGTGGGAGTCGCATGGTACACTCGAACAAACCACGGATGGTCATCTCGTCACCCTGCATGTTCTGCCAACCGTTGCCACGGCCTGTCCAGTAGAAGAACTGGGTTTCATCGCGTATTTCTACATCATTCAAGTATTTGTACTGGTTGTCAGTTGGAATATAAACGCTCTTGTGACGGGCATCAGTAATATCGGAGAGACGGATGTCATTGCTCATGAATTCGGGCCACATGGCAGTAACGTTCCAACGGATACGCTCTCGCTGCAGGCTGTTGCGCGATCCATCCGAATAAGTCAACAACTTGTCGAGGGGATAGATGATGCCATTCCTGACATTGTTTTCACCTTCCAGATTGGGAGCCCCTACCAAGATGCCTTCCTTGTCGGGGTCACAACTCAATTCGTGGTAAGTGCCATGTCGGCCGTTGCTCAAGTTGGGGAAACGGTTGATATAAACACCGTTGCTCTCACGACTCTCGAAGAGTTTTATCAGACGACGTTTACCCATGGTGGTATAATACTCCATGATGGCAACAGAAGGAGTCTTGTTGCTGGTGTTGTAACCTTTCTCATTGTAGTGATTAACGAGACGGTCGGTAGCCAAGCGCATGGGCAAGAAGTGGTAGGTGACAAACTGGTTGAGCAGATTGTTCTCGTTCTTGTAGTTCTCGTCGTTCACGGCATCTGGATAGATGTTGTTTTCCACGAGGTAGTTGATAACGTCGTTGACTGTAATCTCTAAGGCAGGTTTGCCAATTTCTTTTGCCCAGAATTCATCGGTCTCAGCAAAATATGTAAAGCCAAAGTAACGATGCTCTGGTGTATAGAATACTTCACCATTGTTGGATTCCTGCTCAGGAAGTGCACCTGACTGGTAAAGTGTTTCGTATGCTTCATCACGGACTCTGTCCAATGAATCCATTAAACCTACGGATCTTGCCAAAAGGGCAGCTACGTGGTATCCTTCCTTGTTCTCGTCGATATAACTTTGGAGGAGATAGGCCAACGTGTTGTTGCTGGGCGCAATTACCTGGTCCATTGCATGTATTACACCATTGATGGCAGGGATGTCGCGGTTGCGGACATTGATGCTGCAGTCATTGACCAGAATGCTATCGGGATTGGCGCAATAATGAATACTCAACTTGCGGTCGTACATATTGGGATGAGGAATCTCGGCATCCTGTGTGTATGGGAATGAGGCTGTCTCGTAGTAAATCTCATCACCACCGTCGATGATGGAGTTGTAGACAATCACCTTGCGGATAGAGTCGAGGGTGACACTGTCACGGAAGGAACTCCAAGTGGGCTCTGTGATAACTCCCTGGCTTACCAATGAGTCAAGGTATGCTTTGATTGCGTCGTTGGTGGGGGCGAAGCATGTGTAATTGCCACGAGCACTCATCAACTGACGCACATTGGTCTTTGTCATTGGACTTACGGGAACATGTGCCATGAGCTCATAGTACTCGCTGTATTGACTATGTTTCTCCAAATAACTTGAGATGGTCTCTTCCTTGAAGACATAACGTGAAGATGTGTCGACTTCTTCTTTGCAGCCAATAATGGATATCAAAACTGCTACGGACAAAAATAACTTTATTCGTTTCATCGTATTAAATGTAGTGTATTTCATTCAAAAGTTCAATTAGAGTTTGCGTTTCTATTAGTTAATAATGTGCAAATATACTCCATTTTTTTCAAAGAACAATGAAAATTCCTTTTTTTTTCTTCCCGATGACCCGTATAGAGTTAAAATAATTGAAAACAACCTTGTTTCTTTGAATTATAAGAAGAGCATAAGTTACAAACTTAAATAAATCTAAAATGTTTGATGAAATCAAGAAGAATTCATAACTTTGCAGTATGAAACGTGTGAAAGTATTTTTGTGGTTCTTGCTTGTTTGCCTCTCTTTGCCATTGATGGCTCAGGAGACAGAGGAAAAGGATTCCTTGCAGACCGAAGATCTGGATTTGGAGGAATCTATGACTCCGAGTTCTGTTCCTGTGGCCATGCCTTGGCTGGGTGGTATCGGACTAAGTCCCTGGAATTTGCATCAAGGACTTAATGGCCAGATTGGCGCAGGCGTGAATGTGGGTTTCGGCAAGCACAATCCATGGAAGGGAGCTTCGTTTTTTACCAATCTGGCAGGCCTGTATGTTTTACCAACGAGCAGGAATGGCAGATGGACTGGAGCTGTAGGAGGATACTTCTCCAACTTTCGTATGTTTGGGCAACAGGTCAATACGATGGGTGTGGTGGGACTTGCTGATTATCAGATTAATAATCGTATGTCTGTTACCGGGTTCTTGATGCACGATTTTGGAGTCTTGGGTGGTCAGAAAGGAATGTTTCCACCCATGCTGGGATGGGGTAATCCCAGTACCACCGTCGGCGGAGAATTCAACATGCGATTAGGAGAAAAAGCCAGTATGAGCATTGGTATCAGTGTGACTAATCAACCGCTTTATCACTTACCTCCTTATGAAACCTTTCCTGCATCTCCTGCTTCTGTCCATGCTCGTGGAGCAAGAGACTGAAAAAAACTGACAAAATCAGTTTTGGAAGATGACCAAATGTTGGATTGTGAGGCTATACTGATATCTAAAAACGTGCTGTTATTTTGGAGAAATAAATCCATAAAACAAAGTTTTCTGTAAAATTCCCAGTCATACGTAGTGTGCGTGTGAAGGAAAAATTGTAATTTTGCACGTCAAAAGAATGAAACTAAATTAATTCATATAAAATATGGCAGAAACAAGAAAAATAAAAAGAGCGTTAGTCTCTGTTTTCCATAAGGATGGATTGGAGGAGATTCTTCGTACCCTGAATGCTTTGGGGGTAGAGTTGCTGAGTACGGGAGGTACGCAAAGTTTCATAGAGTCTTTGGGATTCCCATGCAGAAAAGTGGAGGATGTGACCAGTTATCCCAGTATTCTGGGTGGTCGCGTGAAAACCCTTCATCCCAAGATTTTTGGTGGAATACTCGGAAGAAGAGAATTGGCAGGCGACCAGGAGCAGATGTTGCAGTATGAAATACCGGAAATAGATTTGGTGATAGTAGATTTGTATCCTTTTGAAGCTACTGTAGCAAGTGGTGCCAGTGAGGCAGATATCATTGAAAAGATAGATATTGGTGGCATCAGCCTGATTCGAGCTGGGGCCAAGAACTTCCGGGATGTGGTCATCGTTCCCTCGAAGGCAGAGTACAAGCCTTTGCTGGAATTGTTGCAGAAAAAAGGTGGTGAGACGGACATTGAGGATCGTCGTTGGTTCGCCTCTCAGGCATTTGGCGTGAGCAGTCACTATGATACTGCCATCCATTCCTATTTTGAGAAAAATTCATGACGATAAGAGAGTGAAGTAAATTAATTAATTTTTGATACAGATTTGAACAAATGGGGTGGTTTTCACTAAATAAAGAAATTGCTATGGACTTAGGTACCGCCAATACCATCATTATATGTGAGGGTAAAATTGTGGTGGACGAGCCTAGTGTAGTAGCCTTGGATCGTAAGACAGAGCATATGATTGCTGTGGGCGAACGTGCCAAGATGATGTATGAGAAGACAAATCCGGATATTCGTACAATCCGTCCTTTGCGAGATGGCGTTATCGCTGATTTCAATGCCTGTGAACAGATGATGCGTGGTTTAATCAAGATGGTTCACTCTGGCAATCGTTTGATTACTCCCAGCTTGAAAATGGTGATAGGAGTACCCAGTGGAAGTACTGAGGTGGAACTCCGTGCTGTACGTGATAGTGCAGAACATGCGGGTGGACGTGAAGTGTATTTGATATATGAACCAATGGCTGCAGCTATCGGTATTGGAGTGGATGTGTTGGCTCCCGAAGGCAACATGATTGTTGACATAGGTGGTGGTAGCACGGAGATAGCAGTTATTTCTTTGGGAGGTATTGTTGCAGACAAGAGTCTGCGCATTGCTGGTGATGAGTTTACCGCTGACATTCAGGAGTATATGAGTCGTCAGCATAATGTGAAAGTCAGTGAGCGTATGGCAGAGCGCATTAAGATCAATGTTGGTGCTGCCTTGACAGATTTGGGTGAAGAAGCACCTGAAGATTATATTGTGCATGGTCCCAACCGTATCACAGCTCTCCCTATGGAGGTTCCTGTATGTTATCAGGAGATAGCTCATTGTCTGGAGAAAACCATTGCAAAGATAGAGGCTGCCGTTTTAAGCGCCTTGGAGGATACGCCTCCAGAGTTGTATGCAGACATCGTCCACAACGGCATTTATCTGACAGGTGGTGGTGCTCTCTTGCGTGGACTTGCCAAGCGTTTGACTGATAAGATCAATATTCCATTCCATGTGGCAGAAGACCCCTTGCATAGTGTAGCTAAGGGTACAGGCGTGGCTTTGAAGAATATTCACAATTTCTCTTTCTTGATGTAGGGAAGCGTTGAGAGATTTTTTTGATCGGCTAAGTGCTAATGCCCATTGGTTTGTCTTCCTGATATTGGAGATTACCTGTGGGTATTTGCTATTCCAGTTCAACCGTTACCAAGGTAGTGTTTGGTTTACACAAGCCAATGCCTTGATGGGAACGGTTTTGGATTGGGAGGCAAAAGCTATTCAATATATTCATCTGGCAGACAACAATAAGAAGTTGACACATGAGAACTTGGTCCTTCAGTACAATATGGAAGTCATGCGTGATGAGTTGACTCGGCTGAAAAAAGATTCCTCTTATACAGAAAAAGTTCTGGCAGAATTTCTGCAGGACGTTCATTTGATACCTGCCCAAATAATAAACAACAGTATTCGTGACAAGGACAACTACATGACTATCAATCGGGGAGAATTGGATGGAGTGAAACCAGAGATGGGAGTTGTCAGTGGAACAGGTGTCGTAGGGATTGTCTTCCAGACGACAAATCATTACTCTTTGATAATGCCTATCTTGCACAGCAAATCCAGCATCAGTTGTCGCCTACGTGACACGGATTATTTTGGGTATCTGAAATGGCGTGGTGGAAACCCTCTGCAAGCTTATATTGATGACATTCCTCGGCATGCCAAATTTCATGTAGGTGATATTGTGGAAACAAGTGGTTACAGTAATGTTTTTCCTGCTGGTATTTTTGTTGGAAGAGTTGCACAGATTCATAATTCTGATGACGGATTGTCTTATCAGTTGGAAGTTCAATTGAGTACGGATCTGTCACGGTTGAGAGAAGTATGCGTGGTGGCACAGGAGAATCAGATTGAATTGGACTCCTTGGAAAACCAGGTTTATTAGAATAAAGGCTAAAGAATGATAGTGACTTTGCTTATAAGGTTGTTGCAGATGCTGGTACTGATTGCTTTCCAGGTACTCGTACTGAATCATGTGCATTTCCTTGGATATGCCACTCCTATGGTTTATGTCGCCATCCTCCTTTATCTTCCTTGGAATGCGAATCGTGTTGGAACTCTTTTTCTGTCATTTGTCATGGGACTTGTTCTGGATGCGTTTTCCAACACTCCAGGATTGACAGCGGCATCTATGGTTTTCGCAGGTTTTATTCAGCCATATCTGTTACATGCGATGGCTCCTAAGGATACGGTGGAGGATATGGTACCTACCTATCGCTCAATGGGAAAGTGGAATCATGTACGCTACGTCATGTTGATCGTACTGATTCAGCAAGTATGCTATTTTCTTTTGGAGTGTTTCTCCTTTTACAATTATCGTGAACTTTTGTTGACTTTTGCTGGCAGTTATGTGATAACTTTAGTGATAGTCTTGGCATTGGAATCCTTCCGTAATCGTAATTCCTAGGAGGAGAGTCATGGCAGCAGACTATGAGTTGGAGAAACGAAAATATGTCATCGGTGGAGTTGCAATAGTCATTATTCTGCTCTATTTGCTGCGTCTTTTCTCTTTGCAGATGCTGAGTGATGACTTCAAACGCAATGCAGACTCCAATGCTTTCTTGAAAAGAATACAATATCCTGCTCGTGGCGGAATCTCGGACAGGAATGGCAAATTGCTGGTATACAATCAACCTGCATATGACGTTATGGTGGTAATGACGGAACAAGAAGGTGTTGACACATTAGATTTATGTGAAAGTTTGGGGATTACCCCTGAATGGTATGACCATCGTATGGCAGAAATCCAAGACCTCAGACGTAATCCTGGCTACAGCAAATATACCCAGCAACTCTTCATGAGCCAACTTTCAGCAGAAGAGTTCAGCAGTTTCCAAGAGAAGTTGTTCCGTTTTCCTGGTTTTTATATCCGTAAGCGAAGTATCCGCCAATATCGCTATCCTTATGCTGCCCATGTTTTAGGGGATGTGGGTGAAGTTAGTCCTGCAGACATCGAAGCAGATGACTATTATCAAGGAGGTGACTATATTGGAAAATTGGGTGTGGAACGTGCCTATGAAATGCAGTTGCGCGGAGAGAAAGGAATAGAGATCCTCTTGCGAGATGCCAAAGGACGTATCAAAGGAAAATATCAGAACGGGAAGTTTGATCAGGCGCCTGTGCCAGGAAAAGATCTCACATTGAGCATTGATTTTGATTTGCAAGCATTGGGTGAAAGATTGATGCGTGGTAAACTGGGAAGTATAGTTGCAATAGAGCCCAGTACAGGCGAAGTCCTTTGTATGGTTTCCAGTCCTACGTACGATCCTCGCATGATGGTAGGTCGCCAAAGAGGAAAGAACCATTTGCTTTTGAGCAAGGATTCTCATAAACCGCTCTTGAACCGAGCTATCATGGGACAATATCCACCTGGATCAACTTTCAAAACTGGACAAGCCTTGACTTTCCTTCAAGAAGGAATCATCACGCCCAGTACGGCCTATCCTTGTTCTCGTGGTTTTCATTACAAGGGTTTGACAGTAGGCTGTCATGGGCATGGATCACCCCTGCCATTAGTGCCTGCTATCGCAACTTCATGTAATGGCTATTTCTGTTGGGGACTTTATCACATGCTTGGCAATCGAAAGAAGTACAGTACGGTACAGGACGCTATAACCAGATGGAAAGACTATATGGTCTCTATGGGATTTGGTTATCAACTTGGAATTGATTTGCCAGGTGAGAAGCGAGGTTTAATTCCCAATGCAGGTTTCTATGATAAAGCATACAAAGAATCTTGGAATGGCTTGACTGTAATCAGTATCTCCATTGGGCAGGGTGAAGTAAACCTGACACCTTTACAGATTGCCAATTTGGGTGCAACGATTGCGAATCGTGGCTATTATATCATTCCTCATGTAGTAAAGGAAGTTAGGGGTGAACCTATGGATACCACTTATTCCAAGAAACACTATACAATGGTGGATAGAGCCAATTATGAGGTTGTGGCCAGAGGAATGCGGCAAGCTGTTTTGGGGGGAACATGTCGTGTAGCAAACAATCCTTGGTATGAGGTATGTGGAAAGACTGGTACGGCTCAGAATCCTCATGGCAAAGATCACAGCGTATTTATGGGGTTTGCTCCCATGAACGATCCAAAGATAGCCATTTGCGTCTATGTGGAGAATGGCACATGGGGTGCGACCTATGGTGTTCCTATTGGGGCGTTGATGATGGAACAGTACATTAATGGCAAATTGTCTCCCGAAAGTATGCGTAAGGCAGAAGTGTTTGAACATAAATATCTATATTCTCCCACATTCTATGTCAATGGCAACTCAGAACAACAATAAGGAGAAAGGCAAAGGAGTATTCCAATCGTTAGACTGGTTTACTATTCTGATTTATCTCATCCTTCTGGCAATGGGATGGATGAGTGTCTGTGGTGCCAGTTATGATTTTGATCAGGGAGGAAACTTCTTTGATTTTCAAACCCGTTCGGGTATGCAGATTGTCTGGATTGGTACTTCAATGCTATTGGGTATGGTTATCCTGACTATTGATGATCGATTGATGGAATCCCTTTCCTATGTTATATATTTAGGATTTATTGCTTTGTTGGCAGCGACACCCTATCTTTCGCATGACATCAAAGGTTCGTTGAGTTGGATTAAGGTGGGACCGTTCAGTATTCAACCAGCGGAGTTTGCCAAGTTTGGTACAGCACTTTGTGTGGCGAAAGTGATGAGTTCATATGGATTTAATATGGGGAAATGGCGTGATTTCCTGCTTTGCATTATCCTTATTATCTTACCTATGGGACTCATCGTGTTGCAAAAAGAAACGGGTTCAGCTTTGGTTTATCTGTGTTTCTTCTTGATGATGTATCGTGAGGGAATGCCAGGAAGTATTCTTTTTGCTGGTGTGGCAGCAGTCGTCTATTTTGTGGTTGGAGTACGTTTTGCTGAAGATCCATTATGGGGACTTGAGGTTGTCAGCTTGGGCAAAGCTATTGTCCTACTGCTCATTCTCCTTTTCACTGCAGGCATGATGTGGGTATATACCCAGCAGTCAAAATACGTTCTAAGGGTCATTGTTTTTGGATTCATAGCAATGGCATTAGCTCTGCTTTTCTGCAAATATGTGATTCCATTCGATATGACTTGGGTTCAGTTGATTGTCTGTGTCCTGATGATTCTGTATCTTTTCTATGTTGCACTGAAGGAACGGGTTGCACGTTATTTTTATATAGGTCTTTTCGCTTTGGGGTCCTTGGCATTCTATTACTCTGCCAGTTTCGTGTTGGACAATGTCATGCAACCTCACCAACAGACCAGAATCAGAGTTCTTCTGGGATTGGAAGATGATCCAAAAGGGGCAGGGTATAATGTTATTCAGGCAAAGATAGCAATCGGCTCTGGGGGACTGAAGGGAAAGGGTTTCCTGAATGGAACTCAGACTAAGTTGAAATATGTGCCTGAGCAAGATACTGATTTCATCTTTTGTACGGTAGGCGAGGAAGAAGGTTTCGTGGGATGCTTGATAGTCCTGTTATTGTTCCTCTTCTTGATCCTGAGGCTGATTCATTTGGCAGAAAGGCAACCCTACGCCTTTGGTCGCATCTATGGTTATTGTGTGATGAGTGTGTTCCTCTTCCATGTGTTCATTAACGTAGGTATGGTGTTGGGATTGACTCCAGTGATAGGTATCCCTTTGCCATTCTTCAGTTATGGAGGTTCTTCTTTGTGGGGATTCACGATATTGCTTTTTATTTTCCTAAGAATTGATGCTGGAAGAAATCGCCTGCAGCACTAGTGCTCGATGCAGACTCCAACGTCAGTGAGACGAGACAGAGTCTCCTTATTCATGTTGTGGTAAACCATAACTTTTCCTTGTTGCCCTTTTTGAAGTTGGATTCTCATGCAAGGCTGCTCGTATTGGTGGTAGGCTATACCATATCCCAGAAGTCTTCCTTCTTTGTCTGTTGTGGTGATGCATAAGTTGCTTTTCTTGTGCACCGCAGGATTTTCCAAGCAGAGTTCTGTTGTGAGATTGATTTCCTCGTAGGAGAAGTTGTTCTGAAGGCGCAGACCCACTGAGACTTCGTAAGTTTCACTCTCTGGTACAGACGGAATCAGGAAGGTGATGGTGTCGGAACGTCTCCATCCGTCTGGATCAACGTGTTCGTACTCGTGTATCAACGTGTTCCCTTGACAAGAAACGAGACACGACAGCAAGATACTTAAAGGAAAAATCTTAAGCTGCATTAATTCTGCTGTCTTACTGTGGAGCTTTTCTCCTTGTGTTCTTTTCTACCCTCTTTATTCCGATTACTGCTTTTCTTTTTCTTCTTTTTCTTCTTGTCAAAGCGGTTGAGATCTTCTTGGGTGGCAAGATCGATAGGACGTTCTGGTACTTTGCGACCTCCTTCCTCAAGCGTCTCAGGTTTGTTCCCTTCCTTATTCATTGCGATGATTTCCAGGGCACGCTTGGCAGGGATTGTAACCAAATTAGCTGCCAGATGCTTATCTGTGGAATAAGTTACCATTCCACTGAGGATATCTGCCTTGAAATAATAATAATCTCCCTCTTGTGAATGCAGGGGAATTTCTTTGCTGCTCAGTTTTCTGCTGGCTTCCATGTATTGATCAACCTCATAGTTGAGGCAGCATTTCAGCTTAGCGCATTGGCCTGCTAGTTTCTGAGGATTCAGACTGAGGTCCTGGAGACGAGCTGCACCTGTGTTGACGCTGATGAAATTCTTCATCCATGTGGCGCAGCAAAGCTCACGACCACAAGGGCCGAATCCACCAATTCGACCAGCTTCTTGGCGTGCACCAATCTGTTTCATCTCAATGCGTACGTGGAAAGCCTCTGCCAACACTTTAATCAGTTGACGGAAATCAACACGTCCATCGGCGATATAGTAAAAGATAGCTTTGTTGCCATCGCCTTGATACTCCACGTCACCAATTTTCATTTCCAGTCCCAAATCCTTTGCAATCTGACGACTCTGAATCATGGTGTCGTGCTCGCGAGCTTTCGCCTCATTGTATTTTTCCATATCCGTAGGCTTAGCTTTGCGATAAATTCGTTTTATGTCATCCATGTTCTTGAGATTGGCTCTTTTGATTTGCAGGTTGACAAGTTTACCTGTCATAGTCACTGTGCCAATATCATGCCCAGGAGAGGCTTCTACTGCTACGATATCTCCTTTTTCAAGAGGCAGGAGGTTTGTGTTGTGGTAATATCCTTTTCGTGTATTCTTGAATTGCACCTCCACGAGGTCTGTTATTTCTTCGTTTCCTGGGATATCTGCCAAATAGTCATAGGTGTTTAATTGGCAGTAATGTCCACAGTTGCACCCTTTTCGAGACAATCCGTGGTCATCGCATCCACTTATATATTCTAATTCCATAATATGTCAGTTTTTATTAATCAGTAATACTATCATTTTTAAGGAGAGATCGAAAAACACCATACGTGGATTCACGTTCTGTTCGATATCCCGTTGGGCATCAGACAATTCATTCATGATTCTGATGACGTTTTTCTCGTTGATGAATCGTGCAAAGTTCACGCTGAAATCGTTTTCCTCCATTGTCTCATAGTTCAAATCTTGGCGATGGAAATTGAACATGAAGTTTTCCCGTATCATTCTCTGGTAAAAGATCAAGAGCCGTTTCTGGCGTTCTCGTCCCAATTCGGATACGGTGTCCGCCCATTGGCGCAATTCCTTAATCTTGCGCATATAACTTTGTCGCATCAATTGCTTGAAAAGGTCAAAGAAGACTTTTTCCTCACTTCCTGCTTCTACGCGTTTCAAAGCCTCAGTATAACTGCCTTGTGCCACGTGGCCCATCACGTTCGCCTCGTCAGGGGGTAGGGCCAGATTATGCTGAAGGGCTTGACTGATTTCTTCTTCATTCAATGCTGGAACATTGATCCGTTGTACACGGCTTTGTATTGTGCCAAGTACCATTTCCGGTTCTTCGCTGACCAGCAGGAAATGAGTTTTCTGAGGTGGCTCCTCAATGAGTTTCAGCAACTTGTTGGCCATCTCGATGTTCATGCGTTCCGGAAGCCACAGAATGATGACCTTGCGGCCACCTTGACTGGCTTTTAATGCTAATTTCTTTTGCAGGGAATCACTTTCGTAGACGTAATGCACAATCTGCTGGTTCTCTGCTTTGATATCGTTCAGCCAATTCTCTGTGTCAAAATAAACGGAGGTGGAGAGTTGTTCTCGCCATTCTGGAAGGAAATCATCAGATACAGGGTGATCGGTACTCTTCTTCTTGCATACGGGAAAAGAGAAGTGCAGATCAGGATGTGACCATTGCTCGAGCATCCTGCAACTGGAGCATTGCTGGCACGCCTCATCCTGGGATGGGTTCTCACACAACAGGTATTGTGCAAAAGCTAAGGCGAGTGGAAGCTTTCCTGCTCCTTGCGGTCCACAGAACATCAAAGCATGAGGCAATTTGTCTTCATGCACCATCTGGAGGAGATGCTGCTTGACTTCTGCTTGCCCTATGACTTCACTGAATTTCATTGGATTCTAATAAAGTTGCTTTGCTATTTCACAGACGCTGTCTACTGCATTGGCGGTATAGAAATGTAGACTGGGTGCTCCATTCTCTAGCAGTTCGCGACATTGCTGCACAGTCCATTCGATACCTACCTGATAAACTTCCTCGTCCGTTTTGCACTGGGATGCTTCCTTATATAATGCTTCAGGCAAATCACAATGGAATGTCTTGGGAATCACCGTGAGTTGAGTTAACTTGTTCAATGGCTTGATGCCAGGAATGATGGGGATGTTGATGCCTATTGCCTTTGCTTTTTCAACGAAATCAAAATATTTCTTGTTGTCATAAAAAAGTTGGGTAATAGCATATTGGGCTCCCATCTCTTCTTTCTTTTTCAGAACTTGCATGTCAGCTTCCAGATTGGCTGCCTCCTCATGTTTTTCCGGATAGCAGGCCACTCCGTATTGGAAGGGAGTACCTGGCACTTTGATAGGGGTTCCGTCGAAGAAGAAGCCATCGTTGAATCGGTTGATCTGGTCAATCAGATCTGTTGCATGAACTGGACCGTCTCCAGTAGGTTTGAAGGAGGATTCGTCTTTGGCTTTGTCTCCTCTCAGGACAAGGAGATCGCTGATTCCCAGAAACTGAAGGTCGAGCAACATGTATTCCAGGTCCTCGCGATTGTTTCCGCTGCAGACGATGTGTGGAACCACAGGGATGTTGTATTTGTTCTGGATGGCTGCTGCAATGGCGATTGTACCAGGACGGCGACGTACACGCTGTCGCTGCATGAGGCCGTTGCCCAGGTCCTTATAAACATATTCGCTGCGATGAGTGGTAATGTTGATGTATCGTGGATTGAACTCCCTCAATTTGTCTATCGTAGAGAACAGTCCACCTGTTCCATTCCCCTTGATGGGTGGAAGAACCTCAAACGAGAACGAAGCTCCTTGGTTGCTGTTGATGGTATCTATGACGCTCATCCTTCTTCCTTTACTTTTTTACTTTGACAACAATGAAATGCTTACCGCCAATGGTCAGGTTGATGATGTTTCCTTCAGTTGGGATACTTTTTTCTTGAGGGGTAACGGCAAAAGGAGATTCCACCGTGTTCTCCTTGTCGTAATCGCTGCAATCCAACGTGATTTGACGGGCTTCACTGATTGATTTCAGTCCCTCCATTTTGATGCAAATGCTTTTGCTGTTGGTAGTGGTGTTGGCTATCTTGACAATGTATTCTTCCTTCTCCGCATCGAATACAGCGCTTGAGAAGATGCCGTCCTCTCCCTTGGGAGTAATTGCTGATTGAGCGCTTGGCAGGACATTCGTACCCTTGTTCTGGGCATAGAGGGCCTGCACGTGATAGCTGACAGACTTGGCGACCCTGAGATTGTCGAACCAGATCAGGTCAGGTCTCCATTGCCAGCCCTTCACGTGGGCAAAGAGTGGAGCGTAAGTGGCCATGTGGACGATGTCTGCATTCCGCTCGAGTCCAGTCATGAAAGCTGCCTCGTAGATGCTGGCACCCGCGTGGTTCCATTTCTTTCCTTTGTCGTGACATGCGTATTCACCAGCAAAAACTTTGGGTCCCTTCCTGTCATAGTTGTCATAGCGGTTCATGTTGTTAAGGAACCAGTCGATGGGACGATAGAAATGCTCGTCCACCAGATCAACTTTCTGTTTGCGCATAGCTTCCCAGCCCAAGTCGAAGTTCTCTCCTTCTGAGTCAGGGCCTGAGGTCCCAATCAGTTTGATCTCAGGGTGTGCCTTGCGGACTGCTTCTGCCACAATCTTCAAGCGGTCGAAATAGAACTTGCCCCATTGTTCATTTCCGATGGCGAGAAACTTCAGGTTGAAGGGTTCCGGATGTCCCATCTCAGCACGAATCTTTCCCCATGTGGAAGCCGCATCTCCGTTGGCAAACTCAATCAGGTCATTGCAATCGTCAATGTAAGGCTGCAAATCGTTGAGAGTGCAGGGCACATGGGCGCTCTCCTGATTCCAATTCTGGAATTGGCACGCCATTCCCACGTTCAGTACAGGCAAGGGTTCCGCCCCAATCTCTTCCGAGAGAAGGAAGTACTCGTAGAAGCCCAGCCCGTAGCTTTGGAAATAATCAGGGTAATAGCGGTAAGTGAATGTGCTTTCCCAACGATTCTTGTTGTAGGGGCGGTTCTCCACAGGTCCGATGGAGTTCTTCCACTGGTAGCGGTTATCCAGCGTTGTGCCTTCCACGATGCAACCACCTGGGAAACGGAACACACCTGGATGCAAATCATAGAGAGCCTGCGCCAAGTCCTTCCTCATGCCGTTCTCGTGTCCCTTCCAAGTGTCAGCAGGAAACAGGCTGACGTGTTCCACATCGCAAACTCCATCGCCACTTCTGCCTTTCTCCGTGCAGAGAAAGATTCGCAGTTGCGCTTTGTCGATTGTCTTGGGGCTCTTCAGGGTAGTGGTGTATCGTTTCCATTCCTTCGACGAGACGATGATGTCGCTTTGGACCAATTCCTGGTTGTTGTCGTTGCTGTATTCGTCAATCAGCTGGATGCGCAGCATCTGAGCCTTCCCCTCAGGGACGCGCGCCCAAACGGAGAAGCGGTAGTCCGCATCTTTGTGCAGTCCGATGCCAAAGAACCCCTCGTTCTGCAAGCCTGTCCAACGGTCAGGATGCCCTGCACTTGCCAGGTGTGCATAGTGGGGATTCTTCTCGAAAGGGCCGTCCTCGAGGATTGCAACGTTTCCGAAGGCCTGCCAACCCATAAGATGGTCGGGGGTGAACTCGAAAGAGCGGTTCTTGACGAGCTCCGCATAAAGTCCTCCGTCGGCAGCGTAGTTGATGTCCTCGAAGAAGATACCATACATGGTCTTCTCTATGGGGCTGCCAAGCTTGTTGGCCTTTACGTTTATCGTGATGTTGTCCTGAGCAGCACCTGGCAGGCAAGCCATCAGGGCGGCAAGGCACATTGCTATGATTCTGACCTTCATTGTTCTCTAAGTGTTTTCTTTATTTGACAGTTGTCTCGTTTCAGTATACAAAGATACGGAAAAAATCGGAGATGTGCAAGTGTTTGCTGGAAAAACTCATCAGCAGAAACGTAAGACCGCCCCCTGTGGCTGCTGACTGGTAGGAATTCGGTTTTCAACGTGTTGACTCTCGCTTTTCAACGTGTTGATTTCTTCCTTTCAACACGTTGAAATTTTCCGGATAAAATGGTGGGTGATGCACGCTATCGTGCTACATTTGTTTTTGTGTATGTTCAACCTGTGGCAGGGGGGGCAAGGTGAAAAAAACATTCAACTTTTAGGTACGGGCACGTCGTTGCTGATGTCCGAGTAAAAATCTGCATTAGGGTGTTGCATATCTCAACTTTTTTTCTTACCTTTGTACATGAATTCATGATAGCGTGAGATGGAATAATAAGGTAAATTAAAAAACATCATATTTATGACACTGATTAAATCAATATCCGGAATTCGTGGAACCATTGGCGGACGTGCAGGAGATACGCTGAATCCATTGGACATCGTGAAGTTCACTTCGGCTTATGCCACATTGATTCGTCGTTCCACTCAGGTTGCAAGCAACAAAATCGTTGTGGGGCGGGATGCCCGTATCTCAGGCGAGATGGTAAAGAATGTGGTTTGCGGCACCCTGATGGGAATGGGATTTGATGTGGTGAACATAGGTTTGGCTACTACGCCCACGACTGAGATAGCGGTAACGATGGAGGGAGCTTGTGGTGGCATCATCATCACCGCCAGTCATAATCCACGTATGTGGAATGCCTTGAAGCTGCTCAACGAGAAAGGGGAGTTCCTGAACAAGGAACAGGGCGAGGAGGTTCTCAGAATTGCTGAGGCAGAGGACTTTGAGTATGCTGATGTGGATCACTTGGGCAAGTACAGAGAAGATGACAGCTACGACCAGAAGCATATAGAGTTGGTGAAAGGCTTGGAACTGGTGGATGTGGATGCTGTCAGAAGTGCCAACTTCCGTGTAGCCTTCGACAGCGTGAATTCTGTGGGTGGCATCATCCTGCCCAAACTGTTCGAACAGCTGGGAGTAAAGACCGTGACAGGGCTTTTTACTGATCCTTCTGGCGATTTCCAGCACAATCCTGAGCCTCTGGAGAAGAATCTGGGAGAAATCAAGGCCTTGATGCAGAAGGGGGGCTACGATATCGGTTTTGTGGTTGACCCTGATGTGGACCGTCTGGCTCTCTTCTGTGAGGACGGGACCATGTATGGCGAAGAATACACCCTGGTAACGGTGGCCGACTACATCCTGCAACACACTCCTGGCAATACAGTAAGTAATTTAAGCAGTACGCGTGCGTTGCGCGATGTGACACGCAAGTATGGTCAGACCTATACGGCAGCAGCTGTGGGTGAAGTGAATGTGGTAACGAAGATGAAGGAAACCAATGCTGTCATTGGTGGCGAAGGGAATGGTGGTGTCATTTATCCTGCTGCTCACTATGGCCGCGATGCATTGGTGGGCATTGCCCTCATCCTGACTTATCTGGCCAAGAAAGGATTGAAGACCAGTGAATTGCGTGCCACCTATCCTCCCTACTTCATTGCCAAGAATCGTATTGACTTAGTGCCAGGGACTGATGTGGATGCAATTCTGGCCAAGGTAAAGGAACTCTACAAAGACGAGGAAATCAATGATGTGGATGGCGTGAAGATAGATTTTCCCGACAAGTGGGTACATTTGCGCAAGAGTAACACAGAACCTATCATTCGAGTGTATAGCGAGGCCAACACGATGGAAGCTGCAGACGAGATAGGCAAGAAGATTATGGATGTTGTTTACTCGATGATATAAGAGGCAATCAAATGAGTTTGTTTAACAATCAAGAATAATTCAATAGAGAAATGAGAGTAATCATAGAACCAGATTATGCCCAGTTGTCCAGATGGGCTGCCAAGTATGTGGCTGATAAGATCAATGCCGCAAAGCCTACGAGTGAAAAACCTTTCAAGTTGGGTTGTCCCACAGGTAGTTCTCCTTTGGGATTGTACCAGAACTTGATTGAGTTGTACAAGGCGGGAAAGGTGAGTTTCCAGAACGTAATAACATTCAATATGGACGAGTATGTGGGTTTGCCAGAGAATCACCCTGAGAGTTACCATAGTTTCATGTGGAATAACTTCTTTAATCATATTGATATAAAGAAAGAGAATGTACACATCCTGAATGGCAACGCTCCAGATTTGGCAGCAGAATGCGCTTCCTACGAGGCTGCCATCAAGGCTGCTGGTGGTATCGACCTCTTTATGGGTGGTATTGGTCCTGATGGCCATATCGCTTTCAATGAACCTTTCAGCTCTCTCACCAGCCGAACAAGGGTGAAGAGTCTGACAACAGATACCATCATTGCCAATAGCCGTTTCTTCGACAATGATGTCAACAAGGTTCCCAAGACAGCTCTTACCGTTGGTGTAGGCACCGTCATGGAAGCAAGGGAAGTGTTGATCGTATGCAATGGCCACAACAAGGCCCGTGCCTTGCAGCATGCAATCGAGGCAGGAGTTTCTCAGGAATGGACCATCAGTGCCCTGCAGATGCACCCGCATGCTATTATCGTCTGTGATGAGGCTGCGACAGATGAACTGAAGCATGGTACTTATAAGTACTTTAAAGACATCGAGAAAGAGAATCTCTAAACTGATTGTTTCAGCGAGAATAACGACAGAGGGTTGATGTGTATCAGCCCTCTGTTTCTTTTCCACAGAAGGGACAGAAATGTGCGTTGCTGGGAAGTGGACTTCCACATTCCTTGCATTTTTTCTTGATATTGGGACGATGCTGCCTGTCATAGATGAACTGGGCACTTACAATACCTGTAGGTACAGCCATGATGGTGTAGCCAAGCATCATCACAATAGCACTCAAGAATCTGCCGACAGGAGTGATGGGGGCGATGTCTCCGTAGCCAACTGTTGTCATCGTCACGACAGCCCAATAAATGCTTGTAGGGATGTCCTTGAACTGTGTGTTCTCTACATTTCCCTCAACCATATACATAATGGTACCCAAGGAAATAACCATAATAACCACAAACAGGAAGAAAACCATGATTTTTCGGCTGCTCAGCATAAGTGAGCGCATCAACAGGTCGCCTTCCTCCAGGAAGCTGAAGAGTTTGAAGACGCGGAACACTCGTATCAGACGGAAGGTCCTGACAACCATCAGATAGCGGACGGGACCAAAGATCCATCCAATATAGAGAGGAAGTGTGCTGAGCAGGTCTATGATTCCAAAGAAGCTCAGCGCATATTTCTTGGGAGTCGGTGAGCAATAGAGACGGCAGAGATATTCCAGGGTGAAGAAAAAGGTGAAGACATATTCCAATATCGTGAAAACTCTCTTTGCAATGATATGAACTCCCTGCATGCTTTCAATGAAAACAAGCAGAATGCTGAAAACGATAGTCCATAGCAGCACTACATCGAAAAGCTTACCCATAGGGGTATCACTTTCAAAGATGATACTATATAATCTTCCTTTAAGTTCGCTGTTCTTCATAAACAGCTGCCACTTGGTTTGTATCTTGCGGAAAAGATTCATAGTTGACTATAGATTCTTTAATTGTTTGCAGTCTCTTGCACAGAGGTGGAGTTTTCAGTTTTTGACGTATTTCGCCTTTTCTCCATCCGTGTTGTATATGCAATTGCGCAGGTCAGTGCTGCTGATTTCAACTGCATCTTTGGTCAATTCTGGCACGTTGTAGCTTTTCAGCAATAGGATGCTGTGTTCAGGATCTTCCTGAGGCAGCATAAACGCTTTGCGAGAATGGCCTTCCTTGTCAAAGTATGCAATATAGGGACGAGAGTAATTCCCATCATCCCGCCGACTGCTGAACACGAACCATCTTCCATTGCTGCTCCAGGAATGGAAACTGTCGATATCAGGGCTGTTGGACTCTGTCAGAGGGTATTCATCGCCTGTTTCAAGATTTTTTATCCACAAGTCGCTGCTCTTGTGCCAAATATGGAACTGACCATAATCTCCTAACGTATACAGAAGATATTTCCCATCAGGACTTACACGAGGAACCGTTACACTCTTGCCCATAGCTGCGCAATCAATTACGGTTTGAGGTTCACTGAATTGGAGAGTCTTTTCATCGAAGTCCAGTTTCATCAGATTGTATCTAATGCTGTCGTAGTGAGTGATGATGTATGCGGTAAGAACACTATCCGTTTGATTGAGATCTACACCATTGGAGATATCTGCACTACAATAATAGAGCTGTTTTCCATCAGGAGTCCAGCAGGGAAAAGTCTCTAATTGTCCACGGGTCCGCAGGATATGGCGAATTTCATTCTTGTCTACATCATAAAGCAACAGGTCGCTCGCTTCGTCGATGACCTCTATCATTTCCTTGTGATACAGATGGAAAGTCTGTCCTGTTTTGTTGGTACTGAAGGCTATCATATTAAGCCGTGGGTGCCAAGAGGGGTAAACACCTGATGTAATGATGGTGCTGTCTTTCAGCTGAACCTTCTTTGCTTTCCCATTTTCGATAATCATCGTTCCTCCATGATTGGCGCGAACGTGAAAAAGGAAGTTCTTGCTGCTGTAGTTCTGGTAATTGTGACAATTTATGCAATGATTGTTTTTTTCATCATAGGTGCGATTGTTCTCGTAAATGGTATGCACATTGAAATTTGTCAGGTTGCGTTGATAAAGCCCTAATTGGCGATATAATTCAAAGCCAGGTTCAATAAGTCGATAACTCAGATATGGATCAATGTCTTCTTGAGCAACAGTTAACTTGTGACTGTTGTATTTCACCCAACTGTCGCCATGCTGGACATAGACATTCGCCACGATTTCACAACCTCTATTGTCGTTCAGCAGTTTACGCCATGCTATACTGTCGATAACAACTTTTCCTTCTGTGCCATAGCTGCCAGCAACCACGTTGTCACCTTTCCCTTGAAATTGAGCAACGACAGCTGTGCATAGAGTATCCTTGACCATAAAGTTCAAGGGGGCGATGTTTGCAGGAATGACGATGTCTGTGTAGTCTGGGAATATTGTAGCTTTAACATCCAGTGTCTCAAATTGGGTGGGTACTTCAGGGGTTCCCTTGCATGATGCCAACAGGATAATTCCCATCAGCATAACCAAAGAATTGTATAGTAGTTTCTGTTTTTTCATAATCAATTGACTCCGGAGCTAGATGTTGATGTTTCTGGTTCTCTTTTCTTGGTAGCCCTCAGGTTGCCAAAGAAGTAATAATAAGGATAATATCCCTTGTATTTGTTGAAAAGTTTCCTCGCATTTCCTGGGCGATCTGCCATATATGGCTTTATCTCATTCATGTAGTTGGACAAGCGGTTCATTCGAAAATCCAACCCATTGAAAGCCTTGAGCAAATTGGGATTCTTGTTGCTCATCAGCAGTATGCCATCCATTACGTTCTCAGGTGGAGTTTGGCCAGCAATTGGTTCTAATCGAGACATAAAGTCAGGCATGACCTTGGTATATAAGCATACAGCTAAACTGTTGTAGAGGGCATTTACGCTACGTCCTTCATAAAGGCGCAGATTGTATCCTAAGAACACAGGTTGTTGATACACACTCTCGAAACTGTCGTGGATGGGTTCCAGCAAGCGTATGTGAGCCATTTCAGGATCGGAATTTACCAGTTCGGCATTATAAACCATCTTTTTGTATTTCTTATAGAATTGTCCTTCGAAAGGAACATCTCTCAAAATACGAAGATATTTGTTTGCCAATTCCCACTCGCTGCGCATCAAAGCACATTTGGTCATTATTTCCATACCATGTATGGTGAAGCCACTCATCACGGCACGCTCCATACAGTTGTGATAGGCAGTTTGAACAAATCCTCCATGATAACTGCAATCACTGATGTAAATGCTGTTGCCATTATTGTAGGTTTTATCCCATCCTGTTACATTAAGTGTATCGTAGTCAAGTCGGATGTCATATAGCCGGTCTGCTATTTGGTTGGTATGAACAAGGGCAATTGCATAGAAGGCTGCCATAGGACGGTTACTCATATCAGCATGTGCACGTGCTGTTTCCTCTACTCCATACCAGTCTTGCTCGATAGTTTGGCGTATCATTTTGTTTATGACACGTACGTATGGCTGTTTCCATTGCACGTAACCAATGCTCAATCCAACGATTACAATGATGCCTAATAGTTGTAGGCGGTTGCCTAATGGTGACTCGTCGTCAGGGATAAATAAAAGTTTCAGGACATTTGTTCGGCTGAACAACCACCGCAATAATGCTAAAATGCCCAATATGGCAACGATGGTGACAGGAATTCCTAGAACCATACCTGTCTCACGTTCGAAATAGATGTTCAAACCTGCATAGCAGATGGACAAGAGATAGATGCCAACGGGCAGCAAGCTAATCCACCGCCATTGGGATTTAAAGCCAAAAATAATGCTGGTAAACCAAGTGCATAGAGTTGCCATAAAAGCCAAACAAAGTCCTCCCAGCCAGGGATAGCGGAACAGCATCAGGAGCATTCGGCCTACATATCTTATGATGCCATAATCCTGGTTTAAGATAAAATTCATTTCCCTCGTATCACTTACCCAAAAACTGTTTTCACGAGTGATACGAAAAACATCGCCATAGTAGAATGTGGCCCACGCCCAGACGGCAACAAAGAGAGCAGGCAGGACAGGAATTAAGAAAGGTTTCCTAGGCGTCTTGGATTCAACTTGTTTTGTTGTTCGCGCATTGGCCTTCAGGGGAGTATTTGTTTTTTTCTTACTCATCTTTATATATAGTTGGTGCACAAATTTACACAAATTTCTTTTGACAGACAAAAAATGTGTAGAAAAGAACGTCATATCTGTTGTTTGTAATCGATTTTTTTCATATCTTTGAAAATGAAATTATCTAATTAGGTTGTCATGATACGTTATATTTGTCTTCTTTTTATTGGTTTGATAGTTGGAATTGAGAAGATTTCTGCAGAAGGCAATTTGACTCCAGCAGCAGATGGCTGGTATGAGGTGAGGACACCTGAGGAACTGTGTTGGATCAGCGAGTGGGTGAATTCTGGGAATACGAGGATAAATGTGCGTCTGATGAATGACTTGGATATGAGGTCGATAGAAAATTTCACTCCTATCGGAATGTATACGGATACGGGTGGATTGCCATCTCGTAGTTTTCAGGGCATATTTGATGGTCAGAAGCATGTCATCTATAACTTAAACGTTTACAGGGAAGACACGTACGAATGTGGCCTTTTCAGTCGCATCAATGGCGGCGGTACTCTTTGCAATCTAGGGGTCGTGAATGCGTCAGTGGCAAACATGACAGGAGTTCGTGCAGGAATTCTGGCAGGCGAGATACATTTGAGTACTGTGCGCAATTGCTTTAGTGCTGGCGATATAGGTGTTTATTCTTCAGGTCAGAGGGGTGGCATAGCAGGGGAGTGTTACGATAGTCAAATTTATGACAGCTATACAACATTTGAAAGTTTAGGTAACTATGGCACTTATACCAATTGTTATGCTTCCCTGGAGATGGCTCAAACGGGCGAATTGTGTTTCCTCTTAAATGGCAGCAGTATGGATAACCCTACTTGGTATCAGACAATTGGAAAAGACAAATATCCTGTTTGGGATAGTACCCATGGTTTGGTATATGCTATAGGGGATGGTACATTTGGTGACATTCATGATAAGGCAAGTTTCAAGGTTTATCGCGATCGTATTCTACAAAAAGAGTTTGATTATTTGTCTTCTGTTACGGCAACTGCAAGTTTGACAGACAATTATAAGTCGGCTCTCGAGAATCTGTCTTCTATCACTGAATTGAATGCTTTCCAACAAGAATTTTCCAACTTGGATTATTTGAAAGCATCTGTAATGGAATCTGCAGAAGCATACTCTTTTTATTTGAAGAAAATAGAGGATGTGCTGGATTATTTGAAAGAGAATCCTATCGGAGATGGCATAGATAAAGAATTCTTGATGGAGTATCTTCAGGAAGATGACGGACCTGGTGCTTATCCCAATGGAACAAGCCTCTTTATCTTGAGAATCAAGCGTTTGTCGGCAGATGAGATTTCTGCAGAAACCCAATACTTGCAGGCGTTGTTGTCTAAAGCCATCGTGAATGGTTATGGAACAGGTGCCGAGGTGACGGCTATCTTGAAGAATGCAGATTTCAATGAGGGATGGACTGGATGGGATGGTCAGATGCCCACAAACTATGGCGGCACATTGAACATGAGGACTGCAGAATGTAGGAATACACCATGTGATATCCATCAGACTCTAACAGATATTGCGAATGGTGTTTATTTGTTTGAGATTAATGGTGCTTTTTGTCCTGCAGGAATGGTTAGTAATACAAATTACGCAGCTATGGTTTATGCGAATGGAATGCAAAACTATCTGCAAGTTGTCTGCGAGGATGCAATTGATGTCTCGAAAGCTCAGAATGGAATGAACTGTTATCTGGCAGAGGATTGGGAGGTGACAGATGATTTAGGACGTACGTTGGCTTATGCTATGCATGGAACCACAGGTGCAGCTTATGCTTTTTTGTCAGGCAGATATAAAAATGCAATTTTAACTCAAGTTGTTGATGGTTCGCTGACTATTGGAATTAAGGTTCCAGGGTCTGGCAATAATTCTGATTGGGCAGGATTTGGAAACATTCGATTGGTCTATTGCGGTACCCTTGACCAGGCAACTGATGCTCTGAATGAAGTGCTGGAAAGTCAATTGGCTCGAGTGGAAACTTTATTGGCTTACGAATCTTGTCAGGGTGAGGATTGTGTTTATTATCCTAACTACAGCGCTCAACTTCAGGAGCGGCTATATCAAGCTAAGGCAGCGGCAGAAATCGCAGAAACTGTGGAAGAAAAATATGAAATGATACATGAATTGTCCACTCTATTCCAAGAGATCTATGATTGCAAGATGGCCTATCGTGAAATGGGGAAGCAAATGAACAACATGTATGATGCGTCCTTTTATTTTGAAGGGTCTGATGATTTGAACGAAATGGAAGAACTGTACGGGAGAGTGTGGGACAATTATTATAGAGGTACTTATACTGCAGAAGAAGCTTTGTCGATGGCAGATCGTTTGCGTGTAAGTTTTCCTGACTATCTGAAAATTACAGGTTCGCGATCATTGAACAACATATCATTTTCCCAGATCGGATCATTTGCTTATCAGGTGAACACATTAGGGAATGATCCTTATGTCTCAACCTCTTCATTGAGTGATGACTTGCAAGATGATCAAACCATTATTTCTTTTGAGTATCGTACCTCTCATACTCTGACAGGTGGGGAATTCTTCTTTGCAGAACCGCTGGCTGGAGGACGTGAACAAACTTATCAGACCTTACCTCCAGCTGAGGATTGGACAGCTGTTTTCGTGGATATTTCAGCGAGTCGTAAGTCTTTTGATTGGGGCCATTCTGGTAATTGGTTGCGTTGGGACCCTCTCCCCAATGGAACGGTCCAGGTAGATATTCGTAATCTTCGAATTGTGAATGCTGAGCAAAAACAGGAGATTATCGATTCAGTTCCTCGTGCAATAGAAGCTAAGATCTTGCCGGACTCAGGAGTTTTTGATTTGCAAGGTCGTGAGCTGCGAGTCGGAAAGAATTTGGAGGGATTGCCTCGAGGTGTGTATTTGGTTGGGAACAAGAAAGTACTTCATTAAAAGTCTTTGCCTTGAACGGAACCTTCCGAAACCTTGATTCTTTATTTTGTCAAGAATTCGGAAGGTTCTCTTTTCTGTTCAAAATGGATTCCGGATTGCGCCTCGACCATCATTTCCCCAAGAAGGAATTTTACCTTCTAACTATCTGATTATCTGTTGGGTATATTATATCACAACAAGGCTTCTTGTCCCCTCGAAAGACACAACGTGTCGCATCTCAAAAATCAACGTGTCGTCTTTGCGATTTCAACACGTTGATTTCCCCAACTCAACACGTTCTTTTTCGTCTTTCAACGTGTTGTCTCTCCAAAGTCCTCTTGGAAGGTCTTGTTTTGTAAAGATTTCGGAAGTGGATCTAAAACAAAACAAGTAGGGTAATGGGTGAAACAACATTCTTCAAAGCTGTTTTTGGGGGGATGCTTTTTTATGATGAACATACAGATACATACAGATGTTTTATATAAAATCTCACGCGTACGTATATGCGCATATGTACGCAGGAGTATTTTTTCAGAATATTGCCGTATCATCTGTATCTGTATTTCCCTCACCACCTTCGTGGCCATAAGGAAGATGTAGCATCCTTGTAGCTAACATCTATAAACCAGCGATAAAGGTACATATTTCTTTCCAAATGGCCATAAGAAAAACAACAAAAAGTTTGGAATAACTCCATTTTTTAACAAAAAGTTGGGGAGATTCTCTTCTTATCTGCTACTATCCATTTCTTTCAGGACATTTCTCGTAAAAAAACAAATAGCGTGTAACCCATTGAGCTACACGCTATTCCGTTGCGTTTTGTTATGTCTTTGCCTATCGGTGTCGTTTAACTCTTACTTAACCAGCACCTTTTTACCATCCTTGATATAGATTCCCTTTGATGGTTTCTGCTGGAGTTTGCAACCTGAGAGGTCATGTAAGACATCTTTTTCTACTATACGAGGAATTGCGCTAATGTTCATGGTCAAGGAAAAGTCTTCGGCTGAGAACAAGCAGGTATCACCATCATAGCAGCCGATAAAGCGTGAACCAGACCCATCAGCTATGAGGTTTGTGAACTCAAACAAGCCAAAGGGACTGCCTATTGCCTCCACGACATAACGCTTAGGCCAGGACGGGTTGTGGGCATCGCTGAAGGATATATAGCCATGACTTATATGTTGGCTGTCTTCTACCTGCCCCACCTCGCAGACAATCATGTCGCTACACAGGAATGCCCCCATCTGACAGTGGCTGTCTTTCTGGACGTTGAAGTCATAGAGCGTCACCCATTCTCCTGTGGGAAATGGTGCATAGAAGGCTGGCTCGTTGAAGAGAGCATAAAGCATGACACAGCCATCTTCCTCATAGCCGTAGGCATAGAGTGATGTCTCGTCCTTAAAGTCGCATATAATCTCCTTGCATTGGTGTCCGTCGAAAAGTACGTCATTGCCCACCTTCAGGACATAATCATACTTGATGTAGCCTTCACTACCGTCACTTTCTCTTTGACCATCAGGCTTAAGATGTTCATACCGCCAGTTACGCCCTTCGACAAATATTGCATGTACTTTCTCCTGACTTACAGCTGACATTGATATCAGAAGCAATAAAAACAACAACGCCTTTTTCATAATCGTACTTTTTTAATAATTTATTCTTTATTCGTCTTAAATTAATCACTCAAGACTTCTTATGGTGTTCTGCTTTCTTGATGGCTTGTATGAGGTTGTTTCCTGTCCTCTCTTTTTTTTCTTGCATATCACTTTGGGATCGTTCTTTAATTTTTTGCTGCAAAATTAAATCATTTCGGGAAGTCAAACAAATTTTTGCTGTTATACAAAAGTATGTTTTTAAGGTTCAGGTACGTGTTTTTCATGAAATTCATACTTTTGTATGACAACTGTGGGCTCGGATCAAATATTTTTCATAATTTTAGCTTTGCTGAACTTACTGTCACTCGGAATAGTTCAAATAAATTTGGCTCTTCCCTCGTTTTTTCATAATTTTGTAGGCAGAAATCTTACCTTATATAATAATACTACTGCATGCAGGACGTAAACACTCTCTTTTTCAACAACTCCATTTGCGACGAGGAACTGGACGGAAGGATTTCCCTCGATTCGATGATAAAGGGTATCGACTCTTTCGCAAGACTGGCGAACGCCACTTGCTTCGTGATAGACTTCGACAGTCACAGGATGCTCTATCAGTCGGACAAGATGCTGTATCTGGATGGCATTGCCGATAATCAACGCCAGAGAGAGAGCGAGAATCCGTATTGGTCGTTCGTCGATGAAGAGACACTGAACAATCTCTTGCTAATCAGAAACAGATACCCGCTCGTCGGTCAGACAATAGACATCGAGAACTACCAGACGCATATTTGCACAATAGACTATCCCATCATCATCAGACGATGCAAGTTCTTCATCAATCAGAAGTTCACGCCGTTGGTGATGCGCTCCGATGGAATCACAAAGATTGGACTGTTCATCATCAGTCCATCCACTTGCGACCATATAGAGAGCTTTATCATCACGCAGTCACATATCAGATACCGTTTTGATTTCAAGGAAGGAGCATACAAGACCTTTGACTTGGATGCGTCCCTAAGCACTCAGGAGAAACTGATATTGCAGCGCGTGCAGAAAGGACTGACGATAGAGGATATTGCTGAAGACTTGAACCTGAGTGTCAGCACTATCAAGACACACAGAATGCGCATATTCAAGAAGCTTCAGGTGAGAACAATGCCAGAAGCCCTCACCGTCATCGGGAACTATCACTTACTGTAGTTTCGCATGGTATGAGGATAGAGGAAGATAGAGTCTTTTCCTCGTTCTTTATTGTTTTAGGAACTTGATGGATTGCGTTTTTCTGCCTATGGTCCAGCGGAGCAAGTAAACTCCTTTTGAAAGGTTGCTTATATCCATTGATTCACGGATGTTACCTTCTTCCAGCATTTGTTTACCACTCAATTCATAAACGGAAATATGACTATTGGGAATCTCTGTTGTGCCAGCAGGAATACGGATGTGAATTTCTTGCGTTTCCGGATTGTAGGTGATACGGTATTCTAAATCATTTGTCGTGTTGGCAATGCCTTGAATCAAACGTTCATCGGCTTGCTCAATTGTCCACAATCGGGTGATTCTGTTGGCGTTGTCCCCATCATTCGTCCAACTGATGATTCCATTTCCATTGTTGCGGCTTCCGCCTGCATTGTTCCATGCCAAATCAGTTTCTTTATTCTCAAAGAAAAGGTATTTGTCGTCCACCATTACAGGACGCCACAATTGCCTGTCATTTCCTTCTTCTATTTCCTGGATAACCAAGTTTGACCCCCTAAAGTAATTCCCGTTGTTTTCGGAAGCCATATCAGTGATAGCAAGATTACTGCCACGAGAGAGGATTTGATAGTATCCTTTCCCAACGTGCTTGAGATACCATTGCTGTGTCTCTTTGCGGTCTTCTGATGCAGTCCATATACATACTTTGGTAGCATCATCGCCAGTTACGTCTACAGCCATATTGTTACCTTTATTATATATGCAGTAATAGTAATTGTCATTGATCTTCACCTTGTTGTCCTCGCCTTCAGTTTGTTCATCTCCTTTGGGTAAGATAGTGCTGAGATATTCTGCATGTTCAGTGATGAATTTTTTCAGATAATCCACGCCTTCTTTGTATGTGCTGTAGAGAGTTATCTCGTTGTATACGTGAGAACTGAGAGGCCAAATCTTAAAATTCATCTCTTGGCTTTTGTCAATAACTTCCGCCAAACTGTCTATATAATGCAGGGTATGTTCAACCATACCTTCCTCAATGCATTTATGCCAAATGCGTCCAGTTAAGTTCCTGAACCAAGGATCTTTCCACATCCTTATGGGCCATTTCCGTCCGCCGCCATCGAAGCCTGCGTCAATCATCATACGGTTAGTGACTTCGCCAATTCGATCGCAATTATTGAATGCAATGTCGAAGTCCCACAAAGGACCAAAATAAAGTTTGTCGTCTTGAGCATCCTTATAGAAATAGATGCTGTAATATCCGTCTGCATTGCCAGAAAACTCAGTAGCCAGGAACCAACTGGCCAAACTCAATGAGTCAACCATAGGACGATATCCATTTTCTTCATCCTTGAACTTGGTGCCAAACAATCGATTCTCGAATTCGTTTACATGGTTCGAGATGTATGTTTGTTGAGCGTAGGTAAGAACTTCACTTTCTGGTGATTTGATGGTTATAACAGTTCCCCTGTTGGTTGAAAAACTGGCTGGCTCACTGGCGTAGGGGAGGGCTTCCAAGAAATAACCGCCTGTAATATCTGAGTCCTCGGTAGGAATCTCTTCTTGCTCTGTGATGTCTATTCGGTGCTTCTTGATATCCACATGATCACAAACCTGATAGTTCCCTAAATAGTTGTCGTTGATGTATAGGTCTACAAAACTTGCAGCAGGAGTGAACTGCTGACCTAATTCAGTCCCTATAAAACTTGCTACAGCATTACGGATTAAGGTTTTGTCAGCATGGTTAGCCATCAAAGTCCAATTGCGGGCATTAGCACGATCTTTACCTAAGAATCTTTCTTTTTTATTGAATTTGATTCGATATGGTTTCTTGGCTAACCCCCATGTGGAGTTCCCTCGTCCACGGATTCGCAAACTGTCGTATCTTTCTATTGTTTCCCCGTCTACGCGCCAAAGGTTTGCATATTTGTATGTCTCTTTACTCGTAATGCCATGACCATCAAAAGTGTTGATGTAGATTGTGGGGAGATTGGTCAGTTGAGCCAAACTTTCAGGCAATCGCATCGATTGTATCATGTTTTTCACATCCACACTGACGGTCTTTGGAGATGTCTTTTCTATGATGAATTGTGCTCCATGACTGTCTATTGAAGAACGTTGCAGGGGTTTTGTCTCTTTGCTGAGGTCAATGTTGGCAAAGAACTCGCTCGAAGTGTCGCCGCTGACACTGTTCAGCGCAAAGACACCTTCTTCAATTTGTATTATATGAATGGGTGCAGGTGTTGCGCTCAACTGGTAGGCAGATGTGCCATCAGAGTAGAGAAAACGCTTGGCTTCTTGATTGTAAAGATACCATTCCTCGTTATATTCCACAAACTGCCATACGTTTCTGTTATCGTTCAGGTTGGGCATCTCTCGATATGCCTCGTTGGCGATCGTGTTGTATGTCTCGTTTTGGGCTCCTAAAATACTTACCCATTTGCTGGTCACGTTAGGATTGTATACCAAGTATCCTTCATCGTAACGTCCTCGGATGCTATATGTTACGCCGCGTCTCAGTTGACTGATATTACCTAACGTTTTGGGAAGATATTTCAGTTCATTCAATTTGTTCACAAAGGCGAGATATGCTCGCTGTAGTGTCGTGATCATATCTTCCGTGATGTCAGAATCGGATGTTTTTTTTCCTTCTTCCAACAGTTTGTAGAGGGTGGTGGCTACGTCACCCATATCTATGATGTAGTTCTCTCCATACTTTTTATCCTCATAAATGTGGAATTCTGCAAAATGGCCAAAAGTTCTGCCAGTGGTGTTGGATAAGATAATGAATCGCAGGTATTTATAGCTGTTCCCATTCAGCGGGATTGAGCTACTTGTAAAGGCAGCGCCAGAGGATGCATTCCCTAATTCAACGTTTGAAACGAAATCCCATTTCTCAATGTTGTTGCTTCCGTATACACCCATTTGAGTGACATGATTGCTGTCTGTGATGCGGCGTAGGACAGAGATAATGAGATCGCCTTCTATGGGATTCGATGAAATGTCAACTTGGATGTAATGGGGGTCTGTTACCTGATTGTGCCAATCGCTATGCCAGAAGGTGTTCGCATCGTTGTCAATCAAGTATTCGATATGCTGACCTTCTTGCCAGTCGCTTGCATTACTGCTCAGTTGGTTAGCATTCGTTATCAGTTCACGAGTCTCACTACCAAGCGCTTCCGTGTAAATCTTGTTGGCCTTATCCCATAGATTCCGATAATTCCCTGCTGTTGCAGATGCAAGGATGTTGCATATGCTTAGCGCTACGAACAGCAAGGATAATGCTGCTTTTCTCATTTGATAAAAGCTTTTTTTCTGTTGATAATGTATATCTGACCTTTCTTCATGTTGGAGTGTCGACGACCCATTGTGTCATAGATTTCCAGATCGCCTGTGTTTGTTGATGATAGAACATCATCGATGGCTTCAACCATTGGAATAATGTCGTATGCCTTGCTAAAGTCGTAGGTAAAAGGAGAGCTTTTTCCACCCGTATAAGAGATAGACTGAAGATCGGAGTCCAGCGTATAAATGCCCTCTTGCTCCTGATAATTGCAAGGTATGATGATGGCGTCCTGCTTATCGAGAGTAATATTGGCCGTATAGGCAACTATTGCGTTGCCAGCAACAATGTTTGGGACATGAATAAAGGAATTGTAGGCAACATTGCCATCTACCACGCTGATGCTGCCATCAAGTCCAGGATCATTTTCGTTGGTGTCAAAAGGAACACTCAGAGCATTGTATCCTTCGTGATCAAGCTTCATGCTGAAATTCAAGTTCGCAGCCTGTATGGTAATGGGATTGTAGAAAGGAACGTTTCCGTTGATGACAATCTGGTTTGCCTTTCCATCTGCGTCAACCACGTTAGTCATAGCCTTCACGCTCTCATAAGTCTCGATGTCTTGTCCTTCGCGAACGATAGCCAATGCATTGGTCGGAAGAGGAGTCAAATCGCCAGTAGTGTAGAGTGTCAGGCTACCTTCTTGGCCAGGATAGTAGACATCGGCTGCCAGATGAGTGTTTCCCTTAGGGACGATGACGTCATATCCATTTGCCTCTGCTGCCTTTATCACGAAACCTGCCTGGAAGAGATCTCTGGACATGTTGAACTGGTTGGTGTTGGATAACATGACCAGATTGCCGTCCGTGTCATATACTTTGTAACCCATAGCACCTTTGCCATGAATGGTTACGGTATAGGGCGAGATTACACGCTGGGTGTAGTAATAACCGTCGTTCTGATACTTATCAGTGTACTCCTGGTAAAAGCCTGTATCGCCAGCAGTCCCCATCTTCGAACCACTATAGGTGCAGCAGTTTACTTTCTTGCCATTAGATGCAGGTACTGCCTCGAACTTGTTGTTGGCATCTGCCTCTTGACTGATGGCTATATGATCGTCGATGAACATGATATTACCCAATTTCTTGGGATACTTCTGCATGTATGCTTTTGCTTCGTCGATGTCTTTTTGTGTTGTGGTGACGAAATAATTGCTGTAGTCACCTACGAAATAATTCTCTACAGGAATAAACATGCCGTAGGATTCGAAGAATTCGCTCAGGTCTGCCTGGGCAACATCACAAACCTTCTTTGCAAACTTCAGGTAATCCTGCCGTCCATAACTCTTATATCCGCCTACGTTATCGCCACTCGTGAGGCTTGCATCCCAGCCATCTCCCTGAGGATTGATGGGATCTTGGCGCAAGGCTTTGAACAGGCGAGGAAGGAAAGTTTCATCGTTGTGCATTACATGGAAATAAAGGTAGAGCTGGAAGAACATGCGAGTCGAGACTGTAATGTCGCGTGAGTTCCAAGGTTCCCTTTTGTTGAAGCAGGAGAAGTTTTCCATAGGAGATTTGTAGCGGGTAGTGCTCACACCCTGTTCAAAAAGATTGATGTTGGAGAACAAGTTGTTGCTGCTTTCCGTAGTACCAACCATATTGATGGCCTTCTGGTGGTTGTGACCTATCTCGTGACTAGGGCCCCACATGGCGCCACCTTCATTACCCTCACCTTGATGTGTCATCGCATAGTAGTTCATGACGGTTCCCAAGGTGCTGATGTTGTAGTAAGTCCCATAGGTAGTGGCAAACATGTAATTGTAATCTATACTGAAGGCATTCCAGATATTGTTGTATCTGCCTTCCAAATCTTCCAGACCTTGATAGGATTCCTCGTTGGCAACAATCAAGTCCCAAATTCTCATGAGCTTTTCAACGTCTTCCATCTTGTCGCCTGTTTGGTTGTGAGCAGCTGTGATGGCTTTCAGAACCTCACCAGCATCCATTGCGAACACCAGATGCTTGGTCTTCAGATTGATGACAGGACTGATAGTCAGGAAACCGGATTTCTTCATCAGTTGCCAATCTTCGTTCGTCATATTGCGGGTTGCATCCCAATAACCTGTCACTTGCCCGCCTTCGATGTGTATCTTGATGTCTGGATAGTTCGCAAGGAATTTCTTGGGATCGTTCAACTGATAGAAGATGTAGAGTTGTTTGGGCTCTGAATATTGAATCACATTCAATCCGGCCTTCAGCGTCATTACACTTCCTGTCTGATGATCGCCTGGATTTCCCTCTGTGCTGCACGCCTCTAACTGCAGGGTGCAATCATTGCTGGGATTGCTGTCCACATAGATATAGAGAATGTCACCTGCTGCCGCCATGATGCCCGTTGGATTAGAGAGTTTTCCGAAGCTGTAGCTTTGTCCTGCATATTCGTTCGAGGCCATCTTCTGGTAATGGCTGTAGACGCGATAGTCTGCCATGCGGAAGAATTTTTCCAGACTCTTGCTGTAGCCTGTGCTGGCATCTGTGTTCACTATCCAGGAATCATCTTTTATCTTCAGCACCATCGCTTTCATCTCTTTGTTGAGAGAAGCAAAATCTTGGTTTTGAACGAGTTCCTCGTTGCTGAGCGCCTGTATCTCGCTGCGAAGAGTCGTGCAGGCTTTGTCGCTGAACAGCTTGTCGAGCGCTTTCTGATAACTGCTTATATTGGTCACCAACGTGTTGTATTCGTTCAAGGTTTCTTTAGCAGCATCGATTTCTTCCTGAGTGATATCCACTTTCTCGAATGCCCAGACGGATGCTTCTGCGTCTGTGTACCATCCAACGATATCATATGATTGGGTGCTGGCACAATGGAGACCAACGTTTCTGGTGTCTGTGATGAGCCAGGTGTTGTTCCATTGGTCGCTTGTTCGATTTATGGTGAAGTTCCCAGCGGCACTACTGGTTGAAGTCTTGTAGGTTTTGCTGAATGCACCGTTTTGCTTGGTGATGTAGCGATCCGTCAGAGCATTTTGAATCAGGTATTCGTTTCCCTTCTTCTTCAAGCGCCAAATCTGATTGATCTTCTCTTGGCTTGCTGGCGCTCCATTCAAGGTGTTCTCTGAAGTGCTTTCTGTGATTACCCGGTCGTAGAGGGTACACACAATGCGATAGTATTCATCTTCGCTCAGTTCGCTAACGTACTTGGAGCTTCCGTTGAGATGTTCATGCACTTCCTCCAAAGTGTACTCTTTCACTTGGGTAATGGTCCAGTCAGAACCAGCATCACCTTCGCAGGTCCATTTGTAAAGAGTCGTAGGACTGTCGCCATTCAGATTCAGGCAGACATTCCCACTGAACTTGCTGTCCTCGCTGATGTTTATCCAGCTGCTCTCCCCGCTGTTGTTGGGGCTGAATTGAATATATAGTGAGGCTGGAGAGTTGCTGGGAGAACGGAAATTGTTGTCGTCATTGAGGAAACGGCCTGTGTCGCCGTTTCTCAGGGTGTAACCAGTTCCTTTCTTCTCCAGCACCCAAACCTGCTGCAGGGATTGCTTGTTGTTGGGTTGGCCTACCGTATTGGTGCCGTTGTCAGCCAACGAGTAGTTCGTGCGTCTTCGATTGGTCAGACGAACCAATCCTCCTTGTCCAAGCACAAAATTCACATAGTCTCTTCCCTTCAACTCATCAGCAGAGGTCAATTTTGCCTCGCGGAAATACCAGTCGCGGTCACCATTCAAGGGACCCATGCTGATGCCTGCTGCCAGTTTTGTCGCACTTGCCTGCAGAAAGTATTTCAGGTTATTAGGATTGTTGGGATTGCTTTGCAGCAACCAGTGCCCTTCAGTCTCATTGAAGCAGCTGATGGCGTATGCGTATTGCTCATCAGGGTTGGCACTCGTGCCATTGTTCTTTTGGGCAGTAACATTGCAGAAATAATTCCCCAGGCCCGTCTTGATGTAATATTGACCTTCTTGCTCAGCAGCTTCCAGTTGCACCAGATATCCCAGGTTGCTTGAAGCGTTCAGCCTGTTGGGCGAGGTGGCCGTCACCCCCAGTGTGTTGCCTTCCCCTTCTACCACGTATCGGCCTACGCTTGCGTTGAAAAGGAAATACCATTTTCCAGTTTCCAGGTTGTTGACATTGCTGCCAACGGAAAATATTTTGCCGCTAAAGTCTGATGGGGCCTGTGCAAAAGAGATAGAAGAGCTCCAAATGGACGTTAGAGTCAACAAAAGCAGGAGAAAAGATTTTTTCATGTTCGTTTCATACATGTTAATTGAAATGCAAAGTTACGGATTTTTTTTCATATTCCTGCTTTGTTTGCATTAAAATCTGTTTAAGGACTGTTTTTCTGAGTTTCCAGGACGCAACACGTTGAGTTGGCGGATTCAACACGTTGTGTTTGAGGTTTCAACGTGTTGACTTTGCGGTTTCAACACGTTGTGTTTTTGCTGACTTCAAGAGAAAAGAAATCCGCCCTCCCTAAGGAAGGCGGATTGAATAAGTTTCTTCCTAAAAGATCCTCTCCTATGGAGAGGATAGGGAAGTGGTTCATTCTTACTTAACAAGAACCTTGGTTCCGTTGAGGATGTAAACACCCTTCTCCAGACCCTTCAAGCTCTTGAGAGTAGCATTGCTGCGAACGAGCTGACCTGCCGTGTTGTAGACATTGCCAGCCTTGGCTACGTTAGCAATTGCGCTCTGGATGCCATCCTCGATCGTACCTTCGATCTCTACGTAGAAGTCTACGGAAGCGGGATCAACGGTGGTCTTGCCAAACTCGATGTAACCTGTGTTGGGAGAGATGTCGCGAGTGCAATCTGTGTTCTCCTCACCATCGGTAACAACAGCCTTGTTGTCAACGAATGCTACGAGACCCTTGTCAACCCACTCGTAAACGTAGGTACCCTTGTAAGCACCATCTCTGCTGGGATCGTTTACGATGACGTCGCCCTTCTGGAAGGTAATGTCTGCTGTCTCAGCCTCAGGGTTGAAGTTGTCGATGTCACCATAGATATAGACGAAGGGAACGCCTGGCTCGCTGGTCTCGATTGCTTTCAGACCTACATAGTTCTTGCCATCCTGGGTATAGGTACCAGCAACAGCGTACATTTCGCCTTCGTTCTCAACATCTGTGATGCTGACAGGATAGCACATAGAATAAATCTTGCCAGGCTTGATGTCCTTCTTGAAGGTGTTGGCGATGTCGTCAGGATTAACATCCTCAGCAATCTCGATCATGAAGGTAGAGTTGCAACCAGCATAGGTGTCGTTCCACCATTGCAGGAGGCTACCGTTCTCGTTGGCCCAAGCATTCAGGTTGGGTGCGCTGAAGGTGGTTCCGTCGATGGCTGTCATGACGATCAGGTTCTGGCCGTAACCAATTGACTCAACATGGAATTGAGAAGGAGTCAGATCCAGTGTTACGATGTCGCCCTGAGCCTGACGGCAGATATAGAGACCGTTGGCCTTGTTCTGGATAGCATAGGTGCTGTCAGAGATGGCAACGAAGCGGAACATGGCAGCATCCATATCGGATACGTTGTCCTCGTTGAAGAAGTACATCTGAGAGCCTGTGCGGATTGCCTCAGGATCGTAAGATACAGCTTTGCCTTCCTCATCCTGGTAACCAGCAGCAACAATCTGTCCGTAGAGGATAGAGTTGGTGCTGATGTTGTACTGCTGACTCTGCTCCTCAGTCATGTGACGGAAGAGATACCACTTGTCTGTAGAGATAGGATTGCGACCCTTTCTGTATGCCTCTACAGCAGCATTGATTTTCTCGACGTATTCTGCGTTCTTCTCCTTGGTGTAGGCACCCAGTTCGTTGTAAGCCTGAGCCTCTGCAAGGAGTGCTTCCAAAGCATCCTTTGTGTCAGGTGTAGCGTAGCAACCAGGATCCTCACCCTCAGCATAGTCGATGGTAACGGTGCGGTTGTTGGAGATGGCATTGCGCAACTCAGTAGGATCTACCAGGACAGCGGTGAATGCATCGTAGGCAGCTTGCAGAGCCAACAGGTCGTCATATTGCATAGTGGCACGATCTGTAGCTTCTGCAGTAGCGATAGCTGCAATCAAACGATCGCCAACCTCGCCCATGCTTGCCAATTGCTGCTTGCCAGTAATCTTGTAAACGTTGAAGTCACCCATGTGGAAGTATCCACGGTCGTTGTTGCCGCTGTTGGGACCACGGGTCTGGTCGTTGTAGAAGCGGAGATACTGATAAGGTGTAGCCTCGTCGATGGTGAAGGTCTCTTCTGCATACTGAGATAGAATTGAACTTGACCAAGGCAGGGTCTGAACACCAATCTGGGTCCAACCTTCCTCGCTGCCTGACTCGAGCAGAGACTCGTCGTTGGAGCCATAAACGCTGAAGAGGGTCACATTGTCATCGTTTCCGTTGGTTCCACGACGTGCCACCCAAACCTTGAACGTACCAGAAACGGGTTCATCGTACTTAACGTCGATACCATGAGTGTGGTTGTCTACATTGCCACCTGTCCAGGTGCTGTGCCAGAAGGTTCCAGGATCGCCATCCAAAAGATTGTTGATAGAGCCTTCAGAACTCTCTGTACACCAAGAGCTGAATTGTGAATTGTCAGAAACGGTGGGCGATGAAGCCTCTTCCTTGGAAATGGCGAGAGCGTTTTGTGATTTGCCAATCAACTCCTCGTACTGCAGAACCAGAACATCGTGGTTCTTGATGGGTTCGTATGCCTTGATCAAAGCCTCAGCCTCCTCATCGGAAACCTCTTCAAGATACCACTCAGAGGTACCCTTGTCGCTCTCGTAGGGCTCTCCATAGGTGAAGGTTGGGTTCCAAGAGCACATGTAGTAGTTGGAACCTGCTCCACGAGAGTGTCCCCACTGATGCAGGTAATTGCCAGATCCGCGGGCAGCGCCAGACATACGGATGTAAATGATGTCGTGACCGTTCTCCTTGCCTGCGAAGTCGAAGACCACCAGGGTGTCAGCTTCCAAACTCATAGTGACAGGAGAGCCGAATGTGCTGAACTGCATGTCAGAAGCTGCATTGACCATCTTGATGCCACCCTCTTTCTGCTCGAGTTTCCATACTTGGCGGCAGTCTGTGGGATCGTAAGCCTTCCAGTAGCCATAGCCATCAACGTCGCCATACATAGCGATGTTGTGATACCTGCGTTCCTTGATAGGCTCACCTGCGTCATCCACCTCGCCAGTCTCTACGTCGGAATAATAAGGCATGCCACCAATAACTCGATAGTATCCATCCTTGTTCAGTTTGAACAGGTTCTCTGAAGCTATTACCTTATTATAATTCTCGTTTACTCCATCAACAATAGCCTGAATCTCTTCTTTGGTGGTGGGCATTTCTTTCTGACCATCCAAAATGAGGAAAACTTCATCCAGAGCATCCAGGAAGGCTGCCTCAGCCTCGAGGTCGCTATACTGGCCAAAATCCTCGCCCATGTTCAGACGCTCTACATAGTCTCCTTGGGAGAGACGGCAATAAGCGTCGTAGTTGTAAAGACATGCTTCCAGCTGAGCCCTCAATTCTGCCATCTCGTCCTCAATCTGGTAGAGCTGGAACTCAGCGGTATGCCAGTATTTGCGGAAACCTGGGTCGGCTGGCATACAGTCAGATGCGGCAAAGCGCAGGTAGGTATAGGGAGTCTCCACGTCGAAAGAGGGACTCTGGGTTTGTGTGCCCTGTCCATCGAAGGGGAATGAAATCTCTGTGATGGGGGTCCATACCTTGTCGTTGTTGCTCTCAGCAGGGTCGTTGCTGCCTTCTACCAACATCTTGATGGGGTGGTCGTTGGTTGTGCCACGACGAACCATCCATACTACCAGCTTACCTGAAACGGGTTCGTTGAACTTGACGAACAGCCAATGGTGTTCTCCGTCAGGATGCTCCCTGCCACGCCAGTCAGTGTGCCAGAAAGTGGAGTTGTCATAGTCAATCAGCAGACTCAAGTCTGTTCCTTCTCCTTCATCTCCGTATTGGTTGTCATAGAACTGAGAAGCGTCAGTTATCAGAGGAGTACCATAGTCCTCGATGTTTTGAGCGCTCACGTTCAAAGAAACCATCGTCAAGAGAAGTAAACTCAACAAAGAAGTAATTTTTCTCATGCTTTTAGTTTTTTTAGAGTTAATAAATGATAAATAAAATGTTTTCTCAATCGGTTCTTTTTTGTCCCAAATCTCATATATAAATATGGTTTGAGGGTGTAAATGTACGGAGATTTGGAGACTTTAGAGGTGTCAAACTGTTTTTTGACATTCAAATTAAGTAAAATTAACAAAAAATGGTATCTTCTAAATCACCTCGTTCAACAGAATTAAGTTAACTTTGTAGTCAGAATGCAGATGTTGACAAATCCTTTCGTTTGGTTGATGAGAATCCGTCATCGTTGTGGTTACGGAGTGCATTCCCCATTTGCTTTCCGCTTCATTACAGAGGTGATTTACGAGAATAATGCTTTCTATGCCTATCAGGATTGCGACAAGCTGTTGAGTTTGAGTCAAAGGTTCCGTATTCGCAGGTTGTTCCATCTGCTGTTTCGTTGTGTGAATTATGTTCAGCCACGAAAAATGATCGTAAAGGGTGGCAATGAATTGCTGGAGAGGTACTTGAAGAACGGTTGCCATAAGGCTGTTGTCCTGCATGAGGCAGATGGAACACAGGTGGATTTCTGCTACTTGCTTTCTCCTGAAGAACGAATAGTGGAATCCTTGTCACAAAATAGCATGCTAGTGGTGGACAACTTGAGGGAAAACCTGAGTTGGTTCAAGTCACTGCCCTATGTGCTGGCGTTTGACCTCTATGATGTAGGCATAGCATTCTTTGATCCAAAATACAACAAACAATATTATATAGTGAATTTTTAACCATGAAAAAGAGCAATGTATATACTCGAACAGGTGATGGGGGAATGACCAGCTTGGCCAGCGGAAGAAGAGTGGAGAAATCTTGTGCCAGATTAGATGCTTATGGCACTGTGGACGAGCTGAACTGCCAGTTGGGTCTGCTTTTGACCTACGTTAGCGATGAAGTGGATCGCCAGCGTTTGATTCGTTGCCAGTGTGATCTCTTCACGTTAGGTTGCCAGTTGGCTACTGAACCTGATGCCGACCGCCAGCCAACAATGGTCATCTCGCAAAAGGATGTGGCAGACTTGGAGCAGGCTATCGACCAGGCTAACGACGGGTTGCCAGGTTGGCGTGGTTTTACTCTGCCGGGCGGCTGTAGAGCGGCGGCTGTGGCTCATGTGTGCAGAACGGTGTGCCGTCGTGCAGAGCGTCGTATTTATACGCTTGCAAAAGAGTCTCCTGTGGACGAGAATGTGACTTCCTATATCAATCGATTGAGCGATTACTTTTACGTTTTGGCTTGTCGACTGAATTTTTTGGCAGGAGTGGATGAAATTCTTTGGAAGAAACGTTGAATGTAACAAAATAATGTTGTATATTTGCGCCTCAAAAAAAGAGTATTAACTATAAATATTATATAAAATATGTATTGGACACTGGAATTAGCTTCCAAATTGGAGGATGCTCCTTGGCCTGCTACAAAGGAGGAATTGATAGACTATGCTGTCAGAAGTGGTGCTCCCATGGAAGTGATTGAGAATCTTAATGATTTGGAAGACGAAGGTGACGTGTATGAAACAATAGAGGACGTGTGGCCAGATTATCCAACCAAAGAAGACTTCCTTTTCAACGAGGATGAATATTAGTAGACTTTATTTAGTCTAAAACATTTAATACCAGCGAGATAGACAATTTTTATTTGTTTGTCTCGCTGGTGTTTTATAGCCTTAAACAGCCTGTTTTATTTGTCTAAATTACGATTTTTAACATCGGAAATTGTGTTTGTTTGTCTAAAAATCACTACCTTTGCACATCCTCATGGATAAATGACAAATAAACAACTAAGATATGGGACGGCCAAAAAGACTCTATCCGCTTGGAAAATTTAGACTGCGTGTGCCAAAGCAGCCAGAACGGGATAAAGCATATCCTGTCGAACTTGAATACACCTGGAACAGACAAGTACTCAGAAGGACAACTAATATCTTTGTTAAAGTAGGAGACTGGAATCAAGCTGGTGACAATGGTCGCGGCATAATACGTTCCAGCTATGGCCCAGAGTATGCTCATATGAACCAAATACTTAATGGACGTGTTGAACGTATAGACTATTTGCTTGCAGAATACAATGAAAAGCATCCTCATCAGATTACTGCGGAAGTCATCATGGGCTTTCTTGCAGATAAGCCATTGACAAGAAAGGACCAAGGCAAGGATTTTGTTAAGTTTACTATGGAACGTCTTGAGTCGGACTATTCTCGGAATAGAATAGGAAGAAGCCGTTATATGAATGGGAAGTGTTGCATGAATGTATTCACAACTTTCTTGCGTGCAACAAAACAAGGGACTTATGAGCCCGACAAGATTTTTGTTGGCGATATCACACCTGAACTTATAGATAGCTACATTGAATGGCGTAGGGAGATTAAGCAAAACGGCGATGAAACCATCAACCATGCCTTGACACCTATTATAAAATCGTGCGCGTATGCGTGTGAATTGGGCATGATACCTTCTACCATAAACGCCCGCATTCAAGATATGCGTATTGTCACAAGACCTACCTTATCTGACGAAGAAGCTGAGTTTGATGGTAAGAGTCTGAGCAATGAGCAAATGATTAAGTTGCTGGAATATTATAAAACGTGCACAGAATCTCGACGCAAAGAATTTCTTGAAATGTTCTTCTTTGCCTTTCATGCGTGTGGGCTTCGTGTCGTGGATGTCATGACGCTGCAATGGGGACATATAAACTTTGAAAAGAAAGAACTGAGGAAGATTATGATTAAGACTAACAAGCGTCATGTTATTCCTCTAACTGAACCAGCTATACGTATTTTGCGTCAGTGGCAAGAGAAGAGAGACGGATGCCGATATGTGTTCAACCTCGTCAAAGACGATCTGAATCTTGATGACGCAGAAGCCTTATACAAGGCTAGGAACAATGCTACAAAGTGCATCAATCAGTCGCTTGTGGTCGTAGGAGAGAATCTAAGCCTTCCGTTTAATCTTTCGATGCATGTAGCCCGTCATACTTTTGCAGTCTTTGCTTTGAACAAGGGATTGTCAATGTCTGTTGTAAGTCGTTTGCTGGGACATGGTAGTACGGATGTTACAGAAAAAGTTTATGCTCGTTTCTTACCAGAAACTCTTGCCTCCGAAGTCGCGAAATTAAAAGCAGATCTTAACTCGTTTGAACCAATTTGATACAAACTTCCGCAAAATCAGTGGCTTTGAAGCCTGGTTGTGAAAAAATCTCAGCGAAAAATTGTAATTTAGCAGCGTCAAAAAAATAATGATGACACCAGAAAAGCTGAAAGCGATTATATCGCAAGGCGAGGGAACCGAAGTCGAGCTAAAAGAGTCGAAAGACAGCCTGGCTCGTAAGGTCTATGAATCCATCTGTGCGTTTCTGAATCGCAGAGGTGGTCATGTCGTGTTGGGAGTTGATAATGACAGAAACGTCATCGGTATCAATCCCTCGAAAGTTCAGGAACAATTAGATCTGTTGGCAAAGGACACGAATAACCCTCAATTGTTCAAGCCTACTTACTATCTGAACTTTGAACCAATGGATCTAGATGGCAAAAAGGTTATCTATTTCTATGTACCTGAAAGCACTCAGGGCCACAGCTACAAAGGTGTCTTCTACGATCGTAATCAAGATGGTGACTTTGAACTGCGCAGTACCGAGCAGATAGCAAATCTGTTTATACGCAAGAGCAAGATGAAGACTGAGGATAGGGTTTATCCTATGTTGGGAATGAAAGATTTGGATGAGGAGGCCTTCGATGAATTGAGACGTGGCATCCGCATTGAGAATTCACAACACCCTTGGCTCAATTTGTCAAATGAGGAAATCATACGCTCGGCAGAGTTGCTTGCTGTTGACTGTGAAACAGGTAAAGAAGGACTGACTCTGGCTGCCATTCTTTTGTTTGGGAATAGTCATGCCATAACAACAGCCCTTCCTGCTTATCGCATAGATTTGCTTTGCCGCGTAAATAATACAGAACTCTATGACGACAGGGAGTTGTTAAGCTGTAATCTGCTGAAGGCATAACCTATCATGATGGCTTTCATCAAGAAGCATCTGCCAGAGCAACCCTATATTGAAGGCATACAGCGTTTCAGCCTTCGCGACACAATTTTACGAGAGGTGGTACTGAACATGATTATTCATCGTGAGTATAGCAGTGCTTATCCTACGACGTTTACTATCTATCGTGATAGCATCGTTACGGAGAACTGGAACATCCCATACGTCTATGGACATATTGACCTCCAGACAATGCGCCCGCATCGTAAGAATCCAAAGATAGCCAAGGTATTCTCTCAGATGGGTATCGTAGAAGAACTTGGTAGTGGTATGAGAAAGATGTTCAAGTACACTCCTCTATACGCTAATGGCAAGGAGCCTGTCATTGAGGAGCAGGACGTTTACCGCATAGAAATCCCTTATGTTCCCACTTTACTTCCCAAAGATGATGAGAGTGGGAAGAAAACTGGGAAGAAAACTGGGAAGGAACTTGAAGAAGTTATAAAGGATGCTATCAGAAAAGATCCTTCAATAACGATACAGAACCTTCGAGAAATAGCAGGGCTTTCAAAAAACGGTATCTGGAATGTGTTGAATCGCATGAAAGATCAAAATAAGATAAAGCGTATCGGCCCTGACAAGGGTGGCCATTGGGAGGTAATAGAATGACAGCAATGCTTCAGGTTGTATTCATGGAAATAGGATTGGCAGTCCTGACATTTGTTATGGCATTCCTATTGAGAAAATGGCAGCGTACCATCTTGTGGGCTGTTGCCTTGTTGCTGTTTGTTGGAACCTCGATATTGATTGGCATCGGAGTTCTGAAGATATTTGAGAATGGTATGGTCAACCATGCAGTTCTGTTAGGCATCACCCTTGCTTATGCTTGCTCTTTTATCTTCATTTTTGGTGCTGAGAAGACCAATAAAGCCTTACATCAGAATTGTTCAACTTCGGAAATGTCCATAGCTCAGCCCGTGCAAGTTGTTGACGAAAAGTTGTTACAGCCAAGACGAACTATTGAAGAGGAGTTGCCACAGCCTGAGCAAGAGGAAGTAGACGAGCATGTTGAACTCCAAGGACGTCTCAATACTCCACTTGCACGGCAAGTCTTTGCCCGTGCTATTGAAAAAGGTCTGATGGAGGAGGTTGGCAACCACTATGAATGGAACGAATCGAAAGCCTTATTGGCATACATGTGTGGACGGATTTATTGTGGTGACTATCCAAAATATTCCGCTAGAGATGTGAAAAGTTACTGGATGCCAGGAAGGACAGAGTTCTTTCCTGAATCAGACTTGAACGCTTTGTTCGAAGAAACTGCCTTGGGACAGTCCCGACAGAACCGTAAGGGCGAGGTCGTCCCAATGGGAAGTAAAAAAGTTGATGATTTATTTGAGTAGCCATGTTAGGCTACTCTTTTTGTTTATACACAATGAGTTATGAGACTGCTTACCCTATATCCATAACCCCATCCTAATTCCATCCTAACAAATCTGAAGTGTTAGGCAAACCCAGCCTAACATCCTGTCCCTCAAATCCGTAGTACCTTTGCACCGTGATTTCAGTGCGATGTGCACAGTCGTGCTGTTTCACAACTAACCACGGTGAGGTGGCCTGAGTGTGCATCAGGGTTGCTGAGCCATAAAAATGTAATTAAATTATGGCAAAATGTAAAACCAATTTTGACAATCTGTGCGATAGAGAACTGCTGGAGCAGATACTTCGCACTGTTCAGGACTCGTCTTCGGCATTGGCAGACGGGAGATCTCATCAACGTCTGTATGACAACAAGGCTCTGATGGACTTGTTGCACATCAAGGACAAGTATCTTAAAAAGTTGCGGGACAATGGCTATCTAGGCTATTCGCGTGAAGGTGACAAGTATTGGTATTCGCAAAAGGATGTAGATGATTTCTTGAATCGCTTCCATTACGATGCTTTTGCAACAAATCCCTTGTGCCCAATTTGGGAAGGAGGTGACTTATGAGTCAATCTTTTATGCCTTCCGACGGGAAAGGAACTCCAGACTTTCTTTCCGTCATCAATGCAGAAGTAAACAAGGTGGAGCCAAGAATTTTGGCTCTACCTGCTCCTTCCATGGAACAACAATCACCACGATCTCCTGTGACACAACTCACGCTGCCCCAGATAGCTCCTTCTGGTCCACCCAAGGAAACGTCACACTTGAAAGCATCGACTTTCGCAGAGCCGGTTCTGCCTATTGATTGGTTCTCCGAACCAGTGCAGGAGTATATCCGTACTGTTTCAGAATCCTACGGATGTCCGCAGGAGTATGTAGTGATTAATAGCCTCTTTACCGCTGGCATCGCGGCTGGGAAAAAGGCACAGCTCGTCACCAACCCTTATACGAACTACCCATGCGACTTCTTCTGTATGGTGGGTAAGCCCAGCCGTAACAAGACTGGTCCCTTAAAAGAAGTTACACGTCCGTTACGTGAGCAGGATAAAGCCAACTATGCCAAATACTCAGAAGAAAAAGAGGCTTATGACCAACGCAAGCGTGAAGATAAGAACTACAGCGGAGAACGACCTGTATTCCATCAACGGATAGTCGGAGATAGTTCACCGGAATCTCGTAATGCTCTGCTTGCACAGGGTGATATGATTGGGGTTGTGGCCGACGAACTGAAGTCGTTCATTGATTCCTTGGGCCGTTATTCCAAAGGTGGAAATGGCTCAGGGGCGGAGCTGTCACAATTGCTTTCCATTTGGTCAAACGTCGGCTTTGCTATTAACCGAAAGTCAGAAGAGACCAAACTGATTGATGATCCTGCCATGTGCATCAATGGCGGCATACAGCCTGAACTGCTCGGCAAGACCTTTGGCACAGATGCCTTGATGGATTCCGGCTTCACGCAACGATTCCTCTTTGCCTTTCCCGACAAAGGCTCGTTTATTAGGCGGTGCGACCGCAAGTTCATGACACCGGAGATGCGCGAGAGCTGGACTAGCACCATCGGCAGACTATTCAACATGCAGCCGTTAACCCTCCAATTGTCTCATGAGGCAGGACGACGTTACGCAGACTATGCCGATGCAAATGACATGAGGGCAGATGCGGAAGAGGATTGCTACATTGGCGGCATGATACAGAAGATGAACATCCATACGCTGCGCTTGGCTATCATGGCCCATCTGCTGTCCAACCATTGGAACGAGCCAGTTATCACGGCTGAAGGAATGGAACATGCCATCCGCATGGCCGACTACTTTACCCACATCCATATCGAGCGTATATATCCTTTGTTACGAGGCTCGGCGGCCACACAACGTCTGATGACCAACGGTGACTTGCTACGTGCCGTCAATCGACAGTTCACAATCAAGTCGCAGAATGCCCTTGCCGAAGCTCTCGGTGTTTCTCAACAATATGTCAACAAAATATTAAAAGAACAATGATGGTTGTAGTTGTAGATGTCAGTAATAGCCTATGGATAAAGGGCGTAAGCCAACAACCACCCTACAACCAAGTTACACACCTCTCCATCATGGACTCACATCCTCATGGTTGTACCCAAGTTGTAACGTCAATGCCTTATAAATCAAGGTTTTCGGCTCAACTACAACTACAACAACAAACTTAAAAATTGAAGAACTATGATAAGTCTATTTGATACAAAGATTAGCTTTTACAGCAACGTAGAAGACAACGTCGGTACGGAAATCTCCCTGCGCGACTTTCTCTTCTGCGACAAGTACAAGGAACAGATAGAGCATATCCGTTCCATTACGAATGAAGAACAGCAAAAGAGCCTGAAAAAACAGTTGCCTCTGGCTACCATCTCAGGCACATTTGCTCCTACCCGTAAGGCTGATAACCTTGTGGCCCACTCGAACCTTCTTTGTGTTGACATCGACAAGAAGGACAATATGGGTGTGCCCTGGTTTGATAATCTCAAAAATGAGTGGCAAAACATTCCCCAGATTCTTTATGCTGCCCATAGTGTTCGTGGCGAAGGTTGGTTTGCCATCTTCCACATTGCCTATCCTGAAAAACATCGCGCTCATTTCGAGGCTTTACAACGCGACTTTGCCAATAGTGGATTGGTGGTTGACAAATCCTGTAAGGACGTAAGCCGGATGCGTACCATCTCCTACGACCCTGATCCGTATGTCAATGAGGCTGCCACATTATATAATAAGGTGTGGGTGGAGCCAAAGCCGACTATCCATATTCCTTATAGTGGTGGTGACGATATAGCACAAGTTGAGAAGTGTTGCCGTATCATTGCTGACCGAGGCATCGACATCACAGCCACCTACGATGACTGGTTCCATGTGGGCGCTGCCTTGGCATCACTCGGTGAACACGGACGTAGCCTGTTTCATCTGGTTAGCTCGCAAAATGCGAAGTACAAAGCAGCTGAGACAGATAGGAAGTTCGACAACTTCTTGCGTAATGTCAGTAGCATCAACATCGGTACATTCTTCCATATCTGTTCGCAGTATAGAATCAATTGGAAGGAGGACAGACTATGAAAGCGAAGATGACAAGTTTCGACAATGCGTTCTTCAAATACCTCTGTGGTTTCATCTGGTTTGACCAAGACAGACTGGAGGCTCTGATGAAGCAATATCCTATCGGGGCAACCGAACAAGGCGAACCGATATTCTGGCATATCAATTCAGAGAATAAGATTACCAATGGTCGCATCTTGACAATGGATAGCGAAACAGGCAAGGTCTATGATGATAGCTGGTACTATCAGGATGGGCGACCGACTTGCATGTTTGGTGAACACTTGCTTGGTGCCTTCCCCAGCCAGACGATTGCACTGGTGACTGATGAACAGACTGCTGCCGTTATGAGTTGTTTCCCCACTCCCTACGTTTGGCTGGCTATAGGAAAAGAAAAAGCAATTCCCTCCGATTTGCTACCCCTTGAAGGAAAATCCGTGGTTGTGTTTCCAAACAAGGGGGAATACAGCAAATGGCAAGAAATGCTGCAAGCGGTTCCCAATCTCCAGTTTCATATCTCTGATGTGATGGAGAAAACGCAAGGCGATTGCCACACCATTGCCCAGATGGTTCTCAGTCAGCAACCCTTGCGACCGACCGAGGCAGAAACAGCTCTGATGCGGATGGAGGATGCCAATCCTAACCTTGCATTGCTCGTCAAGGCACTCGACTTGGAGGTGGTGGGCTTTTCACCCATCAGCGATAATGTCAAGGATGAAACGCCAAAAACGAAGCCAACTTCGAAAGATCCGAAAGAGGATGTTATCATACAATCAATCCTGTTGGCTCAGGAAGAACGATGGCACGGCAGGAATCCAGAATGCCACAAATGCAAGCTCTCACATGAGGGTATCAACGGCACCTTTTGTGGCAAATTGCATCGATACGTGGAGCATGGAAAAGGTGACTGCGGCATAGAAGCCGAGAAACCTCCTGCTCCTGAGTAAATGCTACGCCGAGAGGGATTGCCGAATAATCCCATAACATAATATGGACTTTTAGATTCACTACGCTCCCTTAAAAAGTCCCATTATGCTCTCCGAGGGGTGAGACGCTTCCCATCGAGCGGTACTGGCAACAATGCAGTCCTGCCATAAAAGACGCACCAACATCAATGACAGACCGCATCTGTGAGGGAGTGACTCTCTCCCTCGACCCTCCACTCAGGTTTTACCCGAGACCCGAATTACATCAAATTATAACTTCAAAAGAATCACATTATGTCTAAAACAAGAAACAATATACCTCGTGCTGCCATTCACGTTGGCGCACCAGCCAAGTCTTTTTCTGCTGCCGAAGGCTACGAACCTGAACGTCGCGGATGGGATGAGAAGACTTACCGCCTGAAGAACCAGGACACCAATAATCATTATGACTTCACTCGCAAGCGTCTTAACTTTGAGATTAATGACAAAGGCGAAATCGTTCCCCTCGGCTCCAATCCTATTCCTCTCCATGAACGACTACAGAAACGTCTTGATGAACTCGGTTTCAAACCTTACAAGGACAAAGGCAATCCTTTGGGCAATGCGGACAATAGTCCGAACTGCACCGTCGGCATCATCGTCAGCGGTGACCATGATGTACTGACACGTCTTGCTTTCGGCGAACAAGACGTGGACTTTACCCTGCAAAAGAGCAATGCGCATGTCCAATTGAAGCAAGGTATCAAAGATTGGGCATTGGACACCTACCATTGGGCATGTGACCGTTGGGGAGCTGAGAACATCATTGGTTTTGATGTTCATCTTGACGAGACCACACCACACATCCATATCCAGACCATCCCTGTGGCAAAGACAAAAGCCAGAGGTCGCGCATCTGCCAAGTATGTGCATAAGGATGACAAGTCGAAGGTACTCTCCCATAAGGAGTGGAAGAAGCTGCCTGAAGAAATCCGCTCGGACTTCGTAAGAACAGAAGTCGAACGGAGGGAAAAGGAATGTGTATCATACGCCCGTGTATGGGGCGAGGACAAATATGCCGTAGGACGAACTTACTACCTGATGCATACTGACTACTATAACGAGGTGGGACGTAAGTATGGACTGGAACGTGGCGATGACATTGCCATGCTGCCCGATGAGGAACAACGTGAGCGTGTCCACAAGAACAAGGCAATACTGGAAGCGGAACGTCAGGCAAAGGAATCACTTGAACATTCACAAGCCGAAATGGAGGCACTTGAACAGGAGAAAGACAAGATAGAGAATGAGACACGACAAGCCGAACAG
>JAFRTJ010000025.1 GCA_017427185.1 Bacteroidaceae bacterium | reverse complement strand
TTTTCTTTCTTCGCTTCACACACAAAGATACGAAAATATGCGCACATCTACAACTTTATAATGTTAATTAATGTGTTGTGTATCAAATATTTATCTGATAATTTCCACTCAAGAATCACCACCTAAATTGACGCAGAACCTTATGCACTCAAAAATAGCCTACACTCTACACCAACACCATATAATGCATTGAGGATCAATAGAATACACGGGTGTAGGTTGATGAAATAGCCTACATTGTTGCATCTTGTTGGTAATCAGTTTGTTAAAGGTACCCGGTGTAGAGTGTAGGCTATTTTATAGTTCAGTTGAAATCGTCCTCAAAAAGTCGGAACGCACAACCAAAAAATCGACGTGTGGAAACCTCCATCGCCACACGTCGACTTGCTCAACTCACACGTTGAAATGGTTATCGCTTCACGCTCCGTTCACTTAAACGTCATCGTCTTCGTCTTCGTCATCGTCTTCGTCATCGTCCTCGTCATCGTCCTCGTCATCGTCCTCGTCATCGTCCTCGTCATCGTTTATAAATCTTTTTCCCATTGCGGATGTAGATGTTGCCAGGCAGAAGGGTGTTGACTTCGCGTCCCATCATATCATAACATTTACCATCTGACCATTCGCCATTTACCATTTGTTGGTCGTAGCGAGGTAACTCAACGGGAGTTATGTCTTCATAGTTATCCAAATCACCCACGATGGTGCCGAATTCAGCCCAGGGAGAAGCTTTATATGCTGCCAGCGACTTGGCATAGACATGTATGACGGGTTTGCTGGAGAAGAGATATAAGGCAATAGAGGGCGGAGTGAGTGCCTTGACATAGGCTTCCTTCACGGCCGAACTGTAGAAGACACCTTGGTCCATCGTCTTGACCTTGGATCCGATGACTACCCGCGTCAACTGTTCGCAATAGGCAAAGGCATCGCCGCCAATCGAGGTTACGCTCTCAGGAATGTAGATTTCCTTCAGGCCGGAGCGGGCGAAGGCATTCGACTCTATTCGGGTGATGCTCTTAGGCAGGATCATGGAGATGAGTTTCTTGCAGTTGTAGAACGCAGAGTTTCCAATTGCGTTAGGCGTGCTGGTATAGCTTTGGTAGTAGGCTTGCCCCCCGCTAACGACTTTGGTGCCCCACAGGTCAAGTGATGCCAAGTTTCCTTCGCTGAGGAGCTTGCGCATGTATTTGATGTCCGTGCCGTTGATGTTGCCGCTCAAGATGGCTTTAATGACTTGATCCGATACGCTGCTGACCAGAGTGCCTGCCCTGCTGAGAGCCACCGTTTCAGTACCTTCTCCAGCTTTGGTCGTCTCGTGCAGCGTTCCGTCGACATCCACAGAATAAATCGTAAAGTCGTCACCAACGCTGGTGGGGATGCAGAAATTCAGAGAGTTGGAGGCAAAGAGCAGTTTCTCGTCAGGACCAAGTACCAGAAAACCTACGCCACCCGTTCCAGACATGGCATAGATGGAATCGGATTGCAGGTAGGTATAGTTGCCTGGCTCGCATGCTCCAGGCAGGTAATCCGTAAACTGTCCCAACTCGCCGCATTGTCCCACTTGCTCTGAGTCACGGCGTTTCTTCCCTGCTGTGGTCAGGAAGTTGGTGGTAAGCACGTACTTCACGCGGTCTTCTATGAACAGGATGGAACGGTTCTTCTTGGGGTATTTCGAGATTTCATTCAGCGTCCTGGTTATGTCGGTCTTCCTGACAGTCATGGTATGTGCGCCGTAATCCTCGATGCTGAGGTTCGTGAATGGCTCGAAGAAGCCCCACGCGGTGAAGAATTCGGTCAGGTCCTCCTGTGCCACCTCGCATACTTTGCGGACGAATTTCAAGCCAGTTTCATAGGCATTGCCGTATCGTGTGCCTAATGGGTCTTTGCGCAGTTCCTTGAAGAGGTTGGGGTAGAAGGAGGTGTTGTTCTGTGCCAGATGATAATAGAGATAGAGCTGGTAGTACATGCGCAGCTGGCAATCTACAGATCTGACGTAGTAGGGGACATGTCGAGCATAATCGTTCATGACCGTGGAAATGGGTGAACCAACGGACGTGGCGATACCAGTGAGATAGCGTATGTAGTTCGAGAAGAGGTTGTTTGACACCTCTGTGCCACCCTCCAGATTGATGAGTCCCTGATTGTTGTGTCCACATTCGTGGGCAGAGCACCATTCGTCCATATCAGATCGGCTTACGTTGAAGGAGTTCCTGATGCAGTCCACGGAGTTGTAGGATGTTCTGTAGGGGGTGGAGTTGGCCCATCCTGCATCTGATTCAACCCCTTCGATGGCGAAGTTGGGATTGTTGTAATAGATGGGGAAGATGCTCTCACCACCTGAAAGATAAGAGTGCGAGTTGGCACGTTTTCCTGTAGCAACTGACTCACAGAATCCCATCAGTTCCTTCTCCCATACAGTCAGGCTGTCGAACCAGCAGATACTCTTGTCGATGGTGGAGGGCCATACCTTTTTATAGGTGGTGGTCTTGAAGTTGAAAAGTGCCTCTCCGCCCTTGATGGTGAAACGTTCGTGGGTAGCGCTTCTCAGGATGGCGACGTAGTCCTTGTCGCTGTGGCGTGAAACGTCATAGTAACCGTTCACCACACCTCCCTCGATATGAATCTTGATGTCAGGCCATTCGCTTAGTTTCTTCGTCTTCGACTTGGTGTCTGCCGTATAGACGATATAGAAGAGAGCATCCTTCTGTCCGTCCACGATGTTCAGGCCTTTCGTCAGCTTCGTGCCTGTCTTGGCATTCGTAATCAGATCATTTCCGGCACAACCTGCGATGTACAAAGTTGCATCAGCAGGCACGTCGCTGTCCACAAATACATAAAGTGGGTCGAAACTTTTTGTGTAGATACCCGTTGGGTTGCCCATATAGGAACCCCCCGTGCTACGCATCTGATTGTTCCAATAGTTGGCATCGCTGTAGGCGTTGTAGCTGTGGATGCGGAAGTCTTTCTCGAAGTTCTTCCAGTTGTCGTTCTTCAGTTTCAGAGCAATGTCTGTCATGAAGTCAGGCATCCCACCTTCCTGGAAGGCAGCGGTCAGCTCCTCGTCACTCATCGCTTGGTATGCAGCCTTCAGTTCCGTGCAGGCAGCGTCCTCGAAGAACGTTTCGCGCAACTTGTTCACGGTGGAACTGGCATCCTCTTCCTTCGGATAGTAGTTTTCCAGATTGCTCAGGATTGTGCCGTACTGAGCCCAGCTGGATTGTCTGTAATCGACAACCGACTCGGAATACACTCGAATGGAAGGTTTCGATGAGAACAGATAGGGTGGAGTGTCTGGAGGGGTGATGGGTTTGACGTATGCCGTCTTTACAGGAGAGCTGTAGAAGACACCCTGATCCAGTTTGGATACTCTGCTGCCGATAACCACAGTGCTAAGGTTGTTGCAGTAGGCAAAAGCGTCTCCTCCTAATTTGGATACGCTGTTGGGAATGTCCACTTTGCGGATTCCAGACCTCGAGAAGGCATTGGCGGCAATGCTGCTTATGGACTTGGGCAGTTCGATGGTGCGCAGTTTCGAACACTCTGTAAACATGCAGCTGCCGATGACATCATTCTCTGTCTTGTAGTTCTCGTAGTATGCTACACCACCGCTGACAATCTTCACTTCCGACAAATCCAAGGAAACCGTTTTCCCTTCGTTGATCATTTGACGGAGATACTTGACATCAGTACCATTGATGGAACCAGTCAATTTCACTTCAGTCTCACTGGTCGTCAGTAATGTGGAGAGCGTTCCCGCTTTCTCCACATGAACCACTACAGCCTCAGCCCATGCATTGGTAAAACAGCATAATGCAATGGTTGCTGTCAACATTCTGAACATTCTCATAAAGCTATTGTTCTTCATTTTATCTTTTTTGTTATTATTCTTCGTCATCGTCCTCGTCATCGTTGATAAATCTTTTTCCCATTGCGGATGTAGATGTGGCCAGGCAGAAGGGTATTGACTTCGCGTCCCATCAGGTCATACCATTTACCATCTGACAATTCGCCATTTACCATTTGTTGGTCATAGCGAGGTATCTCAACGGGAGTTATGTCGTCGTAGTCATCGAGGTCACCCACCAGGGTTCCGTATTGTGCCCATGCAGAGGATTGATAGGCCTCGAGGGAACTGGCATAGACATGTATCACAGGCTTGCTGGTGAAGATGTACGGGCCGAGGGTAGGTGGTGTCTTCGCCTTGACATAGACATCCTTTACCCCAGAGTTGTAGAAGACACCTTGCGAGATACTCCTGACTTTGGAACCGATAACCACTTTAGCCAGCTGCGTGCAATCGCCGAAGGACTCTGTGCCTATCGAAGTGACTTTCTCTGGGATGTAAAGCTCACGCAATCCTGTTTTGGTGAAGGCGTGGTCTTCTATCGCCGTTATCGTCTGGGGCAGATAAATGCTGATGAGATTGGCACAATGGTAGAAGGCATAGCGACTCATCGTGTTGGAATTGGTGCGGTAAGCCTCGTAATAAGCTATACCGCCTGCACTAACCTGGGCTCCTGTCAGGTCGAGGGCAAGCAGATTCCCCTGATTGATAAGTTGACGCAGATATTTGATGTCGGTACCGTTGATGCGTCCTCCCACTGTAGCCTTGATGGCTTGTGCAGAGAGAGAGTCTTGCAGCGTGCCAGCTCTTTGGAGCCATACGACTTCAGCTCCACTGCCAGACTTGGATGTCTCGTGAAGCGTACCGTCGGCATCTACCGAATAGATGGAGAAATCATCACCTACGCTGCTGGGAATGCAGAAACTCAGTGCATTGGAGGCTGTTATCATTTTTCCTTCGTCATCGAGTACCAGAAAACCTACACCGCCCGTACCAGACATGGCATACATCGTGTCGGCCTGCAGGTAGGTATAGTTGGAAGGTTCTGCCGCATCGAGTTGATAGGAGGTGAACTGTCCAAGGTCGCCGCACTGGCCAACCCTTTCCGAGTTGCGCCGTTTCTGGCCTGCTGTTGTCAGGAAACCGCTGGTCAGAACGTAGTCGGCACGGTCCTCCACAAAGAGGAGAGTACGGTTCTTGGGGTATTTGGAAATCTCTTTCAGCGTGCGGTCGATATCTGCTTTCCTAACCGTCATGGTATGCTCTCCATAATCATTCACCTTCAGGTTCGAGACGGGCTCGAAGAAGCCCCAGGCGGTGAAGAAGTCGGTCAAGTCCTCCTGTGCTACCTCACATACCTTGCGGACAAACTTCAGGCTTGTCTCATAGGTGTTGCTGTATCGAGTGCCCAATGGGTCACGGCGCAGTTCTTGGAAAAGGGTGGGGTAGAACGAGGTGTTCTTCTGTGCCTGATGATAATAGAGATACAATTGGTAGTACATGCGCATCTGGCTGTCGAGACTTCGCGTGAAGAAGGGTTCATGGCGCGCATGTTCCTGCATCACAGTGGAGAGAGGAGAGCCTTCCGACGTGACGAGTCCGTCCAAGTAACGTATTACGTTCGAGAAGAGATTGTTCGACACCTCTGTACCACCTTCCAGACTGATGACTCCCTGATTGTTGTGTCCGCATTCATGTGCCGCACACCAATCGTCGAGGTCAGCGCGACTCACATTGAACGAGGATGATATGCAACCCTCTGAGTTGTAGGAGGTGCGGTACCACGCCGAGTTGGCCCATCCTGCATCAGCTTCCACGCCCTGGATGGCAAAGTTTGGGTTGTTGTAATAGAGGGGGAAGATGGCTTCGCCTCCTGTCAGGCAGAAAGGTGCCCCAGCACGCTGACCTGTGGCAACTGACTCGCAGAATCCCATGAGTTCTTTTTCCCATACCGTCAAGCTGTCGAACCAGCAGATGCTTTTGTCGATGCTGGAGGGCCATATCTTTTTATAGGTGGCAGTCTTGAAGTTGAAGAGCGACTGTCCTCCCTTGACGGTGAAACACTCGTGGGTAGCGCCTTTCAGGAGGGCAGCATAGTCTTTGTCGCTGTGGCGTGAAATGTCGTAGTAGCCGTTCACAGTACCGCCCTCGATGTGAATCTTGATGCTGGGCCACTGACTTAACGTTTTCTTCCTCGACTGTGTATCAGCCGTATAGAGGATATAGAAGAGTGCATCCTTCTGACCGTCCACGATGTTCAGACCTTTCGACAGTTTCTTGCCTGACTTGCCGCTCGAGAGGACATCGTTCCCTCCGCAGCCTGCCATGTAGAGCGTCGCATCATTGGGCACGTCCTCATCCACAAAGACATAGAGCGGGTCGCTGTTCTTGGTGTAAATGCCCGTTGGGTTGCCCATATAAGAACCGCCCGTGCTCTTGAGCCGATTGTTCCAGTAGGAGGCGTCGCTATAGGCGTTGTAGCTGTGGATGCGGAAGTCCTTCTCGTATTTGCTCCAGTTCTCATTCTTCAGTTTCAGAGCGATTGCGGTCATGTAATCCGGCATCCCGCCTTCCTTCATGGCAGCGGTCAGTTCCTCGTCACTCATTGCCTGGTATTCCGCTTTCAGTTCTGTGCAGGCGGCGTCTTTGAAATATGTGTCGCGCAGCTTGTTCACGGTATCGCTACCGTTGTCTTCCATCGGATAGAAGTTTTCCAGGAGTCCCACGATGGAGCCGTACTGTGCCCAGCTAGACTCTTTATAGTCAGCCAGTACATTGGAGTATACGCGGATGGTTGGTTTGGTCGTGAAGATATATGCATCCAGTGTCGGAGGTGTCGTCGGTTTCACGAAGATTGTCTTTACATCTGAGTTATAGAAAGTTCCCTGCTCGATGCGCGACACTTTCCTGCCGACGACGACTGTAGTCAGTAGCGAACAGTCGGAGAAGGCTCCATAACCCAGTCGTTGTACATTGTCGGGAATCTCCACTCTGCGCAGATTCGTATACTGGAAGGCGCAACGTGCGATGGTGCTTATTGAGGTAGGAAGCACAACAGATCGCAGTTTCTTACAGTCCTTGAACATGTATTCGCCAATGACATCTGCCGTTGTCTTGTTGCTCTCGTAGTAAGCTACACCACCGCTCACGATTCTTACACCCGAAATGTCCAGAGTTGTCACCTTTCCGTCGTTTATCAACTGTCGAAGATACTTGACATCAGTACCGTTGATGGAACCTGTCAGCTTTAGTTCGCTGTCAGTGGTTGTAAGTAGCGAGGAAAGCGTTCCAGCTTTCTCCACATTGACTTCTGTAGCTGCCCAGACAAACGTCTGACTGCAACAGGCAATCATTGTCATCAGCACTCTGAAGATTCTCATAAGACTGTTTCTCTGCATATCTTTGAGCCTTTAAAATTCTATATTTTTTGTGTTCTTAGGTACAATATTTGTTCTTATAACATGCAAATTTCATAATTTCCCATGAGATATGCAATAATTTTTCTTGAAAAGTTGGTTCGTTCTACTAAACACAAGACAAATGAGGACTTTCTTTCTGTTATTGAAAAAAATGTCGTAATTTTGTGTGTAAAGAATGAAATAACCTATACATTTAACCCTAAACAGCAAATTTAAAACATGAAGAATTTCCGAGTATTTCTTTCCCTTTGTCTTCTGCTGGTTATATCTGGCAGTGCCTTTGCCCAACTCCATTGGAATTGGGAGAAGGGAACCATTGTTGTTGATACGCCCCAAAGGCCTGCGGGTCAGGAATCGGCCTTGAACCTCGCGACTCCAGCATTGCCCATCGTCAGGGTGGCTTTCGTGGGTTTAGGCAATCGTGGCCCTTATGCTGTGGAACGTTGGACCCACATGAACGGAGTGCGCATTGTTGCTCTTTGTGATTACGAACGGGAACGGGCTGAAAAATGCCAGAAGTTCCTGACGGACGCAGGTTTGCCTGAGGCTGACATCTATTCCGGTGAGTATGGCTATCGGGAGCTATGTGAGCGGGAAGACATCAATCTGGTTTACATCGCTACCGATTGGGAGCATCATGTGCCTGTGGCAAAATATGCGTTGGAGCATGGCAAGCATGCTGCCATTGAGGTGCCGGCTGCACTGACCATCCAAGATTGCTGGGATTTGATTGACCTGGCAGAACAGAAAAGGTTGCATTGCATGATTCTGGAGAACTGCTGCTATGACTTTTTCGAGATGAACACGCTCAACATGGCTCAGCACGGTGTCTTTGGTGAGATTCTCCATGTGGAAGGTGCTTACCTGCATAGCCTTTGGCATTGGACGAACTATTGGCACAATTGGCGCCTTCGCTACAACAAGGAGCATCGCGGCGACATCTATCCCACTCATGGTCTGGGACCTGTGGCTCAGTTGCTCAACATCCATCGGGGTGACCGTTTCAAGACGTTGGTGGCGATGGATACGAAACCTACTACGGGCCCTGTGGCTGTCAAGGAATATCCTCAGGATTTGGACAATCTGGATGCGCCGTATCGTAATGGCGACCACACCACCACGCTCATCCGCACCGTACAAGGAAAAGTCATTGAGATTCAGCACGATGTAATGAATCCTCAGCCCTATAATCGTCGCTATCAGCTTACGGGTACCAAGGGTTTTGCCAACAAGTATCCTGTCGAGGGATATGCACTCAGTAGTGCTCAACTGAAGTCTTCTGGTGTTGACAATATTACCAACGATAACCTGTCGGGTCACGAGTTTATGCCCAAGGCGGACTTTGATGCTTTGGTGAAGAAATATCAGTCACCCATTGCAATAAAGTATGGCGAGCGGGCACGTCAAGTGGGAGGACATGGTGGTATGGATTTCATCATGGAGCTGAGATTGGTATATTGCCTACAGCATGGCTTGCCTCTCGACATCGATGTTTATGATTTGGCAGAATGGTGTTGTCTTGCCGAACTGGGTGGCCTCTCGATGGACAACGACAATGCTCCTGTCCGTGTGCCAGACTTCACGCGTGGACATTGGAACGAGCAGCCGGGCTTCCGCTATGCCTATGCTTCGCCTGAGGAGGAGGAACGAGTGGATTCTGTCTCCCGTCAGTTTACCAGAGTTCTGAAGGCAGAGGGACCTAAAGCCGCTGAAAAGGAACTGAAACGATTGCTGAAGCGTTTCGAAAAGAAGTGAATCGCATTACTCCACCTGGCGGCAGTACTTGACGCCTATGCAGTCGTAGAGGCTTGTCAGGTGGGGCAAACGTGCACAGAAATCCTCGAAGTCTTTCTGGTCGGGGCTGCACCATTGTACCTCGCTCATGGCTCCCAGGCGGGGCAATAGCTGATAGAAGGCATGCTCAGGGTAGGCGACGTGTTCCGTCCATAGGTTGGCCTGCACACCCAGAATAAAATCCTGTTCTGCGTCTGTCAGTTCTTCTGGAACCACGGGTTCAAACGAATACATCTTGCTGCAAGAGACAATGTAGCTGTCGGTAGTGCGAGGCTGTTTTCCCAAGTCCTTCAACTGGGGATGATCGATGTAGGCAAATACGTTGGGCGACATGATGACACGATGATGCTGACGTGCTGCCTCGATGCCACCCTTGGTGCCGCGCCAGCTCATGACGATGGAACCTTCTGTCAGTCCGCCTGCCAGAATCTCGTCCCATCCGATGAGATCGCGTCCATGCTCGTTCAGGAAGTGTTCCACCTCACGGTTGATATAGGTTTGTAGCTGGTCCTCAGCGCTGTGTTTCTCTGTTGCCGTCAGTCCCAGCTCCTTAATCTTTGCCTGACACTTGGCACATTGTTTCCAACGGTCCTTGGGACATTCGTCTCCGCCGATATGGATGAACTTCGAGGGGAACACATCGCAAAGTTCGCCCAGCACTTTCTTTAGGAATACGAGGGTCTCAGGGTTGCCGCCGCAGAGCACGTCGCGACTGACTCCCCAATTGGTTTTCACAGGGTAGGGGCCACCCTTGCATCCAAGATTGGGGAACACGTGAAGGGCTCCCATCATGTGGCCGGGCAGATCGATTTCAGGGATGACATTGATGTATCGTTCAGCCGCATAGCGCACAATCTCGCGGCAGTCGTCTTGGGTATAGTAGCCTCCGTAGCGCTGACCGTCGTAGATACCCATGTTTCCAGGTCCGATAACCGTTTGCTCACGCACACTTCCATCCACTGCCAGTCGAGGGAAGCCCTTTACCTCGAAGCGCCATCCCTGGTCGTCGGTCAGGTGCCAATGGAACTGGTTGCAGCCGTGCAATGCCATTACGTCGAGATACTGTTTGATGAAGTCCACAGAGAAGAAATGACGGGCGCAATCCAGCAACACACCTCGATAGCTGAAGCGGGGAGAGTCAGTGATGCGGACGTAGGGTAGTTCGATGGGAGAGGTCGGCTGGGCTGGGTTAGCGGTCTGCACAGGAAGACTCTTGCGGAACGTTTGGGCGGCACGGAAGAGACCAACGGCTTCTTCGGCTGAAAGCAGGATGCCCCCTTGCCCCACCGTCAGTGTGTAGGCTTCTGAAGATTGCTTGCCGACAGATGTTTTTGCTGACTTCCTCAGCTTAGATGCTTGTTTCCCATTGTTCTTTGGAGCAGCCAATGCCAAACGGATAGCTGCATGTTTGTCCGCAGGAGCCAAAGAGAGGCGTAGTCCTGTAGTTTCCAGTGTCCAGGTTGCCAGAAATTGCGCAATGCGTGCCACTTCAGGGTTCTTGGCATCAAAGGTAATCTTCATGTTGTTTTTCAGGAGGAACACGCGGGTTGTGTCGCTCTTCACGCTCTTGGGAAGAGGGATGATGCGATAGTCTGCCCGTGGGGCAGCCTGGGCGGCACCTGTCAGAACCGTCAGAATCAGGGCGATGAGAGTCAGTCGTTTCATGGGTTGTCTGGTTTTATCAGAATCTTTTTTTATGTGATGTTTGATGCAAAGATACAAAGTTTTTTTGAAAAGCATCCTGTTCCTCCCATTTTTTGTCTGCAAGCATTTTTTTGATGAAAACATGGCCACACGTTGAAAGACAAAAGACAACACGTTGAAACCGCGAAGACAACACGTTGTTTTTGCCTTTTCAACACGTTGTCTTTTCGTTGGCTTCGAGGTAGAGGAAAAAAGAGTGGGGGACGATTGGCGTCTCCCACTCAAATTGTTATCAAAAGAATGTTGTCATTGATTCCATCCTGCTCAGTTTCCGACTTTCTTCACTCGCTGAGTGGATTCGGTGTTAGCCTTCACCACATAGATGCCTCTTGGCAAGCGGAAACGGTGCTTGGTAGTGTTGGGCTTTATGCCGTATACCTGTCTGCCACCAGCGTCATAGGCGGAGATTTCCGAGATGGGTTCACCTGTAATGGACGCAACCGTGATGATGCCTTCGTCAACATGGATTTGCAGATTGCTCTCGTCGATAGCTTCCTCCAGGTTCGATCCCTTCACGATGAAGAAACGGTTCTGCGTGCGACCAGGCATCTGTTTCTTTGTTCCTGACTTCATAGGTAACAGTTCTTCCGTCTTCGCATCGTAGAGCATCAGGCTGTCGCCCAAATTCTCTACACCTTGGAAGGTCACTGTCGCTGGTTTGTCGCTGTTGCTCTCGATACCAATGGGCAGTACCATGAAGTCATGGATGCGGTTGACGCTCGTTGCCAGACGGCCCGTCAGTGTATATATGACAGGAATCTTCGAACTGATGTCGCTGACCACGAAGGTCTCCATGTCTTCCCCGGGACAGAACTTGTTGCTGGCATTGGGACTCATCATCACCATCGCCTCGCTGGTGTCGCCGTCACGTTCAGCAAAGATACTGAGGTAGGGATGGACTCCAACTGGTTTCCCATTCTCATCCCTGGACGTATGCACCATCATGTCGGGGGTATATCTCAGGGTCAGCTGGTTCAGGTCTTTGCCGCCTATTTCTTTCTTCTTCAGGAAGAAGGCATAGCGTGGAGGCACAATCTTACGGCCCTGTAAATCTGTACCATCACTGATACCGCTGAAGCTCATGTCGGTCCATTTCCACTCGGTTCCTGTTGGTTGAGTAGCAAGATATGTGTCTGTCAAATCAGAGTTCTGAGGATCAACATCACTATCTTTCATCACCAGATAGTAGGAATATATAGAATCTGCATTCAACTCGAAGAACTTCTTCATATCAAGGCCACAGACGAAGGGGTTGCTGGCGAGGAAGTAGCCCATGCTGCCTTTCCCTTCGTTCTTCAGCGTTACATAGTATGCCGTATCGGCAGCCTCAATTTGGCCATTCTTGTCTCTGTCATATAGAGCAAGTTCTTCTGCTGACGTTCTTCCAATGTGAGCCTTGACAGCTGCTGGAGTTACAGCTTCCTTTACATCACTGGCATCGATATCACCGTCCTTGTCTAAATCATAGAGGGCAAGATCTCCTGGTGTTGTACTACCTATGTGAGTTGTGACTTCTTCAGGAGTTACGGCTTTTTCTGCAAAGTAGTCGGAGCGCAGACGGCCACGGTTCTTCAGTTCTACAACATTTTCGTCATTGGGCAGGTAGTCATTGGGGTTTTGATTGGTTCCTATTTCCCCTACCGCAAACCCGGTGGGCCAATCACGTCGTCCGTCATCAATGTAGATACGTACACGTCTCTCTACTTTATAGCTTTTGCCCCAGTCCCAGATATCGTAGTACTGGTCATCCTTGGGTAGGCGGAAAATAGTCTTGACGTCCTCGTTGTTATGCTCTTTCAGGTTGTTGATGGGCATCACGCTGAAGCCTCCATTGTCGTAGGGTACGGTGTGGTCGTTGTGTGCACCGCTCCACGAGCCACGTACAGCTACGTTAATCTTGCTGTCACCGAAAGGCTTGTAGACCAAACGGTTGAGGTATTCATCGGCATTGGCGCTATCCCATGAGAATCCTTCTCCGCTGCCTGTCCAGTCACCCTCTCCTTCAAAGCCAAGGTTTTGGGTCTGGCTGGCATCGTCAGCACTCCATACGGCGCCACGCTCATAGAGTACGGCCTTGGCCTTGTCCCATTGCCGCTGGTAGACAGCTGGAGCGAAGCGGTCATAATTGAGTATACCAGGGTCACCGTAGTTGGTCTGTCCATTTTGATATAGTTCACTGAAGCTGGTCATGCTGATGGGTTTGGTGGGATCCACGTCAAACGTGATTGGCTCATAGTAGGTGGTTTCCTGACGTCCACTCCATGTTGGGGCATACCATTCGCCAGAAATGGTTCCACGCAGGGGTGAACTGACGAGATGCCATTTATTCTTGGGCAATGCAAATTCCACCCACGCCTTGTTATAATTCAGGAGGTGAGCATTCACCAACTCCGTCTCAGATTGGAAGGCGATGGAGTCGCAAACGTTATCGTTATATAGTTCGGTCACCATATCACCCAGTGCTCGATGAGTCCAATTGGAATGTGCACTGACACTATCAGTAACCCACTCATGAGTTTGGAAGTCGTAGCGAATGAGTGGAGATGCTGTTGCACGCAGGGCAGGGAAGCCCGTCTTCTCACCATCAATCACCTCGTCACCATCATCATACAGAGATGAGGCCTTTTTCTTTTCCTTAGTCATCATCAGGATGTTGGTGCAATAAAGAGGTGCGAATCCCTGCATGCGTTCACGATCTGCAGGAGTGACATAGTTGGTGTTTGCAGGTAAATCACCTTGTTTTCCGTTCGGCAGGTACCTATCTTTCAAGTTTGTACCATTGCCAGCATACAACTCATCGTAATCTGCACGTCGCCAGTTCTCATCGTTGCTCCAGTCCGTGTTGTCAGCACCGCCTGTCCATACCTCGTAGTCAGGTACAATCTTAATAATGATATCTGCATTACCATTACATGTGAATTGGAAACCTTGATTCAGATCTTCAATAAAATAGTAGCGTAAAGTATAACTATATCCTTCTCGTACTTGGAAGTCTTTGTCAAAATGAATCTTTAACAAACGCTCAGTCTCAGGATGTCCCTCAGACCAATAGTTGTCATGTTTACCCACCAGATAATCAATCTTGCCAACAGCAGGCGGCCAAGAGTTATTTTCATCAAAAATCATGTTTTCCATGATGAAAGCCTGCATGAGACTATCTGTTGAGTTGGCAATTCTGACGCTACGAAGTGCGTCGTCTGGGTCTGTTGCCATCTTAACTCCAACACAGGAGGGGGTCACGACATTGATATCGCGCAAGGGGATGTGCAGTTCCTTGTAGCCTTTGCCATCTTCATGGTCGACCAGTTTCTCGAACTGGCTTTTGGAGATGCGTACACTCAGTGTGCCTAAACCTGCGGGATAATGTTTCTCACTGAAGCCTACCTGCATGTGCGGGGCATGATCTCCCACCCTTACCTTGAAAGGCTGCGGCTCAGCACAGATATAGACAAAATCCTTAGCGGCCTCATTTATGTTCGCCTCGATAGGGATGGCAACAAACTTTACATATTTGATGGTGTCGCCAAGATATACTTCCCTTACGACGTTTTCTTCGTTAATCTCCACATCCACAATTTTTGTATGGATATAAAGCTGTGGTTTACTTCCGTCGGATGGATTGGCAAGCGAACGCATATATTCAAGCATCCTAGGTGTAAATGCAGGAATATTTGCGTAAAGAGGATTCTGACCAAACTTAATGTTGGGCGAATATAGACTTGTGACATCTGGATTCATGAAACGGAAGCATCTTACAGCATCATAAAGATATAGTTTCCTCTCAACAGTTTCACCTTCAACTGTTTCTGTATATGTCGTATATTGTTTCATGTAGTTCTCCACAGTAGCAGGAATACTATCAACGCCTTCAGACTTGGGTACACCCATCCACCAATCGAAATAAACTTCTGGTAGAATAACAGGATCGCCAGGATGATGAACGCCGTTTTCATCAGTATAGCCATCTAATCTGGTATAGCCAGCTAACTCCATGGCAAAGGTCTGCGTTGTGTACTCACAAAATTCCAGATCTTCAATTGAAAGGCCACCAATAGTACCTACAATCTCTACCTTTGGAACAAACCAAAGGATAGAGCGGTTGGAGCACTCGTTGAGCACATTGAACAAAAGGTCTGAAATCCAGTCCGAGTTTTCTGCTTCTGCTTCGGTCATCGGAGTTTCACGTACAGTTGTCAGAAGCGCATAGTTGTGATAGTATTCCCACTCGATAGCACCCATATAGCCATTAAAATAGAGCTTTCGTTTACCATTGTCTGTCATACGATAAACTGTATGCTGGGTGTCCATCGCCATTTCTGCGAATGAGAATTCCGGATGACCATCATAGAAACTGCTCCACTGGTAATTACCAAAGATAACCTTGTGTTGCTCAGGAATTGTATCCCTAAGGATTGATTGGGAAAAGGCCGTGTGATAGATTGTACGATATGTATCCACATCGTATAGTCCCGAGTTAATATTTTCTTGCAGTTCGTGAGCGGTGACATTGATACCCATACTGGCCAATCCTTCCTGGAATTTCAACAGGAAGTTATCCCAATCAAGGTAAATAAAGGAGAGGTAAGCATTATCAGCCGCTTCAGCGGTTTGAGCTTCAAAAGTACCAGTCGAAGTGATCAATGCATCGAAGTCGGTTTCCAACTGCACTACTTCAAGACTACCACCGCAAAGTGGGGTGGTCATCTGAGGACCCACACTCGGCAACTTGGCATATACCCAAACATCATCCAGGAAGTAGTCACCACCAGCCGTAGACTCACAGTTGTTTTCGATACGCAGTTCATAAGATACACAAGGTTCATTAAGGATAAACTCGAAATAAAACTGCTGCCAACAGTATTCTCCACTGGAATTCGTTAAAGTGCCTGGAGCATCATTGTATTTTCTATAATATCTTCCTATCTGACCTGGACAGAAAGCGTATATCTCCACCTCGTCACCATTGGGTTTCGTGCCAATGACTTTTAGAATTACGCTTCCTGGCATATTGGAAGAGAATTTGTTGTCGGTGATACTGGCCATCCAACCAGAGCACATCATTTTGGTACCCATACAAAATGTACCTTGGAACGGTACGGAACCTACCGTACCAGGCAAGTCAGAGGCATCAATATAGAGAAAACCAGATTCCAAATTATCATCTAGGACTACGCCAGTCTTTCGACTAACAGGATAGATTTTTAGTGCTTGACCAGATTCTTTACCAATGCCATATTCACCCCAAACGCACCAGTTATAAACATTGTCAGCAGCAAATGGAGCATAGCCATAACTTGTATGTTTATAGGAAAGTGGCAAGGCTGAGCTTTGAGGGAAAGCAGTATTAGCGGCTGCTCCGCCTCCACCATGATAAACTGTATTGCCAGAAGGTGGATTTTTGAAAGACTGGTTTTTGGGGTAGTCAAAGTCAATATGAGCCACAGGATTGTTGCCTGATATTGTATGAAGTCCCTGAGGAGACCTCTTTTTGTTAAGTTCAGGATCGGCATTTGCACCAACTATATCCATCCAGGGTAACACCTCAGAATCGCCATCGAAGATTAGAATAAAGCGAGCCAGATTATATCTCTGTGCATTAGCAGCGTTGCTTTCACGGGCGTAAACGCGAATCTCCATCTTTGAGCCTGCTTGTACCTGGCCTCCCGTAGGATAAGAAAATTTCAGCATTCGTCTGCGAAGAAAGGTGGTATTCGTAATGTTTGAGTAGCTGTTATTTCTATCTGAAGATGGAGCAGCAATCAAGTCAAGATCGTTAAATCCGAGATTCGTTCCACCAGGATAATAGAACTCGTAGGTAATATAGTTGGTCGATGAAATATTCTGTAGATTCTCTTCTGCTTCTGCACCCCCACGATAAAACCAATAGTCTTGAAGTTCAAGATTTAAAGATACATGGTCATAACGGAGTCCAATTGTCTTGTTAGGGAAATGGATAGTATGTTCCTCCAACCACTTATCACCCGTCTTTGAGGTGAGTTGCCGTGCCATCACGTTGGCATCGATTAGCTTATAGTGATGACGGATGGTGAGAGAAGGCTCTGTCAAGTTGCCAGAAGCCTGAGCTGTAGTCCCACTCTGGGCATAGCTCATATCACTATAACGCGATATATCACCACCAATTTCAAGACTCTCCATGTTTTGTGGTAGTCTGCAAAGAAGTGAGGTGGAGACTGGAACTGTGCTGTTGGAAAGGTTCTGAGCGTTAGTGCTGTTTTTATAATTGTATAATCGGCTACCCATTACTAGTCCATTACTGTAAACGTACGCCTTAAATTCAGGAGCATAGTATTCTTCAGGCAAGGGTAGTTCATTTCCGTTGGCATCATAGTAGTACCAACGTTGATAATATTTGTGATCCGAAGTAGTGGTATTTTGTTTGGTAGTGAGGAACAATGGAGCCCAAGTGCCTTTTTTTACATAGCGTGTAGTATAGTAGTCAGAAGTATTCTGTACCGATTTACCATATTCGTTGGTTTTCCACCCTTCGTTTTTCTGTAAGAATTCCTGAGGGAAGGATACGGTCATTTCATCAGCACGGTCAGCCAAGAACGACTGTTTATGCACGACTTGCAGAGATTGCGTGTCCTTGATGTAATTCGCATTATTAAATGTTTGTGCCTCTACATTACTACACATTGCCCAACCTGTAATGAATAGTACAGTTATGCGCCAGTAGCAGTTAAAAGAAATATATTTTGTATCCATCGTGATGAACTTCTTTACTATTGCTTGTAGATGTTATAGTTGAACTGGTAGGAAAAACCAGCAAGTTTCAACTTAATGGTGACGGTCACCAACCCAGTTTTAGTGTCATCATTGATCAACTTACCGACGATATCTCCTGACTCCAACTGCACGAATCTCTGCTCGAATATGTCCAAATCACCTGTCATGACAATACCTGTACCTGTACCTGTTGTACCATCGATGGATTCTGCAACGCCAGTTTCTGGAGTAGTCCACTTATAGGTGGCATTTTCGTCGTACACTGCAGCTGTACCGTCTACGGTATAAGGCTCACCAGGAAGTACAAAGGTGACATCGCTATCATCGAAGCCGCGCCATACATCCTCTGGGTCTTGATTGTTGCGGAACATGGGACGCAGGAAGATGTAACCACCCGAATTGAAAGTTATACTCAATGCATCGGCTGAGAGTACACGGGCCTGGAAACCAGCAATGGGGGGGAAGGGTAGTGCCTCAATGCGGAATGTCCAGTCGGTGAATACGATGGGCAGTTTGATCCAGTCGTTGCGATGGATATAGTCGAAACCATTGGTCGTGCTGGTACCCACACCATTTGTTTGAGTTGGATCATAAATTGGACCTGAGGTGCCACTGTTTACGGTGAAGCCATAGCGGTAGTCAGTTACGGGGTCTGTACCTACATCGCGGTGACGCTGTACCTTCAAACGGATGCTGTATTGGTTTACAGTTGTCGTAGCTGTGGCATTGGTCTCATTGACATAAATATAATGTGTTTTTGCATTTCCTTCTGTTCCTGTTGGTGCCAGGATGAGTTTGTTGTCTCCACTAAGATCGACTGCATAGGCTTCCGATTGACTAGAGCTGGTTACGAAGTCATCGGGACTGTCTGGTTCAAGCAGGTTGACGTTTGTCTTTGTAAGAGGGGAAACCTCGTAGCCGACAATATCCATCTGCTGCTGCGAGTTGTTGACGAAGGTAAACTCAAGCTTCGCCATCGTGCGGATGAGTTCCACTTCGAACGACTGGTTCTCGGCTTCAGCAACAGTTATCTGCTGACCGCCCGTATGGCTGGTCATGGGAATGTATCCTGTCCACCCATTGGTGGTGGCGAGTTTCTTGGTTGTGAGGTCGGGCATTGTACTACCCTTTGTGATACCCAATGATTCGAATGTAGTCGCTGCGGGTAAGTTTGCAAAACCATAGACAGTGTAGCTTCCAGGAACAATCATGAAACGGAAGGTATGCTCTTCCTGCGCTACAGACAGGTTCTCGTGAATCACCTCTTCTACTTTATCACTGCTGTTGACGAATACCACCCAATATTCCTTAATCATCTCCTCATCAGAAATTGGGTTGAGCCAGTCGTTGTCGGCACGGGTTACCTTACGATATGGGGAGGAGAGGCGGATCTCAACCTGTCCCATGCCTTCTGGTATCCGGTAGTCTTCGTTGCTACAAGCGCTCAACCCCAGAACCGTGGCAAGCGCGAGCAGGCAGTATATGCTGAAATGCTTTTTCATACTTGTTTAGACGTATATAATAGGATGCTCTACAGAGAGCCATTTCTTGACGTAAACTCGCGCCTTCAGTTCCTCTGGGTGACGAGGATCGGGTGTGGGCGTGCCAGGACCCGTATTTGGCAGTAACTTGAATCGATAGATGTTGTTGCGCACGATGCCGAACTCCATTGTGTTGTGGATGACTTCCACCTTGTTCGAGTGGCGCATATAGGTGAAATAGTAGCATACCCCATTCTCGTATTTCACAACTTTCCCGAAGTGTTTCTTGGCGGTATTGGTTGCGTAAGCCACTGCATCGGCTTCGTTCTTGAAATAGAGTCGCTGGCTTTCGTCGATGGTGGGCGTGTTGGGTTCTACCATGTAGAAGGTTTGGTTCAATTCGTATGCTCCCTCTGTCAGGACATCTGTCGTAGCATTGTATGCGGTATAGAAATGCTTTTGTGGAGCATAGCGACACTGCACAACCACACCTGTTGCATAGTAGCTCCACGCTTGGGGTGCGTCGAATGTGTTCTCGTTGACATATCCCAAAGTGTAGGGGAAAGTGTTTGAGGTGAGTGATAGTGTTGGTTTATCGCTACCAACAAGGGCTGCTGCATTGCTTATACGGCTGTTGCCATAAAGTGTGGTGAGTAACTCGTTGTTGGGAGGTGTTGTTTTTTGTGTCGAGTATGGATCGATGACATAGTTGGTTGCTTCACCACGCGCTATCGGTGTTTCGTCGCCCAGATATTTTAGGTTAGTACCGTTGATATCATCGGCTACACGCTTGAAGAAGTAGGAGGGCTGCTGACTGCCGTTAACGATGGCCATGCGATCTACGTAGAGATGTGCGAGCACCTCGTTGCCAGGAGTTACCCCCTTTACCTCATAACGAGGTGTGCCACTGATAAGGGTACATCCTGTGGGGTCGTAGTCGATACGTGCAGCCATTCGCTCAATGGTGACATGGAGGTTGTAGGGATTAAATTCCGAGGTGCCCTTCATGGCATGGTATTGGTCGTTCTCGTTGGTCATGACGAACCAAGAAGCGGGGTTGCTGGTTGTGGCAGGTGTCCATGTTTTTTCGGGCCTTGCATTGCGTAAGGCACCGAGTGTGGTTGCATATTGCTGTTGGTTACCACAATTCGCAACGACGATAAAACGGAAACCTGTGGGTTCTTCATTTGTCTGACTCTTCAGGATGGGGATGGCAAATCTATAGGTTGTGACATCTTTCACTACCTGTTCAGGATAGTAATCCTTCAAGTTTAGAAAATGCTGATGGACAGAATCAGCTTTTCTTACCTCGTCTTTTGTAAAGTAACGATAGCCGGCAAAGGATGTGTTATCAGGGGAATTGATGTCATTGTTTCCATCAAGTACGTAGACACAGAAGTCATGCAACGTGTTTTCGTTTGTATAACCGTATTCCCATCCATCGCCTTCCTCACCACCATTAGGATTTGCTCGGGTGATAGAGTTGTTGGATAGATCCAATGTCAGATTGACATAGATGCTGTCGGTGGAATACAATTTTCTCTTGTCGAAGTATGCTTCGTCTTCGCTGCAGGAGACTATGGCGAGCAACGCGGCTAAGGGTAATATGTAATGAAGCAATTTCATGCTTTCGTTATATTCATGTTAATTCGTATTGACAACTATTCGAGCGTGACGTTCTGGAATCGTTTTGACCAGGGCAGGTTGTGGATCTCCAGAAGGATGTATCTCCACTGTGCTCCGACGAGTATGAAGTCGAGTCGATAGTCGTAGGCTCGGTCGAGGAATTCTTGAGCAGAATAGTTCTGGCGTTCGAAAGCGCCTCGTCCTTGTGATAATATTTCGGGCAGGTTGATAGTTGCCACCGTCTTGCCACTGGGACGATGGACAATATTGAGTATAGCGGGGTTCACTGTGCTGTCGCCCATGCGTAGCATGAGACGATTGAAGTCGATGTCTGCGTGAGCTGTCTCCTCGACATTGTCATCGTTGGCAGGCCGTTCATCGTAGCTTTGTGCGGTGGTTCTACTATAATAAGTGTTCCATTTAGCAAATGGCTGGTAAGTCACATCAGGGGTGCCTTCAGCTGTGTCTACAGTGTTGTCCCAAAGGAGATGTCCGTTGCGGTCAACGATTGTGATATCATAGTCGGCAATGTCGCAATGTGCGGGGTCATCGCCCTGACGGAGTGAGATGTGCAGACGTTTGGTGTCGCGCACGAGACTAACGACACATTTTGTCATCTCGTGTTGACGGACTGTGACAGTCTGTGCAGCTACCATTTCAGGAGCATTGGCACGAGTGATGGGATTTTGGGTGTACTGAGCTGAGCGTAAAGTTCCGTGCCACAGTGTATCAAGCGATTGGGTGATGGCAGTCGCTGCCTGTTGCCCAGGTTGATTGGCCAAAGTAACATTGAGGTTGGACATGGAGCCATTCTCTCCGTTGCGCAAATAGCGTACACCAGGGAGTTGGCTGATGATGGAATAGCTGCGCTGGTTGGCAAGAGCCACCAGACGGTATTCGCCAGGTTGCAGTCCGTCGACAGTCATGCGGTAGTTGGGATTGCGCAATGGTTGTGAGGCGGCTGTGTTGTCCTCCGTCTGTGTGCGCACCAGTTGACCGGCTTGGTCATAGACATAGAGTGTGACGCTTCCCACGTGGTCGTTGAACATGTTTGCTCTTTCCACGTTGTAGTCGTAGACGAACTCCACGTTGAGTCCCTGAGGACAGTCTTCGAGACTATCACTCATCAGGGAGCAGGCTGTCAGGCCCATGCTGGCTACTATGGCCACGAATGTCTTATGAATGAACTGCATTTGTTTCACGATTTCAAATCAACTTATTCTGATTTCTTTATCTTCAATGAAAAAAGTCGGGGAGTGGGGGCTTCCCGCCCCCCGACTCTGTATAGTCTTGTTAATATGTACGATTAGAATACTACATCCTGGGTACGCTTTACCCAAGGCAGGATATGAATTTCTGCAGAGATGAAGTAGCTCGTTGGAGGATTGTCGTCGGGTGTGTTACCTGCTTCACCACTGAAGTCCACGGGAACGGGTGAACCAATTCCTTCGATTCCTTTCAGAGTGAGTACATACCAGTTGTTGCGGACAACACCCCAGCGACCCAGCCATGCGTTAGCACGATCAGTACCGAAGATGTGCAAAACAGGAGTTTCGCCAAAGGTCTGCTGACCATTTGCAGGATAATCCAGTTGATAATTATTGTATGCCTCAGCTGGAGCGCCCCAAGGTGTTTCAACATCTCCGAAGTGCTTGATGCGTTCAGTATAGTAAGATAAACCATCAGTGTACTTGTAAACTTTAGAGTTGGCGGGATTATCAATGTTACCTGCGGTGTCATCCGACAGATAAGCCTTAGCAAGAGCATTAACGGCAGCTTGGTCTGCAGCAGATGCTGCTGCACCATCTGTCTTAATGTTATCCAAGCTCAACTTAACGGTATATGCCTGCTCGCCTGTTTCAGCATCAACTTCGCCAAGAGTAACTGCAACGGGGATGTCAAATGTCACTGATGTGACGCCTTCAGAAATTGTACGGCCCTCAGCTGTAGTCTTGCCCAGGTCTGCAATGATGGCACTCTGAATTGAATTCCTGCGTTGGTTGATGTTGTCGCTCAATCGTGTGGTGAGAACAGCCTTGATAGCATTAACATCAGCCAACTTCGTGTTGGGCTGACCCTGCATTGTGTAGAAAGCATTACCATTGTTGATGTCTACCTGTACACCTACATAAGTGGTGTTGCGGAAAATCTGAGAGTTCTCGTCGAAGGTGTTCTCGTATGTGTATGTGATATCATCTGGATTAAGTGGATATTCGGACAGTTGTGCGTTAAGCAGACCTGTGTAGGCATTGTAACCGTCTTTGCCATTGTAGCCAGCTACTTCCTTACCATTTTCCCAGTGGGTAGTGGGTTGAGTACCTGTGTAGTTGGGGTCCTCAGCGAAGTAAGTGCGGAATGCAGGGTTGGGGGTATGGTTTGCATTAAAGAAACGTGTGCGACCAACCATACGCCAGCGCAGGTATTCAGGATTTGCCTCCTGATTGTTGTAAGGCAGCCAGGTACTGTTGAATTGGCGAGTGTTGTAGTAGCCTTGAGGAGTAATACCGGCAACATCAGCAGTTCCACCAAAGTTTACATTTCCTAATCCCCATTTAACTTTGTTAGCAGGAATTGTGATTTTCTCTTCTCCATCGAGTTTAATACTAAAGCCAGCACCAAGTTTCACCTCTACCTTTACGGCAGCACGCTCCACGTAGATACAAGCCATTTGAGCACCTGGAGCCTCTGCTTCAGCCTTGGTCTTGTAGATTGCACTCTTGTTGATTTCTGTGAACGTGATGATATTTGCGCCAGTGGGGTCAGACTGACCACCGGCAGTGGTAGCGATGGGTACACTGGTCATTACGAGACCACCATCTCCAATGGCACCATAGCCCAATGCCTCATTTTCAATACCAATGGCCTTCAGTTGCTGTTTCTTGAACTGAGCACCTGTAGTGGTATTTGGAGTGGCATTGATAGTAACATTTTTCTGGTCATTCAGGACAACATAGGCATACAGTTTGTCGTCAACGCCGAGTTCGGGAGCCGTAATCTCCTGTACCATTCTCTCACTGGTAGAAGTAATTTCACCATCTTTAGGGGTAAGATTATTTCCCTCGGGAACATTGTCTTCGTCTTCCAAATTAAATGCTGTTTTAATTGTATACTTTTCAAAGTAAACAGCATCATTTTCGTTGGTACCTTTGAAGAGATAGAGAGTACCGCTTTTTACTGCATACTCAGTTGCTTCACCATCCGTAAGATCCTCGTTAGCACGAGTGATCTCGTCGCCAGGCATAGAGATACCAAGGGCAATCCAAGAGCTCTCGCCTTCAATGAGATTGTAGGGGTTGTTTGCTACACCCTGAATCTCGTTGTCGTTTGAACATGCTCCGAACAGCAATCCAGCTGCTGCGAGAGCGAGAAAACTTAATTTTTTCATAAATTTAAAAAGTGGAATTAATAAAAGAAATAAATTTGTAATGAAATATATTGTTATCTGTCCTTATATGGAATCATTTTTTGGATGACCTCGCGGTTGCGACTCACGTCGATGCCTAGTTTCTCTGCACGGTCGAGCATGAGACTGGCTTCATCGTAACGCTTCTGAAGGATGTAAAGAACGGCACGAGCATTCAATGCCTCAGCGCTTTCACCAGCATCCTTCAGCAGGGTTTCAGCCTTCAGCTTGTCGCCCTGATGGAGTGCCACATTGGCTAAATTAATAAGTGCAACAGTAGAGTCAGGGTAGATGTTGAGTGTCTTCTGCACCACCTGGTTGTATTCGTCGCTATAAGGCTCATAGGTGTTGGCCACTTGCCAAAGCTCGTGGAGCGAGAGGTGGTGGGGACGTGTTGTATAGATCTTCTTGGCTTCCTCCAGTGTGAACTTACGGATGTCAAAGGAAATGTCGTAGTCGGAACGGCGCAGGCTGGGATATACATTCTGCAGCAGATAACGGTACTCCTCAGAATACTTGGTCTTGAGGGTCTGCTCGTCGCGATCGGCTTGGTTGGTGACACCACGGTCGAGGTCTGCCAGTACCTTATCAATAATTTGCAAGATTTCTGTGCGATGTGGCAATTCAGAGAAGGTCATTTCGCTGACAGCCTGACGCAATCCAATCCAGTTCTCTGGCGTTGCCTCAGCAGGAGCAAAAACATCTGCAGGCAGGTCATAGGTCTTGCGCACATAGTCGGTGAGAGACTTGGCTCGATTGGTAGCCAGCATGCTGTTGTGCTGATAGGGAGACTCAGGTGATGCCCAACCGTGAATCTTCACTTCACGTACAGTAATGTTAGGATCTTGCACCATGATGTCGAGTGTATCGGTAATCTTTCGCAGTTCACGACGGTTGTCCATGTAGTCAGGCTTCATTTCCCAGCGGTTCACCACGAAATTGATGAATGCAGAGCCATGCAAGTTGAGCGTAGGCTTCACAGGAGCAGGGGTAGCATTGACTAAAGAAATGAGGTCGAGTGGATTTGGTGGTACATCACGAAGCAGGGATGGTACGTATGGCATCGACGAGAGGTCTCCACAGGCGCAGAGGTCTTCCTCGAGCAACAGCTGATACGAATCCATCCATGATTCATAAGGAATGGTGCTGACATAGGGCACTGTGAGGGGTTTCTTGTTCTTGTGCTTTACGTGACGAACATTGGAGTATGCTTCGTTTGATTGTCCGCGCTGATAAAGGACATACTGTGCATGGCTGTCGATGACCATAGGATCGAATGCAACACGACGAGTGTTGTCGAGGGAGGTAAGCACAGGATGGAGCACTACTGACTGTTTGTTTTTCAGCCTTAGTTCATCAAGACAAACATCCATGGTAAGCAGCAACTGATTGTCCCTTGGGGTGATCAGCGCATTCTTCACCACTGTCTGTCCGTCGCTCAGGGTCTGGGCGAATAAGGGGTGGAAGGCCACGACAAACAGGCCTGCAAGAATATGGCGTAACTTGATAGTCGTATACATTATATATATAATTAGAAGTTGTAAATCAGGTTAAAAGCAAGTTTCGTGGGGCCAAAGTAGTTGTAGTGACCACTACCGGTCTGAATGCCGCATTCCTCACAAGGGAATTCTTTATATTTCAGATAGTCATAACCTACTCCGACAACACCCTCCACACTGAAGTGACGGGTGATTGGCCACTGATAGCCATAGACGAAACCACCACCAGCAAACCATCCTTCATAACGATTGTTGTGCAGGCAGGGTGCTATGCCAAAGGGGAACTTCACACCACCTGCATTGAACTCGCCACCCATAAGATGGAAACCAACGAAATGACCATTGAATGCTTGGCAGAACCAATAACGTGCTTCAGGTTGCAGCATCCAGTGACGCCACTTCTTGTTGTTGCTAAACTCCCAAGGATTAATGCCAAAGGTGGTGTCGAATGTCCACTTGGGTGCCAAACCTATTTCCATGCTCAGATTCGGAGTGAGGCTGGCATCATAAAGCAGGTTGTTCTTCAACGAAATCTGGGCCTTTGATTGATTGCCTGCTGCCATAAAGAACAGCAAAAACAAAAAGAAGGATCTGCTTATGGTCCTTTGTATGTACTGCATACGCTTAAGTTGTTTTTTAAGGTTGTTTTATCAAAAACTTTTGCAAAAGTAGTTTTTTTTAAGAAAAAACATATCATATCTTAACAACAAAATCGTATATTTAACTTTCTTTAGCATTTTTTCTTTTCCTTTAACATTCCTGCAGAATTTGTATTTATTTCTTGTAGATTAAATACTTAGATGTGCAATGTGTTTTTTTGCTGTATAAAGTAATAAAACACGATTAGTGAAATTTCTGAGGTATTTATGTAGTCAGTAGTTAAGTAGCTATGTAGTTAAGTAGTAAAGCCGAAAGTTCTAGACTGATTGAGATCGACGATGACGATGACGATAACGAGCTGGAGAGACGTCATGATGAGGGTGATGCTAATTCACTACAAACTTTCGAACACGAATTAATTTCACACAGAAAACACGGAAAGCACAGATTTTTTTGTCCCGCATAAATAAATGAAATAAAGGAAATGTTTTTTTGCAGATGACAATCCTGTGTAGGATTGCTTTATTCCTATAATAAAGGTTTTGATTTGGCAGAAGATTAATTGAAAGCTCGCTTTCATAAAGTCTTCAGACAAATTAAAACTTGTCATCTGCAAAAAAAAGAGGGCTGCCTCGTTGGTATAATCCTTTCTGTGAATTTCTGTGCTTTCTGTGTGACTTATAACTATCCATTTTTTGAAGCATCGTGAAAATCATACAAAAAAAATACCATTGTAAAATGGTATTTGTTGTAGCGCCTACGGGAATCGAACCCGTGTTCCATGCGTGAGAGGCATGTGTCCTAGCCGCTAGACGAAAGCGCCGTTTCGCATTTCGAGAAATGTTTCTGGCGGAAGCTGGGGGATTCGAACCCCCGGTACGGTTACCCGCACGTCAGTTTAGCAAACTGGTGGTTTCAGCCACTCACCCAAACTTCCTTCCTCACCAAAATTCACTGCTTCTGGCAGGCATTTCTCTCAAATGCGGTGCAAAGGTAGAGTTTTTTTGTTAATCCTACAAACAAATCCATGATTTTTTTTTATCTTTGTGAAAAATTTGTTCGGAATGCATAAAGTTGATTCGCAGGTTTTGCCCCAAGGTTGTAAGTTGATCTCGTTGCCTAACGTTGTGGATGAGAGAGGAATGCTTGCTTATGGTCAATGCATGAAGGAGATTCCTTTTGAGATCAAGCGAGTATTCTGGACTTACGGAATCACAGATGGCAGTGCTCGTGGCGATCATGCTCACCGCACATGCTCTATGGTGTTGTTCCCTTTGGGAGGAAGCTTTCGGATTCTGCTTGATGATGGTGATGTGAAAGTTACTTTGTTGATGGACAAACCAAATGTGGGTATTTTGATTCCTCCTGGAATCTGGAGTATCCAATCTGATTTCACTCAGCATGCATCCTGCGTATGCCTGGCATCTGATTTCTACGATGCAGATGACTATATCCATTCCTACGAGGAGTTTCTTAAATTCATTGGAAAATGACAATCATTCCATATTCTATCAATAGAAAAGAGGTTTGGGATCAGTTCATAGCCCAATCCAAGAACGGAACGTTCCTGTTTCAGCGCAATTTCATGGATTACCATGCGGACCGTTTCTTCGATTGCTCTCTGATGATCTATGATGGCATCTCGCCTGACGATGAATACAAGGAATCCAGCCTCACGACCAAGGATTTGGTGGCTGTTTTTCCTGCCAACTGGGTGGAGAAGGAGCATTGCGTGTATTCCCATCAAGGGCTGACGTATGGCGGATTAGTGGTTTTGCCAGAGGTAACGGAACTGGAGGTGATGCGTATCCTGCAGAATGTGATGCTCTATTACATGGATTACATGCAAGCTCGCAAGCTGGTCTATAAACCTATACCTTATATATATTGTCCCTACCCATGCGCAGAGGATCTCTATGCCCTCTTCCGTGCAGGCGCTCAACTGAACCGTCGCTTGGTCAGTACGGTAGTCTCCATTCATAACCAGCTCCGCATGCGAACCCTCCGTGTTCGTCAATCCAAGAAAGCGATAGATCATGGATTCTACATCGACCGTATGGCTGAGGGAGACATGGAAAGTCTGAAAGAATACTGGGCACTCCTGACCGATGTCCTGATGACACATCATCAGGCGCGTCCTGTGCATTCGCTGGACGAGATTGCACTCCTGATGTCGCGTTTCCCTCGAGAAATCAAGATTTATCTGGTTCGTAAGGATCAGCGCATTGTAGCAGGCATCGTCATCTTCGAGACGAAACAAGTGGCTCATGTGCAATACATAGCAGCAGGCGATGAAGGACGGGAATATGGGGCATTGGACCTTTTGTTCCGCCATCTCATCAACGAACGATACAGACATTTGGAGTTTATTGACTTGGGAACCAGCAACGAACAAGGAGGACAAGTGCTGAATCATGGTCTCATCTTCCAGAAAGAAGGTTTTGGCGGGCGTGCTGTATGCTATGATACCTATAATGTCCTTCTTGATCGTGACACCATTCTTAGGATGACAGACGAGAAGGTTACTGCTCCTGAAGAGAAGATTAAATATCTTGATCTCAAGCAGATAAACAATTCCTTTGAGCCTGAGTTGTCAGACGAAGTGACTCGTGTCGTAAGGGGCGGCTGGTATTTGCTTGGCAAGGAGAATGAACGCTTCAGCCGACATTTCTCTGCATACGTTGGGACGAAATGTTGTGTTCCTGTTGCGAATGGCTTGGAAGCATTGACGATTATTCTCTTGGCCTACAAGCATCTATTAGGTTGGCAAGATGGAGACGAGATTATTGTGCCTTCTAATACCTATATAGCTACTATCCTGGCAGTCACGAATGCTGGACTGACCCCAGTCCTTTGTGAGCCACACTTGTCTGACTATCTCATTGATTCCAATTTGATTGAAGACTGCATAACGGAACGGTCACGAGCGATACTTCCTGTTCATCTCTATGGGCGTGTTTGTGACATGGATTCCATTTGTGAGATAGCCAGGAAACACAATTTGCGGGTTGTGGAAGATGCTGCCCAGGCTCATGGAGCACGCTATCATGGCCGTGCTGCTGGCGCATTGGGTGATGCTGCCGGTTTCAGCTTTTATCCTGGTAAGAATCTTGGTGCATTGGGCGATGCCGGGTGTGTTACTACCGACGATGAAGAATTGGCAGCTATCGTTCGTTCGATAGCGAACTATGGAAGTCGGGAGAAGTATGTGAATGAGTACAAAGGGCTAAACAGTCGCATGGATGAGGTGCAAGCAGCGGTTCTTTGTGTCAAGCTGAAACGTTTGGACGAAGATAATCATCGTCGTCGTGAAATTGCCATGTTGTACGATACGGGAATACAGAATCCTTTGATTACCAAGCCGCAACCCACCAAGGATCCTGATGAGAATGTCTTCCACGTGTATCCTGTACGTTGTCCTAAACGTGACGTATTGAAAGACTATCTTTCTCAGCAAGGCATTGAGACCATAATCCATTATCCCATTCCACCTCATAAGCAAAAAGCATATCAGGAGTGGAACGGCCAGAAATTTCCCATCTCAGAACGCATTCATCAGGAAATCCTCTCGTTGCCCATCTCACCTTTGCTGACGGACAACCAGATACAACGAATTATTGATGCTGTGAATTCCTTCACAATCGATTTATAGTTCCACTACGGTTATTCCGGCTCCTCCAAACTGTACATGTTCGTCATTCGCTGACTTCACAGCAGGTATGGTAGCAAGATATTGACGTATCATTTGCCGCAGGATACCAGCACCTGTTCCATGCAAGATACGAACCCTGCTTGCCCCAACCAGAATAGCATCGTCAATGAAATATCTTACAGCTTGGATGGCTTCCTCTGTGCGCATTCCTCGTACGTCGATGTCTTGATGGAACTGAAGGTGCTTTTCGCGCACCTGATTCTGTGTTTGCCTACTGATGAAAGGTATTTCCTTTTCTTGGGGTGGCTTTGAGGAGATTTCAAGTCTGTTTTTCTTTACGATGGTTCGCATCATGCCAAAAATGACGGTAACTTGATCTCCGTTGATGTTTTCCACTTTTCCTATGGAGTTTTGTCCTTTCAGACGGACATACGAACCTTCTTCGATAGATGGAACGGTTTCTTTCTTCGTCTCACCTATGCTGGCTTGAGCAGACTTTTTATTCTTCTCCTCGCGCCTTTGCTCCTTGCGCTTCTTGCGTTCCTCTATCTGACGCATCTTCTTCTCTATCAGATCATCATGCTCGTGCTGCAGCTCTTCATCCAATCTGTTGCGGAATTCTTCCAGTTGTAGTCTCAGTTCGCGGGTTCGTTCCTTCTCAGCTTGAGCTTCACGGATTTCCTTGATGGTATTCTCTACCTGTGCATTAGAATTCCTGATGATTTGCTCAGCTTGTTGCTTTGCGTCGCGAATGATTTCTTTGCGTTTCTGCTGCAATTCAGCAATCTCCTTCTCATATTTCGCAATCGTCTGCTCCATCTGTTTTTCCTGGGAATGAATGGTCTGTCGCTTACTCTCCCAGTATCTTTTGTCGCGTGTGATGTCGAGCAAGTATTTGTCAGCATTCACATATTCCCGTCCTACCAGTTCAGTTGCATCCTCGATCACTTCTTCAGGTAGCCCTATCTTGCGAGCAATCTCTACGGCAAAACTACTGCCAGGATTGCCTATCTCCAACTGGAAGAGAGCTTCCATACGATGGCGGTCATACAGCATGGCACCATTCACTACACCTTTCGTGTTCTCTGCAAAATGCTTCAGATTCTGGTAATGGGTTGTGATGACTCCGAAGGTTCCTTTTTGCACGAAACGTTTCAGTACAGCTTCAGCGATGGCTCCACCGATAGAAGGTTCTGTGCCACCTCCGAACTCGTCGATGAGCAACAGGCTGGCAGGATCGCATCCACGCATCATGTTCTTCATGTTGACCAGATGACTGCTGTATGTGCTCAAGTCATCCTCGATGCTTTGCTCATCCCCAATGTCGATGAAGATGTTATGAAACACTCCAGCCTTGGAATCCTTTCCCATAGGGACAGGGAGACCACATTGCAACATATACTGAAGCAGTCCAATGGTCTTCAGACAAACACTCTTGCCACCCGCGTTGGGACCACTGATGATTAGAATGCGTTGCTTGCGATGAAGTTCAATGTCAAGAGGAACTACTTTTTTCCCCTGTTTCATCAAGTTCATTTCCAACAAAGGATGTCGCGTCATCGTCCAGTCAACCATAGGAGTGTCACCAATCTCAGGGGAGATGCCTTTGATTTGTTCGGCCAACCTTGCTTTGGCACGGATGAACTCTATGTCGGCAAGGAACTCAAATCCCGTCAGCAATTCTTTCAAATTAGGACGGATTAGTTCCGTAAATTCCTTTTGGATACGAATCAATTCCCTGCGTTCGTCTGCTTCCAGTTCACGAATCCGGTTGTTGGCCTCCACCACTTCTGTCGGTTCCACGTAGATGGTTTTTCCTGTAGCGCTCTCGTCATGAATGATGCCTTTGAGCTTTCTTTTCATGGCAGGAGAGATTGGGATTACCAGTCGTCCATCGCGTAAGGTTGGTGTCACATCCTGTTCCACCAATCCTGCTGCTTGGGCAGAGCGTAGAATCTTGTTGAGTGTGTTTCTAACACTTCCTTCTGAACGTTTCAGTTCCCTTCGTATTTGTGCCAGTTCAGAACTTGCCTCATCTTTGATGTGCCCATATTTATCCAGAATCTGTTCTACGCGTCGCGTTACTTGATAAAAGGTGAAGACACCTTCTGCCACTTTCTCCAGAGCTGGGTATTTGGGTTTCTCCTCATCCCCTTCAGCACGAGTAATGTTTATCCAGGAATGCAGAGTGCAGAGTGACCGATAAAGATCCCATATTTCCTGCTCCTCGAGAAATGTTCCTTCTATACGGATACGTTGTATGCTCTCCCTCAGATCATAGAAACTATCTTCAGGGAGCTCCGTTTGTTCAGCCATCACCTGTTGAAATTCCTGAACTTGCTGATGCAGTTGGCGGATAACTTGTGGAGCAGTCTCGAATTGCATCTGCTCCACACGTCCCCGTCCCATGCTGCTTAGACAATGGGAATTCAGCAGAACACGGATTTCGTTGAATCCTATCTTTTGCTCAAAGTTCTTAGGATATATCATCAATTCAGATTCTTGGTTGGATACATACTTTCCCACCAAGTGGGGTCATCTTGCAAATACTTGGCAAACCATGCATAGAAGGTACGAACCCATTTCAATCTCTTTTCGTAGTCCAGGATGTGATGATTCTGACCTTCCACACTCACGAAAGCACATTCTCGACCCAGAATCTTCAATGCGGTAAACATCTGTATGCTTTCATTGATGGGTACATTGGTGTCTGCTTCTCCGTGCAGGAAGAGGATTGGCGTGTGTACTTTGTCTGCATTGAAGAGAGGAGCGTGTCCGCTGTAAAGCTCATCATTGTTCCAAGGATAGCTGTTGGCTGCACAGATGGCATTGTAGCTATAGCCCCAGTATCCATATCCCCAATAACTGGCAGGATTGCTGATTCCCGCATGGCTCATGGCAGCAGCGAAGATGTCGGTCTTGGTCTGCAGATACATGGTCATGAAACCTCCATAGGAGGCCCCCAAACATCCAATTTTCTTGCTGTTCACATAAGGATGCTCATGGCAGAACTTCTTTGTACCCTCGATGATGTCATCCGCTGTATAATCGCCGTATGCATTCACGTGCCGTGCAGCGAATTCCTGGCCGAAACCAGTACATCCGCTTGGCTCTACTACATAGACAACATAACCCATTGCAGCCCATCCGTGGAAGTTGTAGTAGCTGTCGAGATAGCGTCCTGTGGGTGAACATCCTCCGTAATAATAGACAAGCATGGGATATTGCTTCGTTTCATCAAAATCGGCAGGCAGGTAATAGCGACCATAGATGGTGTCACCCCGCTCGCTCTGGAAGTTCCAGTCTTCGCATTTCCCCAGTCTCACATCACCCATCCTGATTTCATTGAAGTCTTTCACAAGTTTCTCTTTACCTGTTTTCAAGTCGACTGTATAGATGCGGTCGCTGTTGCTTTCACTTTGTCCTGTATATGAGAGCAAAGGTTTCTCTTCGGCCAGCGAGAAGCTGTTCACATAGCATTCAGACAGCTTGAGTTTGGTCCATTTCTCACTCTTGGCATTCCAACAGAAAATGTCGTGTCGGTCATGATTCTCGCAGATTGCATAGATGTTCCCATCCGCTTTGCTGAAACTCCATCGTACGATATTGGGATTGAAGTCATAAGTGATACTCCTCACTTGTTTCGTTTTCAGATTCATCTGGTATAGTTCAGTCTGTATCATAGAAGGAGTTTTACCCGTAGGGTCATTGATTCCGATTCCTCGGAAAGCCTCAGGACTGCCAGAGAAGACTACGCTCTTTCCATCGGGAGCGAATTCTCCGCCTCCCACGAAACCATCATGATCGACCAAAGTGTCTGCCTGTTGAGTCTCACGATCATAAAGAAGAACCGTGGTGAAATCGAAGGGACGAGTCGTAATATCACTCTCACGGATATTCAGCAAGAGTTTTTTTCCATCCTGACTTTCGGAAGCCCACACGTTGTGTTGTCCAATAGAAATGGGAGTCAATTGATCCGTCTTCACATCCAGTATCTGCACATTATTGCGATTTCTCCATCCTGGCTGGCGATCGTCTGGTACGAGTATCTGATGTACCTGAGGATCTTCTTTGGGGCCTTCTGCCTGTTTGTTGACAAGCATGAGTGTCTCGTCTGCAATGAAGTTGCCAGTGCTATTGGTATAATCCCTTAGGAGGAGAGTTGTTTGTCCATTGAGTGGGTTCACATACTCATATAAAGTGGACTGGTCTGTCGATTTCGTGCTGCGGATGTAATTGCTTCCATGACTGGCCCATTGTTTGAAGTTTTCTGCAGATGTGACGTTACCCGTCTGTAGTTCCACAATCTGTTTTTTGTTTTCTGTCTTTCCATCGGTACGGGTAATGCTTGTGTTCAACATAAGGAAACGTCCATCAGCACTCAACGATGTCGCTCCTCCTCGCTCACCATGCATGTAATCTTCCAGCGTGTAGATTCTTTTTCCCGTTGGATTGATGGTCAGGTACTTTTCTTGTTCACTCTCCACGCTAATGCTCAGTGTGTCTGATTTCTGAGCTTCCTCCAACACTTTGATGACCACATCATATCTACCAGGAATCAAGTCTTTACTTGTTCCTTCCGAGTTGTTGATAAACACCTTGTGCTGCCCTTTCAGCTTAACATCAATCTTTACTTTAGCAAACAATCTGTTCTCTAGTTGGAAACCAATGAGATAGATGCATGAATTCTCCTGTGCTGGCAGGATGCTATCGGTCGTCTCTTCACCTGTTTTATACAATTGTGGTGCAACAGAGTTTTCCAGCAAGATATCGTTGTCTACGAATTTTTTGTTGTTCACGTCGGCCGTATCGGTCTTGATAGGAAGAATGGTCGAGTAGGGGCCTGCTATTCGAAATGTTCTAACATAAGCTGCCTGGCTAGATATGCAAGATACCAATAAGATTCCTAGGACTAAACTTTTTCTAAATACGGGTAACATTTTTTACTCCTTTTACAGTACTTATTTTTTTTATTAATTGTTGCAGTCTGCCAGCATCTTCCAGCATCACGGTTAAGGTGCCACTGAAGAGGCCGTCATTACTGTCAATGCTGATGCTTCTCAGCAGAATCTTTTCTTCTTTGCTGATGATACTGGTTATATTATTCACGATACCCAAGTCGTCATTGCCTACAACTTTGAGTGTGATAGCATATTGAGTGCCACGTTTGCCAGCCCATCTGGCACGTACGATACGATAGCCATAATGTTCTCTCAATTGATGGGCATTGGGGCAATTGATACGATGTATTTTAATGCCGCCTCCGCTGGTCACGAATCCAAACACCTCGTCTCCATAGACAGGTTGACAACATTTTGCCATTTGGAAATCCACTCCTTTCAGATCCTTATCAATGACCATCACATCATCAGAGTTGATACCTTTCTTGGCATCATCAGGCTGGAACATCACGAATTGGTCCGCGCTTTGGGTAGGCACAGTTTTCTCTTCCTCTCCACGAGTGTGACGCAGTTGGGCAGAATAGAGTTCCAATACTTCATTCATGTCCAATCGGTCAGTTGCCAAAGCATTGTAGAAGTCGGTCACTATTTTGTAGCCAAGTTTCGTAATGGTGTGCATCAGAGTAGGTTCGTCATAATCCAACTTCCTATTCTTCATTTTACGTTCCAATACTTCTTTTGCCAACAATGCATCCTTGCTTTGTATCTCCTTCAAGCTCTGACGAATCTTGGATCTCGCTTTACTGGTTTTCACGATATTAAGCCAGTCTTGCTTTGGAGTCTGATTGTTACTGGTTAGGATCTCTACCTGATCACCGCTTTGAAGTTTCTGTCGGATGGTTACGTTCTTGTTGCCAATCTTTGCTCCTGTACACTGGTTGCCCACTTTTGTATGGATAGCATAGGCGAAATCCAGGACGGTGGCTCCCATCGGCAGTTTGAAGAGATCGCCTTTCGGAGTGAAGACAAATACCTCGTCTTCAACCAGATCAAGTTTGAACTGATCCATCAACTGCAAGTCATCGTTGGTCTCCAAAGCGCTTCTCACGTTGGTAAGCCATTCGTCAACACCGCTCTGCCCACCACGGATACCTTTGTAACGCCAATGTGCAGCTAAGCCATGCTCAGCGATATCATCCATCCGTTCGGTACGTATCTGTACTTCCACCCATTTCTGTTCAGGTCCCAGCACCGTAATGTGTAGGCTTTCATATCCATTACTTTTGGGTACAGAAAGCCAATCTCGCATACGCTTGGGATTGCTTTGATACATATCCGTAATGATGCTGAAGACTTGCCAGCACTCCATTTTCTCCTTTTCAGGAGCAGAATCCAGAATAATACGTATCGCAAACAGGTCATACACTCCATCCACATCCACTTTCTGCTTCTTCATCTTCTGCCATATGGAATGTATACTCTTGGTACGCCCTTTCATGTGGAACTTCAGCCCCACTTCCTTTAGTTTCTGTTCGATGGGACTGATAAAGTTTGCAATGTAGGCATCTCGGCTTTTTTTCGTCTCGTTCAGTTTGTCTTTGATGTGATAGTATGCATCATGTTCCAGATATTTCAGGCTCAAGTCCTCCAATTCACTCTTTAGTTGGTAGAGACCAAGTTTGTGGGCGAGAGGAGCATAGAGATATGCGGCTTCTGTGCTTACCTGGCGTTGAGCATCCACATTTGGAGTTCCTTTTATCATTCGCATGATGTAAACTCGATTGGCGATCATAATTAAGATGACACGCATATCTTCTGCAAAAGTAACCAGTAGGCTGCGGAAGTTCTCGCTTTCCACAGCGGCGCTTTTGGTGTAGAGTTGACGGATTCGGAGCAAACCATTGAGCACTCGAGACACATCGGTTCCGAATTCTTTCTCTACCATTTCTGCAGTCAGAGCTCCTCCCAACACAATAGTGTTCAGGATGACTCCCAAAATGGAGCCTCGCGTCATGCCTATTTCTTTGGTTACGATGAGAGCAGTTTCCAGATCGGATAGGAAGGGATTCAGACCGAATGGGTCGCGCTGTAACTGTCCCAGTTCCACCATGATATTCTGATACTTACGAACTTTTTCCATATCATCTGGTTGCAGAATATCACCCGCCATCGTTGTTAGTTCCTGATGGATTTCCAACATCCGTGCCTCTTCTTCCGGAGTGAAAAATTCGTTGCTTGTCATCTTCGTTTCTTTATAATTCACAACAAATGTACAATTTTTTCTCCAATTTGGTCATTCAATTATTCTTTTTTGTTTATATTTGTATCAGATTAACTAAAATACGATTAATTCAAGCTTTTTATATTTATGTTTACACAAGAGGATAGTATTCAGTTGCAAGCAAAAGGGATTACACTGGAGCAGGTTCAGGGACAGTTGCAGAATTTCCGCCAGGGTTTTCCTTATCTGCGTCTTAAGTCAGCGGCTGCTATAGGGAGTGGTATCATTCGGCCTACATCTGCGGAGGTTGACGAGTATGTTGCCCAATGGGCTATGTATAAAGGCGAGGGACATCGTATTACCAAGTTTGTTCCTGCCAGTGGAGCAGCCAGCCGTATGTTCAAGAATCTTTTTGAGTTTCTTGATGCAGATTATGATGTGCCTACCACCGATTTTGAGAAACATTTCTTTCAGCATATACGTGCCTTTGCTTTTTATCATGATCTCAACGAGAAGTGTCTCTCGAATGAGGGATTCGATATTGACGATCTGCTTTCTAGGGGCTGCTATAAAGCTGTAGTCTCAAATCTTCTTCAACCCAATGGACTCAATTATGGTCAGTTGCCCAAAGGATTGTTGAAGTTCCATGTTTATCCTGAAGGTGCCCGTACTCCTGTGGAGGAACATCTCGTGGAAGCAGCCCTCTATGCCAGCAGTGATGGCAAGGCAGACGTGCATTTTACAGTGAGTGCTGAGCATCAGGCTTTGTTTGAGCAGTTGATTCAAGAGAAGGTGCCACAGTATGAGGCTAAGTTTGGCATACGTTACAATGTAACTTTCAGCGTGCAGAAGTCAAGCACGGATACATTGGCAGCTAATATGGACAACACTCCTTTCCGTATAGATGGCAAGTTACTTTTCCGTCCTGGTGGTCATGGCGCTTTGATTCAGAACCTCAACGACCTTTCCAGCGATGTAATCTTTATCAAGAATATAGATAATGTGGTACCTGATCGTCTCAAATCCGATACTGTCTTATGGAAGCAAGTGATTGCAGGTGTTCTGATTTGTGTCCAGAAGCAAATCTTCCATTATTTGAGATTACTTGATAAGGGCGATTATACTCACGAAGACTTGGAGGACATGATTCGTTTTGTTCGCCATACTCTCAATTGTGATTATCCGGGTTTGAAGGAGATGGAGGATGCTCAGTTGCTCCAGTTCCTCCGTACTAAACTCAATCGTCCTATTCGTGTGTGTGGGGTAGTCCGCAATGTGGGAGAACCTGGTGGTGGACCTTTCTTGGCATACAATCCTGATGGCAGCGTGAGTCTCCAGATTCTGGAGAGCAGTCAGATAGATAAGAATAATCCTGAATACATGCGCATGTTCACAGAAGGCACTCACTTCAATCCGGTTGATCTCGTGTGTGCTGTTCGTGATTATCAAGGAAATAAGTTCAATCTTACCGATTACGTTGATCCTGCAACTGGTTTCATTTCATATAAGAGCAAGAATGGGCGTGACCTGAAGGCACTTGAGCTTCCTGGTCTTTGGAATGGAGCAATGAGTGATTGGAGTACGTTGATGGTGGAAGTTCCTCTCAGTACTTTCAATCCTGTGAAGACGGTCAACGATCTTCTGCGAGAGCAGCATCAGTAGGTCATTTGGAATTCTCTCCCTTATCTATTTTTAATTTGGAATAACTATGAAGATTGGGGTATTCTGCTCAGCCAACAGCAACATCGATACAGATTTCTTTTCTCTCACCCGTGAGTTGGGAACTTGGATAGGTCAGAAGGGTCATACATTGGTTTTCGGTGGGTGCAATATGGGCTTGATGGAGTGTATCGCCCAATCTGTTCATGAGGCTGGTGGCAGTACGATAGGTGTCGTTCCTCAGGTAATAGAGAAGGGTGGGAAAGTGTCTGACTTCGTGGATGTTAAAATCGCATGTGATAATCTCTCTGACCGTAAAGACTTGATGCTTCTCCAGAGCGATGTTCTCATAGCCCTTCCTGGCGGCATTGGTACGCTGGACGAGATTTTCTCTGTTGCTGCGGCTCATACGATCGGTTATCATAACAAACGAGTCATTATCTACAACATGAAAGGTTTCTGGGACTCCACTATAAGGATGCTCGATGACCTTCAGTCCCAAGGTCTCATTCGAGGTTCTTGGCGCAACTATATTCAAATCGCAAATTCGATGGAACAAATTCAATTACTTATATCATGACTATGAAACACTTTACTATTTTTCTCATGACCTGTGCTGCAATGCTGGTTTCTAGTGGAATCACAGCACAGGATAAAAAATCCAATTATCGAATGGATCGTTCGCGTCTCAATGTTGGTGCGTACATTCTTAAACCTTATGCTCGTACAGAGCAACACATCAAAGATATTGCCGATTGCGGCATAGACTTCATGACCTGTGTGGACTATGATAAAAAGATGTTGGATCTTTTCAACAAATACCACATAGGAGCTGTGGTTAGTGGAGTAGTGCCCGGTTGGTGGGGCGGAGACGGCAGTAATGCAGGTAAACTGAAGGACAAGAACCCGTTGGATGCTTATGCCAAAGCTGCCACGAAATTTCAGGACCATCCTGCTATATGGGGTATCGACATAGGTGACGAGCCATCAGCTTTGGATTTCCCTCATTATGGGAAAGTCTTCAATAAGGTGAAAGAGTTGTTTCCAACCAACTTTCCTTATTTGAACCTCTATCCCAACTATGCATCCGTTTCGCAGAACACAGCCGAGCAGACCGTCAATCAGTTGGGTACCAAGACGTATCAGGAGCATATAGCTGAATATATCAAGTATGTGCCTGCCGACTATCTTTGCTATGACTTTTATCTCTACTCCATCAATGTTCCTTTGGCTTACGAGAATCTCCGCATTGTTTCTGATGCATGTTTGGGATCAGGTCGTAGCATGTGGATAGTGCTGCAAGTAAACTCCAACAAAAAAGAAAAGTGGATTTCAGAGAACGAACTGCGTTTCCAAGCCTATACCGCTATGGCGTTTGGAGCAGAAAACATCATTTGGGCTTGCTACACAGCTGGTTGGTGGGATAATAATGTACTTGACGAGAAAGGGAATAAGACACAGCAATATGATAAGCTTCGCAAGATAAATGCTGAAATTCACCGTCTGAGTGAGCCTTACATGAAGTATCGCCGTGTGCGTACTGACTTTATATCCTTTCAAGGTACAAAATGGCTTGATGGCGTTAAACAGGGTTACCTTCACTCATTCTCGAATGGCATCATCTCCAACCTCCAGTCAACTGACCAGACTCCACTCGTTGTTGGTTCAATGACATCACGTCGAGGCAACGGTGACAACGCGTTCTTCGTCTGTGCTGCTGATGACCCGTACGACGAGCATCCTGCTACCCACACTCTCACCTTCCAGGCAGAAAGGCGACGCATATCTGCTACAGGGCCGCAGGGACCAGTCCAAGTGAAAGTGGGAACTGATGGCAAGTATAGCATAGATATAACCTCTAATCAGGGCATTCTGATAGAGGCTGCAGTATATTGATTCCTACTTTTTTGAAATGAAGACGATACTTATCAGATTGCAGAGCTTGTTGCTATCGCTTGTCATATTGATTGGTTGCCAGCAACAAGAGAAAGAGAATTTGCTAACGCGTCGCTCACCCATCCAAGAGCCTTACGAGTACATCTCTGGAGGCTCGCTTACGGGGGCGAATGTGCCAGACTCTCCCGATCCGCTTGTGCGCTATGTGTGGGACAATCCTAAGGCAACCGATCCCTATCAGATTTTCGTAATGCTTCCCCAAAAGGCAGAAGCGATGGAGAATGAGGCCAGCTTTGACGGTTTGAAAAGTGTCAAAAAAGAGAAGTGTCGCATACATGTCAATGGAACAGGTACCATCCGTTTGGATTTTGGCACAGAATTGCCTGCCTGGATAGAGATAGACAGTCCTGACCTGACAGGAGAAGTTGAGATTGGGTGCAGCGAGCACAAGGATTTCTCCATGTTCAGGAAGATGGCAAAACCTGTTCAATACGGCACAACTTATCGGATGGAATTGAACAAGGAACTTTACGAAGGTGTGCGCTATGGTTTCATACGCGTGAACAGTTTTGATCGTCCATTCACCATCACCTCTGTTCGTGCCGTTTGTCAAGTGAAACCTGTCAATTATACAGGTAGTTTCGATTGTGATAATCCCTTGATAAACCGCATCTGGTATACGGGTGCTTGGGATGTGAAAGCTAATCTTCGAGAGGATAGTTTTGGAGCTATCATGTTCGATCGTGGTGACCGATTCTCGTGGACGGGCGATGCCTATACGGCTCAGAAGGCAGCTTTGGTTGCTTTCTCATGCTACGATGAAGTATTCAAGAATCTATGTTGGACAGATACTCATCCCAACGGTATAGAAACCTACGAATTGTATTGGGTAGAGAGTCTGATTGATTATTTCATGTACTCAGGTGACGAGGATGGGTTGTTGAAATTGATGCCGAGGGCCGAGGAAAGGTTGGAGCACGCCTGGCAGATTTTTGATAAGCCTACCAATTTGACATTCGTGGGTTGGGATCACCGTTTAGGTACCGGTTTCGATCATCCCAATTGTCAGGAGGGTGTGCGAACCTTCCAAATGCTTGCTATTGGTGCTTGGAAACATTTCGCCAAAATCATGGATATGATTGGCGAGAAGGAGAAGGCTCAGCATTATCTTGGGCTAGCTGAGGCAAAAACCAGGCAGGTGGACACACCAGAGTATCTCAATTCCTTAGGCATGCATTCTTCGGCAGATGCTATCAATGCGGATCTGGTGCCCGATTTGGAACGTCTTTATCATCCAGATTTAGCCGACCGTCTGCAACGTCAATCATTCTCTCCTTTCAATCAATGTTTCATCCTTCAGGCTATGGCTCATGCAGGACATTACAATCATGCTTTTGCATCTGTCATTGATTGTTGGGGAGGTCAGATAGAATGGGGTGGCAGTTGTTTCTTCGAAGTCTTTCGGCATGACTGGAAGGACATCATAGAGAAGAACGGACCGGTTCCTTTTTCGCAGGCTGGATGCACCAGTTTGGCCCATCCATGGGGAGCGGCTGTCACGTCCTGGCTTAGCGAGGAGATGCTAGGCATAAAACCCTTGACTGCTGGTTTCGGTAGCTTCGAAGTCAAACCCCACTTCGCTGGTTATGCAACCTCTGTTTCTGGTCATACGATGACACCTCACGGTCCTATCAAAGCCACTTTCAACCTGAATTCAGGCCGCCATGCCCTTACAGTTCCAGAAGGAACAGAGGCACATCTTTATATTCCCAAGGAAGGAATGTCAGTCGAAAAGTTCATCATGAACGACGAACCCTTCTACGATTATACCGAGGATCTTGATTTTATCAAACTTCCTCCTCTGGGACCTGGAAAGTATAGAATAGAGGTTTTGTATGCTGGCGTCCCAACAGAAAAACAACAGGAAGAATATTCCTTTGCCACATGCGCTCGAGTGGATACCATTACGCATGGTATGAACTGGTCACAAAAATATGGACGTGACGGATACTACATTGTTTGCGGTCAGGAGGACGGAGAGGACTTGTCGGAACTGCCGGAATACGTGGAATGGCTGATGTTTGATGGTGGGGAAGGCAGGGATGTCACCCATTCTCGCACGAAGTCTATCACCCCTCTGAACGAGGAGGCTGTGCTTCCTGTTGGTCGAGAATCAGCTGCGCGGAAAGCGTTTGGATGCTACTACACGGGTGGGTGCATATGCAATCCTCTGAAAGTGAAACTGCGTGAGAATCGTCCTTATGAAATTTCCCTCTATATGGCAGATTGCGATAAAGGTGGAAGAGATGTCAACGTGGAGGCTTTCGATTTGGAAACAGGCAATCGTATCTCTCCAGAAGTCCGTGTTCCGCACTTCGAGAAGGGAGCCTTTGTTACTTTCCGCTATGACCGTTCGATTTGCATATATTCTTACAATATACATGGAGACAATGCTGTTTACAATGGTGTTTTCTTCGATTCACCCGACGATTAAACCATTCAATATTTTTATTTGATAAACTCCAAAGCATGAATAATATGAAAAGTAGTCATGAGAAAAGAATGAGAATGTGTCTCATCATCTTACCGATGCTGTTGATGGCAATGTTTTGTGCTATCAGTTGTGGTCCTAACCGGAATAAGGAGCTTGCCCAAAAGATACTTCAGGACGAGAGATTGCAGAAGGTGGATAGCATGGCACGAGAGCTACTAAAGCAAGGATTCAATGCAGGAAGCGGTTACTCAGAAATATGGGCACGGGACCTGAACACCTTTATCCTGACATCACTCGATGTCGTTCCTGTAGAAGAAGTTAGAGAGGCATTGCTGATTTTCTTCCGTATGCAACAACCCAACGGAGAGATGATAGACGGATATGTCGTTAACGACGCTTCTGGATTCAACGGGGAAGATACTGTTCTTTACTACTCGCCGTTAGATACCACCCATGTTGGATTCAAGAATACGGTGGAGACCGACCAGGAGACATCGCTCATTCAGGCCGTCTATAAATATATTACCAAGACTGGCGACAAGTCCATTCTCGACGAGCAGATTGGTGAATCAACGGTTGAGGAGAGGATACACCAGATGTTGGGCTACTTGAAGCGTGAACGATACAGTAATGAACACGGTCTCATTTACGGAGCGATGACTGCTGACTGGGGTGATGTGCAGCCAATACCCCGCGGCGCTAAAATCATCAATCAGGACATGATAGACATCAACCAGTATAGCTATATGGCTATAGATATCTACGATAACGCCATGCTCCTCATTGCTATAAATGACATGAAGCAACTCGGTATCGCTACAGAGGAGGAACAGAACTTCTATGAGGGAATTAAACAGCAGGCCAGAAAGTTGCTATGGGACAGCAAACGAGAGAAGTTTATCCCGCATATCTATCTCGATGAATCTCCCATTCCAGGAGGCTTCAACGAAGAGGAAGTGTATTATCATGGAGGTACTGCAGTAGCCATCGAAGCTGGTCTGCTTAGCAAGGAAGAAGTGGCTCGATGCAACAGCGATATGCTCCGCAACGTGGAAGCTTCAGGAATGGCAACGATTGGACTGACTATATATCCTCCTTATCCTGAAGGTTTCTTCTATGGACTAATGGAACATCTCTATGGCTACCAGAACGGAGGAGACTGGACTTGGTTCGGTGGCAGGATGATTCAGCAACTCATTGCATACGGATTTATCGAGGAAGCTTATACGGAAATGGGGCCCATGTTGGATCGTGTGATAGAAAACGGTGACTTCAACGAATGGTATGGTCCTGGCAATAAGCCTTCCGGTTCCTGGAAATACAAGGGCTCTGCAGGTGTGCTGTCGACTGCCATTCAAATGCTGACTGAATGGTGTCACAAGCAGAATGTTTAATCTTCTCTGATAAATCCACTTTTTTATGACACGTATGAAACATTGCCTTTTAGGGCTTGTCTTATTGTTCTGGTGCACATCAGTGATGGCTGAGTCTGCCCTGTTCCAGACGTTCAGTAATCCCGAAATGAAGTATCGCCCTCAGGTTCGTTGGTGGTGGAATGGTGATAAAGTGACTGCTCACGAAATCCTTCGTGAATTGGATGTCATGAAAGAGGCTGGAATCGGTGGCGTGGAAATCAATCCTATCGCTTTTCCTGGTGGCGACAGCATTGGCATTCGTACTTTGGAATGGTGTAGCCCTGAATGGTGTCAGATGGTGAAGGTTGCCGTAGATGGTTGTCGTGACAGAGGCATGGTCGCTGATATGATTGTGGGAAGTGGGTGGCCTTTCGGTTCTGAGTATCTGCCACGCGAACAGCAGCAACAGTTGCTCACGATAGAAACCTTCGAGCTCCAGCGAGGTCAGCAGTTCCAGATGAACGTGCAGGATATCTTGGCAAGGGTGAATCCACCCATCCATTCGCCGTATCCCAACCCTGACAAGGAACTTGTCTTTCTGCGCCTTATGCCCAAACGTATCACAGACTTCACGGAAGGCATCAGCTACGATCATCTCGTGGGGAGCAGTCAGATTACTCTCACAGCTCCCTCCGATGGCGACTATGTTCTCTATTGCTTTGTGAAACTGACGGGTTTCATGTCTGTCATCAATGGTGCTCCTGGCGCCCAAGGTCCCGTGCTCAATCACTACGACAAGAATGCTGCCCAGAGCTATTTGAATCGACTTTCCTCTTCTCTTACTCCCGTTATGGGAAACATGGGAGCTTACATGAGAGCTGCTTTCTGCGACAGCTTCGAAACGGAAGGGTCCAACTGGGACGATTATATGCGCGACGAGTTCTTTAAACGCCGTGGATACGACATATCGCCTTACCTGCCTTATGTCATTTTCAAGGTCGGGGCGATGGGAAATCCAGTCAGAGAGAAGTATGGCTCTGAGATGGCACTCAGCAACCAGGCTGCTGACTTGATTGAACGTGTCCGCAACGATTTTGAGAGGACTATGCGCGAGCGTTTCTTGGAAGGGTTCCTAACTCCCTTCAACCAATGGTGTGCCGCCAATGAACTGAAGTCACGCATACAGGCATATGGCCGAGGGCTTCATCCCGTGGAGTCGAGCATGATACTCGACATTCCTGAATGTGAGACTTGGATGAGACCTTCGACGGGCTATACACATATTCCTTTCGGCGCCCATCCCACCAGTTATTCCATCAACAACAAACTGACGGCTTCCGGTTCTTTCCTTGCTGGCAACAATATCGTCAGTTGCGAGGAACAAACGAACACGACGATGGTCTTCTTTACCACGCTCGACAACATCAAGATGACGGGCGACATGAGCAACCTTTCGGGCGTTAACCAATCCATTCTGCATGGTTTCAACTACACCCCTGCAGAAACTCCTTTCCCAGGATGGGTACGTTATGGATGCTATTTTAATGAGAAGAATTCCTGGTGGCCTCATTTCCGTCTGTGGGCCGATTATAAGGCACGTTTGTCAGCTCTCTTCCAAAATACGGTGATGCAGGCCGATATTGCCATTCTGCCTGCTTTCGAAGATATGTGGAGCAAGTTGGGCGGACAGCGCGATCCGTTCCCCGACCACATTTATCCTGTCTATGCCTACCACTTGTGGGAAGCTATCCATCAATCTGGCAGCAACTGTGACTACATTAGTGAGATGATCTTGGAGAAAGGGAAAGTCAAGAAAGGTCAGCTCGTCTATGGCCCGCGCCAGTACAATACCCTTTTGCTGACCAAAGTTGAGAGTATGTCTCCTGCGGCTGCCCGCAAGCTTCGCGCTTTCGTCAAATCGGGTGGAAAAGTAATCTGTATCGAGAAAAGTCCATGTAAATCTTACGGGTTGAAGGATGCCAAGAAACGTGATGCAGCCGTGCAGAAAGCCATCTCAGGATTAGCAGAGAAGTATCCTTCCTCCTTTGCCGTAGTGAATGCTCCTACAGGCGATGACATGCTTGCGTGGTGGATTTCCTTGCAGCAGAAGTACGGTATCAACCAAGATGTTATCTTCAGCCAGCCTGGCGTTTTTCTGAGCCAGAACCACTACAAGAGTCCGAACGAGGATGTCTTCTTCGTTACCAATTATAGTGCTACTCAGGAGAATTCCCAGACACTCCGTTTCCCTCATGTCAGCCAGGACAAGAAAGCTTGGATATGGGATGCCGAGACGGGCAAACGTTATCTGCTCCCTGATTGGCAGGACGGGTTGGAACTGTATCTTCAGCCGGAAGAGAGCAAACTCATCGTCTTCAGCGACGAGACGGATGGGGAGCCATATCGCGATCTCAGACGCAACGGTGAGCCTAAGATGGTGGTCAGTCAGCCTTGGAGGCTTCATCTTCATCACGCTATCACGGGCGAAGGATTTGATATTTTCACAGAAAAACTCTTTGATTTGTCTGCCGACAGCCGTACTCAGACTTTTGCTGGCGACATTGAGTACACCACGACCATCGAAGTGGATGATCCTGCCTCGATAAGCATTTTGGATGCAGGAGATACGAACCACTCTGTGACGGAACTCATTCTGAATGGGCGGAGTTTGGGTCGTAAGTGGTATGGGTATCGCATGTGGGATGTGTCAGGCATGCTTCACAAAGGCCAGAATGAAATTACCCTACGTTGCACCACTACTTTGGGGAACTATGTCAAATCGCTTCGCGACAATCCGGTTGCTCAGAGGTGGACCAGAGGTCAACGAGTTGCTTCCATGGGACTTTTGGGACCTGTAAGCCTTTGTACGTCGGATCAAAACGTATTGGATTAAGTCGTAATCAAGTAAAGATGCCTAAAGGGGATAATATTGCCTCATTATTCTTGTGTCACTTGAGGATCTTCTTGCCTTTAGTGATGTAAATTCCATGAGTTGGATAATTGCTATGTCTTCCTTGTAAATCGTAATACACATCGGATGACGTGGAAACCGTGACGGGACGGACGTTGGAGGCTTGGCAGTTCATTTTGGCGACGGAGAGACCGAGGCCGGGGTGATGGGTAAGCCAGATGAGGTCGTGCTTTGGGTCGAGAGTGATTTTTGTTACCTCATTGAGGACGATGCCTGAGTTGTCGGTGTTGTAGACAGTCCACTCGGCTCCATCGAAACAGACAAGGCCGACAAGGCTGAGGTCTCCTGCGGTGGCTAACCATAGACGGTTGTCGGAATCTACCTGCACGTCCCAGAAGCAGTCACTCGGCAGCGGCGAGTTGTTGTGGTTGTAGGTCGTCCATGTATTTCCGTCGAAAAGAGTCAGACCTAAGCCGAATTCTGACCCCATTTTGTCGGGATAGCGAGGGTCGCGGCAGTTCAGCCAAAGGACATCGTTGTTATCGACGGTCACCGTGCCCACGTAATTGGACGGGATGGAGGAATTGGAGGTGGTGTAGTTGCTCCATCGTGTGCCGTCGAAACAGAACAGACCAGCGCCGAAGGTGCCGCACCAGAGCCGGTTGCTATTGTCGAAGGTCATGCACTGGACTGTCTTGGAGAGAATGGAATTGCTCTTGTTGTAGGCCGTCCACGTCTCGCCGTCGCGCATGTAGAGACCCTTGTTTGTGGCTATCCAGAGACGGTTCTTGCGGTCGAACTTGATGAGGGTGGCGTCGGCTTCGCTGAATGGATAGTCGGTTCTCATGTAGGCTTTCTTGCCCGTTGCTGTTAGTTCCACGAGGCAGGTGTCAGTAGCAAACCAGGGCCAGAGTAACCAGACGTTGCCGTTACGGTCGGTCTCCGTTTGGGCAATCACTCCCATAGGTTCAATATGACATTCGTCCGTCTCGATGTCGTATGTCTGGAAACCATTCTGTGAGTTGGCGCAGAAAATCCCTTTGCCATCAATGCAGCCACTGGAATAGGATATGCCGCTGTCGTAGAATTGGTTGTCTATGAGCGGGATGGCTGTCAGTCCGTTATCCGTGAGCTTATGCAAGCCCTCGAAGCGCGAACCTACATATACGTTGTCGTTATCGAGATCGATGGTCAGCAGATAATCGTTCGAGACGTTCAACTGATAGGGATAGGCTGTGAAGTCCGTGCCATCATATTTGGTGATGAAGCGGTCTCCCATCAACCACAGATTGCCTTGTTCGTCGATAGTCAGGTCCGCGATGTTCGTCTCGGGCAGGGACGAATTGTCAGGTGTGTAGTGTGTGAAATCGTTTCCATCGAATTTGACAATCCCATTGTTGGTCGCTATCCACAGGAATCCGTTTTTGTCGGTTTCGATATTGTTTGCTTTCCCGTATGGAATTTTGTACGGCATCAAATCATTGGGCGTAAATACACAGAGGTTATACTCGTTCAACGCATCGTAGCACGCCACCCATATACGTCCGTCCCTGTCGGCCCTAATCTTCTTGACGTAGGAGTAGGGGCTAAGCGGGTTGATGTCGTAAGTGGCTGTGCATTTCTTGCCGTCGAAAGTATACAAAGATGCGATACTACCCACGAGCATGGTTCCGTCGGCATTGAAATAGAAGCCGGAAAAGTGCTGGTTGATGCGAAAGCCGGCATTCCTCTTGTCGAATTTCTCGATGCCACCGTCAGTCACCTTTGTCAAGCCGTTGAACTCCGTGCCAATCCACAGCTCGCCGTTGTGAAATGCCATGTCGGCAATGAAATTTCCTGTCATGCTCCCGTCGGCGCGTTTGAGCACCGTCTGCAAGCCGCTCTGCTTGTCAATCTTCACGATGCCTCCGCCCCTCGTGCCCACGTATAGGAAGTTCTTGTCGTGGATGATTTTCATCACGAAGTTCTTGCTCGAAATGTTACGCCAGTCCGTCAAGTGGGCATGTGCCGTGACCGTGGCCAAGGCAAGGAGCAAGGTGATGATGACTTTATTCATTTATAAAATGAAATGTCCAAAATATTAGTTTCCTCCTACATCTTCGCCATTGCCTGTTCCAAGTCAGCGATGATGTCGTCAACATTCTCGATGCCTACGGAGAGTCGAACAAGATCGGGGGCCACACCAGCTTCGCGCAACTGCTCGTCCGAGAGTTGACGATGGGTGTGACTGGCAGGATGGAGCACGCAGGTGCGGGCATCTGCAACGTGTGTCACGATGGAGATGAAATCCAGGTTGTCCATGAACTTGATGGCCTCCTCGCGACTGCCTTTCAAGCCGAAGGCTATTACGCCGCACGAGCCGTTGGGCATGTACTTCTGGGCGAGGGCATAATACTTGTTGGACGGTAGGCCGCAGTAGTTTACCCAACCCACTTTCGGGTTTTTCTCCAGCCATTCAGCAACCTTTTGTGCGTTCGCGCAATGTTGGCGCATGCGCAGGTGGAGCGTTTCGAGTCCGAGATTAAGCAGGAAAGAGTTCTGGGGGGCAGGAATGGAGCCAAGGTCACGCATGAGCTGGGAGACGAGTTTGGTCGTGTACGCCTTCTTGCCGAAAGTTTTCGTGTAGGTCAGTCCGTGGTAGCTCTCATCGGGTGTCGTCAAGCCAGGGAACTTCTTGCTGTGGGCGTCCCAGTCGAAGTTGCCGCTGTCCACCACACAACCTCCTACCTGCGTGGCATGCCCGTCCATGTACTTCGTCGTGGAGTGTGTCACGATGTCGCATCCCCATTCAAACGGACGGCAGTTGATGGGGGTGGCGAACGTGTTGTCCACGATGAGGGGCACACCGTGCTTGTGGGCCATCTTGGCGAAGCGCTCGATGTCGAACACATTGCCTCCTGGGTTGCTGATGGTCTCGCCGAAGAAGCATTTCGTGTTGGGCCGGAACTCCTTCTCGATGCGCTCGTCGTCCCAGTCGGGATCGATGAAAGTACACTCGATGCCCAGCTTCTTCATCGTCACACCGAAGAGATTGAACGTGCCGCCATAGATGGTGTTGCTAGTGATGAAGTGGTCGCCAGCCTCGCAGATGTTGAAGATGGCATAGAAGTTGGCAGCCTGGCCGCTGGAGGTAAGCACGGCACCCACGCCGCCTTCTAGGGCAGCAATCTTCTTGGCCACCATGTCGTTGGTTGGGTTGGCCAGACGTGTATAGAAATAGCCTTCGTCCTTCAGGTCAAAAAGGCGGGCCATCTGCTCGCTGGTTTCGTATCTGTAAGTTGTGCTCTGATAGATGGGAAGTTGTTGTGGCTCGCCCTTGCTGGGCTTCCAGCCGCCGTGAACGCAGATTGTCTCGAGATTCTTTTTCATATTCTATTATTTTTTTGTTTTGTTTTTGCATCTTTGATGCAAAGATATGATATTTATTTCAATCTCGCAAACTTTTCGCATGTTTTTTTTCCAAAATCTGCAACAAATAGTCTTGCGGTTTGAATTTTAGGCGGTAATGTCTTGTTGGGCGTGCCTAATCTTTAACGCAGTCACAGCCACATTTTTTTTTACATGAAATAATCCTTCAAAAGGAATTGTTCTCTCAGATTTTTTGTTTACTTTTGCTATACCATTGATGATTTTCTTGTCTTTAACGCAGCACTAAGATGAGTGAAAAATATTACATGGTAGAATTTTGGGCAACTTTTGTTGTTCGGGAATTTATAAGTTACATTAAATTGTAATGCTGTGGAATTTAGGTTTATGAGAAACAGAAAACTAATACTTGGAGGCGTGGGATTGGCTATTACTGCGTTGATTTCGGCCGCGAGCATAAAGAACTTCTACTTATGGCATGACGGTATGCACAACCAGGTTGCTTCAGACGCGATATCGTATCAGCAGGAAGGGGCGGTACTGAAAATAGGCGAAGAATGTTATTCGATAGATGAGGTTGACAGCATCACTTTTGATACTCCAGTTTCGCCCAGCAACATGCCTCGTACGCGCATGATGTTCGATACGGGTTCTTCCCACGATATGAAGCTGCGTTCATCGGGCACTTATTCCTACGTGATAACTACGACGGGCAGCGACCCATACGTTTCCACACGTCCACTCACGAGAGCCCTACCCGAGGATTCGTGCATCTTGACCTTCGAATATCGGCTCAACAAACGCATGCCTCGCTTCAAGGTCTATTTTGCCACGCCCCTTTCCGAGGAGCGCTCAGCCGTGCTGGGTCTGCTTGAACCCACGAACCTGTGGCAAAGGGCAAGCTTCGACCTCTATGCGCATCGTACAGCATTCGAGTGGGGACGCGCAGGTCACTATCTGCGCCTCGATCCCGGAGAAGCGCCTGACGTGACGTTGGAAATCAGAAACATCTATCTGCGCCGAGCCACGGCCGAAGAGATTGCGGCACGCGAAGCCGCCTCGGACCATCTCAAATACATTGACAACGGTAAGGTGCGACTGGGCGTTGATATGCAGCGAGGCGGCAGCATCTTCTATTTCGCCCTCTCCAATGAACATCGTAATCTGCTCAACCATCGCGACGAAGGGCGTTTCATTCAGCAATCATACTACGGTGAGTCCGATGGAACGATGTGGGGCAACAACCCGTGGACATGGAATCCCATACAGGGCGGAGGGTGCGACGGCACGTGTGCTCAGGTGCGCTCATTCGAGATTGCCGATTCTTCGCTGCATGTGGTTTCTGTGCCAGTTCACTGGGCTGGCAATTACCTTATGCCGGAACTGGAGATGGAAGAGACGATTACCCTGAAAGACAGTGTAGCTCATTTGCACTACACCTTCCGCAACACTGGTCCAGGAGCCACGAGTCATCCCACGGCTATGCAAGAGATGCCTGCCGTCTTTGTGGATTACCAACTTGACCACTTGGTCTTCTATCGCGGCATGCACCCCTGGGAACAAGACGTGCTGTGCGATACCGTGCCAGGCTGGCCGAACGAGAGCTTCAGTCGGCAGGAAGAGTGGGCAGCCTACATGAAAGCTGATGGCAGCCTGGGTCTCGGTGTCTATACGCCTGGCACTGTGCAGATGACCGCTTACAGGTATGGCCATGGAGCGTCCACGGGTGAGTCGGGCGACGACTGCTCCTACTTTGCTCCCTTGCGCTATTTTGCTGTGGAGAAAGGGTTGACCGTCGAATACGATGCATACGTCACCATAGGAGATATTGCCCAGATTCGGGCACGTTTCTGCAATATACACGAATGTATTGACCCAGATTGGCGCAACCACCCAGTAGCAGAGTATTTTTCTCTGCTGGGAACGGGACAAAACAACCTGACGGTGAAACAGACTGGCGAGGATTGCTATACTATCGAAACCACAGGTGGCGACCCCTACGTCTTCACCTCAGAACTGCCGTATCCTCTCATGGAAGAGCAGCATACGCTTACCTTTGAGTACATTTGCAATCAGCAAATACGTTTTGAACTGTTTTTCTCGCCGCCAACTGTGGCAGAACGCAGCATGCAGTTCACACTACCTCCCTCTGCAGAATGGCGCAGCATGCAGGTGGATATTGCGGCTCAGCGCGCTGCATTCTCGTGGGGTAATTTCGGTGATTATTTGCGCCTTGATACGGGCGATGGGCCTGGCACAGTGTTGCAAATAAGGAAGCTGAAAGTGGAGTAAGGCCATATCTGTCTTTGTGTGCGGATGCCGTCCAGTATGGGATAGACGAGAGGTAGTTGTGATGTTCGTGAAAATGTCGTTTTGTCGTTTTCAGTGTGTGAGGGTTCTCCTTAATGCATTAATATATTAACGCGTTTTATATATATATAATAAGACCCAGAAAAAAACGCTGGGGCGCAAAAATGACAAAACGACAAAACGACAAAACGACTTTTTTTCTGGAAGTTATAAGATTGCCTTGATTGGGGCTGCCCAGAAAATGTCGGCATTCGAGGTGCTCACATTATCGTTATCTTCTATGAACGATTCAAAACCTGCTGGGACAAGATTGATATGCCGGCCAGCCTCACGCTTCCTGTTTTCATCACAGTCTTCCTGATAGTAGGAAAGTGTCTCTGGGCACCGGAACCAATAGGTATTCTTTGCCATATAGGCAGAATAAAAGCGAGCCTTCGTGGGCGCATCCTTCAGGAGATCATAGATGACCATATCCTCGCCAGAAATGTAATGCTCCCTTATCTCTTTTAGCGAAAGCGGCACAGCGTCAACGTCGCAGATATAATGTCCGCCCATATCTGAATCTATCATCGCCCACTTTCCCTGTTCGGGAAGCCAGACTTCGTTAACGACATGGCAGTCATTATCATCCTCATCCTCAGGGAGACAAGTAACATACCTCGCCTCCAGACCCGCGGCAAGCATGAGTTCAAAGGTGAGGATGCTATGCAGTCGGCAATTGAATGCCGGGGCTACGTTCTTTGTGTATTCCCACAAATCGATGGCGTTGCGGTGCTCAGGCTCTATCTCCTGATTGTCGTGTGGAATATTGGATGCCACAAACTGCCCAATGGCAAGTGCCTTGGCCCAGGTGTTTGCATTGGCATCGTATAGCGAATCAAGACTGAAGTAAGTCAGAATCTCTTTTGCACGAATCGTATCCTGGATAATCTTCATCTCGAAGGTAACGGTATCCGTCTCAAGTCCCCCTGATGTGCGGAGCAATTGAACATAATCATCATACCGTCTTTCCGGCCGTTGATGGATGGAGATGTAATACTTGGCAAAGTACGCATAGAGCAGGCCTGCTGTGGTCAGAATTCCGATAAAGGCGAATATGCCCCAAATAACTTTCAGAAACTTTTTCATATCGCTAAACTTCAATTTTTCTTATTACCTGTTCCGGACAGTTTGCTTTCTTTCACAAATCCTCAACGAGTTGTACGCCCCAGCGATTGAAACATTGCAAATAGGCTTGTTGGATTCTCGCAGTGCAAAAGTATTACTTTTATTTGGAACAACCCATTTTTGGGCAAAAAAAGAATATAACCAGTCAAAGAACTTCATTATTCACTTAAAATTCTACCGATCCCACTATGCCTGAGACTTGCGGAATCCGTCGTTTCAACGTGTTGATTTTGTCTTTTTGACACGTTGCGATGAAGGTTTCAACGTGTTGCAGTAATGTACTGAGTCCACTTGGAAAAGTCGTTAACAGAATCTCACCTTTCAGTTTTGACATGATCTCTAAACCTCCGCTCCAAACAGCGAACAGAACGAACAGTAAACAGTTGAACAGTTAATTAAAATGCACTCTAAAAATGTTAAATGTATAACTCGAAAGCTGTTTTTAAAGTGGATTCAATAATGTACTGTTTTTTCTCTTGTGTAATTCGAGGAAAAGTTGTAAATTTGCAGTATGATAAGAGGAGGTAAGTTTATAGTGTTTCTCATTGGGCTGACGCTCCATTTCTGTCCAGGAATACTGTGGGCGCAGACGACAGGCGGAGATGCGTCACGTCAGTATTTCGATGCGGCAGGCGATAATGCGGCGCTGTATCGTGGGAAGGCCCTGACGACCACTTTCCAGTCGTCGGAATGGCTGAGTCATCCTTATTGGGAGGACGAGGAGTTCCGAGTGGGCGAGGTCTGCTTCAGTGGCGTTGTGTATCCCTACGTCAAATTGCGCTACGATGTGTACAATCATCTGCTGGAAGTCCAGACTCCCCAGCGCGGGTTTGTGGTGCTGCCCGATCAGGACAAGGTAGACTATTTCACGATGGATGGGTTCCGCTTCGTGCGTTATAATGATGTATTCGTGCGCGAGGATTATCATGGACGGACGGTGAGCCTTCATCGGCAGCGCACCAAGCACAGGATGACGAACCTGATACGTGACGGATATTCCTACAAGCGACTTGAGACTGACGATGCCTTCATGCTTCATCGTGCGGATGGGAACTATGAGGTGAGCAATCTGCGCAGCCTGTCGTCTCTGTATCCTGAATACAGAAAACAGTTGAAAAACTTTGCGCAGACGCAGAAGTTGAAATTCAAGGGCGATGAACGCGGAAGGAGTTTGGTCCGATTGACGGAATATCTGGATGGACTGTTGCCTGTGCCGCAAGATGAGAGGGCTGCATCGGATACGGTTACACGGGTGGTTGAGGTTCCTCAATCGATCCTGACAGAGGACATTGATACGAAGGTACCTGCCTACGAAGTGTTCCGCGAGGGGAGCACAGCCGTGCGCCAGCGGGCAGAGATAGAGCGCAGCGAGGGCACAGCAGGCATAGAGAGCCTGAAACCCATGACGGAGGACAAGTTCCTGGACGAAGTGGAGGTTACGGCCTTCCGCTCGAACGTAGGTGTCGTCCGGATGGGAGTGGAGAAGTTCCGTCCTTCTCAGTTGAGAAACGTCCCGATGGCGCTGGGCGAGGCAGACATCATGAAGATGGTGGAGACACTGCCAGGAGTGAAGACGATGGGCGAGGCAAGCAGCGGATTCAATGTCAGAGGCGGTGCTGCCGATCAGAACCTGATACTGCTTAGTGGCAATACGGTCTACAATCCGATGCATCTCTTTGGTTTGTTCTCGGCTTTCAATGCCGATGCCATCAATGATGTGGAGCTCTACAAAAGCAGCATTCCTGCGCAGTACGGTGGCAGAATCTCCTCGGTGATGAACATGTCGGCCAAGCAGGCGAGCAAGCAGGAGTGGCACGGTTCGCTCAGCGCTGGATTGCTCACCAGCAAGGCTCACTTGGAAATCCCTCTCGTGAAGAATCATCTCTCACTGCTGCTGGCAGGCCGAACGACCTATTCCGATTGGATGATGAAGAAGATACCGGAGAAGAGCGAGTACCACGACGGGAAGGCTGGATTCTATGACCTGAGTGGAACGCTTGCATGGACGGTGAATGACCGGCATTTCGTCAATGTCTATGGTTATGGAAGCCATGACCGTTTCTCCTTTACGGAGTATGACAAGTACGGCTACAACAATATCAATGGAAGTGTCGAATGGAAGGCTTACTGGTCGGATCGCCTGCTGAGCACCATCAGCGCTGGAATGGATCACTATGACTATCTGAACGGTGAAAAGGAGGTACCCACTATGGCGGGACTTCTCTCCTTCCAATTGCAACAGAAGTTCTTGAGAGGCCTGTTAACCCTGAATGCTGGCGAACACCATGAAATGAAGTTCGGATGGAATTCCATTCTCTATAACCTGCATCCAGGGAAGTACGAGCCTTGGGGAGATCCCTCCAACGTCGCCCTGAAAGAATTAGACCACGACAAGGCGGTGGAGGGGGCTCTCTTCGTAGAGGACGAATGGAAAATCGACAAGCGATGGAAACTGAGTGGTGGACTCCGATACGCCATTTTCCAGGCGATGCGTGAAGGCATGAGGAAGTTATATCAGGCTCCGGAGCTGCGTTTCTCCACAAGCTATATGCTGACCGAAGACCAGAGCCTGAAACTAGGAGTCAACACGATGAACCAGTTTGTTCACAAGGTAAGCAATACGGTCATCATGTCGCCGACTGACATCTGGACTCTATCGAACTCCTGCATCAAGCCTCAGCACGGATGGCAGATTGGAGCTGGATACAATATGCGGACGGAGAACCGCCAGTTGGAACTGACAGCGGAAATCTACTACAAACGGATGAGCAACTATCTGACGTACCGAAGTGCTGCAAAGCTCATCATGAATGAGCATCTGGAGGATGATGTCTTCGGCGCACAAGGCCAAGCTTACGGTCTGGAAGTCCAGCTGAAGAAACCGTTGGGCAAACTGAACGGATGGATCAGCTACAGCTATTCACGCACGTTCCTGCGACAGAAGGACGACTCTGCCCGACCTATCAATGGAGGTGACTGGTATAATGCCGATTGCGACCGCCCTCATGAGTTGAACCTGGTGGCCAACTATCGGTTCACACGACGCTACAGCACCAGCCTGAATCTGGATTACGCCACAGGACGTCCCACCACCGTGCCTGCCGGAAGGTACTATGACCACCAGCAAAACAGTTGGTTCCCCTTCTACACGGAACGCAACGAATACCGCCTGCCCGATAACTTCCGCATCGACTGGTCGTTCAACATCGAACCTGGTCATCATCAGACAAGGAAGACTCACAGCTGGTTCTCGGTGGGAGTGTACAATCTGTTGGGACGCAACAACGTCTACAGCGTTTATTTTAATGTGAGAAATGGCACGATACGTGGCTACAAGCTTTCGATTTTCGGCTCGCCCCTCCCCTTTGTTTCCTATAACTTAAAGTTCTAATCGAAAGACGAGTAATGAAACGGATGAAACTGACATACAAAACATTCTGGACGCTGCTGGCGTGTTCTCTGCTGATGACTTCGTGCATAGAGGATTTTGTGCCCGACCTCGAGGAAGAGGATCAATATCTGCTCGTTGTGGAGGGCAGTATCTACTCCGACTCGCTCTGTTCCTTCCACCTTGGCCGTACCGAGGGCTTGAACATGCCGTATAATTGGGATTTTGATTTTTATCCTGGAGTATACGGCCAGAGACCCTCTCCAATAGACTTTTCCAATGCAGAAATCTGTGTGATGGGATCCGACGGAACGATCTTCCCTGGGAGTGTCAATCCTCATTCAGTTCCACCATTTCAAGTGAATGTTGGCACCCTGAAACAGGGAGTGAGATATTGGCTGCAAGTGAAAGTGGATGGCTTAACCTACGAAAGTGAGCCTCAGGAACCTCTTTTCGCTGTTTCAATAGATAGTCTCTCTTTTGCTCAGGATAGAGAAGACTTGGAGGTGGATATCTTGGTGAGCACGGCTGCTTCAGGAACAGGCACCCCCCAATATACTCGCTGGGAATATGATGAATACTGGGAGATCTACACGCCTTGGGCAGCTTTTATGGAATATGACCCCAATACCGATAATATTATCGCTGTGACGGCTATGAAACATCATGGCTGGGCAAATGATTCTAGCAAGTCATACATTTTGGCCAGCAGTGAAACCTTCAATGATAATCGTCTTCAGCAATATCGTCTCTACAGCATTGGTCACACTGATAACCGATTACAGACTTGTTATTATACGCGCGTGAAAGAGTATGCCATTTCCAAGGCTGAATATGAATACGAGAACTTGCGTAATCGTCAGAGTTCCGATATGGGGGGAATCTTTACTCCTCAGCCAAGCGAATTGCCCTCGAATATCCGCTGCTTGGAAGAAGACCGCAAGGCAATCGGATTTGTAGGCGTTCGAGGCAGTGTGGCTACTTGTGAGATGTATATCAAGAAAGGCCAAGTAAAATACTTCCCTTTGAGAACCCCATACACGATAAGTGAAGATCTGGTGAAGGAGAAAACGTGGAATGAACTTTATAGGGCAGGTTTCCAAGTACTTACTTACGAGTACTATGCCAACGGCAAGGCATATGTGCAATGGTGTCCTGTCTGGTGCATAGACTGCAGGAATTCTTTCTGGAAGTGCTCTTTGGAGAAACCTTCGTTTTGGCGAGAATAAAAACAAGAATCTTCGGGATGAAAAGAATATCATTATCCATAATCATTTGCCAAATATGCTTGCTGGCCATCGCACAACAACAGGGCGAGCGCGTGGAGGCATATACTGACAAGTCGTGCTATCTGACAGGTGAGCGTATTCACGTGAGTGTATTGATTACCGATAAGGATCACAACGCGTTGAACCTGAGCAAGGTGGCTTATGTGGAAATTGCTGATACGGCACGCATGGTGGCACATGCCATGATGTACCTGAAGGATGGACAAGGCTGGGCTGAGCTAAGCTTACCAGAAGGAATTCATAGTGGGAACTATCTGTTGACAGCCTATACCAGAGCGATGCGGAATGAGGGCGAGAAGTCTTTCTGCCGCAAAATCATTTCAGTGATCAATCCGAACGGAATAAGTCAGCTGGATAATGTGACCTTTATGAAAGAGGAGAACCGGAAAGAGAACAAAAGTATCAAGGAATATCAGGCAGGTCAAGGAGTGAGAGTTGCGCTTCCAAAAGACTCGGCGATGATCATACGCACTCTTTCTGTGGTTCGTGGTAATCTGCGTACGGCAGAGTACACGTTGGAAGGCTATGTCGGAAAAGCTGCCTCTCAGCAGGGCACAAAGAACTTCGTCCCAGAGATAGAGGGACACATCGTGATGGCTCGTTCCTCGAATGATACTCGACCTGTGACGAGCCGCATGGTGATGATTGGAAAGGGTGCAGACGTTTATGATGGACAGCGACAGGCTGATGACACTTGGCTTTATTACACTCACGATATCCATTCTGCCCAACCAACACTACTCAATGGTTACGACAACGAGTTGAATCCTGCACCGCTGGAGTTTCTTACACCTTATGCCCAATCTCTTCCTGAATCATTGCCAGGATTGCAGGTATGGTGCTCAGAGCAAGATCTCAGGGAACGGAGCATTGGGGCACAGCAGGAACGTGCTTTAGTGGCTTGGATGACTCGTGACACACTGGCTCATACAGGAGAATTTCTCTCGAAGAAGCCTGATTATAGTTATGATATGGACGAATACACCAAGTTCAACACTGTAAGGGAAGCTCTGCTTGAATTTGTGAAAGGTGTCAGAAAGAGGAAGGTGCATGGTATAAACCAGCTCTTCACTATCTCGGAAAGCAAGAAAAGTTATACGGATTGGCCTGCTCTAGTGTTGCTAGATGGTATGCCTTTATATGATGTGGATGACATACTGGGTTACGATGCGCGTTTGTTGAAATATATCGAAGTGTACTCAGGTGTGTTTACTTTCGGAACGACAGTCTGCCAAGGTGTTATCTCGTTCATATCGCGCCATGGATTGCTCTCGAACTACATGTTGGATGAAGGATCACGTCTCGTCACATACGAGTTTCCTCAAGACCACCCCAACTGTTTGATTCCCTCGAAAAGTAAAATCAGCACAGTTTATTGGAACCCTTCGGTAAATGCGTGCCAGGTGGAGTTTCCAGCGCCTCAGGATGCTGGTATCTACCAGATTATCTTGCAAGGAACGGATGCCCAGGGATTGCCGTTTGAATCAGTCAGTGAGATACGGGTTAATTAGCGGTGGAGTATCTTGATGGCTTTTCCATCGCGAAGCATGATATTCACGCCATGCTGAGGTCGGCTGATACGTTGTCCCGTCAGGTTAAAGTAAATTTTATCCGCGTCAGATCCGGTAGCTGGGAGTTGGTTGATTCCAGTGCCTTCTTGTTTTCCTGGAACACGGATTAGACGCCAGTTTCGAGTGTCGGCATCGAGCGAGTTTCCATACGTATACATTCCCACCGTAGTGCCTTCCGTAAGTTTGTTGCTCTGCAGGTCGAATCCATATTTCCCATTCATAATGCGATAGAAATAATCCTCGACTGGAAGGAGACTGAAGCTTTGCTGATAGATGTTTCCTCCAGTGGTGGAACGAGTGCTTAAGGCATATTCTCCATTACGATAACTTATATATTCATTCTTTTCATTTATAAAAGTATATGTAGATTCATTTGAATCTTTGATTAAAGTCCATAATTGGGTTTCGCTCTCAGGATTTAACTTGCTGATTATGACTTTTTGCTGTTGTGCATCAAGAGTCATCTCAACGTTGCTCTGAGGTACCACAAGATAGGTGTTACCCTCTGCCAGATCGAAAGTTGTTTTCTCTAAGTGGACAGGAATGAGAAGTGTCGTAATGCTGAGGGGAGCTAGGGTAGCTGTCAGTATGTTATCCTCCGTATCGACCACATCATGGCGACGTGCCACATTATAGTTTTGCGTGGTCTGATATACCTCAACGCTGCCATTGATGGTTGTGTAGGGTAGGGATATATGATGAACAGATTTGGCTGCATCCGAATTGATCAGGACAACCACGAGACGATCTCTTTCAGGACTGATTGCTGCAAGGGCTTGAGAAGACAGGCTGGGAACAAAGTGATAGCAAGGTTGGATGAAACGTGTTACCTGGCTGCGTATATAATAGCTTTTGACACGCGTGGCAGAATTTTCATCATTGAATTTTGCATTTACCATACACCATTGGTCGCCATATTCCTCAATATATTGCCAATCAATCCAGGCAGAGGGCATGATATAGTGTATATCACGGAACATCCTTTGCATTAAGGCCAAATTGCCTCCGATACCACTCCCGCCAGATCCAACCTCACTCATCCATACAGGTTTTCCTGTCTGACGGGCTAACGTTCCAAACTGGCTGTACGCGCGGTCGTTGCCGCTGTAAGTATGGGTGTTCCATTGGCCAACCATGTTTGTAATGCCGCTGCTGGTGATTGTCTTGAGAGTAGAGACGGCTGTTGCTACAGATGTTTCATCAGAAGCAGAAATGACCGTCTTAAGTCCGCTTTCCTGCAGGATAGGATAGAGAACACGTAACAGGGCAACTTGAGACTGGGAAGAGAAGTGGCACCCTTCTTGCCCACCATTGCATCCCCAATAGGTTGTGTTGGGTTCGTTGAAAGGCTCCAATGTACGGAATTCTATACCGTATTCATCTCGATAGTGTTTGCAAACATCTACCAGATAGTGGCAGAATGCCTCATAATATTCAGGCTTCAGGTTGTCGTCGCCTGGATTGACAGCTCCCGAACAGCATCCGCTGTATGTCATCCACCATGGAGCAGAATTCGAGAAGGCTTCGAAGATGGCATTGGGACGTTTTTCGTGGATCTTCAACATGACTCGACGCTGTGCCTCATCCCTTTCCCATATATAATTTTCTCCAGGTCCATCCAGAAACCCTTCCATTTCAGCACGTAGTCCTTTGCCATTTCCCATGTGATGAAGTGTGCAGTTTGTGTTGTTGGGATCATCGCCTCCACCAATATTGTAGCGGAAGATGTTCATGTTCAATCCTGTAGGACTAACCAGCCAATCGATGATTTGGTCGAGTTTTTCATCACTCCAGTGTCCACACATATTTGCCCACCAGCATAGGCTTACTCCCCATCCTTCGCAGATTTGTTGCTGTTGAGCGGGCGAGATGAGATAGGAGTAGGTTGTGGGAGCAACTTCATCTTTAGGATTGTCGACGAGATACCAATGATGAAGTGCATCTGTTCCGGACTTGTCGGAGAAGGCATAACTGCCAGGCGTAGTAGCATCTGTGCCCAAATATTTGCCAGTAGAAGCATTCTTTAGGCGAATGTATCTTTCGTCAACCTTTTCAATGCTATATTTGCTTCGATGCGAGTCAAAGGAGGTTTGGTAATAGGTTGACCACCCATTTGTGGTGCCAAGACTCAGATAACGAGTGGTACCCTTATCTTTGATGGTGATAGCATAGGCTCCATCAGACTGTTGAAGAAACTCCATGGGTTGGATGTCACTTGCGTTAGCCGATTTCAGTACTGCATGATTATCGCTACCAAGACCAAGTATCATACCGCTACTGTGTTTCAGGTACTTCGTCAGGTTTTCGCTGTAAATGTTTTCAATTCCCATTACGAGGGATAAAAGCAAAAACAGGTATTTCATTGTTTCTTCAGGTATTAAGTTTCAGTTTTTCATAAAATCCCCCCCTCCTTGTCTTTTCTCTGCATGTGAGAACAGATATAGGAGGGGGAGTTTAAATTGGTAGTTACAAATTCTGCTGAATGAATGCTTCGAGTTCCTCACCTCGAAGCCCACGAGCCAAGATGATGCCCTCTTGATTGATTATGAAGGTACATGGAATGCTGTTAACACCATATTTCTCCATCATTTGGTTCTCCCAGCCGTTGAGTTCGCTTCCTTGAGGCCATTTCATTCCTAATTGAGCCACCTTATCAACCCATGCTTTCTCTTCCTTGTCAAAAGAGATACCTAGAATTTCAAGTCCTTGGGAATGATACTTTTCATAAATGGCCACCAGATTGGGCATTTCGGCCACGCATGGATGACACCAACTTGCCCAACAGTCCACGATGGTAAGCTTATTTTCCGGAATGAATTCACTCAAACGAAGGTTACCTCCACCCATCATGGGAACAGAAATGTCGAGATAATGGTTTCCTTCTTCTGGTGAGAATTCTACAATTTCTGTTACTAGAGTTGAGTCTTGCTCGTTCGTGTCTGTGTTTTCGTTCGTAGGCTTGTTGCCGCATGAGATCATTACGACAGCCAGAACGGGTATGATAAAAAATTTCTTCATAATAGTCGTAAAGATATTAAATCAGATATTGGCTACTGATGGACTCGTTTTGGAGTACGCGACGAATGGTCTCTGCAATCAGGTCTGCAATGCTGATTTGCTTCACTTTTGCGCAACGGTTGCTGTAAGGAATGGAGTCGGTGAACACAATCTCTTCGAGAGAACTTGCCTGGACACGTTCGCTGGCAGGACCGCTCATTACACAGTGACTGGCAATAGCACGAACGGTTCGAGCTCCATTTTCCTTCATCAAGTCGGCCGCTTTGGTAATAGTGCCTGCGGTGTCTACAATATCATCCACTAGGACAACGTCAGCATTAAATACATCGCCGATTATCTGCATGCTGTCCACTTCGTTGGCTCTCTTTCTAGTCTTGTTGCATAGAACCATTGGACATTTCAGGTATTTGCTATATGCACTGGCACGCTTCGAGCCCCCTACGTCAGGAGCTGCAATCACCAGATTTTCCAAATGAAGGCTTTCGATGTAGGGAAGCATTACGCTACTGGCATAAAGATGATCCACGGGCACGTTGAAGAAACCTTGTTCCTGGTCAGCGTGCAGATCCATTGTGATCAGACGTTTGATTCCTGCCACAGAGAGCATGTCAGCCACCAGTTTTGCTGCGATACTGACACGAGGTTTGCTCTTGCGGTCCTGACGTGCCCACCCGAAGTAGGGTATGACAGCGTTGATGGTGTTGGCTGATGCGCGTTTGGCGGCATCAATCATTAGCAAGAGTTCCATCAAATTATCAGCATTGGGGAATGTGCTTTGGATCAAGAATACATCTTGTCCTCGAATGGACTCGTCGAAACAGACTTCAAACTCACCATCAGCAAATCGTGTGACAGACAGATTGCCGAGTTTGCAGTCAAGACTAGTGCAGATTTTCTCTGCCAGATAGCGCGTGGCTGTTCCTGAGAATACTTTGAAAGTTGATTTGTCAACTGATTCCATGACCTGATTTTATTTTTTGAGTTAGTTAGTTTGTTGATTGTATAAAAATTGGAAAGAACCCTTATCCTGTTGCTTTTCGTAAGCGCCTGAAACGGGCTATCAGTTCCTTGAAATCGAATCCGTTACGAATGTCGAAGAGATTCCAGAGGTCACCACTCACGATGACACCCCCAAATCCGAGTTTCCTGATCTCTGGAATGTTTTCGAGCGAGATGCCTCCCTGAGCCATCACTTCCTTGTCGATGATTCCACGTCGAGTAGCCTCCACCAGTTGCTCTTGAGTGAAGTCTGCTTTGTTGGCAGGTTGGGAAATACTGTCGTAAATATTCTTGAGTGAAACGTAGATGCACTCTTTCTTGTATTCCTCCACGTCTTTAAGACTGTAGCAGCTGCGAGCAATAGGACCGTTGTAATTGCTGGGAGGGATAGGATTAGCTTTGTTCAGATGGATGCCTAAGAGATTGAATTCGTCCTTCAGATAGAAATGGTCATGAACTATCACACGGTCATGATATTTCTCGGGTAAGAGTGTAAGCAGACGCTCTGAGTAGATGGGCTCTGTGCCAGGTTTGCGCAGAAGAAGCAAATCAAGACCTTCATCAAAAAGGGTGGCCAGAATTTTGTCCTCTTCCACGAAGAAGTGTGGGCTGGTTTGCAGAATCAGTTTCATCCTTCAATATCCATTCTACCTTGAATCCATTCTCGACGGACCATTTTCGGTTCATCTTCTAATGGTGCAAAGATACTCATTATTTTCTTATTTTTAGCCTGTCGAGGTAAAAATTGAGACAAATTGGTCTGAAATATGTTTCTGAGATATTGCTTTCCTGAAAAAAGTCCTGAAAAAGTGTTTTTTTCATTTCATCATTTTGCACGAACCAACAATCTTATATTCTTGTAATGCGTTGCAATCAGCACACAATATTAGTATATCAATCTGCTTTACAGATGAGAGCTATTTTTGATTCTTTCAGCGTAATGGCACCCTTCTGATGAGGTAGAAACAGAAAATTGATGAATTAAAATTTGCAAAGTATTCAAGAATTCAGTACCTTTGCGGCTGCAAAATAGAATTTTCTATTAGTTGGTTCGGTAGCTCAGTTGGATTAGAGCAGCAGCCTTCTAAGCTGCGGGTCAAGGGTTCGAGCCCCTTCCGAATCACAGGAAAGAGATATCAGTCGATATCTCTTTTTTGTTTGCCTATTGCTTTGAAGATGTTTGGCGATTATGGCATATATTGTAATGGTAAGATTTTCGGATTGATTTGTGATGACCGCTTTTACTTAAAGCCGACAAAGGTAGGGCGTAATTTGTTTCAAACTATTGAAATGAGATAACCTTACGATGAGGCACGTGAATATTTCTATATTGCCAACGTGGATGATCATGACTACCTTTCCTTACTTGTTCGTGAGACTTGTAAGGAATTGCCTGAGCCGAAGAAAAGGAAGCATTAATTTCGTAAACTATCACTTTAGCATATGAAAAGTATGTGGTTACGAGTGCGAAATAACACGTTACTTCATATTCTTCGCTTTGTCATTATCCAAGCGAAACGTGACGGGAATGTTGTATCTTACGCGTGTTGTTTCACCAAGCATCTTTCCTGGATACCATTTAGGCATTAGCTTCATTACTCGCAGAACTTCAGCATCGAGTTTTGGGTGAACGCTTTTAACTACCTTGAATCCACTCAACGAGCCGTCTTTCTCTACCATAAAACTGCATACTACACGACCTTGTATTGCTGAGTCTTTGCATTCCTTTGGATATTTTACGTTTTGAGATAAAAAGGTCATTAAAGCTTGCTGACCGCCAGGAAAACTTGGCATTTCTTCTACTACTCCTGCCAGTACGTGAGAAGTATCACTTTTTGCCGTTATTTTTTGAGGCGATTTAAAAGGGGTAACAACTTGGCTAAAGGATGTAAGTGGCATCAAACTCATCGATAATCCAGCTACGACGACGGCTTTTCCAAGCAACCTACGAGCATTGAGTTCGTTTTCAATGTATCTCACTTCGGCTTCACAAGCAGGACAAGTACCGGCGCAATCCCCTTTGTGTGTACATGGTGTAGGAGCATAGCTAATGCCGTTTGCATCTGCTATTTGCTGTCGTATTGCTTTGAGTGTCTTGCAAATCTTCTTTCCCTGTTTCATAACCTGTCTCCTTTGAATATGTTGCAAATATACATGATAATTCGTTTATCTACAAATAATAACGATGAAAACAGAAAGATATTTTGCTTTTTTAATGATTAAATGATAACTTTGTCGCATGAATTCATCAGAAACCACAATGGAAGTTCCCATCATTGGAATCAGTCGCCATCGATTGGGAAGAGATGGAAAGGGAGTGACTACGCTCGTTGCCTTTCATGGTTGTACGTTGCATTGCCGTTATTGCTTGAATCCGCAATGTCTTTCACCCGACTGTACGTGTCTTATGATGACACCCGATGAGCTGATTGATGAATTAAAGATTGACGATTTGTATTTCCAAGCCACGGGTGGTGGAGTTTGTTTTGGTGGTGGAGAACCCTTGTTGCGTAGTGAATTTATCCGTGAGTTTCGCTCTTTGGCTCCTAAAGAATGGCGTATTACATTGGAAACATCGTTACAAGTGTCACGCGAGCAACTGGAAGAAGTCTTTCCGTTCGTTAATCATTATATCGTGGACATTAAAGATACTTCACCAGATATTTATAGACGTTACACGGGAGGACAAGTAGAACGCGCCTTGGAGAATCTGCAATGGCTCGTCAATCAAGGTGTTGCTAACCGCATCGTTGTTCGACTTCCCCATATTCCAGATTTCAATACCGCTGCTGATGTCGCTCATAGTCGTCGTTTATTGGAAGCTATGGGAGTCACTCTCTTTGATGAATTTACATATGTCACCGTATAAAACCAAGTGTATAGGCTTTGTATTCTTACCGTATACACGGTGTATATACGTTGAATACACACTTTGAACCATATTTTTCTATCTGCCATATCATCTGTACCTATTATTCGCTTATGGGTTAAATGATAATCATTATAGAGTTAATATAAGAAAAAGTATCATATTTTGACGGCTTTATGATTCATGAGGGATAGGGATATACTTTTATTATGTCAGACTCTCACATTCTTTAATCCATGCTGCGCTGCTGGCGTCGCTTGGCATGCGCCAATCTCCACGGGGACTAAGTGAACAGCTACCTACCTTAGGTCCATCTGGCAAACAGCTACGCTTGAACTGTTGAGAGAAGAATCGACGGAAGAAAGTGGTTAACCACTTGCGTATTGTTTCGTTTGTGTAGGTGTTTCCAAATGCATGTTGTGCCAAGAAGTATATTTTGCTGGGACTGAACCCCCATCGCATCATGTAGTAAAGGAAGAAATCGTGCAATTCATAGGGTCCGATGATGTCTTCGCTTTTCTGAATAATGTTTCCCTGATCGTCAGCTGGGATCAGTTCAGGACTGATGGGAGTGTTGACGATGTCTTGCAGGATGGTGCGGGTGTTCTCGTCCTCAATAGTGGCGGCAACCCAGCTGACAAGATGCCGCACAAGTGTTTTAGGGACAGAAGCGTTGATGCCATACATGCTCATGTGATCACCATTGTATGTTGCCCATCCAAGGGCCAGCTCACTGAGGTCTCCCGTTCCAATTACCATTCCATTCATCTGGTTGGCTGCATCCATGAGAATTTGTGTACGTTCACGTGCCTGGCTGTTTTCGTAGGTTACATCGTGTACGTTGATGTCATGACCGATATCGTTGAAATGCTGTGCAACTGCGTCGCGAATACTGATTTCTCGGATTGTAATGCCAAGTAGTTTCATCAGATTGACAGCATTTGTATAGGTTCGGTCGGTAGTGCCGAATCCTGGCATCGTGATGCCGATGATGCTTCGGCGGTTTAGTTTCATCAGATCGAATGTCCTGATGCAGACGAGAAGGGCGAGTGTGCTATCAAGTCCTCCACTGATACCTACCACTACGGTTTCTGCATGAGTATGTTGAATACGCTTGGCAAGTCCCTCTGTCTGAATATGGAAAATCTCTTCACAACGCTCATCCAGGTTTTTGCCTGTGGGTACGAAAGGATGCGGATTGATAATACGTGTGAGATCAAGTTCCTTGGTTGCTATTTTCTCTGTTTCCACTATACGAAGGCTTTCCTTTAAGAAGTTGGCAGAATTGGTTGCAAACGTGGTGTTTGTACGACGCTCTGTTCGTAGTCGTTCCACATCAATTTCAGTAATGATGAGTTGAGGTGTCAGACTGTGGCGTTTAGCTTCTTCCAACAAGATGCCGTTTTCATAGATGAGTGTTTTCCCAGAGAAGACTACATCTTGTGTACTTTCGCCGAATCCACATGCACAGTAAATATATCCCGCTATGCATCGTGCACTCTGCTGTGCCACGAGAGTACGCAGATAGTCGTATTTGCCCACCATGTCATTGTCGGCACTGAGATTGAAGATAATCTCTGCTCCCTGAAGTGTGAGGTGGGAGGATGGAGGGATGGGAGCCCATAAATCTTCGCAGATCTCAATTGCGAAAGTACATGTTGGAGTGCTGAACAGAATGTTTGGATTGATGGGCACCTGTTGCCCACATATGAGTGTGCATCCTTCAGCAATGTCAAGTCCACTGGTGAACCAACGTTTCTCGTAGAATTCCTTATAGTTTGGAAGATAGGATTTGGGAATAAGGCCTAGGATATGGCCATGTTGAACTACGGCAGCACAATTCATGAGAGAACCCTTGTATGCAACGGGTATTCCAACGATGCTGATGATATCAAGCGAACGGGTGAAGTTCATCAGTTGGATGAGGGCCATTTCTGCCTCATCGAGCAAGAGTTGTTGCTGGAATAGATCCTGGCAGGAATAGGCGGTAATGCTGAGTTCTGGGAAACAAATGATTTCCACCCCCTTTCCTTCTGCCTGAATAATAAGCGACTCCATCTGTTCGATGTTGTATTGACAGTTGGCAACCTGCACGCTGGGGATTGCAGATGCGATTTTGACGAATCCGTAGTTCATATACGTTATTGTTTTTAAACGAAAAGCAGGGTGTCTTGAAGGGGTGCACTCTGCTTTTCGGTTGTTTTACATTATTACTTAATCAGGCTGACGCTTCGTTTGATAAAGTTGGTAAGCGCTTCCCCCTTGAGCATGCCGTTCTGGAGCAGAGCAAGATCAATGAGCTGGTGAACCTTGTCGTTTCCTTTGGCGTACTCTGCCAGAATGTCAGTTTTCTTCTTTTTCTCAGCTTCTATGTCCTCTCCGCATTTTTTCAGGTCGTCCTTCTCTTCCTGAGTGATTTCCTCAGGCTTCTTTTTGTCCTGTTCCTGACGAAGTACAGCTTGGCGGGCATTAAGTCCTCTTATCTCATTCTCGATAGGTTTTAGAGCTTCTTCGGTTTGCTTCTCGCTGTCATTGAGAACTTCTTGGATAAGTGGTGCATCGGAATTAAGTATGAGATTGTACATGTCAGGCATTTCGCCATAAAAACTCATGCCAGGCTGCAGTTGTGCCATCTCTTTCATACGACGCATATATTCACTCTGAGTAATGATAACAGGCAGTTGTCCTTCTCCGAGTGCTTTCACCTCAACGTGGAAGTCCATTTTGTTGGTACGTGGAACTTGACTGCTGAAGATGCTGGAGAGTTTTTCACCTCTTTCAGGTTCAAGCTCTTCGTGCTTCTGGTCTTTCTTCTCAATAAGTCGGTCGATGACATCAGCGTCAACACGTGTGAAGGTGGTTTTCTCCAGCTTACGTTCTAACATGCTGACGAGAGGTATATCCAGTTGGCCGTCCATCAGGAGCACATTATAGCCCTTGTCTTTAGCGGCTTGGATATATGTGTACTGGGACTCTGTATCTTGGGCATAGAGATATACGAGCTGATCGTCCTTGTTGGTTTGGTTGTCCTTGATGAGAGTGTTGTACTCCTCAAGTGTATAATACTTCCCCTCTGTATCCTTGAAGAGGAAATACTGCTTAGCTTTGTCGTAATAATCTTCTTCGCTAAGCATACCATAATGGATGAAAATCTTAATGTCATCCCATTTCTTCTCAAAATCAGGCCGGTCGTTCTTGAAGATGCTGGCCAATCGGTCGCTAACTTTCTTGGTGATGTAGCTGCTGATCTTTTTTACATTTGCATCGCTTTGCAGATAGCTTCGGCTGACGTTGAGAGGTATGTCAGGACTGTCTATAACACCATGAAGTAGGGTGAGAAATTCTGGTACGATTCCTTCCACGTGATCAGTAACAAAAACCTGATTGCAATAGAGTTGGATCTTGTTGCGCTGCAGGTCAAGATTGTTCTTGATTTTGGGGAAGTAGAGGACACCTGTCAGATTGAAGGGATAGTCCACGTTGAGATGAATCCAGAACAAAGGCTCGTCAGACATTGGGAAGAGTTCGCGGTAGAATTTTTTGTAATCCTCTTCCTTTAGGTCTGCAGGTTTTTTCGTCCAAAGAGGTTCTACATCATTGATGACCAAATCCTCTTTGGTATCAACCTGCTTGCCGTCCTTCCATTCTGTCTTTTTGCCGAAAACGACTGGAACAGGCAGAAAATGGCAGTATTTGCGCAAGAGTTCCTCAATTTTGTTCTTTTCAAGGAATTCTTGACTATCATCATCAATGTGCATGACGATATCTGTACCTCGATCTTTTTTGTCAGTTTCCTCAATGGTGAAAGAAGGGCTTCCGTCACAGGACCACTTGACGGCCTGAGCCCCTTCCTGATAGCTGCGGGTGATGATGTCCACTTGCTTGCTGACCATGAAAGAACTGTAAAAACCAAGTCCGAAGTGACCAATGATAGCGTTGGCGTCGTCCTTATATTTGTCAAGGAAATCGTTGGCGCCAGAAAAGGCTATCTGATTGATGTATTTCTCTATTTCATCAGCAGTCATGCCGATTCCTCGATCGCTTACGGTGATTGTTTTGGCATCCTTATCAATAGCGACAGACACCTTCAGCTCACCCAGTTCACCTTGAAAATCACCTTTGCCAGCAAGGGTCTTCAGCTTTTGGGTTGCATCTACAGCATTGCTGATGATTTCTCGTAGAAAGATTTCATGATCACTGTACAGGAACTTTTTTATGACGGGGAAAATGTTCTCTGTGGTAACCCCAATGTTTCCAGTTTTCATTTTATATGTTTATTTTAAATCTTCTTATTCTCAGTTTATTGGAGTCTTTTCCTTAATCTTTAATTCAATCGTCTCTCTACTCTCTGCCAAAGTAGCGCAGATGATATGATTATCCTCTATGCCATCCATGATGAGTTCACACAAAGGATCTTCGAGATAATTCTGGATGGCTCGACGGAGAGGACGTGCGCCAAATTGGACATCGTAACCCTTCCGACCCAGGAAGTCCTTTGCCTCAGGAGTAATTTCGAGGGAGTATCCAAGATCGTTTAGACGACGTGTCAGAGGACGCAACTCAATGTCTACAATCTTTTGAATAGCTTCCTGGTTTAGTTGGTCAAAATAGATTATGTTGTCCAATCGGTTGAGGAACTCAGGTGCAAATTGCTTCTGAAGTTGCTTCTTGACCAAATCGTGTGAGAGCTTTCTGTTTTGGGAGATGTCTTCACCAGAAGCGAAGCCTATGCCGTGTCCGAATTCCTTGATCTGACGTGTTCCGCAGTTGCTTGTCATCACGAGGATGGTATTCTTGAAGTCGATTGTCGTTCCGTTTCCATCTGTCAGACGTCCTTCGTCCATCACTTGGAGCAGAATGTTGAAAACGTCAGGATGTGCTTTCTCTATCTCGTCAAGGAGTACAATAGAGTAAGGCTTGCGACGAACTTTCTCAGTCAGTTGACCTCCTTCCTCGTAACCCACGTATCCTGGAGGAGCGCCCACCATGCGGCTGACTGTATGCTTCTCCATATACTCGCTCATGTCAATGCGTATGATGCTGTCAGAACTGCCAAAAAGTTCTTCAGCCAGACATTTTGTCAAATAAGTCTTGCCAACACCAGTTGGACCGACAAACATGAAGACTCCGATGGGCTTCTGAGGATCTTTGAGTCCCACGCGGCCTCGCTGGATGGCTCTTACCAGTGTACTTATTGCGTCGTCTTGTCCAATCACACTTTGTTGTAGGGCTTGTTTCAGGTTGCGAAGTCGAGAGTTCTCTTCGCTGCCCATCCGCTGGACAGGTATTCCTGTCATAGCACTAACCACATCAGCAATGATAAACTCATCCACAGTAGCACGTTCATCGCCCAGGTTGTCTTCCCATTCCTTTTTGGCCTTCACGAGTGAGTCCTCCACTTGCTTCAATTGGTCGCGATAGTCAGCTGCAAGTTCGAAATTCTGCTTCTTGACAGAATCATTCTTTAATGCTTGTAATTCATCAACACGTCGTTCCAACGCCTGTATTTCTTCAGGGACAGGAATGTCCTGAATGTGAATACGGCTTCCTGCTTCGTCCATTACGTCGATAGCTTTGTCTGGGAAGCTGCGGTCGGTGATGTAGCGTTCGGGCAAATCCACACATGCCTGTAATGCCTCAGGGGTATAGATGACATGATGGTGTTCCTCATATCGTCCCTTGAGATTCTGCAGGATTTGCAAGGTTTGCTCAGGTGTTGTGGGGTCTACCAAAACTTTTTGGAAGCGACGTTCCAGAGCCCCGTCCTTCTCGATGCTTTTGCGATACTCGTCGATGGTGGTAGCGCCAATACATTGGATTTCTCCACGTGCGAGTGCTGGTTTCAGCATATTTGCCGCATCCATACTGCCTGGAGCGCTGCCGGCTCCCACAATCGTGTGGATTTCGTCAATAAAGATGATCACATCAGGATTCTTCTCAAGTTCCAGGATGATGCTGCGGATACGTTCTTCGAATTGACCTCGATACTTGGTGCCAGCTACTACGCTTGCCATGTCGAGAACAATAACTCTCTTTCCCCACAGATGACGGCTGATCTGATGCTTGACGATACGGGTCGCCAATCCCTCCACGATTGCACTCTTGCCTACGCCTGGATGTCCAATCAGGATAGGGTTGTTCTTCTTGCGGCGACTCAGGATTTGAGCCACTCGCTCAATTTCTTTCTGGCGTCCTACCACAGGGTCGAGCAGACCTTCGGCTGCAGCACGTGTCAAATCGGTGCCGAAATTGTCCAGTACGGGCGTGTTGCCTGAGTTTTTCTTTGCTTGGGTTTGAGTGGACGTTTGTGAAGTGCTCTCGCTGTCGGCATTCGATGACACCATGTTGTCGTCATCATCTTCGTCTTCCTCGTCCTCTCGGAAACCGTATCCTGCCTTTGTGTCAATCTGCGGACGAGCCATTCTGGCTACATCCTCGTAGCTGATGTTCATTTGTTCCAGAAGGTTGCTTGCCTCATTATCATTCATGCGCATGATTGCAAGCAGGATGTGCTCTGTGTCAATCACGTCGGATTTCATCTGTCGCGCTTCCAGTACACTCAGTCGCATGATGCGGGTTGCCTGGTCGTTGAAGTTCATTTCATTCTCTGTGGGAGCGACGAGAACCTGATGCGTGTGGGCAATGTTCTCGAGTTTGCTCTTCAGTTGAGTCAGGTCAGGTTGAAGTTTCTTTAGAAAGTCTCGAGCATGATTGGAGTTGTGCCTCAGGATACCAAGCATCAAATGCACAGGTGTTACTGAGTCATTATGGAGTCGCTGAGCTTCCTCGCGTGAGAAGCTCAACACGTAGGTCATATCGGATGAAAATCTTGCTGTCATATTTAATACAATAGTCAGTTCAATTTTTCTTCATACAAATTACGTGCCAAAACTCTATTTCAGTTTGTGTCTTTTGTTTTTCTTCAGATATTGCAGGAGTTCGCGAGGACGATCACTTTGGATGAGAGTGGCGCCTCTGTCCAGTATCCATCCCCAGCTCTCGTTGGGTTCTCCCAGCTCTACAGCACGGTCGTCGTCGTGACCATCGCATAGGCTGGCCCAAATGCTGTTGATCCAAATCTTGATGCCAGCGTCGCGCAACTTCTGAAGTAAGCGTTCCACGTTCTGGTTGTACTTGTCGATGCAGCACTCAACAGCTACGGGGTGAATGGTGATGAATTCGTCGATACGTGCCTCAGCATCTTCCGAATTGAGGTTCACAATGGGCATGTAGATCACCTTGCTGAGTACGGTTCCATTCTCTTTCCGAATCTTTTCGAGAGAGTGTCCTGACTTGATGATCACTTGATTTGTTGTTCCCGTCTTCTCCATCAGTTCGTAGACTTGCTGGAAATAATCGTAACCTTTATCGATGTTGATAAGGATTTTTCCTTTGCACAGATTGAGAACTTCCTCGAGGGTAGGGATATGGTTGCGAGTTATGGATGCACTATGCTGGGGACGGAGGCGAAGTCGCTGTATCTCATCATAGGTCATTTCTGAAATCTTGCCTTTCCCATTCGTACAGCGGTCTACGGTACGGTCGTGCATCAATATGAGTTCCCCATCCTTGGTGCGTTGCAGGTCAATCTCTATCATGTCGACTCCCATCTCGATACAGCTTTGGAAGGCAGGAAGAGAGTTTTCTGGATGGTTTCTCCAGTCGCCTCGATGTGCCACGACAGTAACGTATTTGGGATTGTGGAAGAGATTCTCACGTAGTTTTTCTGCTCTGTCCTCAGCGAGAACTGTCAGGGATATGATGGTCAGAACGACCAACAGCAGCATTTTTTTCATGTCAGTTTTCGATTAGATTCTTTTTATTTCTCATAATGTTAACTCTTAGCTGTACAGGAATCGCTTGATGGACATCTTGGGAGTTTTCTCAAACGGTTCACGCATTACCTCGATCTCTGCTATCTGGCTGTATTTGTCCAACTTCAGGTTGACGTCTTTCCGTATTTTCTTTGTTACAGCCTCTTGGGGCAAGCCACTCTTTGCGACTGCCTCTTCGTCGAGAGCAATCAGGGCTACCAACTTATCTTCCCGCATGACAACAAGAGATTCCATCACGTATTTCATGCTGTTCAGCACACATTCTATCTCTTCAGGATAGATGTTCTGACCATTTGATGAGAGAAGCATACTCTTGAGCCTGCCACGGATGAAAACGTTACCCTCGCGATCAATTACTCCCAGGTCGCCCGTGTGGAACCATCCGTCTTCAGTAAACGACGATTGGGTAGCTTCCTCGTTCTTGTAATAGCCTGTGAAGAGATTGATGCCTCGAGCCTGTATCTCACCTGGAACGTGCTCAGGGTCACTTGAATCGATTCTCAGTTCCATGTAGTCCATCGCCTTCCCACAGGAGCGGAGCACGAATTTGTCCCATTTCACGTAAGATAGCAAAGGAGCGGCTTCCGTCATTCCGTAGCCGACTGTGAAATGCCAACCAATGCGATGGAAGAAGTCCTCTGCCTCAGGGTTCAAGGCTGCTCCTCCCATGATGTAGATGCGGACTTTTCCTCCAAAGGCATCATCCAGACCTTGCCGCATTTTCTTGAAGATTATCTGGCGAATGCTAGGCAGGGCGGTCAGGAGTTTCATCAATGGACGGCGCATTACTGGCTTCAGCTTGTTCTGGTAAATCTTCTCGTAGACCATCGGAACGGCAATGAAGATGTAGGGACGAACGTCTGCCAGCGCTTTCATCAGGAGGGAAGGTGAGGGAAGCTTGCCCAAGAAATGGATGGTGCTTCCGCCGCAGAGCGGATAAACCATCTCGAAAGCCATTCCAAACATATGGGCCATTGGGAGGACGCTCAACACATGATCACCAGCATACGAGGGAATGTGATTCTGGGCAAATTCCGTGTTGGCGGAGATACATTCATAACGCAGCATCACGCCCTTAGGGCTGCCTGTTGAGCCTGAAGTGTAGTTGATGATGCAGAGTTCTTTATCGTTGTCTGTTGGGTATTCCACGTCTGCAGAACAGAACCCGTTGGGATAGGTCTCTTGAAACAGATTGTCGAGCTTCGAGAAGATACGCTTGTCTTCCTCTGAGCATTTCAGGGGTGTGAAGTCACGCATCGAAACAACCAGCCTCACAGTAGGAAGGGAGATGTCCTCCAGCTTGTTCCAAATCTCAGGATCTGCTATCAGGATAAGACTTTCCGACAGGTTGACGATATTGCTGATGTTGTCGATGTGGAAATTGTCCAGAATGGGCACAGCGACCGTCTCGTAGGATATCGTGGCGAAAAAGGAGATTCCCCATCGGGCCTGGTTTTTACCGCAGATGGATATCTTGTCGCCTTTCTTGATTCCAAGCTGTCGGAAAAAGATGTGGATACGGGCAATGTGTTCGGCCAGATCGCCGAAAGTGAAGCTGTCGCCCTGATAGTCGCACAGAGCAGGGCGGTCCCAGTTTGATACCATTTGCCCTTGCAGGCGAGAGAGGAAATGTTGCATAATCTGTCCATTCTTTGTTTTGACGGTACAAAGATAGTGTTTTTCTTCGAGATTCCAATGCGTATTTACGAAAAAAGCCGCAACACCTTATATTTAGCGTGCGTATAGGGAGGTTCAACGCAACGTGTTGACTTGGGGAAATCAACGTGTTGAGTCAGGCGTTTCAACGTGTTGTGTTGGCCGTTTCGACACGTTGTTCCCCATCCAGGATTTCTTTGTGGCAGAGAAAGACTTGAATGTTAAGATGTTTTCTCATGCCTTCTTTGGTTCGGCTTAGAATGAAGAGATGGATTCGAGGATGAAATATTTTTTAGAAATAATTTTGAGATTAGAAAAGTAATCCGTATTTTTGTGCTCGTAAAGAATTAAAATGAAAATCACATGGGGAAGGTAAGGCCAGTTTTTGTTCCATGATGTGTAGGAAAACCATACTTTATCTTGTTGTGCTCTTTGCGTGTCTGATGGTTGCGGATTATGCTGGAGCCCAGAATCGTCCAGGCTTGGACGGAAGCCTCTCCTATGTGTTGCTCGACCCAAGCGGTGACCTCAGCTCGCAGATGAAGTCGGCTCGTACCATCTATGAGATACAGAGCACGATCGACCTCAAAGGGCAGAAGTTGGTTGTGCCCTCAGCATGTGTGCTCAAGTTCAATGGCGGCCTTATCAAGAATGGATCTGTCGTCTTCGATAATACTTATCTCGATGGCTTGGTTCAGTTCTCTGGATGTTCCTTCAGCGGTCAGCTCTACAATCAGGATGTCACACTTTCCTGGTTTGGTGCCTCCCCCTCGAACAGCGACAACTCGACCATCATCAATGAGGTTGCTGCCGTTTCACGTGCTGTCGTCATCGTCGATGCCGTGTATCCCATCAACAAAAGCATCCTGATAGGCAGGCATGTTCTCTTTCGAGGTCTCAACTGGAGCGAGAGCGTCTATGCCAATATGGTGCGCAATATCCATTATGGATTCAAGACAAGCTCACCCATTCATGCCATCCGCTTCGCCAAAGGAGGCAGCCTCAGCATGTTTGGCATTACTGTCGCAGGAGACGAGACACTCTATGTCAGCGGCAACCTGCATGAGAGCGATGGACCCAATGGCGGCCCTCTGATGACGTGTGGCATCCTCATGAAGACTGATGCAGGTTCCATCGATGCAATCTTCGACTGCTCATTCGTGGGCTTTACTTACGGCATCCATGCTGAAGGACGTTACATCGAGAAAATAAAGGGTACCTATTTCAGCGCCTGTCGCTTTGGACTTTTCACAGCATGGACCTCTGACTACATTTGCCAGGATTGTCACTTCAACACCAATATGCTCAACTACAACATCCAGGCGAATGGTATCGATGATTCAATGCCCAACAAACTTCGCAAGATAGGAGCGGGGGCTGTCGTGAAGGGAGCAGGAATGGCACGTTTCCTCGATTGCAAGTTCGAGTTCAATTTCATCCACATGATCATCGACGAGGCTTGCATCATCTTCAATCTCGAGAACTGTATCTTCGATGCTGCCACCCACAGCTGCATCATGTTCTTCAACGAGAAGGCTCACGACAACTGGCTCATCGATGCAGAGATACACAAGCCCAGCATCAATTGCATAAACATTTCTGGCAACACATTCTGTCGAGGAGCACGTTGCGAGCGCTGGCAGAATACCAGTCTTCCTGGATCAGGCATTGTTTATGTGCGAGAGAGTGGTGACAGAGGCATGAACATCAACTTCGTGAATAATGTCGTAGTAGACAATATCGAGGTTGACCAAGTAGGCGTCAACTACGAGAAAACCATTTTCCGCATCAACAACGACGGCAACGGAGGAGTCATCAACTCAAGCGCCAATGATTTCTCTCATTGTGCGGCTGAGAGTGTAGCTGAAGCCGTGAAGGGCAGCGAGGGACGTTTCGTCATCAAGGACAGCGGAAGCAACTTTGGAACCATAAGCCATCAGTATGAGAACAACGACGTCATCGACATCCAGAAGATGGAGCTCACCAAAGATGGAAAGATAGTTGTCTGGAAGACACTCACGAATGGGAACACGAAGAGTGAAGACATTGTCATCGACCCTGCCAAAAGGAAATTCTAATCTATTCAATAAACATTTCATATTTATTCATCTTTAAAAATTTGGGATTATGACACAGGAAGATTCAATCAAGGATGCTGCTGAGAATTTGCAGAATGCAGCAGAAGAAGTGAAAAGTGCAGCAGAAGAAGTGAAGAATGATGCTGCTGAGGCTTCAAGCGACTTGAAAGAGAAGCTGGAGAACGCAATGGATGACGCCAAAGAGAAGTTTGACGACATCGTCGAGAAAGTGAAGAATGACGACAACCTGAAAGCTGCCAAAGATAAAGTGGAAGACTTGATCGATGATGTCAAAGATAAAGTTGGAGACTTGGTGGAGAAGGCAAAGAACGACGAGAACCTGAAGGCTGTCAAGGATAAGGTAGAGGATGTGATTGATGACATCAAAGAAAACGAAACCGTAAAGAAAGTTCAGGACAAGGTCGAACAGGCTATCGATGATCTGAAATCGAGTGAAACGATAAAGAAGGTGAAGGAGAAAGTGGATGAGACCATCGATCAAGTCGCTAACAGCGAAACGGCAAAACAAGCGACTGAATTCGTGAAAGAGCAAGCTCAGAAAGCAAGTGATACTTTCGATCAAGTTTCAGAAGATGTCAAAAAAAGTGGAATCTGGCAGAAAATCAAAGGTTGGTTCAATTTTTGATTCTTGATATGGAATTGTCAGGAATTTTTGGATTGTTGTGTCGCTCAAAACCTTGGGCGGCACTTCTTTTTTGGAAGGGGCATGAAAGTTCGAGTTTTTGTATTTTCCAAAGGAAAAAACAAGAATGGTTTGGTGGGGCCGTTTTTTTTTTCTACTTTTGTGCTCCAATTGAAAAGATTGTGATGATACATATAAGATTTCTACTGGTTCTCGTGCTGGCTTTCAGCTCAGGTCTACTCAGGGCAGAAGGAGTGTATTCTCTGCTCATAAATGAGATTATGCCTGCCAATGTGGACCGTTTTGTGGATCCCAGTTGGAATTACGGAGGATGGATAGAGATATACAATCCAGGGAACACGTATGTCCAGCTCCGTAATTGTTGGCTAAGCGATGATCCAGGGAATCTGAAGAAGGTACACATCACTCAATCCACCATGATTCGTAGTGGCGGGTTTGTCAATTTGTGGTTTGAGCATCACGACAAGTACAAACCCAGCCAAATTGACATGAAGTTGGATCAGGAGGGGGGAACCATCTATCTGAGCGACTCGAAGGGCGAACTCATCCTTCAGCAGGATTATCCCCCTGCCATTCCTCGTGCCAGTTATGCACGCAAGACGGATGGTGCTGACGAATGGGGATGGACAGATACACCCACTCCTGCTGCCACGAATGGTGAGGTCCAATTTTGCCAGGAACGCTTGCCTGCGCCTGAGTTGACAAAAGAGAGCCAACTCTTCTCTTCCTCTTTGATAACAGCTGTGTCGAACATTCCTGAAGGTGCCACGCTTCGTTATACCACCAATGGTTCTACTCCCACCTTGCGCAATGGTGAGACCAGTTTGAACGGTATCTTTGTGGTGAGAGAGACTGCCGTTTATCGTTTTGCCTTTTTCAAGGAAGGATATCTGAGTAGCCAAGTGGTGACTCGTTCTTACATCAAGAGAGACAAGAACTTCACCTTGCCCATCATGTCTATCGTGACAGATCCTGTCAATCTTTATAACGAAAAGATGGGTGTCTTTGTGCGAGGGGTGAATGGTCGTCCTGGTTTGGGACAAAGTACTGCCTGCAACTGGAATATGGATTGGGATCGACCTGTCAACTTTGAACTTCTGGATGCTGAGGGGAAAAGCCTGGTGAATCAGGAAGCAGGTTTGGCACGTTGTGGAGGTTGGAGCCGTTCCTCGACACCTTACAGTTTCAAGATCAATGCGGCCAAGCTGTATGAGGGACAAAATACATTGGATTACCAGTTCTTCGACAGCAAGCCTTACCAGCGGACCAAAAGCCTGCAGATTCGAAATGGCGGGAATGACAATTCCTGTCGTGTGAGAGACCCTTTCCTGCAAGAGTTGATTCGCACCAGTGGAGTCGATTTGGATTGTCAGGCGTATACTCCCGTATGCCATTATATCAACGGCGTATACAAGGGGGTAATCAATCTGCGTGAGCCCAACAACAACAAGTTCGTTTATGCCAATTATGGGCTCGACAAGGAGGAGATAGACCTTTTCGAAATTGATGCAGATAGTGGATACTGCCAGTTGAACGGTACCCGCGAGGCCTTCGAGAAATGGTATACCCTGAGCAAGACAGCAAGCAAAGCCAGCAGTTACGAGCAGATTCACGAACTGGTGGACATCGATGAGTTCTGCAACTATATGGCTGCTGAGATGTATCTGTCCAACTGGGATTGGCCACAGAATAATGTGAAGGCTTGGCGTCCCATCATGGAACGGGGCAGGTTCCGTTTCATCGTGTATGATTTGGACGGCGCCTTTGGGAATACAAGTCCTTTCAGTACTTTTGCAGATAAAAGGATCTACTCCTTCAACCAACTCTATGGCGAGAATGTGGATCATTACACGAAAGAGATTGAGCTTGTCACCATCTTCCAGAATATGCTCAACAATGCTGACTTCCGCAAGCAGTTCATTGATGCCTTCTGCCTGATGGCTGGAAGTGTTTTTGAACCTTCCCGTTGCCAGCAGCTCATCACGAAGTGGGCCAATCGGGTGGCTGACATGCAGGTGCTGAATGATAATGGGTATGGAAAGAACGACAGCCCTTGGGCAACAGCCAACAGCATGATAAGCAGTTTGAACGGTCGGGCAAACATTCTCTACAGCGCCCTGAAGAGTTACTCTCCCATGAAACTTAGTGGAGTTGCTGCCCAGCAGATTGTTCTTGGTTCGAATCTGGACAAAGCCAAGCTGGAAGTGAATGGGCAAACGGTTCCCACAGGCAAGTTCGACGGACAGTTGTTCCCTCCCGTCAGGTTGAAAGCTGAAGCTCCTGCAGGTTTTGAATTCCAGGGTTGGCAACTGCTGACAGGTTCTATGATGGGCGTGGATAAACCAGTTTTCCCGTTGGGAAGCAAATGGCGCTATAGCGATCGAGGAAACCTGGATGGCACCAGATGGAAGGAAACCACGTACGATGATTCTGGTTGGAAGGAAGGCAATACTCCCTTGGGATACGCCAGCAGCAACAGCCGGTACAATACGGTCATCAGTTACGGCGGTAACAGCACCAACAAGTATATCACCTACTATTTCCGTAAGGTCCTGCATCTGGATGAGACGCCTGGCGAGAATGACATCTATCTCTTGAACTACATGCTCGACGATGGGATGGTGGTGTATGTCAACGGCAAAGAGGCAGGTCGTTTCAACATGCCTATTGGTACAATCAATTTCAATACAGTCAGCTCTTCGTATGCAGGTGATGAACCATTCGCTGGCTCTATCACTCTGGACACGAAACTCCTGAAGAAGGGAGATAATGTGATAGCTGTCGAGGTCCACAATAACAGCAATACCAGTAGCGACATCTATTGGGATGCTTCAGTCGGCGTGATAGTGCCAGGCGATGAAACGGAGGTGGAGTTCGTGAGTGTGGAGCCAGAGATAGATATGCCTGCCAGCTCGTCCAGGATTGGATTGAAAGCCTACTTCAAGAAGAAGGAAAATGAAGATTTCTCCCGTCAGAAGCCTCCTGTGGTGATCAACGAGGTGAGTGCTGGCAATAGCGTGAATGTGAATGAATATTTCAAGAAGAACGACTGGATAGAGCTCTACAACACGACAGGCGAGGACATCGACCTCGAGGGTATGTACCTCTCTGATTCCAGGAAAGATAGCCACAAGGCCGTTATCAGCTCGAATGGAACGGCAGCAAGCACCGTCATTCCTGCTTATGGCTACAAGATTGTTTGGTGTGATGGATTGGAGACACGTTCCCAACTGCATGTTGACTTCAAACTTTCCAATGAGGACGGAAAGCGGGTCACTCTCTCAGCTCAGGACGATGCGTGGGCCGACACATTGATCTATTGTGCTCACGATGGTGGGGAATCCGTTGGACGCTATCCTGATGGAGCTGACCAGCTCTATCTGATGACTCGTCCCTCCATCGACGCATCGAATCGAATGAACAGCTACACGACACCTTGGGAGGCACCTGAGGATGCTGATGCGATACCCAATGTTTTGGAGAAAGAACGGAATGGTGGATTGAGCATAGCGTGTGTGGGCGACGAACTCCTCCTGAAGAGCGAGGAGACGCCCCAGGCAGTTTTGTGTGTCTATTCTGTGTCTGGTCAGATCGTGTTGACTGACAGGGAAGAATTTGATGCGAGCGGACACAAACGTGTCTCGCTGAAGAACCTGCCCGCTGGGGTGTATGTGGCTCGCCTCTCGGATAAGGATGGCAACAGATGTGCCACGAAGTTTACGCGAAAAGAAAAGTAAGTGAAGTATGAGTAAGCGAGTGTTATACCTCCATGGATTTGCGTCGGCTGGCAGTACAGGAACGGCTACCACGATGCGTAATATGCTCTATCCCCTTGGAGTGAATGTGGTCAGTCCTGACATTCCTACCTCGCCTTTGGAGGCTCAAAAGATGTTGAAGGATTTGGTGGCTGAGGAACATTTCGAATTGATTGTCGCCACCAGTATGGGTGCCATGTATGCAGAGCAGCTGTATGGAGTTCCCCGTGTTCTGGTGAATCCCTCGTTCCACATGGCCCGCTTGCTCACCTTCCGAGGGATGGGGAAACGGGAATTCCGCAACAAACGCCAGGATGGGGCGAAGGAGTTCAAGGTGGACAAGCAGATGATTCAGGAGTTCCAACAGGTCGAGAAGTCCTCTTTCACGCGTGTCGACCCTCATGAGAAAGAGATTGTCTGGGGACTTTTCGGCACCCAGGACAAATTGGTGAATTGTCAGGCGGACTTCAGGAAGCACTACGGCGCTTTGCAGATGAGTCTCTTCGAGGGTGAGCATTTCCTCAACGATAAGGTGTTGAGCAAGGTCGTGTTGCCCTTGGTAAAGGATATTTTGGAAATATAAACAGTAAAAATAGTCATAAGAAAATGTTTGAGAATTTAAGTGAGAGGCTTGAACGCTCGTTCAAGATTCTGAAAGGTGAAGGCAAAATCACAGAGATAAATGTGGCAGAAACGCTCAAGGATGTGCGTCGTGCCCTGTTGGATGCCGATGTGAATTACAAGGTAGCCAAGAATTTCACGGATACAGTCAAGCAGAAAGCTCTGGGACAGAATGTGCTGACAGCCGTGAAGCCCCAGCAGTTGATGGTCAAGATTGTGCACGATGAGTTGGCTCAGCTGATGGGTGGCGAGACGACAGACATGAACCTGAAAGGTCACCCTGCCATCGTCCTGATGGCTGGCTTGAACGGTGCTGGTAAGACGACCATGAGTGGCAAGCTCGCCAAGATGCTGAAGGAAAAGCGCCACATGAACCCCCTGCTTGCTGCGTGCGATACCTTCCGTCCTGCCGCTATGGAGCAGCTGCGCGTGTTGGGTGAGCAGGTGGGTGTTCCCGTCTTCATGGAGCTTGGTGCGACGGACCCCGTGAAGGTTGCTTTGGATGCCATTCAGGAATCGAAGGCAAAGGGTCACGATGTGCTTATCATAGACACCGCTGGACGTCAGGCTATCGACGAGGAGCTGATGCAGCAGATCCAGGACATTCGTGATGCGACGAATCCTGACGAGATTCTTTTTGTGGTGGATGCGATGACGGGTCAGGATGCCGTGAATACGGCCCGTGAGTTCAATGAGCGTCTCGACTATACGGGTGTTGTCTTGACGAAGTTGGATGGTGACACGCGTGGTGGTGCTGCCCTGAGTATCCGTGCCGTGGTCGACAAGCCCATCAAGTTCGTTGGTACAGGTGAGAAGATGGAGGCCATCGACCCGTTCCATCCCAGCCGTATGGCCGACCGCATCCTGGGTATGGGTGACATCGTTTCTCTGGTAGAGCGCGCCCAGGAGCAGTATGACGAGGAAGAGGCCCGTCGCCTGCAGAGGAAGATCCAGAAGAACCAGTTTGACTTCGATGATTTCTATGGTCAGATTCAGCAGATCAAGAAGATGGGCAACCTGAAGGATTTGGCAAGCATGATTCCTGGGGTGGGGAAGGCTCTCAAGGACGTGGACATCGACGACGATGCCTTCAAGAAGATCGAGGCTATCATCCAGAGCATGACACCCGCTGAGCGCAAGAAGCCAGAGTTGCTCAACACCAGTCGCCGCATGCGCATTGCCAAGGGTTCAGGCAACAACATCCAGGAAGTGAACCGTCTTATCAAACAGTTCGACCAGACGCGCAAGATGATGAAGATGGTGACGGACAAGAACAAGATGGCTCAGATGGCAGGGATGATGAATAAATTCAGAAAGTAAGAAAGTACCTAAGGTGAAAAGGTAAAAGAAAAGGTAAAAAGTTAAAAAGTTGAAAAGTAACGGCTTAACTACTTAACTACTTAACTACAAAAGTAAAAGAATATGGTTCTAATTGATGGAAAGGCAACGGCAGCTCAAATAAAAGCCGAGATAAAAGAGGAAGTGGATCGGATAGTCAGCAATGGCGGGAAACGTCCCCATCTGGCAGCCATCCTCGTGGGACACGATGGAGGCAGCGAGACCTACGTGAAGAACAAGGTGCTGGCTTGCGAGGCATGCGGATTCCAGAGCACATTGATACGCTTCGAGGACGACATCACAGAGGAAGCCCTCTTGGCAGAGGTGGACCGGCTGAATTGCGATGAAAGTGTCGACGGATTCATCGTGCAGCTTCCCTTGCCCAAGCACATCAGCGAGCAGAAGGTCATCGAAGCCATCGACTACCGTAAGGATGTGGACGGATTCCATCCCATCAACGTGGGGCGCATGGCCATCGGATTGCCCTGCTACGTGAGTGCCACCCCCAAGGGCATCCTCGAGTTGCTCAGGAGATACAACGTGCCCACGAGTGGCAGGAAATGTGTCATCCTGGGACGGAGCAATATCGTGGGGAAACCTATGGCGCAGCTCATGATGCAGAAGCAGTATGGCGACAGCACGGTGACCGTCTGCCACAGCCGCAGCGCAACGCTCAAGAAAGAATGCCAGGAGGCAGACATCATTATCGCAGCCATCGGAAAGCCAGGGTTCCTGACGGCGGACATGGTGAAACCAGGAGCAGCCATCATCGATGTCGGCACCACACGCGTGCCAGATCCATCGCGCAAGAGTGGGTTCCGTCTGAGTGGCGATGTGGACTTCGAGCATGTGGCTCCCCTTTGCTCATTCATCACCCCTGTGCCTGGTGGAGTAGGGCCCATGACCATTTGTATGTTGATGCAGAACACGCTCTCAGCAGCAAAAAAAGAATTTTACCGATAAAAAACTTGCCAAAAGTTTTGCAGATTCACGGAAATGCTGTATCTTTGCATTCGCATTTGGGAGTTCAACTCCCGGATGGACTATAGATGGTGACTATAGTTCAGTTGGTTAGAGCGTCAGATTGTGGTTCTGAATGTCGTGGGTTCGAGTCCCACTAGTCACCCATATCATTTCCCCTCCCTCCGGATCCCTGGTTAGTCGGATTGATTAGCTGGGGATCCACTTTTTTAATTGATAAGGCTGCGTTTTAGCGAGTGGAGAATGGAGCTTGCTCCAATTCTTCCAAGCGTGAACTGCCTCGACCGCAGGTCAATTGATAATTGACAATTGGGTTAACGGTGAGCGGTTAGTGGTTAGTGGGGATTCCGATTCTTCCGATTACTCCGATTACTCCGATTTTTCCGATTACTCAGAGTTTTCCTCTAACCCATAACCGCTAACCTCTTCCCTCTAACCCATAACCTCTAACCGCTAACCTCTAACCGCTAACCGCTAACCTCTAACCGCTAATCAACTCAGGCAGCTGCTCACTCCCAGGCTCGTCAGGATAGCGCTGATGATAGCCGCCAACGTCTGCAAGATGAATTTCCAAGTCTCCTTCTTCATAATTTACCATTTACCATTTCTTGCGCTCCGTAGGTGCTCAGGCGAGCAAGCTCGGAGTCCCATTTACCATTTACCATTTACTCCGATTACTCCGAATTTTCCGATTACTCCGATTCCCCTCCCCTTGAGGGGAGGGTTAGGGAGGGGCTTCTTAGGGTTCCTCTGGTTCCTCAGGCTGGGTGGTCTCCTGGCGCTTCGCTTCAGCTACCGCATCCTCCTGTGCCTTGCGGCTGGGGACGAGATTGAAGACGGCAT
>JAFRTJ010000079.1 GCA_017427185.1 Bacteroidaceae bacterium | reverse complement strand
TAATATATATAATATAAAAATATCTAGGCACACTCTAATGCAAGTTTTCATTTTCGTTTTGGTGCGCTGGTGCGCCGGTGCGCTGGTGCGGCTGTCAGACAAGAAAAGTGTAAACGATATTTGTTTATTATTATATTTTTCTCTAACTTTGGAGGCAAGAAAGGTGAGAAAGTGGCAGTTGGGGATACCAGAGGATTATGGATTATTTAAGATGAATTATGGGCAAATTCAACAGAAAAGCTCGCACCAAGAAAGTCCTAAGTAAATACGATAAGCTGGGAACGAAAGGGGCTCTGGCGAAGAAGAGAATCTGCTACCTGATGGCGGTTGGGGCACTGATTCCACTGGGATTGATGTCACGACGGGTGGACTGGCTACCGGATCAGGTGGGGGACATGCTGTGGACCATGATGGTGTTCTGCTGCTGGAGAATCCTGCTGGTTCGCTCGCGTCTGGAACGGGTAGCTGTCGCAACATTGGCCTTCTCGTTCCTCGTCGAATTCCAGCAGTTGGTCCGTTGGAAGTGGCTTGTCGGCCTGCGGTCCACCACACTGGGGCACCTCGTCCTGGGGCAAGGCTTCCTTTGGTTGGATTTGGTTGCCTATGTCCTTGGCACTCTACTCATCTATCTCTTGGCAAAAATGGCAGAAAGGGACGGAATAATTCGATGAAATGGGCAAAAATCGCTCTTCTGGAGTTCAGTTTTCGGCTCTTTTTTTTGTAGAATCCATAAGATTGACGATATTTGCACTCGAACCAACTATGAATAAGCGATGAAAACGTTCTTTATCAACCGTTTCAAGAAGGGCAGATGGCTCAACAAGTCGAATTCTATCCTGAACGACAAGGCAAAGATGACGGCGCTGCTGAGCAAACTTCCCATCTACCTGAAGAAGGAGGGACTGAAGAGGGTGAAGGAGGATCTGCTGCTGCTGAAGGATTACATCAGCGATATCGTACACGGCCAATACAAGGACTACGGCAAGCGGGGGCTGGCACTGGCTGTGGCTGCCATCATCTACGTGATTTCACCTCTGGACGTCATCCCTGACATCATCCCAACAGGACTCCTCGACGACGCCACCATCATCGCATGGGCGATTGTGCAGTTAAACTCTGAGCTGGAGAAATACAAGAGGTATCGAAGCGGCGAAGATGAGAAAAAAGAGGAAGAGGACGAGGAGGCATCTACCATTTAAACATCTACCATTTACCATTTCTTTTGGAGTTAAGTAGATATCGCATTCGCTCGTCCTGCGGACAGTAGTTAAGCCGATAGTATGTGCAAAGTGTTTACACGCAGACAAAACTATCGGCTTAACTACTGACTACCTAACTACTCCAGAAACTTAAATAAATAGAGAAGTCCTCGACTTACCAGATATCCTCTGGCTCCTCAGGATTGTCGTAGACCTCCTTGGGACAATATTCCAGATAGTCGACGTAGAACTCACGCGAGGCATCATCGAGCACGGTCTTGAACCTCAGGTAGTAGGTCTCATCAGGGTCCATGGGCTCGCGCACAATGATACGACGGACAATCAATGGATCGGCACGCGCCATCTTGGAGAGGCCCTGAATTCCATCGCAATAGATCTCAGCTCCCTTCATGAAGCCGTTGTTACGCATCTTCTTGTCAATCTCAGCGTTGTAGTCGTCATCGTCGCCATCCAATTCCCATCCCACATGACTGGGGAAGGTGCCGGCGGTGGTACGACGCTCCAATCCGCTCATACGGATGTCCAAAGGAATACCCATGGCAGCCAGGTTATCCTTGTCGGGACCCCAATAGAACTGCACCATACCACGGTTGTATCCATCGGACTGGATGTTGAAGCGCAACTCATAGACGCCTTTGGCAGGAACAGGCGGCAGACGGAAAGTGACATCCAGATTTCCACGGATATTCAACTCGTCGCCCTGAAAATTCTTCATTCCCTCGTTGTATCCATTATAGTAGAAGTAGTAACTGTCGTCGCCAATGAAGCAATCGTCGAGATAAGGATAGATGCTGCTGAAGGGGAAGCCCCAACGCTGGCCCACATAGCGGTACTGGAGGCGTATGTCGTTGTTCATCGTCTCAGGCATGCCTGCCATGATATCCCATCGGATACGCTCCTTGTGAAGGTTGTTGGTGACATTCTCTGTGTATGCCAGAATCTGGTCGAGAGGATAGATGATGCCGTTGCGCACGTTGAACTCGCCCTCCACAATGGGGTCTTGCACACGTATGCCCACCTTGTCAGGGTCGCACGAGATTTCGTGATAGGTGCCATGGCGCCCATTGTCTATCTTGGGGAAGCGGTTGATGTAGACTCCGTTGCTCTCGCGGCTCTCGAGGAACTTGAGCAGGCGGCGCTTACCCATCGTGGTATAATACTCATACTGAACCACTGTGGGCTGGGGATTGTTGCTGGAGTAGCCCTTCTCGTTCCAATGGAGCACCAGACGGTTGTTGGCCAATCGCATGGGCAGGAAATGATAGGTGACGAAGAGATTCAGGATGTTGTTCTCGCGATGATAGTTCTCGTCGATATCCGCATTGGGATAATAGCCTTTCTCTACCAGATAGTCCACCACATCCTGGACAGTAATATCAAGGGGAGCCTTGCCCAGTTCAGCCGACCAGAATTCGTCCGTCTCAGCAAAGAAGGTATAGCCGTAGTAGCGATGCTCAGGCACCTTACCTGTCGTGTAACCAATACCAGAGGTATGGGCAATATCCTTGATAAGTCCCTCCTGATACATCTTCTCGTATTTGTCGTCGCGCCAAACCAGCAGCGTATCTATCAGACCTACCGCCTGAACCAGCTGTGCGGCAACATAGAATCCCTCTATCTTCTCGCTGATGATCTGCTCGAGAAGGAAACCAAGGGAGTTGTTGGTGGGGGCAACCACCTGATGCATCTGCTGGATGATGCCGTTCACAGTACGGATATCACGATTGCGGATGTCGATGGAAGAGCCATTGATCCAGATGCTGTCAGGGTCATCGCAATAGTTCACCACCAGCTTGCGCTGATACATGTTCGACAAGCTGAACTCTGCATCGTTCTGGACAGGGAAAGACCCCGTCTCGTATGGGTCGTAATCGTCGCCACCATCGATGATGCTGTTGTATACAATCACCTCGCGGATGGAATCCAAAGAAACGCTGTCGCGGAACCCGCTCCACGAGGGAGCATCGATGATACCCTTCGCATAAAGACTGTCCAAATAGACTTGGATGGCTTCATTGGTGGGAGCAAACACGCTGTAGTTCCCACGGGCTGAGAGCAACTGCGACAACGTGGACAAGGAGATCTGGCTCACCATCACTTTCTTCAGAAGGTCCACATACTCAGAATAAACCTCATGCTTGGAGAGATAGCTGTAGACCGTCTCGTCCGCAAAAACATAGCGGGCAGAGGTGTCCACCTGCTCTGTACAACTGACCATTGCCGCCGCGAGGAGCACACCTGCG
>JAFRTJ010000071.1 GCA_017427185.1 Bacteroidaceae bacterium | reverse complement strand
TTGACGAGGACGATAACGTTGACGAGGACGATAACGTTTTGGAGTGGTTCTTGCGCACCAGCAGGTGCGCAAGAACCACTTAACTACCCCACACTCAAAAATATAGGTTAGCGGTTAAATGGTAAATCGTAAATGATTAAATAGTAAATGGACAGCCCCTTATTCTGCGATAGCGAATATGGTCTTGATGCCCTTTATCTTCTGGCCTTTTATACGAGGGAGCAGGGACTTGACTGCCGTGCGGTCGACGGCTACGAATGACCAGTTGGGAAGCACATCGATGCGGCCAAGTTGATTGCGCTCGAGACCACCTATCTTGCTGAGGAAGCCCACGATATCAACCTTGTTAACTTTGTCCTTCTTACCCTTTCCTATATAGAGGGTTATCCATCGAGGTTCCGATGGGTGGGGAATATGTGAGGGTAGCTGGAAGTTGACGGGTTCCTCTGCGATGTATTCTGGACGATGCTCTTCTGGTCCCAATATCAGGTATGCTGCTCCCTGAGCATCCCAGCGGGCTGTACGGCCATTGCGATGGATGTAGGCTTCTTCGTCAAGGGGAAGGTGGTAATGGATGATGTTGTCGATGCCTGGAATATCCAGACCTCGTGACGCTAAGTCTGTGCTGACCAGCACGTTGCACGAGCCGTTGCAGAATCTGTAGAGCGCCCTTTCACGATCGCGCTGCTCCATGCCTCCATGGAACATGTCGGCGCTGATGCCTTGCCGATGAAGATACTCGCCTACCCTTTCCACACTCTCGCGATAATTCACGAAGACGAGACTTGTCTGTTGTCCCAAAACGCAAAGCAGCTGATAGAGCGTCTCCAGCTTGTCTTTCTGGGGAGAATGCATCTCATAGAGACGGATGCGGTCTGGTATCTGCTCGTTCTCGTCCAGATAGCTCAACTTATGGAAGCTTTTCGTTCCAACGAATTTGGGGATGCTGGGATTGTCTGTCGCAGAGAGCAGGATACGGCGATTCACAGCAGGCAGCTGGGAGATAATCACGCTCATCTGCTCCTGGAAACCCAACTCAAGGCTCTTGTCGAATTCATCGATGACAAGGGTTTTCACCTGGTCAACCTGCACATTCTCCTTCTGGATATGGTCGAGCAACCGACCTGGAGTGGCTATGAGGACTTGGGGATTCACGCTGCGCAAGATGCGATGCTCGTCCATTGCTGGCCGTCCTCCATAGCATGCCATACAGCGAATGCTTGTCGTCAGCAGCTTCAGTACATCACAGGTCTGCATGGCGAGTTCACGCGAAGGAACCAGTACGACAGCTTGCAGGGAATCGTCTTCCTCAGAAAGTATCTCCAACAAAGGGAGCAAGTATGCCAACGTCTTCCCACTTCCTGTGGGGCCAAGCAATACGACTTGACGTTCTCGACGACATAGCTGCAACATTTCCTGTTGCATGACATTCAGGTCGGTAACACCTAATTTAGACAGATTGTAGGTCATGGAATGGGGAGAATATGGTTGGGGAATTCTGTTACAGGAAATAAGCCATCAGGAAATAGACACCCAAGGAGGCAAGCCATCCGATGAGCACCTTCAAGGTGATGTGATGGAGATACCAGAGGATAGAGACGTCCTCGCTCTTCATCAGGGCATAACCTGCCGTGTTTCCAATGGGAAGCAGGCATCCGCCTACACATCCGCTCAGGGCAATCAAATGCCAGTAGTCGCCATTCTGGGTGAAACTCTGCATGTAGTCACTCATCTGACTGGTGGTCTCCATAACAGGATAGATGGAAATGCCGCTGAGCACCAGAGCTATGTTATCCATGACGGAACTTACTGCACCCAAGACAAGCGACATGATATAAGTGTTGTGGATATACTCGTCGCACCAGGTCTGGACCTTATGCATGGCACCAATCTCAGTAAGCATAGCCACACAAAGAGCAATACCAATGAAGAACATAATCATCTGCAGCACTTCGTACTGAAGTGTGCGACCACCAGAGATACTGACTGGCTGTTCTGTCTGCATCCGCTTATGATTGATGATTTCATTGACAACCCACAGGACACCCAGCACACAAAGAGCTCCCAGGAATGGAGGCAAACCTGTCAGGCGACGGAAAGTGGGAACAAACCACAAGCCACCCATTCCCACGACAAGCATCAGGGAACGCTGCCATTTGGGAAGCAGGAAGTTATCGCCTCGATAAAAGATGCTGGGGCGCTTCAAGTCAATATTGGCAGGAAACTTGCGGGCTATCAATGCTGTGGGAACAACGGTTGCCACAATCGCTGGCAAGAACAATGCGGCACTATAGCTGCCTGGAGTAACGGCACCACGCGACCAGATGAGCAGGGAGGAAACGTCGCCTATCACGGTGAAACAACCTCCACAATTGGTGGCTATCACAATGATACAGCCCAGATACATACGCTGCCGTGGATTGATGACCAACTGCCGCAGGATGAGGAGCATCACGACGGAGGCGGTAAGATTGTCGAGATTGGCACTCAGCAGGAAACTGAATGTGGCAAGGGTCCACACCACACGCTGGGTACTGCGCGAACGGCACCACGTGGTGATGAATTCGAAACATTCATTGTTGACCAGCAATTCCACGATGGCCATCGTTGCCAACAGATAGAGCACAATGGAACTGATCTGGATGAGATAATGCGCAAAAAGATTCTCTGCGATGAACTGGTTGACCGCTTTAATACTGTAAGGCGCACCAGAAAGGAAATTCGAGAATTCTGCAGCATGAAGCCGTTCCACATAATCGGGACCCATGATAATGAAGAGTACCCAACCTACTACACCACAAAAGATGGCCACAGTGGCTTTGTTGATACGAGTGATGTGCTCGCTGCAAATAAGCAAATAGCCCAGCAACATCACGATTGCAATAGCAAGAGACATAAAATTTACTTTAATTTGGTATTTCTTCATGCAAAATAAGTTAATTATTTCCATTTTTCCAAAGTTTCATTCCTCTTTTGCATTAAATTACCTACTTTTGCCCCTGATATGAAAAGAATGATATTGTCTTTCCTGGCACTTTGCCCCTTTTTCTGCTTGGCACAAAAGGTCAGTCTGTATGTGGGAAACAATCTGGTTGAGATTCCTGCACAGCAAACCCAATCGGAACTGAAACCTGGATGGAAGATTGTGGACATCCAGATGAAACCCAAGAAGACCTGCTACCTGTGGGGCGAACACAGCAAGCAGATAACGGACGATCAACGACCCGTCTTCGTCATCGAGCCGGGTGAAGGAGAAACGCTGGCTGACTATGCTTTCATCAAATTGAAAAAACACAAGCAATACCGCCAAATCAAAGAAGACATCCTGGTGAACAATCCCTATATCCGTATTGACCTGAACAGTTTCAACATCAAGCCGGAAGGCGACAAGGGATTTGTTGTCCAACCTAAGGATGCAATGGAAAAAGGAGAATTCATCCTTGTCAATTTGTTACAGAAACCCATTGGAAAACTGGGAGATTATAATGTTTTCCCCATACAAATTCCATAATTCGAAATAATTATTTGCGGTTTTCATTGAAAATGTATATTTTTGCACTGTCAGGATAACAAAGTGTAAAAAGATGAAAACCTACAAAGTGGACAATGATGGGTTTTATGGCTCATTTGGTGGGACGTATGTGCCTGAGATTCTCTACAAGACAGTGGAGGATCTGAAGAACCAGTATGAATCCATCATAGAAAGTGAAGATTTCTTGAATGAGTATTACCAGTTGCTTCGCGACTATGTCGGTCGTCCCAGCCCTCTCTATTTCGCCAAGCGGATGAGTGCGAAATACGGGTGCCAGCTTTATCTGAAGCGCGAGGACCTGAATCATACTGGAGCTCACAAGATCAACAATGCCATCGGACAGATCTTGCTTGCACGCAAGATGGGCAAGAAACGTATCATCGCTGAGACGGGGGCTGGTCAGCACGGTGTGGCAACTGCCACCGTATGTGCCTTGATGAATATGCCCTGCCGTGTCTATATGGGAGCGCTGGACGTTCAACGCCAACATATCAACGTGGAGCGTATGAAGATGTTGGGAGCTGAAGTGTTTCCTGTCGAAAGCGGCAACAAGACTCTGAAGGACGCAACCAATGAGGCCATACGCGACTGGTGCTGCCATCCTGCCGATACTTTCTACATCATCGGTTCCACCGTAGGACCTCATCCCTACCCTGAGATGGTGGCACGCCTGCAAAGTGTCATAAGCCAAGAAATCAAGTTTCAGCTGAAGGAGAAGATTGGTCGCGACTACCCTGACTACCTGATGGCATGTGTGGGAGGCGGAAGCAATGCTGCTGGTACCATCTACCACTATCTCGACGACGAACGAGTAAAGATTGTTTTGGGTGAAGCGGGAGGAATGGGTATGGATACCAACCAAACGGCTGCCAGCCTGAACATTGGTACCGTAGGAATTCTTCATGGCAGCCGTATCAAAGTCATGCAGACGGAGGACGGACAAATCATAGAACCATACAGCATCAGTGCAGGACTGGATTACCCAGGAACCGGACCTATGCATTGCAACCTTTACGAAACAGGACGTGCCACAGTTCTGGCCATCACAGATAAGGAAGCTTTACAATCCGCCTTTGAGTTGACTCGACTGGAAGGTATCATTCCTGCCCTAGAGAGCAGCCATGCTTTGGCATTACTGCCCAAGATGAAGTTCAAGAAAGACGATGTGGTGGTGCTGACCGTAAGCGGTCGAGGCGACAAGGATTTGGAAACTTATTTGTCACACAAAGAAGAAATCAATTATGACGAAATATAAATATCATACGGTAAGCAAGAAAATCCTGGGAGACCTGATCACTCCCGTAAGTGCTTATCTTAAGGTGCGTGACGCGTATCCTCAGAGTGCCTTGATGGAGAGTTCGGACTACCATAGCGGCGAGAACTCGAAATCTTTCATTGCCGTTCATCCCATTGCCAGCATAAGCATTGAACATGGTGTGGGAGTGGCAAGCTATCCTGACGGAGTCATTGCGAAACATCCGCTGGATGAACAACATGACGTAGCCTTTGTCATCAATGAGTTCCTCAACAATTTTGAGATTGCTGGTGAAGACAGCAATTATTGTGGGCTCTATGGTTATACCTCATTCAATACGGTCCGTTATCTGGAGAATATCAGCGTGAAGGATGAAACACAGGTTGAGAACGATGCGCCTGACCTGCTATACATATTATATAAGGATGTCATCGTGTTTGATCATTTCCGCAATGAGGTAACCATCATCGAGATGATGAGTGATGGTGAGGAAGATGATTTGGATCAGTTGGAAAGAGACATGCAAAGCCGTCCCTTCCAAACATTTGACTTCCACCCCGTAGGGGATTATTGGAGCACTCTGACCGACGACGAACATCGCGAGAATATACGCAAGTGCATTGGGCATTGCTTGCGTGGTGATGTGTTTCAGATTGTCGTGTCGCGACGATTCAAACAAAGATATGAGGGCGACGATTTCAAACTCTATCGCGCCCTGCGTTCTATAAATCCAAGCCCCTATCTGTTCTACTTTGATTTCGGAGGATTCAGAATCTTCGGGTCCAGTCCTGAGACACATTACCGCATCAAGGGACGTCAAGCATTCATCGATCCCATAGCAGGAACAACCAAACGCACAGGCAACGAGGCGGAGGACCGGAAGAATGCAGAATATCTGCGCAACGACCCTAAAGAGAATGCTGAACACGTGATGCTTGTGGATTTGGCACGAAATGATCTGAGCCGCAATTGTCATGACGTTCATGTGGATTTCTACAAGGACATGCAGTTCTACAGTCATGTCATCCATCTGGTGAGTCGCGTGAGTGGAGAACTCGATACGGGGGCTGATTACATCAGAGCTTTCTTGGATACTTTTCCGGCAGGAACCCTTTCGGGTGCTCCAAAAGTACGTGCCATGCAGCTCATCAGTGAATACGAACCCCATAATCGTGGAGCCTACGGAGGATGCATTGGCTTCATCGGCATGAACGGAGAATTGAACCAAGCCATCACTATCCGTACTTTCGTAAGCCGCAACAATGAACTGTGGTTCCAGGCAGGAGGAGGTATAGTCGCAAAAAGCGATGTCGAATATGAACTTCAGGAAGTAAACAATAAACTTGGAGCCCTCCGCAAGGCTATCTTAATGGCAGAGAAGATATGAAGAAAACAGTTATCATAGACAATTACGACTCTTTCACCTATAATCTTTCCCATCTGCTGAAAGAGTTGGGAGCTCAGGTCAACGTTTACCGCAACGACAAGTTTCAGCTGGAAGAATTGGAAGAATTCGACAAAATCATCCTTTCGCCTGGTCCTGGCATCCCTGAGGAGGCAGGTCTGCTAATGGATGTAATCAAAACCTATGCTGGGCAGAAACCCATCCTGGGAGTCTGTTTGGGACATCAGGCAATCGGACAAGTCTTCGGAGCCAAGCTGACCAATCTAAGCGATGTATATCATGGTGTGGAAACTGCCATTCATATTATGGCCAAAGATTATATTTTCGAGAGTTTGCCGGATAGTTTTATGGTAGGACGTTACCACTCGTGGGTAGTAGACAAAGAAAGTTTTCCATCTTGTCTGGAGATAACAAGTGTGTCTGACGAGGGATTCATCATGTCTCTTCGTCATCGCGAATATGATATCAGAGGGATTCAATATCACCCAGAGAGCGTTCTTACTCCTAATGGAAAAATCATCATTAAAAACTGGTTGGAGAAATGAAAAAGTATCTGTTGAAAATGATTGATGGTGCCACATTGACACGTGAGGAAACTCACGACATCATGATTGGCATCACAAAGGAAGCATACAACGAGTGTCAAATAGCTGCCATGCTGATGGCTATCCAGTCGCGAGGTGTCACAGTGGATGAAATCCTTGGTTTCCGCGATGGTCTACTGGAAACGGGTAAATACATCAATCTGGAAGACTACAACACCCTGGACATCGTAGGCACAGGTGGAGACGGAAAGAATTCCTTCAACATCAGCACATGTTCATGCTTTGTTGTGGCTGGGGCTGGATATAAAGTGACCAAGCACGGCAACGGGAGCAGTTCATCTGTCTCTGGTGCAAGCAATGTCCTGCAACTTCATGGCGTGAAGTTTACTGACGATGAGAAGATCCTGCGTAAATCTCTCGATGAGGCTGGCATCTGCTATTTCCATGCCCCACTCTTTGCATACGGAATGAAGTATGTAGGTCCCACACGCAAGGGATTGAGCATTCCCACATGTTTCAATCTGCTTGGGCCGTTGGTGAACCCCTGTCATCCAAAGAACTCCCTTCACGGAACTGCCAACCAAAGTCAACTCCGTCTCTACACCAGTATCCACCAGAAGATTGGTGACAACTATGGTGTCATAACGTCCTATGATGGATACGACGAGATATCTCTTACAAGTGGATTCAAGATCACATGCCGCAACTTCGAGAAAGTCTACACTCCACTTGAAATGGGTTTAGGATATGTGAAACCTGATGACATCTATGGCGGTGATACACCTGAGGATGCCATGAAGATTTTCGATAGCGTATTGGATGGTACTGCTTCACAAGCTCAACGCAACGTCATCATTGCCAATGCGGCATGTGGTATTGGTATCATTGAACCCAACAAGCCTATTCAAGAAACAGTAGAAATCGCCCGTGAGAGTTTGGAAAGCGGTAAAGCACTTGCGTGCTTCAAGAAATTTCTGGAAATCAACTCATGAAAGATATACTCGAAGAAATAATTGCGTGGAAACGCAAGGAGTTGGAGCAGCAGAAGTATGATCTGCCAGCCAAAGAACTGTATGCTATCGTGGACCGCATAATGAGTAACGGCATAGAGCAGCACAGCATGCATGAATCTCTGGAGAATTCGCCGTATGGCATCATTGCTGAATTCAAACGAAAAAGTCCCAGCAAAGGATGGATTAAAGAAGAAGGACGGGCCGATGTGATTCCTGCAAGTTATGCCCAGAATGGAGCATCTGCAATAAGCATCCTCACTGATGAGAAGTTTTTTGGTGGTAACTTGGATTTCATTAAGAAGTCCCGTCCTACCGTGAGTATCCCTATCTTAAGAAAGGATTTCATTATTGACGAATACCAACTGTTTCAAGCTCGACGCATCGGAGCAGACGCTGTGTTGTTGATTGCTGCCAATCTTGCTGTTGAACAGGCAAAATCACTTGCCTATACAGCACACCAATTGGGACTAGAGGTCTTGCTGGAGATGCATTCTGAGGAAGAGCTGGATTATGCTGAACTTGACGTGGACATGCTGGGAATCAACAACCGCAATCTGGGAACCTTTCATACTGACGTGCAGAATTCCTTTGCATTGGCTGACCGATTGCCTAAGGAGAAAGTACACGTGAGCGAAAGCGGGATAAGCAATCCTGAGACAATCAAACAACTCCGTAAAGCAGGATTCCGTGGATTCCTGATGGGTGAACATTTCATGAAAGCTGCCAATCCAGGTTTAGCTCTCAAAGAATTTATTGAGGAATTAAAATAAAGGTGTGTGGGATGCGCGCCCCCAAAAACATACGCGCAATAGAAAAGGCAGGGCCTGACATGATGGGATTCATCTGCTGGGAAAACAGTTGTCGCTATGTGGACGAGGTGCCAACCTATCTGCCACAATGCATACGGGTGGGCGTTTTCGTCAATCCCAGTTCGGAATATGTGGTAAGAAAAACAAATGAACTACAGCTAAACTACATCCAACTGCATGGGAAAGAAGATCCTCAATTCTTCATTAAAGTTAAGAATGAAACAGGACTGCCTATCATAAAGGCTATCAGTGTAAATACTATAGATGACATAGAAACGTGGACGCAATATGAAAGCGTTGCCGACATGTTTCTTTTCGACACAAAATGCAAAAGCATAGGTGGTTCCGGCGAACAGTTCAATTGGGACATATTAAATCATTATCAAGGCAATATTCCCTTTTTGTTGGCAGGTGGAATCGGCCTGGAAGATGTGGATCGACTCCTTGCCTGGCATCACCCGATGTGGATAGGAATCGACATCAATTCTCGTTTTGAGGAAGCCCCTGCGATGAAGAATGTGGAGGCAATCACACAGTTTATTAAACAAATCAGAAGTCATGAATAGGATAAACAAATTGTTTCAGGAAAAGAATCAGGGACTGCTCTCTCTGTATTTCTGTGCAGGTCATCCAACTTTAGAAAGTACAGTTGACATTATCAAAGCTATCCAACGGAAAGGTATTGATTTCATCGAAGTGGGAATCCCTTTTAGCGACCCTATGGCTGATGGTCCTGTCATTCAGAATGCTGCTACAAAAGCTTTGCGGAATGGCATGAGTCTGCGCAAGCTTTTCAGTCAATTGGATGGCATCCGCAACCAAGGTGTTACTCTCCCCCTAATCCTTATGGGCTACATGAATCCCATCTATCAATATGGATACGAAGCTTTCTTCAAACGCTGCACGGAGGTTGGAGTTGACGGAGTAATCATTCCTGACTTGCCTTTCCGTGACTATACCCAACAGGTGAGGCCCATTGCTGACAAATATGACATACGCGTGATCATGCTCATTACTCCTGAGACGAGCGACGAACGCATCCGTTTCATCGATCAAAACACCGACGGGTTCATCTATATGGTCAGTTCTGCTGCAATCACAGGTGTGCAAAAAGAGTTCAATGCTGCCAAGCAAGCATATTTCAACAAGGTAAATCAGATGAATCTCCAGCATCCCCGCATGATAGGATTTGGCATAAGCAACAAGCAGACTCTTAAGTCTGCCCAAGCCAACGCGGCAGGAGCCATTATTGGAAGTAAGTTTGTAAGTCTGTTGGATGAAAAGAAAGATCCTGATGCCGCCCTGGACGAACTATTGGAAGCTCTGAAGCATTAATTCTTCACGATAACCTTCATCTTTACAATACGTCGCTCATCCAACTCCAACACATCAAAAGTGAACTTGCGATACGTTATCTTTTCGTGAAGTTCAGGGAAATCACCCTTTATCTCCAATAAGAGGCCTGCCAAAGTATCAGCTTCTCCCTCAACCTGCTCGAAATAATCATCATCGAGCTTCATGATTTTCATGAAGTCTGTCAGGAGTGTTTTTGCCTCAAAGACATAAGTGTTCTGATTTAGGCGCTGATAGGGTTTCTCCTCGTCGTCGTATTCGTCGTTGATTTCTCCTACAATCTCTTCAATGATGTCCTCCATCGTAACGATGCCGCTGGTACCTCCAAACTCGTCGACCACAATAGCAATATGCACCTTGTTGGCTTGAAAGTCACGCAACAGATCGTCTATCATCTTGGTCTCAGGAACGAAATATGGAGGACGTATCAAGCTCTGCCAACGGAAATTTGCAGGTTTGTTCAGATGAGGCAGCAAGTCTTTAATGTATAGAACACCCTTGATGTTGTCTTCCGTACCTTGATAAACAGGGATACGACTGTAGTTGTTCTCGATGATACATTTCAGGACCTCAGAGTAAGGCATCTTGATGTCCAGATCCACCATATCCATTCTGCTCGTCATCACCTCACGTGCCATTTCACCGCCGAAACGGATGATTCCTTGCAGCATTTGACTTTCGTCTGCAATGTCCTTCTGGTCAGTGAGTTCCATGGCTTTTTCCAGATCGTCTACTGTCAGACTTTGTTCCTCGTGACTCACGATATGTTCCGTGAAAGCTTTACTCTTGATTAGAATTCTACTCAACGGACGCCAGAAATTATTCAACACCAACAGGACAGGAGCCACAAGTCGACAAAACGATAGGGAATGCTGCGCACTATAGATTTTGGGAATTATCTCGCCAAACAGTAAAAGCAAAAAAGTCAGGATAACAGTCATGAAGAGGAATTCCAGCCAAACTGCATTTCCGAACACAACCGTTTTTATAAAGAAATAATTAAGCAGAGTGATGATGGCAATATTCACCAGATTGTTGCATATCAGGATGGTTGCCAAAAGTCGCTCGCTGTCAGCACGCAATTTCAGTATCTTCGTATCAGCAATTACTTTCTCTTCCTCGATGGCACTCAGGTCTGCAGGAGACAAACTGAAGAATGCTATCTCTGAAGCAGAAATGAAACCTGAGCAAATCAGCAAGACACACGATATCACCAAGGCAATGTATGCTCCGAGCGTTGGTTGCTGAAAGCTGATACTACAGAACGAATTCAGTATTTCTTCCATCCGTTAGAAAGGGAGTTTCTCCTCTGTTTGCTCCGTTGAGGCAGATTGTTGAGGCTGTTCGGGCTGGGGTTGCGAAACTTGCTTGGGTGTAAGCATCTCCATCGCGTCGGCCCAAATTTCTGTCACATATCGTTTCACGCCGTTGCGGTCGTCATAGCTACGAGTATGTATCTTGCCTTCAATGTAGAGTTTATCGCCTTTCTTCACATACTTCTCAACAGTCTCAGCCAATCCGCGCCATAACACGATGTTGTGCCATTCTGTTCTGTCAGGCACTTCCGTACCATTCTGCAGCTTATAGCCACGTTCGGTAGTAGCAAGTACCAGACTGGCCACACATACGCCTGCATCGACATATCTTATTTCAGGGTCCTTGCCCACATTGCCTATCAGCATTACCTTATTCATAATATCAAACCATTAATTTCCTGCAAAGTTAATACAATTAATTTAGAACCGCATAACTATTCGGAATAAATTTCAGAAAAGACCTTCTCCAATATGCGAAGAAGCAACTTTGGCATAGCGAAATTCTCCAATTCATCGCGTTTCACCCATTGGCCTTTGGGTAGATTTCTTGAGGAACTATCTGTCACGATGATATGATAACAATCTGCATGAAGCAACTGATGACTCAACTGATGAGTCATTCCCTGAACCAGCAATTTGCATCCAGGATACTTTTTCTCCATTTCATCAGCAGAAAACGGTCCTTCCAATGATTCCAATAGAGGCAGCTGATACAATCCTTCCCATATGTCGCCTGCATCTCGACGCTGAATCAACACCTCGCCGCTAATCGTCTCCATATACAAATAGGAGAAATAGCGGTCACGAACTTTCGTTTTGTGTATCTTGACAGGAAGCGTGTCGACTTTACCTGTAGCCAGAGCTGCACAACTTTCATTCAGAGGACAATACAGGCAGAGCGGATTCTGGGGCGTACATTGCAAGGCGCCAAAGTCCATGATGGCTTGATTGTAAAGTGCAGGATGGATGGGGTCGAGCATCTCGTCAGCCAATGCACGAAACAATTTCTGCCCTGCGGTCGTATCAATGGGTGTTTCCTGGCCCAGATATCGACTCAACACACGATACACATTACCATCGAGCACAGCGCAAGGCAAGCCAAACGAGATGCTGGCAATAGCTGCAGCCGTATAGTCCCCCACTCCACGCAAGCTGCGAATCGACTCGTATGTGTCTGGGAAATGACCCATTTCTACGATCTGCTTGGAGGCTGCATGCAGGTTTCTTGCACGACTGTAATAACCCAATCCCTGCCACATTCGCAACACTTCATCCTCGCTGGCAGCCGCCAAAGCCTCCACAGTAGGAAACTTCTCAAGAAAACGATGGTAGTAATCCATGCCTTGCGCGACACGGGTCTGCTGGAGGATAATCTCGGATATCCATATAAAATAAGGATTACGAGTCTCGCGCCACGGCAAATGCCTGCCGTGTTGAGAGTACCACTTTTCAATTCCTCGCGCGAAGATTTCGTTCATTTATCCCTGAGTAATGACTACCATAACATGCAAATTTAACCATTTATGTGGAATATGAACATGGAAAATCATTATTTTCAACAAAAAAAACACTCCATCCTTTACATTTTAGGATAAAAATTGTATTTTTGCACTTCGAAAAGTTGAATTATAATAATAGTATTAACCCGTAAACAGTACAATTATGCCAAACGGAAAGAAGCATAAGAGACATAAGATGTCTACTCACAAGCGTAAAAAAAGACTGAGAAAGAATAGGCATAAGAGCAAGTAGGATCACTTCTCAGAAAAAAGAACTGCTCGGTGACTTCCTTTTGTCGAGGTTAGTCACCGAGAATTTTTTTTATTCAGATTAGTCAACATTCAAACAAGAAATGACAAGCGAAATATTTGTTGACGTTCAACCACACAAGATATCCATAGCCCTCACTGAGGATAAAAGGCTTGTGGAATATCAGGATGAGGAACAGAGTGCCTCGTTCAACGTGGGAAACGTGTATCTTGCCAAGGTCAGGAAACTGATGCCGGGCTTGAATGCATGTTTCGTGAACATTGGACACGAGCGTGATGCATTTCTTCATTATCAGGATTTAGGGGAACAGTTCAATTCATACAACAAGTACCTTCATCGCGTACTTTCCGACAAGAAAAACCTCGCCCCATTCGAAAAGGCAACTGTCCAACCTATTTTGGAAAAGGAAGGCAGCGTGCAGTATGTCCTCAAGTCAGGACAGGAAGTTCTCGTACAAATAGTAAAAGAACCGATTAGCACCAAGGGGCCACGCATCACGTGCGACATTTCCTTTCCAGGGCGTTACCTGGTCATGGTTCCTTTTGGCGACAAAGTGTCCGTCTCCACCAAAATCAAGAGCAACAGCGAACGGGCACGTCTGAAACAAATCATACAGAGCGTCAAACCCAAGAACTGCGGCATCATCGTCAGGACTGTCGCTGAGGGCAAACGTGTGGCAGAGTTGGACGCAGAGATGAAAATGCTGTCCAAGCGCTGGGAAGACACTCTGACACGCGTCATGAAGGCTAAAGAGCTGCCCACTCTGGTTTACGAGGAGACCAGCCGAACCGTAGGCATGCTGCGCGATCTCTTCAACCCAAGTTTCGAAAACATCTATGTGAATCGCGAGGATGTCTTCAACGAGGTTCGCGACTACGTCAGCATCATCGCTCCTGAGTGCACAAAGGTTGTCAAACTCTACAGCGGCAAACTGCCCATCTTCGACAACTTCGACATCACTCGCCAGATAAAGTCCAATTTCGGACAAACAGTAAGCTTCAAGCATGGAGCATACCTTATTATACAACACACAGAAGCCCTGCATGTGGTGGATGTAAACAGCGGAAACAGATCAAAAGCAGACGGACAGGAAGCCAATGCGCTGGAAGTCAATCTGGGAGCAGCCGATGAACTTGCACGCCAGATGCGACTGAGAGATATGGGTGGCATCATCGTTGTGGACTTCATCGACATGAAACTGGCTGAGGATCGGCAGAAACTCTACGAGCACATGGTGGAGAACATGAAGCGTGACCGTGCGCGACACAATATCCTTCCCCTAAGCAAGTTTGGCTTGATGCAGATAACACGTCAGCGTGTGCGCCCCGTCATGGAGGTCAAAGTTGACGAGACATGTCCCACCTGTCATGGAAAAGGAACCATCAAGAGCAGCTTCCTCTTCGATAAAGTCCTCTCCGGAAAGATACAACTGCTGGTCAACAAACTGGATATCCACAAATTCACTTTGCACGTCCATCCCTATGTGGCCGCTTATCTTAACCAAGGCTTTATCTCCATCAAGCGGCGCTGGCAATTTACCTACGGATTCGGCATTAGTGTCGTTCCCAACCAGAGTCTCGCATTTCTGGAGTACAAGTTCTACGATGCCAACGGAGAAGAAATAGACATGGCCGAGGAAATAGAAATCCGATAAGATAAGACATCAGCATCTGAGATTCCAAACGTCGCGAAACAGCAAAAGAGATTACCAACAAGATTTATCAACAACCCAATAAACAAATTAGAAAACTATGAGAAAGATCTTCAGAAAAGCAATCCTCAGCCTTTGCATTTTAAGCATGGGTCTCGTTAACGTGTCCTGCGACAGCGAAACCATCACTGAATTGATTACCATCCTGATTACCAATCTGGTTGGTCAGCAAGGCACCACCTACACCTTCACAGGATCTGGCACAGCACAGGAGTTGATCATGCAGAGCGACGGACAATACCAATATGGAAATGCCACACCCAGCAAGTTCAACGGCACCTTTAGCGTTACTGTCAACAATACAGTTGCCAACATGACTGTACCAGGAATGACCGTGAACGGCGCCACCATGTCAGCCATCAATTTCTACAATCTCAGCATGGCTGCAACTTCCAACAACACCACGTTGGACGTAGGCGATAACACCTCTGCAGAAGGTTCTCTGACCGTTAACGGCACCACCTATGAGGTCAGCAGTGTTTACATGAAGACAACCGTCACAAGTCAAAAACTTACCATCTCCGAGATGAGCATCTACTTTGGAGACAATGGTAAGTTTGCCATGAATCTGACCTTCGCAGGCAATGGAGTGACACAGGAGTAGAGTTTTATCCTTCCAAGTCAATTCCTGAAAGGATAATCCCCAATAATTGATCAGGAGGTAAATGCAGAGAAATGTGTTTGCCTCCTGATTTTATATCTACAAGCTTTCTGTCATGCTCTTGACGTCGAAGTCATATTTTTACACGCATTAGTTCCTCTTCGATATTAACACCTCACGCGGATTAGCGCCTCTTGCTTGGCGACTATGCCTGTCTTCTCCAATTGCTCCATTAAACTTCCCGCTCGATTGTAGCCTATTTCGAACTTGCGCTGTATCACGGCTGTATTGCTGTTATGTTCATGAGCAACATCTGCAAAGAGAGGATCTGGCAAATAATCGAAAGTTATTTTGCAATTATTCTTTTCCTTACGATAAAACGGAGCAGAAAAAATTGCATCCTCCCTCCAGGCATTTTTATCCCTAAAAGCGCAAAATGTTGCAACGTTGCAAATTGCGTCAGCTTTTTTGCATATTGTATAGGGGAGAAAATGAGGAATATAATGTATATTTATATATATATTATATTTATAAGTATCTATATATTAATATATTATAATATAT
>JAFRTJ010000024.1 GCA_017427185.1 Bacteroidaceae bacterium | reverse complement strand
CTACCAGGGTATCTAATCCTGTTTGATACCCGCGCTTTCGAGCCTCAGCGTCAGTAACACCCCAGAAGGATGCCTTCGCAATCGGGGTTCCTCGTCATATCTAAGCATTTCACCGCTACACGACGAATTCCACCTTCCTTGTGTGAACTCAAGCCCTCCAGTATCAACGGCACGCCAACGTTGGGCGCTGACATTTAACCGCTGACTCAAAAGGCCGCCTACGCTCCCTTTAAACCCAATGATTCCGGATAACGCTCGCATCTTCCGTATTACCGCGGCTGCTGGCACGGAATTAGCCGATGCTTATTCGAACGGTACATGCAGAGGACCACAAGTGGACCCTGTTATTCCCGAACAAAAGAGGTTTACAACCCGTAGGGCCGCCTTCCCTCACGCTACTTGGCTGGTTCAGTCCTCCGACCATTGACCAATATTCCTCACTGCTGCCTCCCGTAGGACTCTGGACCGTGTCTCAGTTCCAGTGTGGGGGACCTTCCTCTCAGAACCCCTACCGATCGTCGGCTAGGTGGGCCGTTGCCCCGCCTACTACCTAATCGGACGCATCCACATCCCGTGCCGTGTAACTTTACTCCAAGGACCATGCGGGCCAAGGAGACCATCGGGTGTTAATCTTACTTTCGCAAGGCTATCCCCGAGCACAGGGCAGATTGGATACGCGTTACGCACCCGTGCGCCGGTCGCCATCATCGGTTGCAAGCAACCAACATGCTGCCCCTCGACTTGCATGTGTTAAGCCTGTAGCTAGCGTTCATCCTGAGCCAGGATCAAACTCTTCACTGTATAATGTCTTGCCGCTGGGAAACGGACTACGCAGCGAGGAGCATATCTCCCGGACTCCCTAATTCATGTCCTGACGGACATTGACGGTTCGCTTTCTTTCTTGTACTGCTGTATCTATCTGTCTATGGAATCCTATCAAAGAACCACCGCGAAAAGCGAGAAAAAAAGCGCCCGACCGCACAAAGCGAAGGGCCATCCTCTCTTTTGCGGGGACAAAGGTACGCACTTTCAGAAAAACAACAAAACTTTACAGCAACTTTTTTTCAAAAAAAAGCACTTCATGCAAATCACACCTTATTAATATAATATATATAGGGAAATAAGAAACAGAACGCACAGGGAAAACACAACCTGTTTTTTCAACCACACACGCTTGCACATATACAGAAAAAAAGCTATCTTTGCACTGCATTAAGATAAAAAGTATCATGAAAAGAAGAGATTTCATCAAGAATTCTGCCCTCCTGGCCGTAGGAACAGGAATATGCAACCATGCAAACGCAGAGATTACACAAGCTCCTCAAAACGAATTTGAGAAAAAAGAGCAGTCTGACAAACTGATCGATTCCGCACCCATGCTACAAAACTATGCGGACAACAGCATGGGCATTGCGTTTAGTGTCTCTGATATGGCAAATGGCTTTGTGACCTTTAGCGAGAGCCCTGACATGAGTAATGGAAAGACTGTCAAATGTGGAGGCTATCGAGTAACGGACATGAATGACAAGGTAATGTTGGTTCGGCTGACTGGACTGAAACCTGCCACTACCTATTATTATAAAATAGGAGCTGACCGCATTAGTTACAAGGGTGGGTATAATATGCAAATCCTTGGAACTGAAATCGATCCGCGCATATATCATTTCACCACAGCTGGCGAGGAGGCAAAACCTCACTTCTGCGTCATCAATGACACGCATGTGAACTGGAAATCTTTCAATAAGATAGTGGACAAACTTGTTGAACTGAATCCCAGTTGTGTCATCTGGAACGGCGATGCATGCAACGTAGAAGAAACCATCGAGGCTCAAAAACGCATTTTCCTGAAACCTGAGATTTCCCACAAAGATTATGCTGCAGAAATCCCTTACCTGTTCTGCTGCGGCAACCATGATTCACGCGGATTGGCCAATCGCCATATGGAAAGAGTATGGATGTTCCGCCAACCTGAAGAACGTCTTTCACGAGACTGGGATTTAGGTCGCAACTTTGCTGTCCGTATGGGTGACATTGCCTTAATAGGATTAGATACTGCAGAAGACAAATTGGACACAAACCCGCTCTTTGCTGGTCTTTTTACCAGTGCAGCATATCGAGAGGCACAAATGCCTTGGCTGAGAGATGCACTACAGCAACCTGAGATTGCTTCTGCACCTTATCTGGTAGCCTTCTGCCATATTCCTCTCTTCGACCCTGATCCAAAAGCCAATCCTGGTGATTTGCACCCAGCAGACAAAGATCCCAACTACAGTCCTGATTTCGCATCTTGGCAACGTACATGTGCTCAGCTATGGGGACCCCTACTTGAGGAAGCAGGTTGCCAAGTCATCATCGTGGCCCATCAGCACGCCTACCGCTACGATGCTCCTACAGAAGAGCGCAAATGGGCACAGATCGTTGGCGGAGGTCCAGACATGCAGAAAAATGGACGCAGTTATCCCACCGTTATCGAAGGAACCATTTCAGACAATCAACTGAAAATTACAGTCCACAACATTCGTGACGAAAAGATTCAGGAAGTGTTGACCTTTGCTCCACGCAAAGTAAAGAAGAACAAAAAGAAGTCAAAGAAATAAACTACATAAACAACCAAACCTATGATTTATTTAGAAGGAACAGAGACGATCCAAACTGGATCAGAAGCATTGAAAGCCTTCTCTAGCGGCAAACTTGATTCTTTCATGGACCAAGCCATCTCTCTTGGAGTGAATGCTGGAAAGAGCATCTTGTTGGCGATTCTCATTTTTGTGGTAGGGCGCTACGTCATCAGGCTAATCAATAAATTGATAGCCAATATGTTGGAACGGCGTCGCGTGGAACCCACCATTCAATCCTTCCTCAAAAGTTTCACAAACATTCTTCTGACCATTCTACTCGTCATCACAGTCATCAGCGCACTGGGTGTGAACACAACATCATTCGCAGCCTTGCTGGCATCAGCTGGTGTAGCTATAGGAATGGCTTTGAGCGGAAATCTGCAGAATCTGGCAGGCGGAATCATCCTGTTGCTTTTCAAACCCTACAAAATAGGTGACTACATTGAAGCACAAGGTGTAAATGGTGTCGTACAAGAAATCCAGATTTTCCACACGATCATCCTGACTGTCGACAACAAGCAGATCTATATTCCCAATGGTGCTCTCAGCAGTGGAAGCATTACCAACTACAGCGCCAAAGAATTGCGACGCGTAGATTGGACAGTAGGAGTTGAATACGGCACAGATGTGGAGAAAGTTCGAGCAGCACTCATGAAACTCATCGATGCTGACAATCGTATTCTGAAAGATCCCGCTCCCTTCATTGCATTGCGAGAACTGGCTTCCAGCAGTGTGGACTTCACTGTCCGCGGATGGGTCAAAGGTGCTGACTACTGGGGAGTATTCTTCGACATGAACAAGCAAATCTACGAAGAGTTCAACCGCCAAGGAATCAGTTTCCCCTTCCCACAAATCCAAGTTCACCAGTCATGACATTGAACCAAACAAAGAAAGAAAGCGTCCAACTCACAAAGCTGGGCGCTTTCTTTTTAATACCATCAATTCCACTTCACTATCCAGTCAGGAAACACAACACGTTGAGTCAGGAGTTTCAACACGTTGAGTTGGCCAACACAACACGTTGTGAACGCACTCACGTCCAGTGACACTTTCCAATCAGAATTCTTTTCCTCGATAGAACTCCAGAATCTTCTGGCGGAAGAGAAACGTATATCTCGACTGAATGGAATTGGATTCTGCGCGACTAAGGTTCGTCTTTGCTTCCTGAAATTCCGTTGCAGTCGCCTTTCCATTATCATATTTGCGCTGCACCAGTTCAAAGGCCGTCTGAGCAGAAGCAAGGGCTGTCTCGCTACTTTCACATTGGCGCTGAGCTGCCAAAGCATTGTAGTAGGCCTGCTGGATCTCTTTATAAAGAGACTTCTTCGTCTCCTCCAACTGGATTTCCTGCGAATGGACTTGCAGACGGGCTGAACGAATGCTGTTGCGAGTGGAAAAGCGATTGAAAAGAGGAACTGAAAGAGAGAGAGCTAAATACTGGCTGAAATTATCGCGCATTTGTGAACCAAAAACAGAGGTGTTGTATCCAGAGGTCTTGTAGTAACTCGTTCCAAGGCCAGCACTGAAATACAACGAAGGGTACAAACCACTCTTGGCAAGAAAAACATTCTTTTGAGCACTGAGCAAACGCGTCTGCTCAGCCAGAATCTGAGGCTTGATGCCCAATGCCTCATTGTAGACCAAATCAGGAGAAGGCAACGTCACCTCATTCACGACAGAAAGTATGGGGCGCTCCACATCAAAACCCTCAGGAGTTTCCAGTTCGAGCATCTGAGTCAAGTCCAACAATGCCAAAAGATACGAATTACCCTGTTGAGTCAGTGACAGCGAATCCGAAGCGAGCGTAGATCGTATCTGAGCCAAGTCTGCCTCAGAAGCTTTATCGTTTTGGAAAAGGAGTTCCATGCGATGTACCTGAGCTTGGCTAAGCTCTACCTGACGCTTGGCCACTTCAACCAAATCCTTTTGGTAAATCGCCTCCAAATAGGCAGACACCACGTTCAGCATCACACTCTCGCACGTTTTCTCGAAATCCTGCAAAGCTGCCTGCAAATTCAGTTTCTTTATCTTTATGTCTGCAGGAATCTGGCCACCTGTAAACAATGGTACATTCGTCGACAAGCTAAAGTTGGTGCTTTGCGTATTACGATTGGCATACGTGTTGTTAGCAGTCAACGCACGACCAAAGTTGAAACTTTCTCCCACACTTCCTGACAAATTCGGCAAGCGGCTGTTGCGGGATGTGCTCAACGAAATCTCCTGTTGCTTCACATTGGCTTCCTGCTGCTTGATAATCAGATTATGAGCCACAGCATACGAAATGCATTCTTGCAAGGTCCAAACTTTATCAGCATGAACAGGAAGCAATGCCACAGATGTGAGCAAAACGATGATTACTCTTTTCATGATTTCTCTTCTTGCTTTAGGATTCCACGTACTTTCTGCCCTACTTTCAGACCTTCTTTGATCTCGATGTTAATGCCATCGCTTAATCCTGTCACAACATTCTGACGCTGAAATTGTTGCTTGGGTACAGAATCTGTCAACAGATATACAAAGGTGCTGTCACCAGAGAATTGCAGAGCAGCCTCAGGAACTGAGATTGTCTTAAAGGCGCGCTCCAACACGATCTCTGCATTGGCTCCATATCCTGATCGCAAAGAGATGCTGTCAGGAATCATCAAAGCAGCCTTTATCTCGAACTGATTGGCACCATTGGACTCCATTCCTTTAGGGGATATGTATTCCAAGACAGCATTCAACTTCAAGTCTTGTACCGCACCAACTGTAATAGTGACAGGCATCCCCTCCACAATGCGGCCCACTTCTGTCTCATCCACATTACCACGAAAAATCAGGCTTGTCATATCAGCCACAGTCGCGATAGTAGTTCCATCATTGAAAGAATTGCTCAGAATGACAGAATTGCCCACTTTCACAGGAATGTCCAAAATCAGTCCATCAACAGTGCTTCTGATAAGTGTCGTACTCATTTTGGCATGAGTTAGCGAGACACCGTCGCGCACGATATTGAGCGCATCTTTCGAACTTGAAAGTTCAGCCTTAGCCTGATTAAAGATTACCAGAGATTTCTCATAATCCTCTGCACTCACTACCTTATCATTGTAGAGACGTTCCATGCGCTCGAAATCTGTCTTGGCTTGATTCAAATTAATTTCCGCCAAACGAACGCGATTCTCAGCCGAACTTAGATTGCCCATGTCAGGTATCACTTTCACCTTAGCTATCACTTCGTCTTTCTTTACCATCTGACCAGCTTCCTTGTAAAGTTCTGAAATGATACCTGAGATTTGGGGCTTGATGTTAATTTCATCGCGCGGTACTATCTTACCCGTCACAACGGTACTTTTCTCTAAGTCTTTTAACTCAGCGGTACAGATCTCGTAAACCTCTTCTTTCGGTTGAGATTTTTTGTACAGGAACACGAATGTTCCAATAAAGACAGCAGCTATTGCTGCCATAAATACCCATTTGAAAAACTTTTTCATATCTGTTTCTTATATTGTTTATTCTTCTCTCATTGCATCCACTGGTTTTATCTTCATAGCTCGATATGCAGGTACTAATCCAGCCACTACACCCAGCAAAGCCAATAATGAGGCTGCTCCCACAGCCAATGCGAAAGTTATCTGGAACTGTGCGTTCTGCGTATCTTCGCTCAATCCCACTTCCATTGCCTGCAAAATCAATACAGCCAACGTTATTCCACTCATACCTGCCACAAGGGTTAATACCACACTCTCACTCATTACCATCAGGAGGATATCTCGTGGAGTTGCACCAATAGCACGGCGAATACCAATCTCAGTCGTACGTTCCTTCACTGTTACTATCATGATGTTACTTACTCCGATAGCACCTGCCAGAAGAGTTCCCAAACCTATCATCCATACAAGAATACTCACTCCACTAAACAAATTTTCAACCATACTGAAAATCGCCTCTGTGTTCACTTTTATGACAGCCTGCGTATCATCAGGATGAATCAAATGTGTTCGCTTCAAAAGTGCCTCTGCACGAGACTGCACTTCTGACATCTTATAGTGAGAATAAGCCGTCAGGCAGAGTATATCCACATCTGTACCTCTGTTATAGGTCTGCTGCATGGTTGAATAGGGAAGACGCACCGTAGTTTCTGCATTTCCTCCAATATTGATGCCTCCATTCTTCTTACCGCTTACTCCAACAATGCGATAATATACACTATCCAGTTGGATAAAGCGCCCACAGGGATCCTCGTCCTTCGCTAATTTAGGAAACAGTTCCTCGATGATACGGGTTCCCACCACACAAACTTTCCTTCTCTGAATATTATCCACATCATTCAGATCCCGTCCGAATTTAATCTTTGGATTATCCACTTGACTATAGTCGCCCCTTTGGCCACTGACACTTACGCGGATGCTGTGGTTGTCTCTTATCGCATTACTGCCCCATTTGGTCAGTAAAGGCGTACAGATTTCTATCTCAGGAATACAGTTCTTTACCCTTTCTACATCTTCCATCTCAATAGACCAAAAGCGTCCCTCGCGGAATCCTTTGTAGGGCATGCTGGTTTGCCCTCCAATCAGGAAACCAGAATTGGAAGCAAATCCTGCAAAATTATTGCCCAGCATATTTTCCAGTCCCTTACCTCCCCCCATCAACAGGATAAGCATAAAGATTCCCCAAAAGATTCCGAAGGCTGTCAGAAAAGTACGAGTCTTGTTCTTTGTCAGCGAATCAAAGACTTCTTCCCATTGATCTAAATCCAATAGTTTCATGCCCGTAATGCGTCTATAGGTTTCACTTTTACTGCATTCATGGCAGGGAATAATCCTGCCAAAGCACCAGCGATGACAATTATGACAGTTGCTGTCAGGCAAGTGGAAAGATCCACAGTGGGATCCAGGAAGTACTTTGCTTGCCATACACCCATATCCATCGTCTGACCTCCCACGCTGTAATCCATATACTCACAAAAGAAGATGCCAATGAGCATACCTATATAACCAAAGATTCCTGTGATAGCTACGCTCTCCAGCACAACCATGCGAATAATACTCCAAGGGCGTGCTCCAACAGCACGACGGATACCAAACTCACGTGTGCGTTCCTTAACAGAAATCAACATAATGTTGCTCACTCCAACAACACCACTGATTAGCGTCAGCAAACCCAGTATCCAGAAAGACACATGCAGAATGTTTTGTGTTTTATGCATTGTAATACTGTCCTCTGCCTGGTTCCATATCCACAGCGCTCGACGGTCTTCAGGATTGAATGTATGGATGTAACTGGTCGCTCGCACGTATTCCGACTCGAACTTTTCCATTGTCTCCTCGCTATCGATATTCTTCACTGTCATAGTCAACTCATCGATGAATTTCCCTCGGTTGAAGATTGTCCCTACCGTAGTATATGGAGCATAGAGAGTGTTGGCACTCGACATCTCGTCACTTTCAAATACACCTACCACTTGATAAGATATACCATTGATGTTGACCATTGCACCCAACGGATCCTTACCGTGTTTGTAGAGGCTTTTTGCGTTTTTGTTGCCTATCACTGCCACTTTGCGTTTCTGTTCCAAATCAATCTTGTTGATGAAGCGTCCACGCAGCACTTTGACAGACATAACTTTTTCATATTCTGGGTAAATACCTAGAAGCTCACAACTGTTGATATGATTCCCTTCATTGCTTACCGTCAGTCCGCTCTGACTCAATCTAGGCATCACGTCATTCACATATTGGGGGAAAGACTTTCTTACCATGTTCAGATCACGTTCATCCAGCTTGATGAAGCGCCCTTCCTTCACGCCTTCGTATGGCATGGTTGTTATACCGCCGAATACATGAACTGCATCGAACGAGAATCCGCTCATGTTGTATTCAAAGCTATGTATGATGCCATTTCCTGCACCCTGCAAGACAATGATGAGGAAAAGCCCACTGGCTACAGCAAATCCTGTTGCTATAGTCCTCATCATGTTCCGCTTGATGGCACCTGTTATTTCCTGAAAAGTATCAAACATCCTCTATGAACTATTTCATTATCGTCCCCATGCCGAAGGGATTCTTGCTGGAGTCCAGATTCTCTTCGATATTGCCTATCAGACCATCCTTGATATGCACTATCTTCTCTGTCTGATAAGCCACACCACTCTCATGCGTCACCACCACAATGGTCATTCCTTGCTTGTGCAGATCTTTCAGGATTTGCATCACTTCCAGCGAAGTCTGACTATCCAGGGCACCTGTTGGCTCGTCGGCCAGGATTATTTGCGGTTGGGTTATCAATGCGCGAGCTATAGCCACACGTTGCTTCTGACCACCCGAAAGTTCATTCGGATAGTGGTGTGCCCATTCCTTCAATCCAAGTTTATCCAGATATTCCAAGGCTAGTTGATTCCTTTTCCGCCTACTCACACCTTGATAGAACAAAGGCAGAGCGACGTTTTCCATTGCATCCTTGAAACCTATCAAATTGAAACTTTGGAAGATGAAGCCAATCATGCGGTTGCGGTAATCAGCAGCCTTGGTCTCGCTCAAGTTTCGGATGAGAGTGCCAGCCAGAGTGTACTCTCCCTCATCATAACTGTCCAGGATACCCAGGATGTTCAGAAGCGTAGATTTGCCTGAACCTGAAGCTCCCATGATGGCCACGAACTCGCCCTTTGCGATATCCAGATCGATGCCCTTGAGTACATGCAGAGGTTGCGCTCCCGCGTAAGTCTTATGAATGCCTTTCAGATGTATCATCTTGCAGCAGTATGTTTTTAGGGTTCAAGCACCTTTAGTCCATCGGTATCCACCGTTGAGGCACGTCCAGCAGTCTTGTAGAACTTGCGCGTCTGTCCCTTCACATCCATATCACCCGCACCGCTCAACGAGGCGCGCAACACGTCGCACAGCACCGTCAAATCCACGTCGCCTGCTCCGCTCACAGTGGTTTCCAGTTCTTTGCACTCCACGTTGGCATCGACATCACCGGCTCCACTTACACTAAGCCGAACGTCGCCCGGACATTTCACTCGGTGGATATCCATGTCACCTGCTCCGCTTATCGTCACTTTGAGGCTCGCAGTTTCCAGGTCGTTGATGTCTATATCGCCAGCTCCATTTACCTCAATCTCCATAGGATTGTCCTGATGCATCTTACCTTTCAGGTCGATGTCGCCAGCACCATGCACATGGATGTACTCCAACATAGGGACGCCAATCAGAAGAGTGAGGCGCGGCGTTTTTTTAGTTATCTTGTCACTTTTCCCCTTATGCTCAGCACTGAGCACACCGTCCTCAACCTTGATGTCATAGGCGTCGATACGCTTTTCGTTACCATATACCTGAAGGCGGCAAATCGTGTCCTGTATCACCTCGAACTTTACGGAACCATGAGAATTCAGCTTTGTGAAATCTCCCAACTGAAGGTCGCGAGTCACGACGGGACCCCATTCCTCAGAGTCCTCGTACTCGTAATCCAAAACTTCCTCTAACGCTGTTTTGAGGATTTTCGATACAGCGCGGTCGCACGATGTAAGGCTAAACATAGCTGCAGCAGCCAACGTCAGCATGAAGAATCTCTTCGTTTTCATATTTCTTCTATTTATGTTCTCTTTGATGATTAAAACCTGTTTCTGAGTCCTTTTCATTAATAAACGCACGAACTCTGAAATGTTAACGGATGAAACACTTATTTCTGATAGTTGTCCGTAGTGCCGTAAACAGGTTCTTCCGCTCCACCGTATTGCGACTCGTAATCAGCCTTCAAGTCTTCGTAGAAAGCAGCTACCGAGGCACTCATATAGGGATCTAGCCAGAAGAAACCGATACCTAATGTTAAGCAGCACAGGATTGCCCAGCCGATGAAACTCAAGTAGAGCCAGAAGAGGTCGGCTTTATGCCCCTGCATCATGTCCATGCTAAGCTCGATGGCAGCATTGTTCTGCAGGTCGGGACGATCTCGCAGGATGTAAGGTGTCATGGAATAGGACAATGCTTTTATGATGCCTGGGATGAGAAGCAGCAGACTCCACAGGAAGACATAGATTCCCAGAAGGAATTCCGTAGTGAAGATACGCAGGAACTGACCGTTGCGGTAGCCGTCGAAAAGATGGCTGATGTCGAAGGGATCGCGATCTTCACGGCGATGGTTCGCCAGGAAGGTCATCGTAAAGCTCCAGGCAAGGGGAATCAGCAACAGAGTGAAGGCTGAACCCATACCTGGAATCCACAGGTTGACGGCACCAACGAATGTGGCGCTGAAGATGGTGGCGATGATGAAGTACACGAAGGTCAGCATGGCGGCCTCCAACCAACGGCCAGACAGGTCAAAACGTCCGGCAGCACGAATTTCTGAATTTGTTCTCATAACGTTTATTGTTCTTTTGAAGGATATTATACATATATACATTTGTTCTTGAATCAGGCAGGAGAACCGGCTTGCAGCGTTTCGGCTCGAGCGTTTACCTCCTGCATCGAGATACCCAGCGACTGCATCGTCTGCAGCATCTCAGGCAGGCGATGCTGGAAGAAGTCCTGCCGGCGTGCTTCACGGATATGTTCAGCAGCACCCTCGACGACGAAGTAACCCAATCCTCGACGATTGAAGATGATGTCGTTCTGGCTCAGCCAATCGTAGGAGCGCACCAAAGTATTGACATTCACCTCCACCTCAATAGCGTATTCGCGCACACTGGGCAGCCGTTCGCCTTCAGGATATCTCCCCTGCAGTATCTCATCGCAAATGCGTTCAGCTATCTGCATGTAGATGGGGTTTTGTTCTTTGAAAGTCATAAAGCGTTCTGTTTTCTTTTTTAGTTAAGGATTGCGCCGCGTGGTAATCTGAGCGCGGCAATAGAGTCGGTAAGTCAGCCACCAGATGAAGACTAGAACAGCCACTTCCAGCGAGAGAACCACACACCCGACAAACGTGCCGGACACATGTTCGAGCCTATCCAACAATGCTTTGAAATTGTTGAAATGATTCATGAGGGCCGACACAACGAAGCCCGTCACGACTGAGAAGATCAGCGAGGCAGCCACCATGTAGAGCAGGGTATAGGCGATGCTGTATCGATATCGCCAAGCACTACCCAAAGCAAAGAATGAGTAGTTTATCAGCGAGCAAGCCAACGCGATGAAGGCTATCAGCAAATTGCTCGTTGAGGAGCTGCTCAGGGTAGACCATACCTCACCATAGCTTTTCATTACCAGCACCGTATAGGACTGGAAACTGGTTTGACGCAGGATAGCCCATCCGAGCAAGACATGCAGCAAATCAGCCAGCAGAATGCTAAGCAAGCCTGTAAGCAATCCGCCACCAATGATGAGGCAGGCGTGCCAGAGGAAGCGCTCCAAGTTGGTGGCTGGAAGAGTCAATTCGTTGATGCGGCCCTGACGTGTAACCAGGTTGTGGAACATGTAGCCCATCATTACTGTCAGCATCATAGGCAGCAGGATATTGGTTACGGCTGCCAGCGTAGTGAGGTCGTCTGCAGCATTCATGGTGATATAAGCCTCACGCGAACCACCCAGGGCGATAATCGTCCACAGGGCAAAGAGATACTTCATCAGCATGGGCAGCAGAGCGATAGCTGCCACCAGGATGAACATGCGGGTGTAGAAAAAACGGTTGATGGCAATATCCCATCGTGCCACGTTCTGGAATCGTTGGAAATTGAATGTATTCATAGCCTTTTATTTCTCTGTTGTCTGTTTCTCAATGTCTGCTGCCCACCTTCTGATGTCTGTCGTCTTTATGAACAGTTCCTCCAGATTGATGGGTTCGTTCTCCTCGACGAGCGGCTGCTGCAGCAGCACACGATTGCGGTCGATGATGGTTACGTGATCGAGCAGTCGCTCTACGTCGTGCACCTGATGAGTGCTGATGATGATGGTCTTCTCCTCTGTCACTCCTTCGAGCAACACGCGGCGGAACTGACTCTTCGAGAGTATGTCGAGGCCATTCGTCGGCTCGTCCATCAAGAGGTAACGCGTGTTCGTAGCCAAAGCCAGGCACATGTACACCTTCTTCTTCTGCCCCATACTCAATCCACCCAAGTGTACTTCAGGGCTCATGTCGAAGCCGTCCAGGCAGCGGTGAAGCAAATCCACGCTGAAATTGGGATAAAAGGGCTTGATAACCCGCACATACTCGCGCAGGGTGACACGAGGCATATCGTACTCCTCAGGCACCAGGAACAGCTCGCTCAACATCTGGGGCAGACGCTTGCATGCCTCCATACCATCCACCTGAACACTGCCTGCCGAGGGACGCAACAAGCCCATTATTAAATACAATAAGGTACTCTTGCCCGTACCGTTCTTTCCCAGAAGGCCATACACTCCCCCACTCTGGAAATCCAACGAGAAATCACTCAGCACAGCATGGTGTCGATTGTATCCGAATGTAATGTTTTTTATACTTATCATAGTGTAAATGTTTAATAGTACACTGCAAAAGTAGTGAATTATTACATTCCGACAATGGTTTTTCTTCTTTTTAACACAACTTTAACATTTCGAGAGACGGAAAAAGGGAACGTGTTGAAAGGAAGGATTCAACACGTTGATTTGCTCGAGACAACACGTTGAGTTTCCTCTTGCGACGTGTTGCCTGATATCCAGCGACGGAATGGGGATGTTTCTTTCTTGGGTGGAGGCTAGTCAATCACAAGTTCCACAGGACAATGGTCGCTGCCGAAAACCTCGTTGTGGATAGTGGCGCTGACGAGGCGGTCATCCATCCGCTGGGAGGTCAGGAAGTAATCGATGCGCCAGCCAGCGTTCTTCTCTCTGGCACGGAATCTGTAGCTCCACCAGCTGTAGGCTCCTTCCAAGTCTGGATGGAAATGGCGGAACGTATCCGTGAAACCGCTCGCCAGGAGCTTTGTCATCTTTTCCCTCTCCTCGTCTGTGAAGCCAGCATTCCTGCGGTTGCTCTTTGGGTTCTTCAGGTCGATTTCCTCGTGCGCCACATTCATGTCGCCGCAGACGATGACTGGTTTCTTCTGGTCGAGTGCGAGAAGATAGGAGCGGAAATCCTCTTCCCACTTCATCCTGTAGTCCAACCTGCGCAGCTCTTCCTGGCTGTTGGGTGTGTAGACGTTCACCAGATAGAAGTCCGGCATTTCCAGCGTGATCACTCTGCCCTCGTGGTCGTGTTCCTCGATTCCTATTCCGTAGGTGACTTCCAGCGGAGTATGCCTGGCGAACACAGCCGTTCCGCTGTATCCCTTCTTTTCCGCATAGTTCCAATACGAGGAGTAGCCTGGGAACTCGATGTCCAGCTGCCCTGCCTGCATCTTTGTCTCCTGCAGGCAGAAGAAATCCGCATCGAGCGCAGCGAATGATTCACTGAAATCTTTCCCAACGACGGCACGCAGACCGTTTACATTCCAACTGATGAACTTCATATCTTGACGTGAATTCTGGTTTCTATCCTGCAAACTTACACAAAATTTCCGAACTATCAAGTGATTTGTTTGCCCAATTCGGCAGAATTGCTTAATTTTGCACGGTTTTTACGAAAATGTGCAATATTTCATTATATAATGTGTATGAGTTTAAAGATTGTAGTGCTTGCTAAGCAAGTTCCTGACACGCGCAACGTGGGACCTGACGCTATGACGCCCGAAGGTACCGTGAACCGTAGCGCTCTGCCTGCCATCTTCAATCCTGAGGATTTGAATGCATTGGAGCAGGCTCTGCGGTTGAAAGACCAGAATCCTGGCACCACAGTGACAGTTCTCACGATGGGCCCTGGTCGTGCTGCAGAGGTTATCCGCGAGGCCATGTATCGTGGTGCGGATGGTGGTTATCTTCTTACTGACCGTGCGTTTGCTGGTGCCGACACGCTGGCCACCAGTTATGCTTTGGCTACTGCCATCAAGCATGTTCAGCCAGATGTGGATCTGATTATCGGTGGGCGTCAAGCCATCGATGGGGATACCGCTCAGGTAGGTCCTCAGGTAGCAGAGAAGCTGGGGCTCAACCAGATTACCTATTCCGAGGAGATACTGTCCTGCAAGGATGGGAAAATCGTTGTGAAGCGTCATATCGACGGTGGAGTGGAAACGGTCGAGAGCCCTCTGCCTTGTGTCCTCACGGTAAACGGAAGCGCTGCTCCCTGTCGCCCTCGCAATGCGAAGCTGGTGATGAAGTTCAAGCGTGCGAAGGCTCCTATGGAGTTGGCTCCTGAGACCACATTCGCCGACCTTCCCTACGCTGATCAGTACGAGAAGAAGCCGTATCTCAAGTTGGGTCAACTGAGCTGTGCCGACGTGAACGCTGACCTGCAGCAATGCGGATTGGCTGGCTCGCCCACGAAAGTGAAGACTGTCCAGAACATCGTCTTCAAGGCAAAAGAAAGTAAGGTATTAACCGGTAGCGACGAGGATGTCAACGGACTGATCCAGGAACTCCTCGCCAACCATACAATTGGATAATCAAGAAATGAACAACGTATTTGTATATTGTGAGCTGGAAGGCACCAAGGTTGCCGAGGTAAGCCAGGAGCTTCTGACGAAAGGTCGCAAGCTAGCCAATACGCTGGGTGTCCAGTTGGAGGCCGTTGCTGCTGGTAGCGGCATCACTGGCAAAGTGGAAAATCAGATACTCCCCTACGGAGTGGACAAGCTTCACATCTTCGATGCTGAAGGGCTTGCTCCCTACACATCAAAGCCCCATACCGCCGTTTTGGTCAATCTGTTCAAAAAGGAGCAGCCGCAGATCTGCCTGATGGGTGCCGATGTGGTGGGCCGTGATTTAGGTCCGCGCGTCAGCTCTGCCCTGCACAGCGGTCTGACCGCCGACTGCACTTCCCTGGAGATTGGCGATCACGAGGACAAGAAGAACGGCAAGACTTACGAGAATCTGCTCTATCAGATCCGCCCTGCGTTTGGCGGAAACATTGTTGCCACGATTGTCAATCCAGAGAATCGTCCCCAGATGGCGACGGTCCGCTCTGGTGTGATGAAGGCCGAGGTGCTCGACCCAAACTACAAGGGAGAAGTCATCATCGAGGATGTAGCCAAGTTCGTGCCTGAGACGGAATACGTCACGAAGGTGCTCGACCGCCATGTAGAGGCTGCCAAGAACAACCTGAAGGGTGCTCCCATCATCGTGGCTGGCGGTTACGGAATGGGCTCGAGAGAAGGTTTCGAGATGCTCTACGAACTGGCTCATGTCATCCATGCTGAGGTAGGAGCCAGTCGTGCTGCTGTCGATGCCGGCTTTGCCGACCATGACCTGCAGATTGGCCAGACAGGCGTAACCGTTCGCCCCAAGGTCTACATCGCTTGCGGCATCAGCGGTGCCATCCAACACGTGGCAGGCATGAAGGAGTCGGGCATCATCATCAGCATCAACAGCGACGAGAATGCTCCCATCAACCAGATTGCCGACTACGTGATCAACGGCACCGTCGAAGAGGTCGTACCCAAGCTGATTAAGTATTACAAGCAGAATAGCAAATAACAAAAGAAATGGCAAACTATTATTCCGACATAAAAGAGATCAAGTTTGAGCTCGAGAACAGCCCACTGATGCAGCGCATCGTGGAACTCAAGGAACGCAACTTCGAGGACAAGGACCAGTACGACGAGGCTCCTCAGGACCACGCTGATGCGATGGACTCCTACGACAAGGTACTCGACATCGTGGGCGACATCACCGCCAACGTGATAGCTCCCAACGCAGAGGAAGTGGACGCAGAGGGACCTCATCTGGAGAAGGGCCGCGTGACCTATGCCAGCAAGACTTACGAGAATCTGGACAACATGATCAAGGCAGGCATGAACGGCATGACGATGCCTCGCCGCTATGGAGGCATGAACCTGCCTGTGACCGTATATACCGCTGCCAATGAGATCGTGTCGACGGGTGACGCTGGATTCGAGAACATCTGGAGCCTTCAGGATTGCATCGAGACACTCTACTGCTTCGGCAATGAGGAGCAACGCCAGAAGTACATCCCTCGCGTCTGCAAGGGCGAAACCATGTCGATGGACCTCACGGAGCCTGATGCTGGAAGCGACCTGCAGAGCGTCATGCTGAAAGCCACCTACGATGAGGAGAACCAATGCTGGAGACTGAATGGATCGAAACGCTTCATCACGAACGGCGACAGCGACATACATCTCGTCTTGGCACGCAGCGAGGCAGGCACACGCGACGGACGAGGCCTCTCGATGTTCATCTACGACAAACGCGACGGTGGTGTCGACGTGCGCCGCATCGAAAACAAACTGGGCATCCACGGCTCACCCACGTGTGAACTCGTCTACAAGAACGCGAAGTGTGAACTCTGCGGCGACCGCAAGCTGGGTCTCATCAAGTATGTCATGTCGCTCATGAACGGTGCCCGTCTGGGTATCGCAGCCCAGAGTGTGGGACTCTCCCAGGCAGCCTACAACGAAGCTGTCGCATACGCTCGCGACCGCAAGCAGTTCGGAAAGGCCATCATCGAGTTTCCTGCTGTGCAGGAGATGATCAGCAACATCAAGGCTCGTCTCGACGCTGGTCGCGCCCTGCTCTATCAGACCGCCCGCTACGTCGATATCTACAAGGCCCTCGAGGACATCAGCCGCGAACGCAAACTGACTCCAGAGGAACGTGCTGAGCTGAAGCAGTACAGCCGTCTGGCTGACGCCTTCACTCCCCTCGCCAAGGGAATGAACAGCGAGTATGCCAACCAGAACGGCTACGATTGCATCCAGGTTCATGGCGGCTCTGGTTTCATGCTCGAGTATGCCTGCCAGCGCATCTATCGCGACGCACGCATCACCAGCATCTACGAGGGTACCACCCAGCTGCAGACCGTTGCCGCCATCCGCTACGTGACCAATGGCTTCTACTCCACCGTCATCGAGGATTTCGAGCAGCAAAGTGTCGCTCCTGAATACCAGAACTTCCAGGCTCGCCTGAAGGAAATGTCGCAGAAGTTCAATGCCTGCGTAGCTGCCGTCAAGGAGACTGGCGACCAGGATTTCCACGACATCTGCGCCCGTCATCTCTATGAGATGGCAGCCGACATCATCATGTGTCACCTCCTCCTCCAGAATGCTTCTCTGGCTCCTGAGCTTTTCGGCAAGTCCCTCCAGGTGTACCTCAACTATGCTGAGGCTGAGGTCGAGAAACACGCCACGTGGGTCACGAGGATGAGTGTCGGGCAACTTGAAAATTACAGGATTGGTTAGAGGCTAATCCATTTACCATTTAGCGGTTAACGGTTAGCGAGATAAACAGAGAAGAGGCCAGCGGAATCCGCCAGCCTCTTTTCTTTTGCTCTTTTGCGATTTACCCATTCATCGTCAACGCCATCGTCAACGATGATTCGGATTACTCGGATAACTCTGAGTACTCGGAAATCTCCGCTAACCGATAACCGCTTAAATGGATGCTCAGGCGCAGGCGGAATCCCATTACACCATTGGGGGAAACTGATGAATTCTGGGGGAAGTTGGCACGCTTTGGTAGACGAAAGTCGGTGCCAGCCCAAATTTCGGCCCACATCCACCTTGCGGCTCTCCTATCCAACCAGTCCAATTTTGCGCCCGGCATGTTCACCTTTCTTGCCCCTGCTGATTACCCCAGCTGAAATTTCAGCCCGGCTACCTGAACCCTCAGACTTCAGCCCTCGACACCCCCAAGCGTTGCAGCGTTGCAGTGCTACAGTTCTAAAACAAGCAACGCAAAGTTGAAAAAGAAATTCATATTATATATAT
>JAFRTJ010000078.1 GCA_017427185.1 Bacteroidaceae bacterium | reverse complement strand
TTTTTTTGTAACTTTGTACTATAATAAATAAGGAGGAATCGAACGATGAAAAGTTACTTGAAAAGTGAGATGGCGAGAGCCGCCGGAGTTAGTTACCGCACCTTCCAGCGCTGGCTCCAACAGCAGAGTGAACAATTGAGCCAGTTTGGTGTCATGCCCCGTACCCAACTCATCCCTGCCAAAGCTGCCCAATGGATCTGCGGTCAGTATGGGATAGATGAAGGAGAGTTGTGAGGGATGTGTCGAGGCTGGTGCGGTTTATTTCAGCCTCAGGATGTCGCTCCATCGTGTGGTGGGGTTCTTGCTACGGAACTCGTGCTTGATGGCGTCGGCAAAGACGCTGGCGCGGCCCTTCTCGTCCCTGGTGGCATATTGCTGAGTGCCTACGACGATGGTCTCAGAGCCGTGGATGCGGTTGATGCGGTCCACCGCCTCGTCCAGCCTCTTTAGTTTCTGGATCTGCTCAGCATCCGTGTCGAAGAGGTCCATCTGTATGGGCGAGTCAGGCGAGATTCCCATGACGATGACCCCCGCCTTCTTGTAGAGGTACCCCTCGCGGAAGATGTCGCTGAGGACTTGGCTGGCAGCCTTGACGATGGGGATGGTGGAGTTGGTGGGCGTCAGGAGTCGCGTCTCTGCGAAGTTCCAGTACTGCGCCAGGTCCTCTCGGAAGGGGTTCGTCTGGAGGAAAACGCCCAGGATGGTGGTGACGGTCTGCTGGTTGCGCAGCTTCTCGGCGCATCGTGCGGCATAGTTGGCAACGTGAGTCTTGAGCGTTTCCAGGTCGGCAATCATGCCAGGGAAGGAGCGGCTGGTGCAGATGGATTTCTTCTTTGCAAGCTGCTCGTTGGGGACGGCATCCTCGCCGTTGAGTTCCCTCCAGGTGCGCAGGATGCAGACGTTGTTGAACGTGGCGCTGACCCATCCCTCGTGGTGCTGTGCGAAATCCAATGCTGTTCTCACCCCCAATGCCTGAAGCCTGGCGGCGTAGCGCCGTCCGATGCCCCACACGTCCTCGATGGCACACCACTGGAGCGCCCTCTCGCGCTTGTAGTCGCTGTCTATCATGCAGCAGTGGCGGTAGGCCTCGAACTTCTTAGCCAGCCTCGAGGCAATCTTGGCGAGCGTCTTGTTGGGGGCAAGTCCGATGCTCAGAGGCAGTCCCACCTCGCGCTTTACCCTCCTGTGGAGGTTCTCGCCCCAGGCCTGCATGCGTTCAGGCTCGATGCCGTCGAGGTAGAGGAAGCACTCGTCGATGGAGTAGCGGAAGTAGGCAGGCGCCTCCTGGCGTATGATGCTCACCACGCGCCCCGTCAGCTCGTCGTAGAGTTCGTAGTTCGAGGAGAAGACAGCAATCTTCTGCCCAGGGAAGAGCTGCTCGAGCTGGAAGTAGGGCGTCCCCTCCTTGATGCCCATGCGCTTCGCCTCGTTGCTCCGCGCCACCACACACCCGTCGTTGTTCGAGAGGACCACCACAGGCTTCCCCTCGAGATCAGGCCTGAAGACCTTCTCGCAGGAGCAGTAGCAGTTGTCGAGGTCAGCGATTCCGTACATGTCAGTTCTCCTCCTCTCGCTCTCTCAGGGTTTCTCGAAGGTTCTGATCAGGTGGACCACCACGCCCCAGACCTCGAAAGTGTCGCCAGCATTGACGCGGAAGACGGGGAAATCCTCGTTGGCAGGCTTCAGTTCGATGTATCCCTCCTTGCGGTGCGAGAGGTCCAGGTACTTCATCGTGAAATCACCGTTCCACCACGCCACCACGATAGACCCTGAGTGCGGCTCCACGGCACGGTCGATGATGACTCGGTCGCCGTCGAAGATGCCCGCATCCTTCATCGAGTTCCCCTCGACCTCCCCGTAGAAAGTGGCTTCAGGGTGGCGGATGTAGTCGCGGTTGAAGTCGAGCTTCTCGTGGGAATAGTCAGCGGCAGGCGAAGGGAATCCAGCCACGACAGAGGCATCCGTCAGCTCCAAGCGTGTGCTGAAATCGCCCCTCCTTATCTTAATGTTCCCCATAGTAGTGCATTTTGTGAAATCATGATGCAAAGTTAGGAAAATTTTTTGTGCGCAAGGGATTTGGCCCCATAAAAAACAAAGGAGAATCAAGTTATTGCAAATAGTGAGAGACTGTCTCCAACTACAGTCCACGACGTAACGGCGTAACGGCGTAACGCCGTAACATTTGGATTTTTGATTTTCGTACCGTAAAGAGTGGGCTGAAATTTTATATTATATATTATATAATAATACATTATTAGATAATATATAATATAAAGGTAAATATCCTTCTTTTTTTTCCTTCCAATGAAATTTTGAAATGATACGGCGTTACGGCGTTACGGCGTGAATGTCTGAAACTATGATAAACTTCTAAGAATCAGTGGATTTGCTTGTGTGGTTGACACTTTCCTGAAAGAGTTGACACTCGCGCAGGCGGAGTTCTCCCGTTGACTTTGTCTTCATTTGTCGCGACTCAGCCAAACAAGAAGGCTTGATGGCGTTCGCTGCTCCAAATGTTCAGTAATGAAAAAAAAACAAGCTTTTTTTTGCATTTCGCTCGCTTATTCGTAACTTTGTAGGCGAGAAAGAGTAAAAGAAATGAACCAACAACAATATAATCAACTGTTCTCGTTCATCTGGAACATCGCTTCAGATGATATGATCAATCACTCTACAAAGCTCATTCTGGATGATAAGGGCAATGTACAGCGGCAATAGTCGATGTGGAAGCTGGACAAGTGAACGTACAAAATCTATAGAATTGTAAATAATATGAAAAACAATGTTTTATTACTATTGATTAGCTTATGCATGTTTTCATGCAACAATGTAAGAAATAATAATGCTTTTCAACAAGAAGCACTTCCAAATATGGTTGATGTTGTCGAATATAACGACGAAATGAAGATTATTGAATGCAAATCTGACAAGAATATTCCCGATGATTATATTCTAGGTAAAGTGGTTGAGTTCACGGGTAAAACAAAAGAAGAAATAAATATGCTAAGCCAGTTTAAATCCTATAATACTGCTTTGTTAAGAGGAGATATCGACAATGCAGCACACTATATTTATAAAGATGCTGTGGTGTACTTCAGAAAGTTCTATCCTGGAATGGGAGATGATGCCATTATGAATAAATTCTTTGAAAGTGTTTCTAACGAGATGATTGAACAAATAAGACGTTTTGAAAGACATGGCGTAGAACTCGAATTTGTGGTAAGTCGGCTAATCAGAAAAGTCTCTCAAGGAGATAACATTTTCTATGTCTTTGAAATTGTTTCCAACATGTATAATGACAATCTACAACTTCACACAACACCAGATTTAACACTGGCAGTTTCTTCCAACAGTGGAAAGAATTGGACTTTTAACACAATGAATGAAGACACGCCCAACATTCTTAGAGTAAGTTACTCAGACGATGTTGTGGACAAAATCATGGGATATTAATTTTAATCATTTAACAAATAGTATTTGGCCCTATGCTTTACCCAATTTACGATTACTATCATGAGAGCTCTCTAACTCTTGAGGAAGTCTTAGAGCATTATGTAGAAAAATTTTATCTCAGAAAACATGGCAGGGATAAATATGAAAAAATTCTCCAAAAAGTGGCTGAATCAGATAAGGTTAAAAAGCTATTTGACCTGAGTTATCATCAGAGACTATCTATTAATTATATAGATTTTGGCGAAACACTAAATAGCATCTTTTGGTTCATGTTTCAATCTAATGAGACACAAGCTGTAGCAGTTTTAGCTATGGCACGCAATTGGAACGTGAAAGTTAATTCTCATTTACAGTTAAAAAGTAATATGGAATTACGAAACGACGCTTTGAAAATCTTCAAAAAGTTCTCTATTTATGGAGATATGACACAGGAAGAATATGATAGGATGAGGAGTCCACAAATTGAAAATGAAATGGATGAAGACGAGATTGAAGAAGAATCCGAAATGGGAAATAACTATCATATATTAAATTTCTATTTGGATTGTTCTCATTGGCATAAACAAGAAGATGAAATAAAAAAATGTCCATTAGTTCTACCTGTTAAAATTATAGACATTGAAGAAGAAGATGATATTGCATTAAAGTACGAAGTTAGAAATTTGCCAACTCTCATACTAGTTGATGGTGATGGGAATGAAATACATCGTTGGGTAGGAGTAACTCCATCATCTGAAATCAATGATTATATAACTGAAAATGGCTATGGTTTTATAGAAGATGTCGGAGAAAATGATAATGACAAGTCGAGCAATATTGATGAGAATGATATGGATGATTCGGGTATTCCCGATGCAGTTAAGTCAAGAATGGATGATTCAGACTTTCAGGATAAATGTATTGCCATACTGGCAGAAGGGGGAACAAAGGAACAGATTCAATTAAAAATGGATTATCTATCAGGTAAGAAGACAAAACCCGCTGAGATTATTCAATTAGAACAGAAAATCAGGGGGCTTTTCAGGAAGAGATTTGATGCCGTCGGACAAAGGATACTTAATGAGAGTAGTAGTTTTGATATTATGCATAAAATCAAAGCAGCAACTATACTCTCCAAATGTAACGACGCTTTGGATAACACTTTATTCTTCCCTGAGATAGACGACATAAAGGCTGGCGCAAATAAGGTTGGTATAAGTGTGAATATTATAAAAGACGAGGAATATAAAAGAGCTTTAGCTAAATATAGAGACGGGAAAACAGTTGATTAGTTAAGATGTTAGTTGGCCAAGTGAACGTGCAAAACGAAGCAAACTAAATGACAGATATTATGTCACAAAAAGAGGGATATTTGGATTTTGACGAGTATATCCACCAGGGGGAGCCTGATAAGCGAGAAAAGGCAGGTTATTGGCAGGCGGCCATCGGACTTCAGACTGTAGATGGCCTGAAGGTCTCGAACTATCTGCAAGACACGGCTCGCAAGCACATCGAGGGTGAGATCAACATTGATGAGGCACGCGAACTCGTCAACCAATATTATATCACAAAGACAGCTCATGAGGCTAACGACGATGACAAGGAAGAGGCCGATCGCGTTTCATCGAACATCGTAAAGGTGTTGTCCAGTCCTACTTTCGACTTTAGCGCTGGCGGTTACCAATCTGTGCATCGTCGTGTATTCGAGGGGGTGATGAAGCATGCAGGCGAGTTCCGTACCTATGATATCACAAAGAAGGAGTGGGTGCTGGAAGGTGACACTGTGCTCTATCTGAACTGGGAAGATCTGCGTCGTGCCGTTGACTATGAACTGGAACAGGAACGTGCTTACAACTATAAAGGAAAGAATCGGGATGAAATGATAAGCCATTTATCGGGTTTCGTCTCAGGTTTGTGGCAGATACATGCTTTCGGCGAGGGCAACACCCGCACCACTGCAGTATTCATTATACAATATCTGCGTTCGTTGGGTTTTGCTGTTGACAATGACCAGTTTGCAAAGCACTCGTGGTATTTCCGTAATGCGCTGGTACGTGCAAACTACCACAATGTGACGAAAGGTGTTGACTATACGCTTGTCTATCTGGAACGGTTCTTCCGCAATCTGCTGTTTGGCGAACAATGGGATCTGCGCAACCGCTATCTGCATATCCATCCTACAGAGGAGTGGAGCGTGCAGCCAAATCTGGCAGCACCCCACAAGCACCCCACAAGTACCCCACAAGTACAGAATAAGTTGAACCCAGACAATCCAAATACAGTAAGACTGATTCTGATTATTGGAGAAAAGGAACTGTCTGTAAAGGAAATGATGGAAGGCATAGGATTAAGAGACAGAAAAAATGTTTTGAACCTTTATCTCAATCCTGCCATCTCTGACGGTTATGTCCGTCTGTTATATCCACAGTCGCCCCGCCATCCGCGTCAGAAATATCTGCTGACGGTGAAGGGCCTGACATTATATGAAGAATTAAAAAAAAAATAGGGATATGCTCTGTGGCCCACTGCTTGAACTGATTGCCACGAACGCCTCTCACCCTATATCCCACAGCCATCTGTTGCTGGTTAAGCCAGCAGGTGCTTTCATTTAGAGTTTTGATTTTGTCATTTCTTGTTTCTTGGTGGTTTCCAACCATCTGAAATGCCTCATTTTAACTCTCTAAAACACAAAACTTAGTGATTCTTTACGCTAACATATTTATATTCAGAAGGTAGGCGAAAGAGGTTCTTTTGAGAGGCGAAAATGGAAAAAAATTCTCGAAAAAAAGTTGGATTTTCTTGTTGGAGAAATCATTTATTTCCTATACCTTTGCAGACAGAAATTCCCTGTAAAGGGAAGGGAAATAGAGAGGCATGGAAAGCAAGAGGAAGAAGTTTGAGTTTTACCTTTGGGCTGTCGCCTTTGGTCTGATGTCCCTTTTTGTCTCCCCATCGAGGGCTAACGGCGAGGAGGGCGTACATCGCGAAGGGCGTGACAGGTGTCGAGGAAGAACCAGTCAACCTTCGCATTTCGATGGGTTCTGGCTCCTACAGCTTCCAGTTGAGTGGCAGGAAGGATTGAAAGGGCAGGCAGGAATCTGTCCTCATCTTTCGCAGGGAGGGTTCACTTTTCTTGACCATCAGGTCGAAACAAAAATGAAGATTGATGATGGGAATCTTGATTTTTTGTGGCTCAGGATATGGCTGGATGAAAAAAAAGATGTAACTTTGTGACGTTGATCATACTTTGAAACTCATGAAGAAATTGTTCTTGATATTCAGTGTTGTTGCCCTGATAGGTTGCACAGAGGACATAGACACATCCAACCGTTACGTTTTCAAGGAGCAAACGGCGATGGGCTATCTGAAGAAGCATGCGGAGGACTACAGCACTTATGTGGATCTCCTGTACAAGATTCCTGTCAGCAGCGTCAGCAAGACAACCGTTGGGCAACTGCTCTCTGCGCGTGGTCACTACACCATCTTCGCTCCCACGAATGAAGCCATCCAGGATTATCTGGACACGCTGGTGGTCAACGAGGTGATTCCTGAAGCATCGTGGGACGCTTTCCCCAACGAGGCTACGCGAGACTCCATCGAGAAGGTGATAGTGCTGAACAGCGTCATAGATAGCGGCGACGACTACAACGCTTACGAGATAGGCAGCTTCCCCACCACGCAGGATGCGGAAATCCCTATCCCCAACATGTACGACCGCAAGCTGAGCATCCACTACAACGACGAAACCAACGAGGACATCCTGGTGAACAATTGCGCAATCGATGAGAACAACAGGGATATCCCTGTCATCAACGGCTTCATTCATGCTGTGAAAAAGGTGATAGCACCCAGCAACAATACGCTGGCTACCCTGTTCACCAACATCAAGCGAGACAATATCGAGGGGTATCACGTGATGGCCCTCTTGGTGCATGCAGTCGGACTGATTGACTCGTTGCAGGCTTATCGCGATGAGGTTTACGAGGAACTTTATCTGGCAGGCATGATTCCTGATGAGAATTTCACCTATAAGGGTTATGCTCCCAGGCACCGCTATTTCGGCTTCACTTGCTTTGCTGAGACGGATGAGTTCTGGAGCCAGACATTGGGTAAACCTGCCTTGGATATCACGGTTGAGGACGTGCGCGAATACGTGGCTGGTCTGGGTGTCTATCCTGATGCTGTGGACGACGATGACTATGAGAACGAGAACAATCTGCTGAACCGTTTCGTCACCTATCACTTCCTGCCTGAGCGCCTGGCTACAGACCGTCTGGTGCTCCACTACAACGAGAAGGGCAACAATCCGACTACACGCGAGCTGGGTGTGGCTATGTGTGAATACTACACCACGATGGGAAAGCGGCGTCTGATGAAACTCTATGAGAGCAGAGAGAGCAGGGGAGTGTACATCAATCGTTTCCCTCTCATCGATAATGGGCGTCATGGAACCTATCACGAGATTGGATGCGATCCTGGCAAGGAAGGAATCAAGGTGGGCGAACCGAATCTGGAAGGCGAGAACAACGTGCGCAATGGAATCATCTATCCCATCGACAAACTGCTGGTCTATGATGAAGACACCCGCAACAGCATGGGTAAGAGCCGAATCCGATTCGACGTGACGAACATGTGGCCTGAATTCATGAACAACGACATCCGCGTCAGCGAGATTACTGATGAGCGCCATTTGAGAGTCTCCATTCCCAACGATACGCAGTATCCTTATCTGGACGACCTGAGGATTTCAGAAGATACCTACTTCATCTATTGGACGGCTCGCGGATGGGGATGGAGCAACTATCTGGGCGACGAGGTGAACATTCAGGGTAATCTCGACGTGACGATGCGCCTGCCACCCGTTCCCCGCTATGGCACCTATGAATTGCGTTTCGCTTGCCAGAATGGCGGAGAGATGGGCAATCGAGGCATCTTCCAGTTCTACTGGGGAAGCGATTTGGGGCATCTGGCTCCCATGGGTATTCCTTTGGACTTGCAGATTGGTTCCCAATACCGCAGCACCAAGGCTGGGTACTTCCCAAGCAATATCGGATGGGTAGTGGATACTGACGACGATGATTATAACATCGACGTGGACAAGATCATGAGAAACAATGGTTTCATGAAAGGTCCAGAGATCTACATCGCAGGAAGCCCTGGCGGCACCATTACGGCTCGAAACAGCAATATCTGTTCGCGCCGCATCATCATCACTCAGCAGATGGATCCAGACAAGACGTATTATCTGCGTTTCAAGACCTGTTTGGATGACCCCAAGCGTGAGTATTATGTCGACTACTTGGAGTTCTGCCCCAAGGAGGTTTACGATAATCCTGAAACCCCTGAAGATATTTGGTAGAAAGGACTGACGCGATGAAGAAAATATGCTATATTGTGGCGATGGAGGCTGAGGCGCGTCCTTTCATCGAAGCCTACAATATCCGATTGGTGCCTGACTTTTTTGCCCCTCTGCCCTGTCAGCTCTATGAGGCTGAGGTCAATGGGAGCTGGCTTTATGTGGTGCTGAACGGTCGTCAGCATGAAATGGATCTCGTTGGCTGCGAACCTGCCTGCGTGGCAACTCAGGTGGCTATCCAGCGGCTGCATCCTGATTTGGTTGTCAACAGCGGAACGTGTGGCGGTTTCAAGATGAAAGGGGCCCATATATCAGAAGTCTATATCGGCAATGGAGCCATGTTTCATGATCGCCGCGTACCTGGCGATGATGAATGGGGTGTGCAGGGCCTGGGAAACTATCCTGTATGGGAGGGAAGTGCGGAACTGGCAAGTAGATTGGGGCTGAAGATGGGAAAAGTGACTACAGGTTCCTCGCTTGACATGCAACCTATCGACCAGAACATCATCCTGGAACATGGAGGCGAGCTGAAGGATATGGAAGGTGCTGCAGTGGGATTCGTTTGCCAGCTCTATGGAGTGCCAGTCCTTTATGTGAAATCTGTGACGGATCTGTGCGATGGTGGCGAGTCGACCTATGAGGAGTTCAGCCGTAACCTGAAGGCTGCCAGCAAAGCTCTTCGTCAGGTCAACGAGCAGATCATCAATGAACTCCTACGATAGTGGTGGGAGGCAGCTGCTGATTGCGGATATCCGTTTGGGTAACCACGCGTGCGGCCAGTTGGAGGAATGCCTGCCCAGAGATGCTGTCAGGATTCAGCACAGAAGGAATTCCCTGGTCACCACTTTCACAGATGCTTTGCACCACAGGAATCTGCCCTAGCAGAGGCACATTCATCTCTTCCGCCAAATGTTTCACTCCCTCGTTTCCAAAAAGGAAGTATTTCTCGTCAGGATGAGCATAGGGAGTGAACCATGACATGTTTTCCACGAGCCCCAGGATGGGCACGTTGACCTTTTCGTTTTGGTACATGTTGATTCCCTTGCGGGCATCAGCGAGGGCCACTTGTTGGGGTGTGCTCACGATGACGGCGCCTGTGATGGGTAAGGTCTGGACAAGCGTCAGATGGATGTCACTGGTTCCTGGAGGCGTATCCAAGACGAAATAATCCAGATCGCCCCAGTTGGCATCCCCAATCAATTGCTTCAGCGCGTTGCTTGCCATTCCTCCTCGCCAGAGAGTCGCTTGGTCTGGCTCCACGAAGAAACCAATGCTCAGGACTTTCACGCCATACTTCTCGATGGGTTTGATCAGGTCGCGCCCGTTGACTTCTTCGCTATAGGGACGTTCCTCCTCAATTTGGAACATCTTAGGAATGCTTGGGCCGAAGATGTCGCAGTCCAGCAAACCTACCCTGTGGCCTAATCTGGTCAGTCCTATCGCCAGGTTGGCGGCTATTGTGCTCTTCCCAACTCCTCCCTTGCCGCTGCTCACAGCAATGATGTTCTTCACGCCAGGCAGCAGGTCGGGCAGGTCAGGACGGGGAGCCTGTAGGGTCTTGGTCTTGATCTCCACCTCCACCTCTTTGCCTACGTAGGCGTGGATGGCAGCCTCGCAAGCCTTTACCAGACTCTTCATGAAAGGATCTGTGGGTTTGTTGAAGATGAGACTGAAACTGACGTGAAGGCCTGCGATGCGCATGTCGTCCTCCACCATCTTCATTTCCAACACGTTCTTGCCTGTCCCTGGATAGCGGACGGTGGCCAGAGCGTCGAGTATGAGTTTGGGATAAATTTCTTGAGCCATGATTGCGTGTGATTTTATCTTCCTACACTTTTTGAGCTGCGTTTCTCGCGGCTGTAGCTGCGATATTCGTCGAGCGGTATTTCCACATCAGGTTCTGCCAGGTAAACCTCCTGAGGAAGTTTGAAGCAGAGGTACTTGATGTCGATTCCGCGTGCTTGCCACATGCTTTCGTAATATGTCTGGATACTGGCAGCCAGCTGCTCGTGTATCGTGCGTGGTTGGCCGGCTGCATACAGGTTGCGGGTGGAAGCTTCTGTGGGCAGGTTGTTGGTCCGCAGGAGTTCCTCTGTGTAGGTAAAGAGGAAGTTGCTGTCTGTCTTCAGATGGATGAGTCCGTCGTCCTGGAGGAACTGGCGGTAGCGGTTGAGGAAGAACGTGCTGGAGAGGCGTTTCGTGGCCTTCTTCATCTGGGGGTCAGAGAAGGTGAGCCAGATTTCGCTGACTTCACCAGGAGCGAAAAACTCCTGGATGAACTCGATGTTGGTCCGCAGGAATCCTACGTTCCTCATTCCCTCGTGGAGAGCTTCCTGAGCCCCTGTCCACATGCGTGCTCCCTTGATGTCTACTCCAATGAAATTCTGGTCAGGATGCTTGCGCCCCAAGCCTACGGTGTATTCGCCTCGTCCGCAGCCCAGTTCCAGAACGATGGGATTATCGTTGTGGAAGAAGTCTTCATGCCAATGTCCACGCAGTTGGAAATGTCCCTCTTGCATGACAGAGAAAGGGCACTCCACCACCAAGGGGTTTTGTGCCATCTCTGCAAATTTTGCCAGTTTTCCTTTTCCCATCAGGTTTATTGGTCAAAGCTGAAACTTGTGGTGCCAATGTTTTGCCCGTCAGCAAAGATGTCGACTCGGTAAGTGCCTGCACTGAGTGTTTCAGCTACGTCCCACCATACTTGGATAGCTTGTTCCTCGCCTGTGTATTCGATGTCCTTGCGGATACTGTATGCCAGATTGCGATTCTCGTAGGAGAAGGTTCCGCCCTTGCTGAGCACCTCTCCAGTAGGCGTGGTGATGCGTATGTAGACGCTTCGTATACCAGTGGATGCTGTGACGTTTCGAGCGATGGTGAATCCTATGGCGAACTTCTTCACGTCCTTGATCTTCTTTGCAGCTTTGCCTTTCTTGTTGCGCCCTTCAGCCCAAATGCCTGTCGCATCCAGTTGGCTCGCAATGGCCACCTTGCCAGAGAGTGTCTCGTTTTCGCTGCTCAGGTTGTTGATGTGCTGCTGGGCCTGCTGATTCTGAGTCTTCAGGTTGCTGTTCTCTTTCGTCAGCGCTTCGTTCATGCGGTTGAGCGAGTCAATCTGCAGAACGTAGCTGCGGAGCACCTCGCGCAAGGTGGCGAGCTCCTTCTTCAGTCGCATGATCTCAGCAGCATCGCTGCTCTTGACGCGCTTCAACTCCTCCAGCAGTTCCTCAGTACGTTTCTGCTCCTGTTCCAGTTGGGCAACGAGTGAATCGTTGTTGATCTGCATTTTCATTTCGTTGTACTGCATGGCAAACTGTTCATACTCGTTCTCCATCTCGCGCTTGTCCATCTCTGCAAGTTGCAACATTTGTTCACTCTCAGCCTTCTGCTCATGCATGCGGAAAAGCAGGAAACCAATGACTCCGCACAGGATAATTCCCAGTGCAACAGCAATAGCGATAATATTCTTCTTGTTCATTTTAAGTCAATTTTGGTATATTTGGGGGACAAAATTACGAAAAGTTGAGAGCAAAACAAAGAATCCTGTTCTTTTTTTGCCGAGACGGAGTCAATTTCGACGAAGTCAATGTTACGAAAAGTTGAGAGAAGAGTCAAATTTATTCGAACCTTTTTCCGAGAAGGCGCGACACGTTGAAATCGCAAAGACAACGTGTTGAGTCGGGCAAGACAACGTGTTGAGTCGGGCAAGACAACGTGTTGTCTTTGGCAGATCCGCATAAGTGGCAGAAGAACAAAATCTATGTATGTACCCTAAAGACAGTTTTTTGAACTCGTTGGAGCGTTTTTTTTCGATTTCGGATGACCCAGAAAACTTGGATGACTCAGTATTTGGGGGAGGGGACGGAAGGAAAGTCACACCTTATTTGTTTTGTCAGTCAAAAAAGTGAGGGATTTCCTTGAATACAGAAATTTTTTGCTCATTTCCTTTGTCAGAACGACAAAACTTGCTACTTTTGTGGCGAAGGAATCAAGATATTATGTTATGACCACCGAAGAGATGACACAGACAATAGCCGAATATTTCAAGACGCAGCCCGTCCTGAAGGCTTGGCTCTTCGGCTCCTTTGCCCCTATCCCACCGATCTGAGCGAGATGCAGCGGGGCTATCGGAAAGCCTCACCACGGACTGCGATACACCGCTCCGAGAATGACGGCTTGCTGCTCTGATTGGCACATCGCCCTTTCAGAACCTCATGGTGGCTTCGCACAGCCAAGCAGTCAGGTCATCTCTTCTTCTGCCGCGATTCGGGATTATCATGGTCGACTGCTCATCTCGAACTCCACCGTCACGTCGCCGTCGAAGAGGTCCTTGCCGCTTATCGTCCAGCCCTTCCACTTGCGACCGTTCACGCGGAGGCTCTTCACGTAGCAGCACTCGCGGCTGGCAGCGGGAGCCAGGATGCGCAGGGTGCCGTGGGCGTGGCGCAATTCCAAGTGACGGAAGAGTGGAGTGCCGATGGCATACTGGTCGTTGCCGTGCTGTAGGGTGAAGAATCCCATGGCGCTCTGGATGAACCAGGCCGACATCTGCCCCGTGTCGTCGTTGCCGCAGAGACCGTCGGGAGTGGGGCGGTAGTCCTCGTAGAGCACCTGGCTCACGCGCTGCTGTGTCTTCCACGGCTCGCCCGCGTAATTATATAGGTAGAGGATGTGGTGAACGGGTTCGTTCTCGTGGGCATATTGTCCGATGTGCCCGAAGCTGCGCTGCTGGGCGCCTGGTGCGGTGGCGGTGAACAGACTGTCCAGACGCTCCGTGAATGCCTGTCGCCCGCCCATTTGGCGAATGAGGGCTTCGGGGTCCTGCGGCACGAAGAACGAGTACTGCCAGCTGTTGCCTTCG
>JAFRTJ010000002.1 GCA_017427185.1 Bacteroidaceae bacterium | reverse complement strand
TTATATATATATATATATAATAATAATAAACTCTTTTCCCTCTGCTTTGCACATCGGAATATGCTTAATGATACGTTGTGGCGATGGGACGATGTGGCGGAAAACCCTATATAGTTTTACCTTACCCCTGCCATAGGTTGAATGCCTGTTTGATACCTTAATCCTTATCCCTGGCAGAAGTTGAATCTGGAGCAAGGGCGACGGGCACAATATGGGAACAACGAACCCCAACTGGCAATCCCCATCGGTGCTGAAAATCAGTGGGCTTATTCGTTTCGTTGTCAATCTTGGGAAGAAGAAAGTCAATTCAATCCAAAGTTCGCTCCACGTTTTCTTAAATCATAACCGTTGCCTTGGGCTGGGAACCTACTGGCCTTTCATGCCGTTAAAAACTATCGACTTAACTACTTAGCTACTAAAAACAATGGCAAAACACAGCAACTTCTACAGTCTACCATTCGTCTCCCCCACGCTCCATGCCTACGATGAAGTCTGGGGTCTCGCTGAAGGGAGCGAGGGAGCCGGCATGTACCTGATAGAGGCGCTTGGCGGTTTCCATCATGGCTTCGGTCTGCTCGCGGTAGGGGACATTCGTTACGTCGACCAGGCCGCAGTTGTAGTTCTCGCCATCGAAGCGCCCCAGGACATCCTCGTCGTTCCAGGTGAAATAGGTGACGCCCACCAGGCCTGGATGGGAGAAGCCTGTCTCGACATAATTGCGGTAGGCCTTGCCTCGCTCCGACTGGTTGCGTACCTGGAAAAGGGATTGGCCCAGCCCGCGGTCTACAGCACCAAAGTGGAACTCGCCGATGATCATGGGCAAGTTGGTCCACGAGAGTATGTTGTCCATCAGCTTATGGTCGGGCTTGATGGCATAGAAGTTGAAGCTCATCACATCGAAGTACTTGGCACAGATACGCGCCAGCCGCTCGTTGACGGCATAGATGTTGCCAAAGCGGTAGCCCAGGTTCATGTGGTTGGGGTCGAGCTGGAGCTGCAGGCGCTTGACGGCAGCCAGATAGCGGTCGAAGGTGTCGTAGACGAACGAGACGCGGGCCTCGCGTGTGTCTCCGTAGGCCTGGAGATACTGTTGCAGGGCGGTCTTCATGGCTCGATCCCTGCCCTTGAGGAGCGCTTCGCAGAGGCGGTTCTCAGCACCCACCCACGTTGGCTCGTTGCCCACGTAATAGCCGATGAGCCAGGGGTCGTCGCGATAGCCATTCATCAGGGGGCGTATCGACTCTCTGAGTTTCTCCTCGAAGTCCTGCTCGTAAGGGTCGCCCAGTCCGAAGAGACTTCCGTCGACATAGGCTGGATGCATGGTGCAGGTGAAGGCCTTGCGGCCTGCCTTCTCCAATTCCCGCTGGCTCCAGTTTCCGATGGTGTTCACGCCCCATTTGTCCATCCGCTTGAAGGTGAGGTCCATGGCGGCCTGCTGATAGTTCTCGCCAAACCTGCGCTCCAGGTTCCAGGGGGAGAACTCTGCGGAGCGGTTCCCTTGCCTGTCGGTATAGATGAATTTCTTGGGCGGCAGCTCCTTGAGCATAGAGAGCCGTTTGTCAAGATCTTTCACATGCCCACCTGAGCCAATATTGATGCAGCAGACGCCCACACTGAGGAACTGGCATCCATCAGGGTCGACAAGCCACCAGCGGCCGTCCACCTGCTCCTTGCGGAAGAAGCCTGTCCCCTGGAGCTTATGGGCGCTGTAGCCTCCGTATCTGCCATATCCGTAAAGATTCTCTGCCGACACTTTCTCGCGGTCCTCTGCCTGCCAGAGTTTACGCAACTGCTTCAGCCCATGCGCCTTGCCTTCCCACTCCAGCAGATTGCTCTGCCCCAGCTCGTCGAGGGCGGGTCCCTTCCCCAGATATTCGTCCCCTGGGTCCTCGCGATAGAGCTGCACGTTGCGAATCTCGACAAAGGCATCCTTCAGGGGGCGATACTGGCGAATGCCTATGGAATCGACGCCCGTCATCGGACCGTAATTGCCTCCTATGTTGATCCAACCCGTCTGGCGAGGCTTGTTGTACATACTGGCCATATCGTGGGAGCTGGCAGGGAGTTGGGTCAGATAGACGAGGGGGATAACGAAACGGTTCCACTTGCCAGGCACGTAGGAATGGAGCATCAGCTCGTCGTACCCGTGGTCTGTGGTGAAGCCCAAGAGGTAACGTTGGGACGTGGAGACGCGTATCTCCACTCCCACAAAGTTGTAGCCTGTCCAGTCGGTGGGCAGCTCTGGATTCAGGTCCTTGAGGGCAATCTTGGCCCCAGACTTTGTCTTACTGCTGTCGAAACGGATTGTGAAGGTCTCTGCCTGGGAAAGCACAGCAGAGAAGGCAAGCATCAGAAGGAGGAAAAATCTCATAATTGTAAAGTTTTTTTGTATGTCAGAATATTTTACTCATTTACCATATAGGCGGTTAGCGCAGGTTTTCGGATTACTCGGATTACTCGGATTACTCAGATTACTCAGATTACTCGGATAACTCGGATAACTCGGATTACTCCGAGTTTTTCAATCCCATTTACCAGTCATCGTCATCGTCATCGTCCTCGTCTTTCATCATCATCCTCGATGCAAAGATAGGAGTTTTTCCTTTCATAACTCATCTTAGAACCAAAAAAAACGCCTGGCGAATCGCCAAGCGCTCTTTTTTCTCGCCTCCAACCTATCGCAGAGGGCAGATTCGAGGTTGGAGAGAAGCAGTTTATCAGAAACAGAGTTTGCAATCCAGGGGTTTGAGCTGCTTGAAGAAATCGTTGCCCTTGTCGTCCACCAGAATGAATGCTGGGAAGTCCTCGACCTCGATCTTCCAGATGGCTTCCATGCCCAGTTCAGGATACTCCACACACTCGATGCTCTTGATGTTGTTCTGAGCCAGGATGGCAGCAGGACCACCAATGGAGCCCAGATAGAAGCCTCCATGATCCTTGCACGCATCTGTCACCACCTGCGAGCGGTTGCCCTTGGCCAGCATCACCATGCTGCCTCCATGATCCATGAACTCGTAGACGTAGGGGTCCATGCGGCCTGCTGTGGTGGGACCCATCGAACCGCATGCCATACCGGCAGGAGTCTTGGCAGGACCTGCATAGTAGATGGGATGGTCCTTCATGTACTGAGGCATCTCCTCGCCAGCATCCAGGCGGGCCTTGATCTTGGCATGCGCGATGTCGCGCCCCACGATGATGGTGCCATTGAGCGAGAGACGGGTGCCAATGGGATAGTTGGTCAGAATCTTGCAAACCTCGCTCATGGGCTGGTTCAGGTCGATGCGTACGGCGGTATCCTCGCCTTCCTTCCGCAACTCCTCAGGTATCAGCTCGTAAGGCTTGTCGTCCATCTTCTCAATCCAGATACCGTCCTCGTTGATCTTTGCCTTGATATTGCGGTCGGCAGAACAGCTTACACCCAGTCCGATGGGGCAGGAGGCGCCATGACGAGGCAGACGAACCACGCGGATGTCGTGAGCCATGTATTTGCCGCCAAACTGAGCTCCCAGGCCGATGTTGTAGGCTTCCCTGAGCAACTCCTTCTCGAGCTCCACATCGCGGAAGGCACGGCCTGTCTCGTCGCCTGTTGTGGGCAGAGAATCATAGTAATGCGTGCTGGCCAGCTTCACGGTGAGGAGATTCTTCTCAGCGCTGGTGCCACCAATGACGAACGCGATGTGATAGGGAGGACAGGCAGCTGTTCCCAGCGTCTTCATCTTCTCGACAAGGAAGGGAACCAGGGTGCCAGGATTCTGGATGCGCGCCTTGGTCTCCTGATAGAGGTAAGTCTTGTTGGCTGAACCTCCACCCTTGGTAACCATCAGGAAGCGGTACTCCATGCCCTCCGTTGCCTCGATGTCAATCTGGGCAGGCAGGTTGCACTTGGTGTTCACCTCGTCGTACATGGTAAGGGGGGCATTCTGGCTGTAGCGAAGGTTCTCCTCTGTATACGTCTTGAAGACACCCTTCGAGAGAGCCTCCTCGTCGCAGAAGCCTGTCCAGACCTGCTGTCCCTTCTCGCCGTGGATAATGGCGGTACCCGTATCCTGGCAGAGAGGCAGCTTCCCTTTGGCTGACACCTCAGCATTGCGAAGGAAAGTCAAAGCCACGAACTTGTCGTTGTCTGATGCCTCAGGATCGCGCAGGATCTTAGCCACCTGCAGATTGTGGGAACGACGCAGGAGGAAACTAACGTCGCGGAATGCGGCATTGGCCATACGTGTCAGAGCCTCAGGGGTGACCTTCAGGATCTTGTGACCCTCGAACTCGCTGACAGACACACCTTCCTTCGTCAGGAGATAATACTCAGTCTCATCTTTGCCCAACTGAAACATGGGCGCATACTTGAATTCAGTCATTTTTATTGTTTTTGTTTATGTCATTGTTCACAAGTCTCAACCTCAGCATCACAGCCGCCAGCGGTTGCAATACTCAGTTTCCATTTTCCATGCTTTAGCTCTGTTTGAGAACTATACGGGTACAAAAATAGGAATAAGCAGGCTATAATCAAAATAATTCCCACTTTATTTTTACCTATGGGACAGAAGTTTCTGTTTCTTTCTTTGTCGGCCGTTTGTTCAGTCGGTAAACAACACCATTTCACCTGGTTCCAATGAAAGTGTTATGCTGTTTCGGCTTTTGCTGAAATTCCTGAACTCGCTGCGCCCTTTGTCGCTGATAAGCCAAGCCTTGGTTTTTCTGCCAAGCTTTGTTCCCGCTGGAATGGTCCAGGTACGTTCTTCGCAACCTTGCTCTGAATACGCCACGATGGCATGATCGCCCAACCATTTGGCGGGGATGAAGATGTCGCCTTCTTCAGCCAGCATTTCGCCATCCTTGGCCACGTATGTCTTGCCGTCTTTGTACATCGTGCGCAGCCCGTCGTCCAGCACGCCTATGCCGTTGCCATTCTTGTCTGCAACGAGCATTTCCCTGCCAAAGGTATTCAGATACTGGCAGATCAGCGTCGTCTTGCAGAACTCTTTCTTAAACACCTCGAAAGCATCAGCCAGATTGGGTGTCGAGCGGAACAACTGCTCAGCATTCACGTTGTTGCCAAAAGCACAAACGGCGCCGTAGCTGTTGCCTCCACAGGCCTGGGACGCTTTCAGCGACATGATGTGCTGAAGGGAATTGAAATGCCAGTACATGGGGAAATAGCCTTCCTTGATATCATCCATGGACATGTTCCAGATGCCTTCAGTGGTCACGTCGATACCCTTGCTGTCCAGATACTTTATGATATTTTTCTTTGCCTCGATTTCCTGCTCATTGGTATAGCCGTGCCATGGGCTGATGGGAGATTCAAACTTTATGACAGGCTTGCCATCAACGAGATAGGGGCGTGGAACGTTGTTGTGGAAGGCGTCTATGTGTATGGTTCCTGCCTCCTGGATGGGAAGCAGCTTGCACAGGCTGTCCAAGCGGACCTGCACGAGTCCCTTCTCCCACTCAGCGGCATAGCTGACCTTATAGCCCCAGTCTCCATGAATGAGTTTGCCGTCCTTATCCCTTGCCAGCACATCTGCCTTCACATACTGGTCAAAGAGAGGACTGTCGGTATATGCGTCGTACAGATTGATGTGCAGACTCACTACGGTATGGTATTTCTTTGCTTCCTCCATCAGCCAGCGTATGCTTTGGAGTGCATCTTCATCGCAGTCACGCTTGATGGCCTTGTTGCCCTCAAACAGGGCTGGATACTTGGAGTCATGTCCATTGTACTGCCACCCCACCAGATAGACGATCTTGGGAAGGCCCAGCGTGATGGCGTCCATCCCCTTGATGGCTTCCAAGGCTTGCTCGCAGGTCATATAGACGGTCTGCTTACCGTTGTCGCATGTCTTGTAGGCTCCCAGATAGTCTTTGTCGTACTCGGCCTGGCAAAGGAACAACTTCGTGACAAACACTTTCGAGTAGTCGTATCGTGGAGTGATGCGCCACTCGAAGGGTGCTTGCTGGAAAACAGTAGTGTCGAGGTCGCCCTCCAGTTGGAACACTTCCACGTCTCGCACCTCCTTCTCTGTCTGGCAGGCGCTCATCAGGGACAGCACAAACAGGGCGGTGAAGAGATTGTACAATAGTTCTCTTTTCATGATTTGATCTGTCTTTGTATTAATCAATTGAACTCAGGCTTAGTTGCCGTTCTTGCGTCTCAACCCGTTAAGAACCTTCGATTGACCCGTTCATTCCTCCGCCTCGTAGTGTTGAAAGAGGAAGTCATTGTAAGGATATTTCTGCACATGCAATTCTCGAACCCTGTTGTAGAGGACTTGCTTGAAGGTGTCTATGCCCGTCTTTTCCTTGGCGGAAATGAACAGGCAGTCGCCATGGAGGCGCGTCATCCACGTATGGATAAGGTCATCGAGGGAGACGTTCTCGCGCGTGGAGGGGGTTAGGTCGTCTGCCTCCTTCTCCACCCAGCGGTAAGCGTCTATTTTGTTGAACACGATCATCGAGGGCTTCTCTGCACAACCCAGGTCGGCCAACGTGTTCTCCACCACATGGATCTGCTCCTCGAAGTCAGGGTGAGAGATATCCACGACATGAAGGAGCAAGTCTGCCTCGCGCGTCTCATCGAGGGTGCTCTTGAAACTGTCCACCAAATCCGTAGGCAACTTGCGGATGAATCCCACCGTATCAGACAACAGGAAGGGCAGATTGTCGATGATCACCTTACGGACGGTAGTATCGAGGGTGGCAAAGAGCTTGTTCTCAGCAAACACCTCACTCTTTGAGATGAGATTCATCAGCGTGCTCTTGCCCACATTGGTGTAACCCACCAGGGCTACCCTGATCATGCGCCCACGATTGCTTCGCTGGGTGGTCTTCTGGCGGTCGATATCAGCCAGACGCTGTTTGAGCAGGCTCATGCGGTTGAGGATGATACGGCGGTCCATCTCCAACTGGGTCTCACCAGGTCCTCGCAAGCCCACGGAACCCTTCCCGCCGCCTGAGCCAGAACCACCTCCCTGACGCTCCAGGTGGGTCCATAGGCGCTGCAGGCGAGGCAGCATATAGCGGTACTGAGCCAGCTCCACCTGCGTCTTTGCATTGGCTGTCTGGGCCCGCATGGCGAAGATGTCGAGGATGAGACTCGTACGGTCGAGGATCTTCACCTTCAGCTCGTTCTCGATGTTCCGCAACTGTTTGGCGCTGAGTTCGTCATCAAAGATGACCATCGAGATATCGCGCTCAGCATCCTCCTCGCGCACGATGTATTCGCGTATCTCCTGCAACTTGCCTATACCCAGATAAGTCACTGAGTTGGGACGGTTCTGTTTCTGGGTAAAGCGCTTTACGGTCTTGGCTCCTGCCGTTTCTGCCAGGAACTCCAATTCGTCGAGATACTCCTTCGTCTTGCGCTCGTTCTGCTCTGGAGTGATGATACCCACCAGGATGGCGGTTTCCTGGACTGCCTCGATGGCATTGACGGCACTTACCTTCGACAGCCCATCCTCGAAAGGCAGGGAGGAACGCGATGAGTTGTAATGTTTGCTTCTGCTTGTCTTCAATCTTCTCGTGGGAATTGCTGATCCTTCTTTACTTTACCTGCACCACCAGATACTTGCTCACGCTCCAGAATTTGGTGGGGTTGGTGATGTGAATCTCATACTGGCCATTGCTGTCCTTCTCCAGGGCATAGGAACCTGCAGGATGGGTGGTCAGCACCTTGGCATTCTTGCTGTAGAGCTTGATTTCCTTATCGTAACGGATATCAATCTGAGTAAAATAGTCTTTGTTGAAATCACCACTCTTCAACACGTCGCCTTTATCCAGTATCTTCTGTTCCTTCAACTCATTCTTCGTGCCAAAAACAAACCAGGCGGTATTCAGCTCTTTATCCTGAGTGGCAACGGTCTCTGCCTTTGCCTTGTTCTCAGCAGTCAGATTGGTCACATCCTCGTTAAGGGAAGTGATCTGCTCGCCCTGAGCCACCAGTTGGGCATCCTTCTCTGCAAGGCTTGCTTCCAGCTCCTGAATGCGCTGAGATTGCCCTTCCACCTGAGCCTGCAGGTTCTGGATGGTCTTCTGCAGCTTGTCGGAATTGAGCGTGCTGGTACGCAGCTTCTCTTTCAACTGGTTTATCAACTCGCGATTCTGTTCCATTGCCGTTGAGATGAACTCCATGTTCTCGCGAATCACCTCGCGCGTGCTGGCTCCCTCAGGACTCCCATCAGCAATGGTGACACGTCCCTCAGCCTCATTGATTCTTCGGATGCCTTCCTGAACTTCATTCACGGCACCCATAATATCATTCAACTCATTGTCTTTCTGATCAATAACACGTTGCAAGGAGTCGCGCTCACGCTGAACCTCACTGTCCTTTGCGCCTCCACCTTCCATACATGAAATGAAGGCTGCGGCTACCAAAGCCATTAGAAAAAACTTTTTCATCATCTTTTCTTTATAATTCGTTAAACAATTTTTTCTGTTCTCTTTTCATCCAGTCCACCTACCACGATGACAAACTCGCCACGCGGCTCATTGGCCTGGAAATAATCCAGCACCTCTTGCAGGGTTCCACGCACGCTTTCTTCGTGAATCTTGCTGATTTCGCGGCACACGCTGACAGGGCGCTCAGGGCCAAAGACCTCGACAAACTGAGCCAATGCCTTCACCACACGATGGGGCGACTCATAGAAGATCATCGTTCGACTCTCCTCACGCAGAGCCTCCAGACGCGACTGGCGACCTTTCTTCTGAGGAAGGAAACCTTCGAAACAGAATCTGTCGCAAGGCAAACCGCTACTGACCAGAGCTGGCACGAAAGCTGTGGCTCCTGGCAACGTAATGACTTCCACACCAGCACGGATTGCCTCGCGAGCCACCAAGAAACCTGGGTCACTGATACCTGGCGTGCCAGCATCAGAGATAACTGCTACCGTCTCGCCTGCACGAAGCCGCTCCACCACTCTGTCCACCGTCTGGTGCTCGTTGAACTTGTGATAGGAAAGCATAGCATTCTTTATCTCGAAATGCTTCAGAAGAATACCACTCGTACGGGTATCTTCAGCCAAAATCAAATCTGCCTCCTTCAAAATACGCAATGCCCGATATGTGATATCTTCCAGATTGCCTACTGGAGTCGGCACTAGATACAATGTTCCCATACTTGGGGGCAAATTTAATCATAAAATCAATCCAAAAGGCATCTGAAGGAAAATATTTTATCCTTTTTACGATTTTATCAGGTTTTTATCTGATATCTCGACAAGAAATTGTACTTTTGCCTAAAATAAATTTGCACAAGAGGAATGAAAGATGTTGGTTCCGGAAGCGGAGAGATGATGCGGCGAGGACGCGTGGAAGTCATCTGCGGTTCTATGTTCTCAGGAAAGACTGAGGAACTCATCCGCCGCATGAAGCGTGCAAAATTCGCACGTCAGAAGGTGGAGATCTTCAAACCCACCATCGACGTACGCTACAGCGAAGAGGAAGTGGTCAGCCACGAGGGAAACAGCATCCTCTCCACCCCTGTAGACTCCTCTGCCAGCATCCTCCTGATGGGACAAGAGAGCGACGTGGTGGGAATCGATGAGGCACAATTCTTCGACGAGCATATCGTGGAAGTATGCAACGAACTGGCCAATCGAGGCATCCGCGTCATTGTGGCTGGACTGGACCTTGACTTCAAGGGCAATCCGTTTGGTCCCATGCCTGCCCTCTGCGCAATTGCTGACGAAGTGACCAAAGTGCATGCCATCTGCGTGCGTTGTGGGGCGTTGGCATACGTCAGCCATCGCATCGTGGCAGGCGAGAAGCAAGTCCTGTTGGGCGAGAAGATGGAATACGAGCCACTCTGCCGCGAATGCTATGCCCAGGCCCTGAAGGAGAAAACAATTGAAAATAAAGACAATGTTTGACAAGGAAATCACTTTTGACCGTTTCATACGAGGCATCATCTTCCTTGCTGGTGCCGCCATCGTCGGATGGCTCATCAATCGGCTCAGTACTGTCCTGCTGCCCTTCTTCATTGCATGGCTGCTGGCTTACCTCCTCTATCCGTTGGTGTGCTTCCTGCAATACCGCTGCAGGCTGAAGAACCGTGTCTTGAGCATCCTGGTGGCCATTCTGCTGGTGCTTGCTGTCATCACAGGCATCATGGTGCTTGTCATTCCACCCACCGTCGAGGAGTTTGCCCGCCTGAGTGACATCATCACAATTTACACGCAGGAATTCTTGGGACAGACCAAGCTGCCAGAACAAATCCAGCATTTCATCCATGACTACATCGAGGGGAATTCTGACACGCAATCCCTGCTGACGCTCTTCCAGCAAAGCAGTTTCATGGAGGTGGCTGAGGCCATTCTCACGCAAGCGTGGAACATCGTGGCTGGTACTGTCAACATCGCAATTGGAATCCTGGGGTTCTTCGTCGTACTGCTGTACCTGTTTTTTATTCTGATGGACTATGAGCACATTTCCAACGGATGGGTCAAACTGATTCCTGCTGGGCAGCGCAGATTCACCTCCATGGTAGTCGACGATGTTCAGAAAGGAATGAATTCCTATTTCCGTGGCCAGGCACTCGTGGCATTCTGTGTGGGCATCCTCTTCAGCATCGGATTCCTCATCATCGACTTCCCGCTGGCCATTGGTTTGGGATTGTTCATCGGACTGCTCAACCTGGTGCCCTACATGCAGCTCATTGGATTCATTCCCACCATCCTGTTGGCTCTTATCAAGGCTGCAAACACAGGACAGAACTTCTGGATCATCCTCCTCTGTGCACTTGCAGTATTCGCCATCGTGCAAACAATCCAGGACACAATCCTCACGCCCAAGATCATGGGACACGTTACAGGACTTAACCCTGCCATCATCCTGCTCTCGCTCTCTGTTTGGGGCAGTTTGCTGGGCATCATTGGCTTCATCATTGCCTTGCCTCTGACCACCTTGCTTCTCTCTTATTATCGTCGATTTGTACTACGAGAAACGGGAACTGAGGCAGAAAAGGTGGCAGATTAAACAAAAAACTGGCATAAAAGTTTGCAGAAACGGAAAAAGTGTGTACCTTTGCACCCGCTAATGAAATAGCATTTAGGTTGATCCGCTAGCTCAGCAGGTAGAGCACAACACTTTTAATGTTGGGGTCTTGGGTTCGAGCCCCAAGCGGATCACCAAAGAAAGGATCCGCAAGAAACTATTGTCAGTCGCTTGCGGATTTTCTTTTTATATAATGCACCACATTTGCACCACTAAACCTTAACAACAACGCTTTACAATTCGCCATAATTACCAACTGAGCCACACCGTCTCTCCCTGCAACGTAACCTCTATACGTGACTCTCCGTCTGGAGTCTGATAGAGCAATATTTGTCCTTTGTCTTCTTTCATATCGTTTCTATTTTTTCTGTTGAAACTCTCTCTCTTCGAGTTACCCAAGAAGTATATTATAGTTACCCACTAACTCGTGAGAGTTAAGCAGTAACCTGAAATATAATCATCTATTTTTTGCTCGTCACTCATAATCACTTGATTTTTCATATATTATTTAAATATGCTTGATAATATGATAAGAGACGATTTTCTATCATTTTCATATACTCTTCCATAAAACAATAATCGGGCTGACCAGTTTCGTCTATGGGGAGCATGATTTTTTGTTTTCTCATCCGTTCTCCATTAAACTTATATCCATACTGATATTTCACTTTCTGTTTTAGAATAACTGATTTCATAAACAGAAGTACATCACTAGTGTCTCTTAACAAATGTTAATTGGATTAGAAGTCAAAATAAAGTTGCCTGTCATCGTCTTTTTCATCCTCCACGAGGGGATGTTTAAGAAGTTCGTTGATGTCATCCTGGACAAGCAAAGAGTGTCCAAGAATG
>JAFRTJ010000023.1 GCA_017427185.1 Bacteroidaceae bacterium | reverse complement strand
TCAGCGGTGAACAGGGCAGCGGTGTTGGCACCCTTGGTGCTCAGCGACACTCCAAAGCTTCCCAGCTCGCCCAGCTGGATCTTCTTGCCCTCGAGCAGAAGCTCGCGCATGCAGTCCACCATCTTGATCAGCACGCCCTGAATCACGTCGCGGCTGTAGAGCGTTCCATGCTCAGCGATGTGCTTGGCGAAGTCGTTGATTGTCAAATTTTCGGAAATCTGAGCCACCCCATAAGCCTTGGTTTCGGTGATGTCCTCCGTCTTGGTTCCAGGCTTCGTACCACGAATCACAATACTGTAGTTAATCATACCTCTTAATTGTTTTAATGTCAGTTAGTTACAAATCGTTCTCTCTCTCTCATTCGCCCTGCGCGCCTGGGCGAAGTGTCGGATGAAGTTCCTCAACGTGTTGACTCCGGATTTTCAACTTGTTGATTTCCTCTTTCTAACACGTTGCAAAGGTACGAAGAACTGGTGAGGTGCTGTCGGACATTGTCAGGCTTTGTCTATCTTTGTCAGATATTGTCAGATATTGTCGGGAATGGGGCGAAATATGTAAGGAAATTTCTTGCACAATTCATGTTTTTTTTGTAACTTTGCAAGGTAAATAAAGGGAGACGATGACGATAACGATAAATAGTAAATCGTAAATGGTTAAATGGTAAATGTGAGATGGGACTCCGAGCTTGCTCGCCTGAGCACCTACTGGAGCGCAAGAAATGGTTAAATGGTAAATCGTAAATGGTAAATGGTAAATGGTAAATGCGAGATGCGAGATGAAAAGCTATTACAAATATGAGCTTGCGCAGGCAGCTGGGGTGAGCACCAGAACCTTTGGACGCTGGTTGAAGCAACAGAATGAGCAGTTGATCCAATGGGGCGTGACGCCGCAGCAACAGCTCCTGCCGCCAGCAGCGGTCCAATGGATTTGCCGCCAGTATGGGATTGATGAGGGGGAGCTGTGAGGAGGTTGACGGTTAGGGGGAGGAAAAAAGGCTGGATAGTACAGGGTCTCTAATTTTTTTTTCATATCTTTGTGGGCAAGAAATGAGAAAACAAGTATGAGTGACCTGAAAAATCCGAAAAATCCGAGTACTCCGAGTACTCCGAGTACTCCGAAAAATCCGAGTAGTCCGAGTAATCCGAGTAATCCGAGTACTCCGAATTGTCCGAGTACTCCGAGTACTCAGAATAATCCGAGTAATGCGAGTGAGCAGAAGATTACTTTTTTGCCAAAGCGTGGGCATTACAGGCAGCTTAGGGTGTACCAGGTGAGTGAGATGATTTACGACATTACCTACTACTTTACCCAACTCTATATGCAGAAGGGCGACCGTACCGTCGACCAGATGATACAGGCTGCGCGCTCGGGCAAGCAGAATATCGCTGAGGGGAATCAGGCGGCTGCGACATCGAGCGAGACGGAGATCAAGCTGACGAATGTGGCGAAAGCCAGTCTGGAGGAGCTGCTCGACGACTACGAGGACTATCTGAGAGTCCGCAACCTGCAGAAATGGGGAGAACTCCACCCGAGGTTCGAGAAAATGCGGCTGTATGCGCAAAGCGATCAGATCAGGAAAGAATATGCCGTAGTCGTCAGGCGCATGAATGACGAGGAGATCGCCAACCTGTGCATCACCCTCATCCACCAAGCCATATTCATGCTCTACAAGCTGCTGGAGACCATGCAAAACCGCTTTGTCACAGAGGGTGGCATCAAGGAGCGCATGTTCCAGAGCAGGATGAATTATCGGAATAATCGGAGGGATCCGAGTAATCCGAATAATCCGAGTAGTCCGAGTAGTCCGAGTAGTCCGAATAATCCGAGCAATCCGAGTAATCCGAATACTCCGAGTAATCCGAATACTCCGAGTAATCCGAAAAATCCGAGTAATCCGAGTAATCCGAGTAATCCGAATAATCCGAGTACTCCGAATAACCGCTAACCACTAACCGCTAACCTTTAACCTCAAATAATAATCGCTGAAGTCCTTGCAGTCGGGAGGGAGATGGTGGTGCTGGAGATTGGGGAGGAGCTGCTGGAGCTGGAGGAAGAGGCGCTCGCCAGGGGCGTCGCGGTCGGGGTACATGTGGAGGGTCAGCGATAACGATGACGATAACGATGACAACTGCTCTGCATCCTTCTTCCTGAGGAGGGTGGCGGAGGGGATGGCGATGGCTTTGTGGCCGGCTGAGAGGAGGCTCCAGCAGTCGGAGCAGCCCTCGGCGATGTAGAGGGCTTCACCCGGGTGGAGGAGGTTGAGGACAGGCAGGTTGTAGATGCTGCATTCGGCGCCGCTGGGGAAGCGGAAACGGGGCAGGGCACCCTTCACCAGGTTGCGGTTCTGAACGCCCACGAGGCGGCCTTCTCGGTCGAAATAGGGTATCTGGAGCCAGGGGACGCCACGCCGGTCCTGCCAGGAGGTCAGGCGGCACCAGCGCACCACTCGCTCGTCGAGCCTGCGCTCCTGGAAGAGGAACTGTCGGGCGGCTGGGGAGAGCCAGGGATGCTGGAAGTAGCGCTCGTAGCGGCTGGCCTCAAAGGGAGAACTCGGAGAACTCGGATTGCTCGGATTGCTCGGATTACTCGGATTACTCGGATTATTCCGATTACTCGGAGAACTCGGATTACTCGGAGAACTCGGATTATTCGGATTACTCGGAGAACTCGGATTACTCCGATTACTCCGATTATTCGGATTACTCGGAAAGCCCAGGCAGTCCTCTCCTCCCAGCCAGCGGCAGGCCTCGAGGAAGTCTTTGCCGAGGCATCGCATCGCGAGGTCGATGGTGCCGCCTGAGGCTCCGCAGGCGAAGCAGCGGAAGGTGTTGCGGCTAGGGGAGAAGGAGAGCGAGGCGTGGTGGTCGTCGTGGAAGGGGCAGAGGCACTTGTGGCGCACGACCTGGAGCCCAAGTCGCTCTGCGACCCCCTCGATGGGGAGGTCGCGGAGCCGTTGAAGCTGGAACTTATCCATCAGCGTGTGCGGTTAAGGTAAGCCTCGGTCTTGGTGTAGAGTCCCGTCTGGGAGGAATAGGTGATGAAGCCACGGCTCATCCAGACAGAAATCTGGTGCCTGGTTCCCTCGTTGCTCTTTCCATGACTCACGCGGAGTGCCTCCAGCTGAGTTTCATTGAAAGGATTAGGCAGTTCCTGCAGGAAGTTCTTCGGGCCACGCTTCTGCGTCTCCTCCTGCTGGGGCTCGCCAAGTGCGAGCATATCGTTGAATACACGAAGCTTCGCCCACAGATCGTAATAGCAGAAATAGGTCATGAAATCACCGATGCTGCGCGTGTAGGTCTGGTCGTTCAGAATCCACAGCACGGCGGCTTTTTTCCACGCGCTGAATATACTGCGATGGGAAAGTTCGAACAGTTCGTCGCTGTCTGCGAGGTTTGCCAAGTCACACATCTGAACCGCCAGCTGGTCGGCCACCTTGTTCAGCGACTTCACCACAAACCGACCCTTTGCATTGGAAAGGCGTAGCAGGTGCTGGTCGAGCTTGGCGAGATACTCCTCGTCGTAAGTCCCTTGTCTTGGTATACGGCCCTTGCGCTCGCCACGCGGCACGTAGGCGGTAGTGATACGCCCGAAGGTACCGTTCACCATGTCGCGCTTATACCATGCCCTTGCGTCGTCTGGAGTACTGCTCAGCGTCATACAGAGGCGCAGCCTTGGATTCGCAGTTATACCGTCACTCGTGGCGCGAAGCTGACCGCCACGGCTGACATCAAAGCATTGCCTGATCATCTGGCTTACCGCACGATGCCCGCCTGAAATCTTGTCGGCAAGACCAACCTCCGGGAGGTTCAAGTACATCGTTCGGCCACCGTTCCGTTCAAGTGAGTCGGCATTCTGAATAAAAGCTGCGTTCGTAATGTCGCTTGGCGGAAAAGTGAAGTACACCGATGGCCTCTCGGGTTTAGATTTAGAATTTCCCCCAAGTGTCCTCATCTGACGGCTCCAGTCGGCCAGACGCTTGTACTCTATCTCGTCATGGGCGCTAAAGTCGCGGCAAATGGCCTCTACAAGAAAAGTCAGCTGATTCTTGCCCGCTCCGCTGCTACCAATGATGTGTCCCATCTGTCCAGCACCTATTTCGTAGTATTTGTTGTCGCAGTACATAAGCTCAACGTCCGAGTTCAAATGGGCTGCAAGGGCAGGAAAAGCCATAGGAAGCAGCGGCTGCCGCATGTCTTTTGATGCATTAGAGAGGAGTAAATTAACTATCTCGGTACCTTTCGATGGCTGGGGCATAGCCGGAGCCTTTGAGTCAAAGATATTATAAGTCATTGTCTTTTAACTAATTAAATTGTTTTTTGATACAATTAAAAACGATCTTCGAAATTCCAAATCTCAAATCTCAAATCTCAATTAATTTTTCATGCCACCCACTCATTCCCTTATTACTTATATATTTATTTGATTATTAATAAGTTATAAGTGCTTGAAAAGAGGGTTTCATCTTTAATTGTGACATATTTGAGAAACTGAGATTTGAGATTTGAGATAGATTCATATTTAGCCTTCCTCTACAAGGCCATTGAGCGCTTGGCGCAGCTCGTTGCACACTCCGATGGCATAGCCGTCGACCGTGAAGTCCTCGTCGATCCTCAGCGGCTTGAAGTTGGGGCGCAGGCTGCCGTCATCCCTACGGGTTATCGTGATGTACTGGCCGTTGAAGACCTGCGGATTGCGCTTCGTGCTCAAGGGCAGCGTCTCGACGAACGTGTAGTGAGGGTCGCAATAGTGAAACTCCTCCACCTGTGCCTCCGAGTCGCGCCTCAGCACGCCCAGATACTCCTTGCCCGCCTTCATGCGGCGGTCGCTGCGCAGGATTGTTTTCACGTCCACGGAAAGCTCCGTGTTAGGGTGCCAACCTTGGTGGTCGGCAGCTTCCCCGTTCTCCAGAGAAGCGATGAACAGACGGTAGCCCTTAGCGAGCGATGAGTTACCATGAAGCATTTCCTCTACGATGCTTCCGAGAAGGCGAGGTTCGCGTGATTCTCTTGAACCTGCCTTAGTTTTTGCATTAAATACCTTTTTAAAAGACATAATTTCGTTTTTCGGGGAAAGCCTGGTCTCACCGCAGGTTCCCTACCCACAACTTCGGATGTGAGACGCCTTCGGTCCACGCTTGGCCTTTTCCGTCGTTGTTGGTGATGCAAAATTACGGCAAAAAAACATATCCGCACAGGAATGACGCAGATATGGGTTTACGGCTTATAAACCTAATTTACAGGAATTTATAGTCGTTTGTAAAATGCTTTTTACGGAAAAGTCAGGGTGGGGTACAGTTTAGCGCATGAAGTTTTTACGGAAACAGGCAGACTCGTAAAAACTAGACGGGAAAAATGTTACGGCAAAGGCAAAAAGCCGTAAAAAAAGACAGATTATTTTTTCATGATCTGTCGCAACTTTGATTGCAAGAACTCAGGAAATGTCCTCTTCCGCGGGAATATGTACAGCAAATTGCTGTGCCAGCCACCTCATGCTGACCTTCTGTTCGTGGAAGAACTTTCTTTCGCGGCAAACCGCCTGCCACGAGGGGAACAGGTAGTCGCCCTTGTACTGTTCCTGCAGATAGAGGTAGAACTGCCTCTCCTTGGCCTCGTCTATGATCGTCTTGCCATCTTTGCTCATGCAGCTCACGCCGCTCCACTTGACGAGATAGAGCATTTCGCGGACATCAAACGTGCCTCTCTTGCCCTCCGCCTCCGCCTTTTTGCTATGCTTGAAGGGGATTCTCAGGGTGTCGAGTCTCGGGATAATGCCACACACCCTTTTTCCCCATTCGGGATTGTTAGCCCATAGGAGGGAAGCCTTCTTGTCGAGACCATACCGGTTTCCCGAAGCGAGCCTGTACATGTAGGCTTCCAGCTTCATCCAACGCTTGTCGTGGGCATGGTAATCCTTGGCAAGCCTCTCCTGGAGGGGACCTGCATTCCTGCGCCTCACGTCGAGCTCCTCGTCAGATATCAGCTTCACCTGTCCGAAAGTGTCAAAAACCTCGCGTACGGATTTGAGTATCTCATCGCAACTCTTCTCGTAGATGCTTTTCAGCAGATTGGGGTTGCCCTTGACCTCTTCCTCCTTGCGGATCATGTCCTTGCAGACCATCAGCGTCGTGACAAGATGATAGAAGAACGAAGTCAGCTCGTGGAGCAAAGTCTTGACCAGATCGGCATAGACCTCAACGCCGAAGAACTGGCCATGGAACTGCCGGAAGGTGAGCCGTGAGTAATCAAGTACGGGGACGATGTTGCCTCGGCCGTTCAGCTTGCGCTGTACCCTGGGGCAGAACTTGCGGAAAATCTTCATGCTGCCCGTGATGGTAGTGCCAATCCGTCGGATAAGCTTCTCGGCCACCCTGAAACACTCGTTGTGATCGGTGGCATACTGTCCGATGAAATTCTCAGAGAATTCCACCAGGTCCATCGACTCGATGTTAAGCCGGTTCTGGTACATGCGGACAAGGTTCAGCGTCTGCTCCACCTTCTTCATGTCGAACTTGCAGGTAAGAAGTGCCTCCAGCACGTTTTCCTCCTCGAAATCGCGTGCAGCCTCGAATATTTGGTTAAAGCCAGTTTCGTCCCTTTGAACAATCGTAGAGTAGAGCATGGAACACAGATTTGTTGTTTTTCTTCAATTGACTGCAAAAATATAAAAAAAACTTCAGTTCCCACGCTTTTTTTGCCTCAAGAAAAAACTTTTTTTTCTTCAGAGAGAAGATTTACAAATTTATTTGTATTTTTGCAATCAAGTATCGCCGATATGCCATAATGGCATTGGCCCCACAAGGCCTGATTCCCTGAGCGCAGGGAGGCGGTATGATTTTAGTGGAAAAATAATAGCATCAGCTATTTATTCAGAGTATCATGAAACCTCGGAAATTTCATTGATGTATCACTTTGAGTAAGTCAGCCGATGCCTGCGCAATAGCGCGGGCATGACTTATATCTTTGTGATACAGGTACATTCCGAGGACCCAAGCAAGGATATGGCAAAGCATCATATAAAAGTAGTTGAATTATTTGCTGGTGTGGGTGGGTTCCGCATCGGCCTTGAAGGCGCGTCTGATGCATACGAAACCATCTGGAATAACCAATGGGAGCCATCGACCCAGCATCAAGACGCATCATTGGTTTATAGAGCAAGATTTGGCTCAAAAGGCCATTGCAACAAGGATATCAATACTGTACCAACAGCGGACATTCCAAATCATAATTTGCTGGTTGGCGGTTTCCCTTGTCAGGACTATTCTGTGGCAGCATCATTGAATCGTTCTGGTGGAATCGAAGGAAAGAAGGGTGTTCTTTGGTGGCAGATTTATCGAATTTTAAATGAAAAAGGTGATAAGAGACCTGAATACATATTTTTCGAGAACGTTGACCGTTTGCTGAATTCCCCAGCCACTCAACGTGGACGAGACTTTGCAATAATTCTTGCTTCATTAGCAGATTTGGGCTATATAGTAGAATGGCGTGTTATCAATGCTGCTGACTATGGTATGCCTCAGCGCAGACGTAGAACATACATTGTTGGATATTTGAAGGATTCCGTTGTCGCCCAGAAGGTTGAACAAATGGAGAATTGGGTAGAATTTGATGGCGTTATGGCAAAAGCTTTTGAGTTTAGGCCAAAGGCCGGAACTGTGTCTTCGTTTGATATAGAGGGCTCCATCCAAGAAGTATCTGCAGGTTTCAATAAAGGCAAAAAGGACAGTCCATTTGGCAATGCTGGCATGATGATGGACCGTCATGTTTATTCGGTTGATGCAGACCCCATTTACGACGAACCTCGTCAGACATTAGGAGGAAATCTTATAGATGAGAAACTTGTTCCAGATGAATTCTTTATATCAGAAAAAGAACTACCTAAATGGGAATACGAAAAGGGTGCCAAGAAAATCGAACGAGTTTCAAAACAAGGTTTTAAGTATACTTTCTCTGAGGGAGGTATGGCATTCCCTGACAATCTTGACCAACCTTCACGCACTATCATTACAGGTGAAGGCGGCACATCTCCATCACGCTTCAAGCATGTTGTGAAAACAAAGTCTGGCCGATACCGCCGTCTGTTGCCTATCGAATTAGAACGTTTGAACATGTTCCCTGATAATCACACGCTGCACCCAGAGGTATCTAATGGCAGACGTGCTTTCCTGATGGGAAATGCATTGGTGTGTGGTATCGTGGAGAAAATTGGCAAAAGCTTATACCAGTTTATCTATGACGAGGTACCTGTATCAACAAAGCCAATATTTAAAGAACGTGATGCAAGACCGATGCTAGATTTAGGTCTCTTTGCTGATGAGCAGAAAATTATCGTGGTAAACCGTCCAATAAAGCAATATAAATTGGATAAGGCAAAACATCTCCTGATAGGTATCGTGAAGAAAGATAACGAGGAGTACTTCTTGAAAGAGGAACCGACCAAGATTTATTATACTGGACCATCTGGTACGTTCCCCTCAACGATTGCTCTCAACAAGCTATACTACTTCATGCCCTATATTAAAGGTAAAGGCGTATCAGATTTATACCTGATTCGCGTGGCTCGAATAGGAAACAAAGCAGAGGTATATCCAGAAACAAATGATGAAAGCCCCAGGCTGGTATTTGAACTAGAATATTTGGAGTCACTTCCACGTAATCAATGGGTTCGTCTTGATAAAGACAAAGATTTCGCGTTTAAAGATACTTTATTAGGTAGGATATTTAAAGAAGATCAAGAATCTTGAAAATCCAGAACTATATAAATTGACACTAAAACAAAGTTGATATTATGGGAAAAAGAGTTGTTAAGAATTATCCCTCTCCAAGATTGATGGAGACAATAGGTGCTACAAACCAAACGCCGCAAGAAGCGATTGGAGAACTTGTTGCAAACTGTTTTGATGCCAGAAATAAAGATGAGAAACTGGAAATTTCAATTGATCTGAGAGACAGCCGTATCATTGTGCTAGATAATGGAAAGGGAATGACTTCTGAGATACTGGAGAAAGCGGTTTGTATAGCAGAAGACATGTCACTCCACATTGAGAGAGGAGATGGTGCAAAAGGACATTTTGGAATGGGATTCAAGACCTCTTGTTCCACATTAGGCTATTACTATGAAATCTATACTAGACCTGTTGGTGACAACATAGAGTACCATACTGCATTTGATATCAATGAATATAGCACTCGTCCTTCTGGCTCTAATGCATGGGATGTAATCATTGACGACGGAAAGCCTTCGGCTTCTTCTCCGCTGAAAAATGCACCTCACGGTACTGCTTTTGTCATCAGTAAGTTGAAAATAAAAGACTTCCCTGTTAGTGCTGTTCTTGAATATATTGGCAATGCTTTCAAAGGTCATATTGAACAAGGCGACATCATCAAAGTTATTGATGAAACAGATTGTTATCTGGCAAGGCCAAAGACATACTCTTTTCTAAAGGGAACAAAAGTAAAGATTGATGAGACGTTTGGACCTAAGGGTAAGTATCACATTACCGGATGGGTCGCAATAGATTCTCAAACGCATAATGATGGCTTTTATGGTTTCAATATATATCGCAAGGGACAACTTGTCCTCACCCACGATAAGACTTGGTTCAGGGCACACTTGATGACTAGCCGTATCATTGGTGAGGTTAATATGGATTTCCTAGATGCAACTTTTTATAAGCAAGGCGTTCAGCATTCAGAGGATTGGGAATATGTAGCTATACATATGAAAGAATACCTCAAAGGAGTTGTCGCTGCTTCTTATGATCTCAGCAGAAAGGGCAATATTAACAAACCTGTAGAGCGTAAAGCCATCATTTCACAGTTAGACAAAGACTATAAAATTGAAAACGAAGGAGAAGAATCATTTATAGGCTGCGCTGACAATGGCCCCAACGAAGAAACTAAGCCAAGCACAAGTATCAACAATACTGTAAAAAGCATTGTTACTGAAAAATCACTAGTGCTAGAAGATGGTAGCGAAATCCAAATAACATTTGTAGAGAAAGAGGAAGATGGTCACGATGTGGGGCCATACGATTATATTTTCGATATGATGCAAGAACCACAAGAGTTACAAGTTCTTGTGTATAAGAATCATCCTCTTTGGAGAAAAAAGATAGATGGAGAGGTACGGAAGATAATTGCAACTTCTGATGCCATATATCGCGCTCTTGTGGTCGATCAGGAAGTCGATTCCAGAAAGGCTTTGAAAATTAGAAATGAATGGGTATCACAGCGTACAGAATCAATGAAATAACTATGGAAAAGATAGATGCCTTAGAACTAATCAAAGAAGTTTGGGATTCAGCAAAAATAAGCCTTGAAGAAAAGGTTTTTAAAATCTCTGATGCGTTTTATTCGGTGGGACTTGATGTGGCGACGACTGCAAACTATATAAAGACCACACCGGCCGAATTTGATGCTTTCTTGTCATTAAGTAATCTCGATGACGACTTAATCAGGATGATTTCAGAAGCAAATCCTCCTAAGACTACGTGGCCTTTGTTGGCATGTGGAAATGATGACGAGATTAAGAAGGCTTTGTCAGCATTATCAGCCTCTTATAGTTTAAAGAATGAGTCTGTCAGCGAGTTTATATATCAACAAATGATAGAGGTTGCTGGAGAGACACCAGAGCAGCTAGTCTCACAACTAACAGGAGGTGAAATGTTCTATTTGGCAAACAAAGGCAGAAACTTCAATTCTGTTAATCAGAAATCACTTAAATACTTAAATAGTTTTGCCGCTCAGAAAAAAAGAGGTAAGGTATTGAGTGAGAAGCAAACAGCAATATTAATAGATATTCTAAACGAGTTGGCAGATAATAATGTCATTCAGCGTGATAGTATTGACGGTGACAAAGAGTTATGTAATACGGTTTTAGATGCTATTGGTAGATAACTATGGGGCTTAGGGCTATTGATATCAAGGTTAGCTATGCAGGCAAGGGTGGTGATATTCTAAAAAGCTTCCTTTTGCCCTCAATAGAAGCGTGTGTACGTTATGACAGGGTCACAAGCTTTTATACCGTTGAATCACTATTAGCAATTTCTCAAGGCATTGACTCCCTTTATCGAAAACAGGGGAAGATGAGACTAATTATTGGTATCCATAGTTTCCCTGGGGAATTTATTGATGCTGTGACGAGGAAGAAATACCTTGAAGACCAAATTTCTGAGATAAGAAAAAAACTGAAACTAGGAATTGAATCCATACAGAATAGCTTAGAGAGACAACGACTGGCTACTGTAGCTTGGATGATAGAAGATAACCTTTTAGAAATAAAGACCGCCGATGTCATAGGAGAGGGTATTTTTCATCCTAAGACATTAATATTAGCTGACGAGGATGGTAATAAGATTGTAGCAATAGGCAGTCCTAATGAAACGAGCTTTGGGTTAGGTGGAAACTTTGAACAAATCATGGTCGCTAAATCATGGGAGCAATCTGATGCGGTAGCTGTTCAGGAAGGATTCTTTGATTCTTTATGGAATAATAAGTTGGAAGACACCATCACTCTTGATGTCACAGAAGATACTGCTGATATCATTAAGCAAGGGTTGGGGACCAATTATGTATCAAGGTCTATTTTTACAAAGGGGGAAAACTTAATCGAGGTCTCATCTTCCATGTTATCCAACTTCTTTGTTTCTGGTGATATTCCTGCACTATATGTTCATCAGGAACGTGCCGTTATTGATGCCCTTTCCAGATGGCCTGTCAGAGTACTATTTTCTGACGAAGTCGGTTTAGGTAAGACATTTGAAGTTGCGGCAACAATGTCTTTCATGGTTAAATACTGCGACATAAAAAGAGTCTTGATATTGACACCAAAGTCAGTATTAAAACAATGGCAGGACGAGTTGAAAGAACATTTTAAGTTGAATGTATGGAGGTTTGATTCTGGCAGTAAGTCGTATGTGGACTCCTTTGGTAATACGAAATATATAGGTTCGTCTAACCCCATTGGAAAAGGTTCTCCTGATATCATCCTAATGTCAGCGCAATATGCAAGAGGTTCTGGAGCTAATGGAAACATTTTCTCAAGAACTGGTGCTTGCCTCCCAGAACTACTTATCCTTGATGAGGCCCACTCCGCTAGAGTAAGCAAGGATATTTCAGGTAGCAGTAAGAAGACACAAGTCTATTCGATGTTGGAGAGTGTGTCCAGCAAGATTCCTCATATTATTTTGGCGACAGCGACACCCATGCAAAAAGAACCTGGAGAATATCATTCAATGCTAAAACTTCTTGGTTTGCCTAAAGCTTGGCAAAAGAATATTGTCTATATGAAGTCTTTAGATTTGATTGGTAGTTCTGAGACCCCAGGCCTTTCTGACTTGAACATGGCTGCAGCGATGTTGATTAAGACAATGGATGATTTGAATCCATCTGTTGATAGATTAAACGACATCCAAAAGCAAATTTTGTCCCAACTAATTGGGCTTAAAGGTAAGGATTCGACAGTTATCGGAGATTTCGTTCGAAAGAACTGGTCTACTATTCGTCAATTATTAGTCCTACTACATCCAGCACATCTGTTGACTATAAGAAATACAAGGTGGTCTCTTACAAAGATAGGATATAAGTTCCCTAACCGAAAACTTATTCCAGTCTCGATTCCTGATTCTATGGAAGTCGAGATGTTCTACAACAAAGTTAACGACTATCTTTCTGATAAATGTTTCTCCATTGAAGAAATTCTATTTCCTGATAGAAAGATATCCATTGGCTTCGTGCGTGTTAGTTACCAACAAAGAGTTGCTTCTTCCCTTTATTCATGTAAGAAAAGTTTGGAGAGGCGCTTGGAGAAAATAAACAGCGTAAAAGCTAATTTGAAACGTTATCTAGGAAACACAGGTCCAGCTCTGTACAATCCGACCGGTTTTGATGACCTTGAACTTGATGATTTGCTGGACGAAGGTTATGATGATACGTTTGATGTAAATCTTTCTAAGGTTGATTTATCTGCATTAAACCAAGCCATTGCCTTAGAATCCACCTCCATAAATCCTTTGATAAAACGAGCTGACTCGTTATTGGATTGCCGTAAGGATCTAAAGATAAAAGAATCTATTTTGCTTGCAAAGAAATGTTTAGAGGAGAAAGATAAGGTTCTTGTATTCTCTAGGTATACTGATACAATTGACGCTCTACTCGACGAGTTTAATTCTCTAGGGCTGAATAAACAATATAAATATGGTGTTTATACTGGCGCTAAATCTTGTATCGTTTCTAATGGGAAAGAAGTAGCTTGTGATAAGAATGATTTAAAACGTGGTCTCTTTTCTGGAGAAATAAAAATCGTTTTTTGTTCTGATGCCGCATCAGAAGGCCTTAATCTTCAGGCTGCTAGGATACTGATTAATGTAGATGTTCCTTGGACTCCTGCAAGACTTGAACAACGAGTTGGACGTATTGCACGATTGGGACAAGTTGCTGATGAAGTTGTAATATACAATGTGTGGTACCCCAATAGTATCGAAGCCCGCATGTATCATCGGATTCAGAAACGTCTTGAGAATAGCAATCTTGCCATTGGTGAATTTCCTGATGTCGTTGCCAAAAAGATTAGGTCGGCGATCATGAATGGAGAAGACAATGAGAATCTAGGGTTGAATGAGCTGCTAGAAATACGTAATTCCAAACAGATAGCCGCGCTTGAGGAACTTTGGAGCCAAGCAGGAAATGGCTCTGAAAGTGAATTGATGAGGGAACGACTCTTGGCAATCTGCTCTAAATGCTGTAAACTCGTTGATACGAAATATGATGGGATTATCAAAATATTCGAAACCTCTGATGGAACAAGATATAAACTGACTTCTAAAAGTGGAATGGCAGAAAGTGTTTCATTGAAATCAGACATTTGGAATCATTTTTCTTTCTGTGATAGCTCCTTAACAGTAGTCAAAGATTATGACCAACGTCCTGCTTGTTTTTCTATAAATCAGAATGGCAAGAATAACGTGTTGAAACATTCAAGTTTCCCAAAAGTCATTTTAAAAGAAGCGCTTAATGGGGATGATGTCTTAACGAGTTATCCTCCAATGTTGCCGAATAGTAAGATGTTGAATTTGTTATATGCAATAGAATGTGAACTAAAACCAGCTCCAATATACTGGGTCAAATAATACAACTGTTATGAAAACAAGATTATTAGCAAGTCCATGGGTAAAGACCTGGCAAACAGTTGAAACTGCTGAGGCAATAGAACTCCTTCAAGATGATGTATGGAAAGATGCATCTGTATCATTCGCTGCTGAACGTGAAGCTAAAATGAAATCAGGTCAAACGGCTCCTAAGGGAATGCAACGGTATCTAAATGAAGTAATAGCCAAACGTTTCACCTCAAATGGATGGACAGGAGAAGCTGGCTATTTCTTTAAAGGTAAGACCTGGATTAGAATCACATTCAGACACCAAATGAGTTTAGGGTCAGATATCCTAGATGCTATAAAAGTCTGTAAAAAAGAGGGGATGCAACAGGCCGTTATCTTAGCTGCAAATAGAAAAACATTAGACTTGATTTCTCCAAACGATGCTGCTGCGATTGTGTCTTTTGAGAAGCTTGAAAGAGAAATACAGAGTCTCAATGGCGCCCTTGATATTCCATTGTTGTATGGAGAACTTACGCCAATCTCTAGTGCTTCATCTGACATTAATGATGAGCTCAAAAAGGCTAGGCCTAGAGATGTTTCTGTTCCTCAGAAATAGAAAATGTGTAATTGACTACAATCTTTATGCATTTTCTCTCATTTTACAATAGCCACTAGGAACTGACACAGCTGTCTCACTCAGAATAAAGCATTTCTATGATTCACAATGAATCAGAAATTGATCGCCTTGTCTATCAGCTCTACGGCCTGACGGAAGAAGAACTTGACTTCATCATCAACTACGACATCAAGTATCGTATGGGTGATGAGTTAGGGAGCCAAGAATAATTGTTTTTTTTCAAAAAAGACGATATTTTACGTCAAGATGATTGCAGAATGAAATAAATTGCTTAAATTTGCATCGAGAAACGATTTAAACGACAAAGACTATGGCACAAGTATCAATGACCGTAAGGATGGACTCAGAAGTGAAGCAACGCTTTGATGCACTTTGTAACGAGATTGGCATGAGTGCAAACACCGCTATGAATATATTTGTAAGGAGAATGATTAGTTTTGGTGGCATTCCCTTTGAAGTAAGCATCACCCCCAAAAAAGATGTTATTCACGATGAGGGGGTAAAGGCGTTTCGAGAGATAAGAGCTATGGCTGAGGCAGGTCTATTCCCTGACCTGACATTGGATGAAATTAACGAAGAGATAAGATTGGCACGTGAAGAAAGAACTGAAAGAGAATAAGGTTTCAGGGCCTCCACGCTCGGCTTTGCCGCTTTGATTATCGCACGTGGATGATTTTTTGTGTCTGGAGCGATAACTTCCATTGAGGATGATCCAGGACGTAGTGGATGGTTTCCTCCAGAAGGCGCTGGTTCTGGGTTTCGTCTTGTGTGTCGCAGGGTTGCAGACGGAATTCCTTGGCGCCCAGGGTTTCGTAGGGCGTTAGGTCTTGTTCCTTTCCCTGATAGATAATCTTCAGTTCATCGATGCGCTGAATCCTCAGCTTGTTGGGCATGCTTTTGGGGGAGCAGGTGATCCAATCAATTTTGACACCCTCGTCTAATGCGTGGGTTCCGTTTGTCTCAATCTGGATGAACTTTCCTGACTTGTGGAGCAAGAACGTAAGCCGCTTGTTGATCTGCAAAGTCGGTTCGCCGCCTGTGATTACGACGTGACGTGCGGGGAACCGTCTCACTTCTGCCACAATCTCTTCCTCGCTCATCTCCTTGCCTTCGTCGAAGTCTGTGTCGCAGAAGGGGCATCGCAGGTTGCAGCCTGTCAGCCGCACGAAGACGGCAGGAACTCCAGTATAGTACCCCTCGCCTTGCAAGGAGTAGAATATCTCATTTACCAGCATCTTGTGTAGGGGAAGGGATCATTCGTCTCGTTCGTAGGATGCAATGTTGCCTGAGCTTTCCTGCACATCTGCACGATAGCAATGGGGGACGCGATCCACGATCCAGCGTGCGATGTTCTCGGCTGTGGGGTTGAAGTCGAGGCGACTGTTGAAGTCCTGATGGTCCAGGTATCCGTGTATGAGGGCTTTCACTTCCGTGAAGTCCACCAGCATGCCGTCCTGGTCAAGTTCCTTTGCTTTGCAATAGACGGTCACAATCCAGTTGTGGCCATGCAAGTTCTCGCACTTGCTCTGGCGTGAGAGTTTCAGGTAGTGGCTGCCTGATATCTCGAGGGTTTTCTTGATGTAATACATACTAAAAGTTTTTTTGTTTATCGTTAGGGTTGCTTCTAACCTAACACTTTATTTTACGGCACAAAAGTACGATATTCGATTGATTTGGCAAAATAAAACGCCAGATTTGTCACGAATCATTTGACTTAAGTTAAAATCGCGGCAAATTCTTGCATATTTCAGCAAATCTTGTTAATATTGCATTCAAATAGTACGCATCCGATATGCGCGATTTGACATTAATGAATTCAAAGCACATGAAAACGTTCTATCTTTCTGCAGCTGCCCTGCTGCTCAGCCTAAACCTCTTTGCCCAAGGCGTCAAGAGCGAGAAGTTCACTCCTTTCTACACGAAGGATGAGGCTCCCCACATGGAGCGAGTCATTCCCAACCCGCCAGAGCTGACGGATGCCCAGTTCTTCTATGATTGGACACAGTACCAATGGGGCAAATCCATTCGTGAAACGGAGCGCGGGCAACTGGCTGTGGCTGATGCCGGCATCAATGCTGAGTATTTCATGAAACGTTTCTCGCCTGTGGTCGGTCGTGAGCTGACGCCTGACGAGTACCCTCATCTCTACCGTCTCTTCTCGCGTCTCCATCTGACGGAACAGCAGGCGGGTGCCAGCGCGAAAGCCTATTTCCATCGTGTTCGCCCCTATCAGCAATACAAGGAGCCGACGAGCGTGCCTCGCCATGAGAATCCCACCGATTTCACCAGCTATCCATCCGGTCACACACATGCTTCTTGGTTGGTTGGACTCGCCCTTACGGCCATCGATCCGGCTCATACGGAGGATATCATGAAGGTGGCTTACGAGCTGGGGCAGAGCCGTGTCATCGTAGGTTTCCACTATCAGAGCGACGTGGATATGGGTCGTGTGGTGAGCAGCATCACCTTTGCTCGCCTGCAATCCGAGCCTGAGTTCCAGAAGATGATGGAAAAGGCTCGGAAAGAGTACGAGAAGAAGAGAAAATAGGATCGTCGATGGCTATTGTGCCCCCAATTTCGTCGTTATGAAAAGATTGCTATCGTGTCTTCCCATCCTGTTTCTGGCTTTGATAGCCAATGCTACGGGGCAGGAGGGCGACGTCATCTTCATTGATGGTGCAAGATGGGAACTCTTGGGCAATCCATGTGGTGCCGACTCTGTGCTTTATCACGACTTGGAAGCTGTGCTGCCAAAGAACAGGGCAATCGTCACTTCGAACTGGGACGGCTTCACCGCCTATTGGAGCATTCAGCAAGATTTGCTCTGCCTGGACAGCATCAGGTATGAAAACTATGACCCAAAACTCAAGAGTAAGCGTATTCCCTCGGACACAATGCTTCGTGTGTTCAGCAAGTATGTCGAAGGGAATCGTATCTTGGCCAATTGGCTGTCGGGTGAGGTTCGTGTGGCTACAGGGAAAATGCTCTATTACGAGCATGCTGCTTTTAATCGGAACTACGAGGAAGAGATGATTCTCAGCATAGAAAAGGGAAAGGTAACGGCAAGAAAGGAATATCACAATTACGTTGTAAAAGGCTTTTCATTTGACGAGGTCAATCCTCAAAACCGTAACGAACTCCGTAAGATGTTCCCTTTACATGTTGAGAGGTATCCAGAATTGGCTGGCAAAAAGCGCATCATCTTCAGCATCAAGCACGCGCGGGTGGATGCTCAGGGCAATCTCGTGGAATGTGAAGTGAAAGCCAGGCCAGACATTCCCCAACTTGCCGAAGAAATGGCAGAGGCGCTCAAGGCTTATCATCCGTGGAGAGTGATGTTCATCAACGGCGAATTCCGGGCTTATGGAATTTCAGGTTATGGAGTTCCTTATCTCTTAGACGAGTAGTTACCAGTTTTATCCCTCCAGATTATGGCGCGGTTTGATGGAGAAAAGGCATTCTTTCTTTTTATCAAGCTGAAGGAATCATGTTTTTTCGCATTTTATGACAAAAAAATGCACTTTGACTGTTAACATTTCCTGTTTTGTGCGTTATAAGGTCAGACGACAAAAGAAATGACAACAATAGAATTCAATACCCATGTAGCCCATCTGCGGCCTCTCCTCATGAAAGTGGGAAAGGAATTCTTCCACAATGAGGAGGAGGCTCAGGATGTGGCTCAGGAAGCCTTGATGCGGCTATGGATATGTCGCGATTCGTTGCCTGTGGGTGAATCCTTGTCAGCTTTAGCCGTCCGCATCGCCAAGAATGTCTGCATCAGCTTGTGGCGTAAACAGAAGTTGCGAGCTGGGCTCCCGCTCGAGGTTGCGCCACAAGTCACTTCAGGAGATCGCGCCGACAGTTTGCTGGAGGAAAAGGAGAATAAACGTTTGTTGCAAGCGGCCATCGAAAGTCTTACTCCCTCAGAGAGAAGACTCTTCCTGCTCAAGCAAGAGCCTGAGATTGATGTCGGCCAGATGGCAATCCTGATGGGCATGACATCGCGGAGCGTAAGTGCCAAGCTATCGGCTGCCAGACGAAAACTATTAGAATATATCACCAAACACAACAGATAGGAGAGAAAAAAATGATAACAGAATTGACTCACAAATACCTGAACGGGGAAACAACAGCTGCCGAGGAAAGCCAATTGCTTCAGCTGCTGAAAGACGAGCCCCGTCCCACCGCTGAACAGAAAGCTTTGGCTCTCATGCTGAAGGCCTCTCCTCTGGATCGTGATGCAACCTGGATGGAGGAGGATGAGAGCGCGCTCTACGATGCAATTCTCCAGGAACGACGAAACGTCGCGTCGCGCCATCGTATTTGGCCCTGGATAAGCATAGCCGCGATGATAGTGATTGCCTTTGGGTTGGGCATCTCCCTGTCTGGCGACAAGCAAAAGGATGCGGTTGCTTATGTATATGGTCGGGAAGTAAAGAACCAGAGTGAGGTTCTCGATATGATGGAAAGCACGATGGCGGATTTCATGGCTAGCGCAGAGTCCGACCAAGTGGAGCTGCAACTCAATGAATTCTTTGGGAAGTAAAGATGTAAAGAAAGAGGATATTCAAAAAAAACAAGATAATACGATGAAACGACTTTTATTATTCATATTGCTGCTTAGCACTTCTCTCTTGAGTGTCATAGCTCAAAAGGATTTGAACGTGGCCTCCGTGTTTGACGGAAAAATCATCCCACGAAAGCAGATGGTGGAAACCGTGGTAAAAGGTGAGCAAGCCCAAAGATACAAGTTGTCACTATTCCATAGCCTGAAGATGGAGGCAGGGGATGAAGAGTGTCGTGAAATAGAGGAACTGGTGCTGAAAGATTGCGGAGGGTTGAACGCTCCTTCCGTTCAGGAATACGGAATGAAGGAAGGATACTTGTCCTATCTCATTACCAAATTACCGTCGCGTCACGACGATCAGGTTTATCTTTGCTACCAATGCTACAGGAACGAGGAAGGGAAGCTATGCATTACTTTGGTCTATATGGAAGGACCTGCCACGATGAAGGATTTGTACAAGATGTTTAAGACGGAGAAGAAGAAATGAAGCACGATATAATGCGACTGGTAGCCGGCGCCATCCTGGCCACACTTTTCCTGCCCTTGAACGCACAAGAGAGGGAGAGTTCAGTAACAAGGTATCCGGGAGGATTCGATTTCGACCTACGGCACGTCAGAACGGATATGTCAAGAGAGACATTCTCTGAAGAAGGCCTGACGTTCGAGACCAACAAGAAAGCTGGAAACGACGTGGTGGAGGTCTCCGTACCTGACGACTCGTTCGTGGAGGACAGCACACTCTACATTCCCTCTACGGTAATGCACAACGGAAGGCAATACCGCGTCGCAGCCATCAGGCAATGGGGTTTGGCCGGTTGTATGGGCATCCGCCGCATCATCATCGGCGAGGGTGTAAGAGCAATATATGAACGGGCATTCCTGATGTGTGCCAACCTGGAGAGCGTCAGCATTCCCAGGAGTATGGAAGTCATCGCCGAGGCCGTCTTCTACGGTTGCGAGCGGTTGCGGCACATTACAGTAGAGGAAGGGAACGAACACTTGGATTCAAGGAACGGTTGCAACGCCGTCATTGATAAAGACAACTTGTTGATAGCCGGTTGTAGTGCCACCGTCATTCCCTCCGACGTAGAAGGCATCTTTCCAGGTGCCTTCGCCGGCTGTTTCGCCCTGGAGCACATCGATATCCCGGACGGAGTGGAGGACATCGGCCGATGGGCTTTCGGCAGCTGCTATAGGCTGAAGTCCATCTCGCTGCCCCCTTCGCTGGATAACATTGGCGACTATGCCTTCGAAGACTGTACATCATTGGAGAGCATCCGCATTCCGCGCGAGGTCTGCGGCGTGGGAGACTTCGCCTTTGCCCGATGTACCGCGCTCAGCCGCATCGAGGTGGACCGCCGCAACAAGCACTTCGACTCGCGCCATAACTGCAATGCCCTCATCATGAAGGAGGACAGCAGCCTGGTGGCTGGGTGCCGCAATTCCTTCATCCCCGAGGGCGTAAAGTCGATAAGCCGCGGATCATTCTGTGGCATACCCGTCAGCCACATCCGCATTCCGCGTAGCATAGAACATATTGAGCGCGAAGCCTTCTCGGGTTTGAAGTCCTGCGTCAGCATTACCGTCGCCCCAGGAAACCCCGTCTTCTCCTCTCCCGAGGGCAGCAACGCCCTTTTGGAAACCGCTTCGATGACACTCCGACTGGGATGCCAGAATACGGTCATTCCCGCCGGGACGAAACGGATTGGCGACTATGCCTTCCACGAGGGAAAGCTGCCTGTCGGCTTGAATATTCCGGAGGGCGTCACGGAGATAGGGGAAGAAGCCTTCTGTCGTAGTGAAGGATTGTGGTACCTCCTCCTGCCACGTTCATTAAAAAAGATTGGCGATGCAGCCTTCGCCTCCTGCCATACTTTGGAGGGCATCGTGGTTCAAGGCAATACCGACGACATTGAATTGGGCTGGAGGGTATTCAGAGGGACACCCTGCGCAGAACATGATTTCATAAAGAAGTGGGAAGAGAAGAAAGCCCCTCGAATGTGGTATGAGAAGGCCGAGTGATAACGACAAACATTATAAAAGAATAACATCAAGGAGAAACAACAAATGAGAACAAACTTAATGCGTCTCGTAGCCGGCACCATTTTGGCTACACTTTTCCTATCTGCCCATGCAGAGAACGAGGATCGAGAGAACCCATTAGGGGTGAACGAACTAAGGCCAGAATTCAATAGTAGCAAGGAGATCCTGACTGGCAGTAGAAAAGCGGGCATCGGTGATGACATCGACCGCCATCCTGGAGGCTTCGACTTCAGTATCCCCCTCGGAAAGAAGCGCCACAGCAAAGGCAGTACCGATTTGTTTATGAGCGCCGTGGGCATCGGCTTCGTAAGCGCCGTAGGCCAGAAGGCGCCGATGGACGTCACGATGGGTCGTAGCCTGGAGATCAACTGGACGGAGGCCATCGGTCTGCGCTACAACTTCAACCGACGCCACAGCCTGGAACTGGGGATGGGATTCCTGTGGCGCAACTATCGGATGGCCCATCAGTACCGCTTCCAGCAAGATGCGGCCGAAGTGCTGAACATTGTGCCTTATCCAGCCGGAGCCGTGCCCAAGTTCTCGCGCCTGCATATCTTCCAGATGACCTTCCCGCTGATGTACGACCTCAACGTGAAGCACGACTGGCACTTCGTGGTCGGTCCCGAGTTGGCGGTAAATGGTGGGCACAACAGCCATACCCGTACCATAAAGACGCGCTACTCGCTCGACGGGGAAAAGTATAAGGAGAAGACGACCGACCTGCGCATCAATCCTGTCACCATAAATTTTGTAGCCAGCGTCCGTTTCCACTTCATCGGTTTATACGTGCGTTACAGCCCTTGCAACGTACTCGACACCAACTACGGCCCAAAGTTCCAGAGTCTCTCTGCCGGCTTCACCCTTTGGGGCTTTTGATTCTTAGAATCAGTTTGGCGTGTTCTTTTCTTGCTTTAGTCTTCGCTATTCCAAAACTCCCAACTGGCAATCGCCTGAAGATGAAGCATTTCGAGACCGTTCTTGACTGTTGCGCCTTGCTGGGCACCACGTTGCATGAATTGGGTACTTTCGGGGTTGTATACACAATCGAAGAGGAGATTCCGGTCGGTAAGACTTTCGTAAGGGATGGCAGGTGACTCATCGACATGAGGATACATGCCTACGGGACTACAGTTGACTATGACTTCATACTCGTGAAGAATCTCAGGAGAAAGTTCGCTATAGGTAAACATGTCTTCGCGAGCGGAGCGACTAACGTGTTTCCATTGCAACCCTAATTGAGTCAGTCCGACACGAATGGCTCGACTGGCTCCTCCAGTTCCCAGAATAAGAGCTTTCTTGTGATGAGGCTGTAGGAGAGGACGGATACTACCCATGAAGCCTATGATATCGCTGTTGAATCCCTTTAGATAGCCATTGCGAACGCGTATAACATTAACAGCCCCAATGTTGCGGGCATCGTCGCTCAACTCGTCAAGCAATGGGATGACAGCTGTCTTGTAGGGAAGAGTGACGTTGAGGCCTCGCAATTCGGGATTCTCGTTCAACACATCGCGGAGCATCTCGACATTGGGTATCTCGAAATTCATGTACTGAGCCTCAATATGCTCACGGGCAAACTTTTCTGTGAAAAAGCCTCTGCTGAAGCTGTGTCCCAAAGGATAACCGATGATTCCGTATTTGTCCATTTCTGAAGTTTATCTTATTTGTATTTTCTTAGTCGTTTGGGCATTCTTGTTGTGAGCCTTTACGATATATATTCCGCTGGGAAGCCCCCTGAGAGGAAGAGTGGTGCAGTCCTCTCCATTGACCATTCGCTGGCCCGTGGTACTGAAGACTTCGATGTCGGCTTTGCTGCTGGCTACCAATTCCCAGTTCTCAAATGTCACGTCAAGAGTATTGCTGGCCATGTCAATAACGCCCGTGCTTTCCTCACGGATGTATGTGTGCTGATACTCATTGCCATATCGATCTACAACGGAAACGGCAAAGCGATAATCATCCTGGTAAAGATCTGGAATGGTGAACGAATTGGTGTAACATGTCTGAAGCAAATAATTGGCTAAGATTCCACCAGCCGTGCTTCGTTCTGCTGACACATCGGTAATAGCATTGGGAATGGCATAGACGGCAAAGCGGACTCGGCCAGGTGAATCCCATGTGAGGGTATTGTTCTCCCAACAGAGATTCTCCACAGGGCCGTAAGCGGGTGCTTCTTTCCAATCGATGGCAGGAGTAAGGGCAGGGTGCTGGTATTTGTTCTTCTTGAGCCATTCTCCTAATCCGCTTACCTTTTTCCCATCTATGTCGCATGCGGAATAATAGATTTGACCGGGAGCCGCATTTTTGGTGTATTGACGAGAATATTGCATCTGTTGGCCCACTTCTATCCAATCTAACGAAGTGTTGCTGGATTGCAGGAAAGTGAGAGAATGACTGGCATAATGATGTCGTCCGAAATGACGTGCAATCGTTGACCACCATTGTGTCATAGGTCCAAACGGATTTGTACTATGGTTGGTCTTCCAGTATATCTGAGGTGAAATGTAGTCGATGGTGCCTTCTTCGAGCCATGCCACCGGGTCAGAGAAGATGCCGTTATACTGCCAATCGCTGGCTACCGGCATACGGTTGATGCCATGCTTGGCTGCTACGGAGGCATCTGTACATGCTGCCCCTGCAGGGGATATGCCGAATTTACAGGACGGGTCCACCTCCTGGATCATATTGTAAACGTTGGCAACCATCTTGTTGACGTTTGCGCGACGCCAGTCGCCGAAACTCATCTTGGTTCCAGAAGATTTCCAATCTTTGTAGTCACCAGCCTCGTTGGTAGTAGGGATACCGCTGGGATAGAAATAGTCGTCAAATATGATTCCGTCGATGTCATAATTCTCCATCAGCTCGCGACAAACATTCACGATTCGTTCGTTTGTTTCCTTGAGGGCAGGATTGAGAATGATGGTGGTTGCTCCGTTGGAATTGGTGAAGCTAAGTAGCATGTTGGCATTCTTCAGTTCACGGTCTTGAGGGGTATTCCATCCTTCGGACGAACTGGCCCAACGGTATGGATTGACCCAGGCGTGACATTCCAGTCCGCGCTTGTGACACTCTTCTACGATGAATTCCAAAGGATCCCAACCTGGCATTCGGCCACGTTGTCCTGTCAGATAACCGGACCAAGGCTCGTAGCTGGATTTATACATTGCATCGCACATCGAACGGACTTGGAAGTAGACAGTATTGAAGTTGTTCTTTTGCAATACATCCAAGTACTGCGTCATCTCTTTCTTTTGTGTGTTGCGTATGTTGTAGTTGGAGCCAGTCGTACTGGGCCAATCAATGTTGAAGACTGTAGCAACCCATACTCCGCGCACTTCGCGCTTGATGTATCTGTCTGCACTCCACGAGAGGGTAGGGAAGAACAATGTTGCGAGTAGGATAGGTAAGTACTTTCTTATCATTTATGTGATTATGAACTAATAGGTGCAAATGGATGATGGAGTTATTTCTCTGCTAAGTACATTGTGCAGATGCCCAGCGTGAAACGTTTCCAATGGATGTGATGGAATCCGATTTCCTTCAGAATCATTTCCATCTTCTCTGCTTGAGGAAATGCTTTCATGCTGGCTGGAAGATAAGTGTAGGCACTATTGTCGTGGCTGATGAGCCGACCCAACAAGGGCATCACTACATGGGCATAAATCCAGAAGAGCTGCTTCATTGGGAAACTGGGAGGTGTGTTCAGTTCTATGATGAGCACGTGTCCTGACGGCTTGAGTACACGATACATTTCGTGTAATCCTGTGTCCAAATCTTGGAAATTGCGTACGCCATACGACGAGGTGACAGCATCGAAAGAGTTGTCAGGGAAAGAAAGGTGGAGACAGTCTTCGTGTTGGAAAGAGATGATGTCCTGGAGTCTTTCCTTTTGCACTTTCTTTCGGCCGACCTCCATCATGCCGTCGCTGATGTCTATTCCAATGATTTGTTGGGGCTGGAGATGCTTGGCACTCAGGATGGCGAAGTCACCTGTACCTGTGGCAATGTCCAAGATTCGCTGAGGCTTGTATTTGCCAAGAGAATGGATGGCAGTTCGCCTCCATCTGCGGTCTATCCCTAAGGAAAGTGCATGATTCAAAAGGTCGTAAGAGTGAGCGATATTGTCGAACATCTGTTCGACCTGCTCACTCTTCTCTCCCTGTTTGTCATAGGGTTTTATTTCTTCCTGCTCGTAAGCCATTCGGTAACATTCTTGCAGATGCGTGCCTCTATATCGCCTTCCTCAGGAACGGGAACAAACTTCTCGCCAACGATGTGTTCGTAGAGTTCGATATAGCGGTCGCTCACGCTTTGGGCATATTCATCTGTGATTTCAGGCATCACATCTCCAGGACGGTTCATGAAGTTGTGCTCGATGAGCCATTGGCGTACAAATTCTTTGGAGAGTTGTTTCTGGGCTTCTCCTTTAGCAAACTTCTCTTCGTATCCATCAGCATAAAAGTATCGGCTGGAGTCAGGAGTATGGATTTCGTCAATCAGGATAACCTTACCGTCACGTTTGCCAAACTCATATTTCGTATCTACGAGTATGAGTCCTTTCTTTGCAGCTATTTCCGTGCCTCGCTGGAAGAGTGCGCGAGTATACTGTTCCATGACTTCGTAATCTTCACGGCTGACAATTCCTTGAGCAATGATTTCCTCCTTGGAGATGTTTTCGTCGTGTCCTTCTTCTGCCTTTGTCGTGGGAGTGATAATGGGTTCTGGGAAGCGCTCATTCTCGCGCATGCCATCAGGCAACTTTACGCCACAAAGTTCACGACAGCCATTCTTGTACTCGCGCCATGCACTACCAGTAAGATAGCCACGTATAATCATCTCAACGCGGAAACCTTCGGCTTTGAGGCCTACGGTAACCATTGGGTCAGGAGTGGCTAATTTCCAATTGGGTACGATGTCTGAAGTGGCATCCAGGAAATTGGCAGCAATCTGATTGAGCACCTGTCCCTTGAAGGGTATTCCCTTGGGAAGGATTACATCAAATGCGGAAATTCTGTCGGTAGCCACCATTACCATGAGGTCGTCATTGATGTTGTACACGTCGCGGACTTTACCATGATACACACTTACCTGCCCAGGAAGGTTCAGGTCTGTTCTTGTTAATGCTTTCACGTTCGTATGCTTTTAAAATTGTTCTTAATCTGTCTCTATTCTTTGTTCTCGTTTTCAGCTTTCTTCTTTTTCTCAATATCATTATGCTCGTAGGCTTCCACGATATGAGTTACCAGACGATGACGCACGATGTCCTTCTTGCTCAAGTGGATGAAGGAAATGCCTTGTATGCCATGAAGTATTTCCATTGCTTCCACCAAACCTGAGCGTACATTATGAGGAAGGTCAATTTGCGTTATGTCGCCCGTTACGATCATCTTTGTATTCATACCCATTCGAGTGAGGAACATCTTGATTTGTGCGCTGGTTGTGTTCTGGGCTTCATCAAGGATTACAACAGCATCATTTAATGTACGCCCACGCATGAAAGCCAAGGGGGCAATCTGAATGATGTTCTGGTCCATCATCTCGTGAAGTTTCTGAGCGGGAATCATGTCCTCCAGGGCATCGTAGAGAGGTTGCAGATAGGGATCGATTTTCTCTTTCATGTCACCAGGGAGGAATCCAAGTTTCTCTCCAGCCTCAACGGCAGGACGCGAGAGGATGATCTTGCGTATTTCTTTATTCTTGAGTGCACGAACAGCCAGGGCGATGCTTGTGTAGGTCTTGCCTGAGCCAGCAGGACCTACGGCGAAAATCATGTCGCTCTCTTGGTAGGCCTTTACCAATAGCTGCTGATTGTGGCTGCGGGCCATGATGGGCTTTCCTGTCACACTATACACGATGGCTCCTTCCACGCCATCCTTCTTCGTCTTCTCCCCTCGCAGGATCTGCAGGATGTCTTCTTCCGTCAGGCTGTTGTATTTGTTGACATGCTGTTGCAGCTTGTCGATGTTCTCCTCGAAAGCACTTAATTCCAGTTCGTCGCCTATGACATGGATGACATTGCCGCGCGCCACGATACGAAGCTTGGGATAAAGGGCTTTTATCATGTGGATGTTGGTGTTGTTCACACCATAGAGAATAACAGGGTCTACGTCTTCTAAAACAATATGTTTTTCTATCATTCGTATCTATTTTGGTGCAAATTTACTCAATCTATTTTGAATTTGCCACTTTTTTGATTAACTTTGTTCTCGATTTTTATGAGAAGGCTCAAGAAAACGATTTTTCTGGGACTCTGTGGAAGCACGGTTTTGGTCCTTGCATCCATCAGGGCGTGTCATCCTGAGGTTATCGGCGGGGTGGGCGATGAGTCTCTTGTTTCCGTAGAAGAGAACCAGACGAAAGAAGCGCCAGAAACACCAGCGCCTGAGAATGTATTGACAGACGAGGAGGTCTACCATCCTGTTTCAGAGCAGGATGGCATTTCGCGCATTTGGCCCCGTGACCCAAGCGAATACCATCCGCTTCGAAGCGTACCCTCCTATGCTGCCTGTTTCCCAGATGTCCAGGAAGTGCAGATTCGCGCAGCCCGCAAATGGGGCGTGCGTCCTGTCGCCAATCGCCAGGCTGCTGAAGACCGCAAGACGGAACTGGTCTACATCGGCTCCTGTCCCTATTATACAATAGATCCAAGTATGCGTCGCAGCATTCCTTATCTGGTTCCGCGTGCCAACGAGTTTCTTGCCCATTTAGGACGTGCCTATCTCGACAGCTTGTATGTGAAAGGAATCCCCTTGCATAAGTTCATCGTCTCCAGCGTTTTGCGTACGGAAGAGGATGTGAGGAAGCTGCAGACTCACAACGAAAATGCTGAGAGCAACAGTTGCCATAAGTTTGGTACCACGATAGATATATGCTACAACAGATACCATACCATCTCACCTCCAGATGGCCCTCAGCGCAGAACGGTTCGCGACGATACACTTAAGTGGGTCTTGAGTGAGGTTCTTCGTGATGCCAGAGAGGAAGGCCGCTGCTATGTCAAATATGAGGTAAAGCAGGGTTGCTTCCATATTACTGTGCGATAGCCAGTTTTTTTTATCTTTGTTTCTCCCTTTCTTTCTTGCCTTCAGAATCCAACTCCATGTGGGATTAATTTCAAATAAAAGTGAGCAAGATTTAACAAATCGTTAAGATTATTTACTTTCAATTTTAGGGCAATTTTGCCGTTTGCCAAGTCCGATTGCCAACAAAAGCTCATTTTAGGGCTTCGCAGATTGCACGAAAATCGGCTAAAACAAGGTTCTCGTACCGCCGTTGTATCTCGGATATTCTAATCGTCTAGGATTCAATGGCGGTTAATAATTCAATGTCAAACTAAGGACACCGAATTTTGATTGTCAATCGTACCAAATCCGTGATTAAGCGAGAGCAAAACAATAGTTTACTTTTGCTTTGTCGAGTGTGAACGGATTATCTAATGTTTTTGTGCCGCTAGACAGATAATCTTTGGTTCATATTAATTGAAAAAGGTAGGGAAAAGAAAGGATGAGGTAACACTTTGAGGCAAAAAGGGGATTTCTTAGGCTGCTTTTATTCTAAAAGCTGGTCCTCACCGCTTTTTTCTTCAAAAAAGTTTGGCTATTCCAAATAAAAGCAGTACCTTTGCGCCACGAGAACCCGCCAAGCCTCTTCACAATGCTTAAATCGGCGGGTCGTTTTGTTTTATTATGGCACATTATACGAAGACATACTCATCACCAGCTCAACTGGTGACATTGCTGCAATCTCGTGGACTCCACGTTGAGAATGTTGCACGTACGGAGAACTATCTCCGCCACATCGGCTATTACAGATTTAGTGCTTATCTCTATCCTCTTTTGACAACACCGAAGGAAAATCATATTTTCAAACCAGGAGCTACTTTCAATCAAGCCTTGGACATGTATCGCTTCGACAGGCATCTTCGCCTGTTGATGTTCAATGAGATTGAGAAGATTGAGATAGGCGTCCGTAGTGCCATTGTCAACATAACGAGCCGTGAAACAGGGAATCCCTTTTGGATGACCGACCCGACGTGTTTCTATGATACCAGCACCTTTGCCAAGACAAAGCAGCTGATAGATGTAGAACTGGCAAAGTCGCGCGAAGATTTCATTGAACATTTCCGCAACACTTATTCTGACTCATACCCCCCTTCTTGGATGTTGGCTGAGATACTTCCCTTGGGCGTACTGACAAGGATATACGATAACATCAAAAGTAACCAGATTCGAAAGAAGATTGCCCAAGAGTTCTCTTTAGGAGTGCCAGTCTTCAATTCATGGATGACTATCATTACGGTTGCTCGTAATAATTGCGGTCATCATGCTCGCGTTTAGGCGCAGGCTGAGACTGTATCTGGGAAAACGGCGTTTGGCGATGCCTCTATAGCGGATGTGGAATCAGACTCGCGCCATCTTTATGCCCTGCGATTAGTAAAGTTTAACGCCCTACGATGCAATATTTCCGACGACTCGCGTTTATATAGACAGAACATTAACGTATAAAACATAACAGAAATGACAACAATGAAAATTTGGAGACTCGCCTTTGTGATGCTTGCTGCCTTCTCCCTCGCCTCTTGCAGCAGCGATGACAATGTGGAGAGGAGGCTGACGACCAATCAAAAGGAGAGGTATGCACAGAACATTTCGGGCGAATATTCTGGTGAGTATATCATTATCTATAAGGACAAGGATTGCACGGATATGACGGACGAGAAGGGGCGACACATAATAACAAAAGCCCATGAAGCAATATTCGGGAACGTACAACTTGATGTGTCCGACAATAAGATGCAGCATGTCTTCTTCCAAGACTTCCCCGTTTCGCTGATTTCAAAGGTCGTAGATGCGGACGAAGGGCTGAGCCATGCACTCGCCGAAGCCTCCCCACAGGCCATCACAGCCCGCTATGGCTTTGACTACGATACAGACTATTCGCACATCAAATGGGCTTTCATTCCCAATGTCATGCTGCTGAACTTGAACTACGGCGTTGCCGACCACCACATTCGCTTGGAGTTTAACAACAACAGTCAGTATTATATGTTTACCGAGGAAGAACTGCAACAGCCGAAAGCATTCCGCTCACTTGCAGAAAACGGCATAACCCTGCAACTGGAAGCAATCTACGACGGCTCCACTCTCATACAGCGTTTCGGCTATGAGAATGGGAACTATATGCATATTATCTTTAAGACAGAATAATATAAAAATACAAATTTATATGGTCGTATCAAAGAAATCTCTTTGAGTAATCGTCCTGTTGTTTATACCTTGTTTCGCTGCTGGACAAAACTGCGTGGACAGTACAACGGTCAAGCAAGACAGCATAGCCATTAGAACTACACTCTATATTCCAGCGGGATGTTATGTGCAATTACGATATCATTAGAAAAGACAGTAGTCAACAGCAGTATAGACTATCTTTTGTCCGCAAAGAGCAAGGACTGACACGAGGCATAAGTCCTAATGCTGTAAAAAAGCAGAAGTTCGATCCATATAAGAAGAAATTTACCGATATGCGGATAATGGAAGCTATAGGCTCGCACATAAGCAGATAAGCTAAATTCCAATTTATCGGACTGCTATAATAGCAGCTGCCTATCTCGACACCCCTTGCTGGTACTTCTGTATGCGTCCATCGTATTTGCTATCGGCAATATCGTGGACTTCATGGGCGGCACGTCTTAGTTGGATTTCATCCGACCATTCTTCGCCTCAGGATAAATCAAGCGAGCATATTTCTCCTTTCGGCTTAATTGAAACGTTCGTTGGCATTACACTCGGCTTTGCCGCTTTGCTGCAAAGAACCTGACGGAAGAAAACGAAGTTAATGGAGGTGCGAAATCATTCTAATCGAGGCAAACGTGAATTTAATCAAGGAAAAACATGTGGAGTTTATTGCAAGCGCAGGACGAGAGAAAAAAGACAACGTGTTGAGTTGCGTGACTCAACGTGTTGTGTTTGGGGTTTCAACGTGTTGTGTTTGGGGTTTCAACGTGTTGCGTTTTTCTGCGCATGAATTAAGACCTTTGGGAGAGTAAGGGTGAATGAGGGGGATGGATTCGTGGATCTGTTCTCGACATGGCTTGGTTAAAAAACATAAAATCAGGAAATGAGGTTAAACCTTTTTCTCGATGAGGATGTCATAATGGTGTATCGCGAATACAAAACAAGAAAAAAAACAATAACAAAAAACGACTGAAAATGAAGAAATCTATTTTAATGGTAGCAATGATGCTGGGAATAAGTACAGCTACCTTCGCGCAGAATGAGAACAACTCTCCAGAAGATCGCGCTAAGATGCGTGCAGAGATGGTTCAGAGACAAGCAGACCACTTGGCAAAGGAATTTGATTTGAAGGACGATGCAAAGTCTTCTTTCATCGAGACTTTCACGAAGTATCAGAACGAGTTGGCCAGTGGTATGGAATCCCTGCGCCGTCCTGAGAATGAGGATGACAGCAAGAAGAAACTGAGTGACGAGGAGGCAACGGCCAAGATTAAGGAAAGCTTCGACCGTCAGGAAAAGCAGATTGCTGCCATGCAGAACCGTCTGGAGATCCAGAAGAAGTATTGCGCTGAGTTCTCTAAGATATTGACCCCTCAGCAGTTGGTCAGAATCTTTGCCCAGCCGCGTCGTAACGGCGGCCAGCAATGGCAGCGTGGCGATGGACGTCAGGGTAATGGGCGTCAAGGCAACGGACGTCAAGGAGATGGCCGTATGGGCGGCGGTCGTATGGGTGGTCCTGGTGGATTCGGCGGACCTGGTGGTTTCTAAACCTTCCGCTTAGGGTAATAAATGCAAAAAGAGTTCAAAGTCTTGTGGCTTTGAACTTTTTTTTGTATGTTTGCATTGTGAAAAAGGGAAAATCATGAAGTTTTCCATGTGAAGAAAGAATAAACCAAACACAAACCAAACAACAAATGGGAAGAGTTCTTATAATAGGAGCCGGTGGAGTGGCCACAGTGGCCGCCCATAAAGTGGCACAGAATCCAGAGGTATTTACAGAAGTCATGATCGCCAGCCGTACCAAGAGCAAGTGCGACAAGTTGGCTCAAGTGTTGAATGAGAAGTATGGGATACGGGTCCAGACAGCTCAGGTGGATGCTGACAAGGTGGACGAGTTGATTGCGCTTTTTGAAAGCTACAAACCAGAGATCGTCATCAATCTGGCCCTTCCTTATCAGGATTTGACAATCATGGACGCTTGCCTTGCCACGGGTTGCAATTACATGGATACCGCCAACTATGAACCCAAGGATGAGGCTCACTTTGAGTATAGCTGGCAATGGGCTTACCGCAAGCGTTTCGAGAAGGCAGGCTTGACTGCTATCTTGGGATGTGGTTTCGATCCTGGTGTCACCAGCATCTTCACGGCCTATGCAGCCAAGCATCACTTCGACGAGATTCAATACCTGGATATCGTGGACTGCAATGCAGGCAATCATCATAAGGCTTTTGCCACGAATTTCAATCCTGAGATCAATATCCGCGAGATAACTCAGAAGGGTCTTTATTACGAAAACGGGAAATACATCGAGACGGAACCGATGGAGATTCACAAGCCGCTGAACTATCCCAATATTGGTCCTAAGGAGAGCTATCTGCTTCATCATGAGGAGATTGAGTCGTTGGTTATCAATTATCCTACCATCAAGCGTGCCCGCTTCTGGATGACTTTTGGCCAGCAGTACTTGAATTATCTGGATGTCATACAGAATATTGGTATGGCCCGCATTGATGAGATTGAGTATAAGGCACCTAAGGCAGACGGTAGTGGTGATGCTGTGGTCAAGATTGTGCCTCTACAGTTCCTCAAAGCCGTCCTTCCCAATCCTCAGGATTTGGGCAACAACTACGATGGAGAGACTTCTATCGGTTGCCGTATTCGTGGTTTGAAGGGAGGCGAGGAGCATACTTATTACGTCTACAACAACTGCTCTCATCAGGCAGCCTTCGAAGAGACAGGCATGCAAGGCGTAAGTTATACAACTGGTGTGCCTGCCATGATTGGAGCCATGATGTTCTTGACAGGAAAGTGGAAGAAGCCAGGTGTGCACAATGTCGAGGAGTTCGACCCAGATCCTTTCATGGAGCAGCTTAACAAGCAAGGTTTACCCTGGTTTGAGTTGCACGATGTCGATCTGGAGCTGTAATTATTAGACCCTTTATATAATCGTGAGAAGGATTTTGCTTTTATTGTCAGGACTTCTGACAGGAATGGTCATCATGGCCCAGGAGGTCAAGGTGGAATTCATCACGCCTTCCATCGTTCATGTGATTAAATCTCCAGATGGCAAACAGCCCAAGAGCCTTGTCGTGATAGCAAAACCTCAGGATGGAGCTGCCACACATAATGGCAATACATGGAAGAGCAGGGAACTGACGGTAAAACTGAATCCTACCTCTAAATGTCTGACTTTTTTGTCGGCCAAAGGCAAAGTCTTGCTACAGGAAAAAGCTTGGGTTGTAGAGTCTGGCGTTGAGAAAAGCGTTCGCCAAATGTTCGAGCTTGACAAGGACGAAGCCATTTATGGATTGGGCACCATCCAAAACGGTAAGATGAACCGTCGTGGCGAACACAAGCGTATGGAGCAGTCCAATCTGGAGGATTTCCAGAATGTCATCCAAAGCATAAAAGGATGGGGACTGTATTGGGACAACTATTCGCCAACGCAGTTCGATGATGACGAGAACGGTATGTCGTTGACTTCCGAGGTGGGTGAGGCTATCGACTACTATTTCATGTACGGTGGTTCTGCCGACGGCGTCATTGGGCAGATGCGTTATCTCACGGGTGATGTGCCTATGTTCCCTTTGTGGACCTATGGCTATTGGCAAAGCAAGGAACGTTATAAGACAGCCAATGAGACATTGGGTATTGTGCAGCAATACCGCAAGTTGGGAGTACCTCTCGACGGCATCATCCAAGATTGGCAGTACTGGGGTTCCAATTATTTGTGGAACGCAATGGATTTCCTCTCAGAGGACTTTGCTAATGGGCGGCAGATGATTGATGAGGTTCACAAGCTGGGGGCTCATTTCATGATTTCAATTTGGGCAAGTTTCGGTCCAATGACTAAAGCATATCGTGAGCTGAAGGAAAAGGATCTGCTGTTTGATTTCGAGACTTGGCCTCAGAGCGGACTTACTTTTTGGCCTCCACGTAAAGACTATCCCTCAGGCGTGAAGGTTTATGATGCTTTCTCTCCTGAGGCACGCGATATCTATTGGAGACACCTCAAGACGCTCTATGATTATGGTACTGATGCGTGGTGGATGGATTCTACGGATCCTGATTGTTTCGATGGCAGCCCTGCCACGTATGCCCATAAGGCTGGGCAGGAAGGTGGCACATGGCGCTCTCTTCGCAATGCTTTCCCCTTAGAGACTGTCCGTGGCGTCTATCAAGCCCAGCGCAATTGTCAACTTTCAACTGCTGACTCTCAACCAGAAAAGCGTGTGTTTATCATGACGCGCAGCAGTTTCGCAGGTCAGCAGCATTATGGCTCCAACATGTGGAGTGGTGATGTCAACTCGTCGTGGGAAATGTTGCGCAAGCAGGTTCCCGCCGGCCTGAGTTTCTCTTTGACTGGCAATCCCAATTTCAATACCGATATAGGCGGTTTCTTCTGTGGCTCATACAATACTCGTGGTGGTGGTTCTGCTCCGCATAATCCGCAGTTTCAGGAACTTTATGTCCGTTGGATGCAGTACGGACTTTTTTGTCCCGTCTTCCGTAGTCATGGTGCCGATGCTCCACGTGAAATTTGGCAGTTTGGCCAGAAGGGTGATCCTGTCTATGATGCAATAGAGGAAACTATACGTCTGCGCTATCAACTCCTACCTTATTTATATAGTACAGCATGGCAAGTGACAAGCAACAACGAGAGTTATCTGCGTCCATTGTTTAGTGACTTTGCCAAGGACCGCCGAGTATGGGATATGGCAGATGAGTTTATGTTTGGACGCAGCATTTTGGCTGCACCCATTCTTGATCCTCAGTATACAGAGGAGAAAATCATCCGCACCAACGCCATGACAGGCTGGGACCGTAAGGATGTGAGAGATCAGCAGGATGATCAGAGAGGCATTGATTGGACAGAACCCAAGACCATTCAGAAATACCTGCCGAAGGGTGCCAACTGGTATGATTTCTGGACAGGCAAGCGCTATGCAGGTGGACAGATGATTACCTTAGAGACACAGTTGAATCACGTTCCTATGTTCATTCGTGCAGGAAGTATCCTGCCTCTGGGCCCTGTTATGCAATTTGTGGGAGAAAAGCAATGGGACAATCTTGAACTGCGCGTATATCCAGGTGGCGATGCTACCTTCACGCTCTATGAAGATGAAGGTGACAATTACAACTACGAGAAAGGTTTTTACTCTACAATCTCCATCACGTGGAAAGAGAGCACCCATACGCTGACCATAGGCGAACGCAAGGGAACTTATCCAGGTATGCTGGAGAAGCGTAGTTTTACTATCATTACTCCAGATGGCAAAAAGCAGGAAATACAATACACAGGAAAGGCTGTAGCGTGTAATCTATAATAATACCCTATAAGACATTAAAAAAACATTTATAAACAAAATACAGAATTATGGCAAAGAAAGAAATTGAAAAAGTTCTTTTGGACGAGAAGGAGGCTAAACTGAAGGCATTGCAATCTGCGATGAGCAAGATAGAGAAGGACTTTGGTAAGGGTTCCATCATGAAATTGGGTGACGAGCATTTCGAGCAGGTAGATGTCATCCCGACAGGATCCATTTCACTTAATCATGCATTGGGCGTAGGAGGTTATCCACGTGGACGTATTATCGAGATTTATGGTCCTGAGTCTTCTGGTAAGACAACATTGGCCATCCATGCTATTGCTGAGGCTCAGAAGGTTGGTGGCATTGCAGCCTTCATTGATGCGGAGCATGCGTTTGACCGTTTCTATGCCAAGAAATTGGGTGTGGATGTCGACAACCTGTTAATCAGCCAGCCCGACAATGGTGAGCAGGCTTTGGAGATTGCAGATCAGCTGATTCGGAGTTCCGCTATCGATATCGTTGTAGTTGACTCTGTGGCAGCCCTAACTCCAAAGGCAGAGATAGAAGGTGATATGGGAGACAATAAGGTAGGGTTGCAGGCTCGTTTGATGAGCCAGGCTCTTCGTAAGCTTACTGCTACTATCAGCAAGACCAACACTACCTGTATCTTTATTAATCAGTTGCGTGAGAAGATTGGTGTCATGTTTGGCAATCCAGAGACCACAACTGGTGGTAATGCTTTGAAATTCTATGCAAGTGTTCGTCTGGATATCCGTCGTGTCGCCAGTATAAAAGATGGCGAGGAGGTGGTTGGTAACCAAGTTCGTGTAAAGGTTGTCAAGAATAAAGTTGCACCTCCTTTCCGCAAAGCTGAATTTGAGATTACCTTTGGCGAGGGAATCAGCAAGGTAGGTGAGATAGTTGATTTGGGTGTGCAGTACGACATTATCACCAAGAGCGGTTCATGGTTCAGCTATAAAGAAAGCAAATTGGCTCAGGGTCGTGATGCATGTAAGGCCATCCTTAAAGATAACCCAGAGATTTGTGAGGAAATCTCTGCCAAGATTGCTGAAGCAATGGCAAAGGATACAGAATAACAATTTCCACCTTTTTATAAGAGAGACAAGCAGGAAGAGGAGGAATAATGCCCTCCTCTTCCTGCTTGTTATGTAACTTTTCTCAAGGGAATCTTCTTTCACCTTCTACACGACCTCCATGCCAAATGGCGATAATGCCAACTTTGCCAGTCGGAAATGCATCTTTCCAAATGGTATGCCTATGATGGTTATGCAAAAGATGATACCATAAAACATGTGGGTAAGAAATATCCAGATGCCCCCTACGAAGAACCACAGCACATTCATGAACATGCTCAGACAACTCGGCTGCGATTCCCTCCACTTTACTTTCGTACCGAATGGCCAGATAGCAAGCATACCTAACTTCAAGCTTTGCAAACCGAAAGGTATGCCGATAATGGTTATCATCAGTACCAGCCCAGCGATGAAATACTCTAGAGCAATATGCAGGCCACCAAATACGACCCATATGATGTTTCCTAATGTTTTCATTTATACAAGTTTTTTATGTAGCCCCATTGATAAAGTTTTTCCTCTATTTGATTCATGAGGGTAATAAAAGATTTGTCTTGCTATGCCATTAATATTGTTGCAAAAGTAATCATTTCCGATTAATTCTGTTGCTTGTTATGTAACTTTGTGCCTGAATTTATGAATGTTTATGAATTGTTGATGTTGAGGCCCGCTAAATAAGCATCACTCTGCCATCACTTAATCCAGTACCTTATCTATCTGCTTCCTGATGTCCTCGAGTACCTCGTCGCTGAAGCCTGTCTGCTCCCAGACGCGCTGACCTTTACGGTCGTAGAGATAGTATTGCGGGATGCCGCCCGGGATGTGAATCTCCTTCCACTTGTTGGTGGGGATGCGGTAGTGCAGGCCGGGAATCTTGAGCACGCTCTCGGTCCAGTCCTTCATGGAACTGGACTCGTCGGTCAGATAGACGAAGACAATGTCCTTTCCCTCCAGCTCCTCCTTCAGCGGTTCCATGGCCTCGATGCCCCGCTTGCAAGGGCCGCACCATGTAGCCCACAGGTCGAAGAAGACTGCCTTGCAGGGATGCTCGCTGACGATGTGCTGCAGGAGCTTGTCGCCAGGCACGTCGGGCGTAAGCATCTTTCGTTCCTCGGCCCCGCTCTGCAGGCGTTCCAGTTGCAGACGGGTGCTGTCGTTGAATTCCCTGAGTACGCGCTGGTAGTAGGGGTGAGCCTTCTCTATCTCGCTTTCTGGCAGCACGCGTCCCTGCTTTATGACGTCGCTAATCTCCTTTGCCTCGGCCATTGCCTTCGTCATTTTGTAGGGCTCGCTTTCCGTCAGGCCGTTGGCTTCGAAGTAGGGTAGTACTTCTTCCATCAGCGGGAAGTAGTAGCTTCGCCCGTCGCGGAAGTACTGCAGGTCCTTGGCATGCGGGTCAACCAGCGTGTAAGTATTCCTCAAGTGAGCCAAAGAACTATCGGGAAGGGCATAATTGTTCTTCCACTCGATGAGACCGAGGCATAGGATGTTTGCGCGGATGTATGCCCGGTCCATCAGCAGCTGGAGGAAGTCTTTCTGCCGCCGGGTGTAGTCCTTGCGCTTCATCACGCCATGGCGCAGGGTGTCGATGTTCTGCCAAAGCCGCTCGCGCCACTCGGGGAAGTCCTTCACCTCGTCATATTTTGGTAATTCCGGCATCAGGGAAAGGATGAAGTGCCTCCTGTAGTCCAGCATGACTTCGTTGAGGTCGCCAATCGTTCCACCCAGCCGGTAGCCGTTATGGGCAGGCTTGCCGGCTGCAAAGTCCATTGCCGAGGCCAGGCAGGCCACCGGGTCGAAATCGACAGTTAGCGTCTCGCCCGGGAGCAGAATCATGTTGTACTGGTCGCCAAAGGCATACGCGTCGATCTTAGGACCGATGAAGAGGGGCATTACGGCGGAGTAGACGGGTTGCGAATACTGGCACGTGAAGTCGCTCTTTGTGCTTTTCACACGATAGTCACCCGTTATGGGGTCGCAGCTTGGGTCTCCTGCCCAGCCAAAATCCTTGATGCTGTCTCCGTGCATGGTAAAGGTGGCGTTTGCCTCGCCATACTTCAGGGTCAGGGGTTCCAGGGGCTTTCCCTCATCCTTCCGTGGCTTGTAGGCGGGCAGCAGCTCGGGGTAGAGCTTGTTGTCGAGGCGGATGCCGCGGAAGGTCCAGGGGCTGCTTTGAGCATTCTCTTCAATGAAGTCGAACGTCTTGGCGCCTCGGGGCAGCGGGTCGAAGGTGAGGATGACGGAGTCCTTGCGCGCATCCTTCTCGTACTCCTTGCCGAACTCAAGGGGCTCGTCGGCCTGTATCTCTCCTGCCTCTCGGGTCAGGATGCGGGCCTGGCGGCAGGCGAATATCTTTCCATCGGCCTCGAGGCGTGCGCCGGTCATGCTCCAGTTTCGCCAGTCGGCGCAACGGATGTGGAAGTGTACAACTGTTGCCTCCTTGCTCTGCTCTACTTTCACGGGCAGGAGGTCGGCACCTGTCATCGATTTGAATGCGGGGCGGTCGATGATCTTGTCCGTCGGCTCTGTGCAGGCAGTCAGGCAGAGGACTGCGAGCAACGTCAGTAACTGAATTCTTTTCATGTTGCTTTATGGTTTAAACCCGAATTGGCCATTAAACTGTTACGCGCTAATGAAGTCATCTTTTAGTCATCTGTTTCGTCGCTTCTCGGTTACAATGGAACCCCATTGCGCCCTCAAAGCGGCAAATCATCTGTTCAAAAATAAGTCTATTATCATCATAACGCTAATGACCGATTCGGGTTAAATGATGAGCGTTCCTATTTCTTCTTCGGCTGTTTGTCGAACCTGTACATGACGTGCAGCAGGCCGTAGCGGGGCAGGACGTTGGTGTACGTCTCCGTGCGACCCTGCGCGTTGACGGTGCGGGTGACGTTGGAGAGCTGGCCCAGGATGTCGAATCCGTCGAGCATCACCAGCAGTTTGCCTCCGAAGAAGGGGCGTGCCAGTCGGGCGTTCCAGACCAGGTCGGCCGTATTGAGCGCGGCGTCGGCATAGCCTGTCCGTCCGTAGAGCGTCAGGTCGGTGGTCAGGTCGAACTGCCAGGGCAGATGCACGATGGCGTCTGCGCCGATGCGGTACATCCAGGCGGAGATGTCCTGGAACGACTCGCGTTCTCCCGTATAGCGGTCCCAGGCGATGTCGGACGACACATTCAGCGTATGCTTCCCCAGGGTGAACTTGGCCTTCGGTGCCAGCGAGAATGTCATCGTATGCACCGTGCTCTTCGCTCCCGAAGTGGTTTGAACCCCTCCTAAATGGGGTTGGGAGGTCTCCTCCATCAGGTCCACGCTGTTCCTATAGCTCAGTTGCGTCGTCAGGTCGGCCGAGTGCTTCTTGCCTTCGCCGAAGGTATAGCCGAGCGTGTGCTTGGCCCGTGCGTCCCAGTTGCCGTTGACGTTCGTGGGGCGCCAGGTGCGGATGCCCGTGCGGCGGTCGTAGGTCTGCCCCATGCCGATGGCGTTGTGCGTGAAGCCGTAGTCCAGGTCGTAGTGGTTCTTCCAACGGTTCTTCTGCGGGTTCAGCGTGCCTCCGATGCCCAGGTCCGTGCGCAGGGCGTAGTGCAGGTCGGGGTTGCCGATGCGGACATTCATTGGGTCGGTGTCGTCGGTGATGGCGGCCTGGTTCAGCAGGTCGGGCGCCTCGTTTCTTATATTAAAGGTGAAGCCGTAGTATCGCCCGTCCGCTTTCCTGAACCAGGGATGGACGTAGAGGTCGAAGGTGGGCGAGAGGCGGCGTAGTGTCGTGTCGATGCGTCCTCGTTCATAGTCCTCGTGCTGCTGCGTCAGTTTGCCGTCGGCATTCATCAGGATGAGCCATTGGCCGTTGTCCTTCTTGTTGAACTCGTAGCCTATGTTCACATAAAGGTTGTGCATGTCGTCTATGTGGTGACTGAGGTGGCTGTTCTGCCGGTCGGTCACTTGCTGGTATTCGCTTGCGCTCGGCAGCAGGTCGATGGGGCGGGCGAAGGCGGAGTCTGCCTCCTTCAGGCGGTCGAGCCGGTAGATGCTCTCGTGTTCGCGCTGTTCGGTGTGCGTGAAATCGTAGTAGGTGAAGAGTTGTCTCCATCCCTTTCCGAGGGGCAGGGTGTAGCCCACCATGGAACGGAACTCCATCTTGTGGGCGGGAGGCAGGTCGGTATATTGGTGGCGGAAGAGGGGTGGGGCGGAGGATGTGCCATAGTCCACGGCCTGGCGCGAGAAGGTCTGGCGTTCCCGTTCCTCGTACTTGCCGGTGAAGCCGAAGCGGAACACGTCGTTGCTGCGCTTCATCTTCAGGGTTCCCCATACATCCATTTTCGCTCCGAGGTCGTGCCCCGTGCCCAGACTCTCGCGTCGGCTGCGGTTGATGAGCGTGTCGCGCAGGTTGGGCCGCGGCGAGGTGACCGAGTAGAGATCGTCGAGCAGTCGGCGGCTGACGTTGGCAACGGGGGCAGAGAACAGGCCGGCCATACTGCCCGAGGTGTTCTGAAAATGGCGGTAGCTGAAGTCGGGATTGAAGACCTGCATCAGGCGCTCGCCCTCGTAATGGGGACTGGCCCATATATTCACCTTCCATTCCTCATTGCTGGCTCGGGCGAAGCTGTGCTCGTAGGTGTCGCCGGCGGGCAGGAAGGTCTGGGCGGTTGTGCGCGTCTCCAGCCGTTCGGTAGTGTGGCTGGCATCTACGGACGAGTAACTCTTCCATGTCTTGTTGCGGTTTTCCACGTTGAAGTCTATTGCCGCCCGCTCCGTCCGGCGCAGTCCGCTGGCCGCGTTGCGGTTCCACTGGTTCTGCTCTCCCGGCTTGTCATCGTCGGCCAGGTTGTTGGCGTTGGCCGCGACGGCAATGCGCGAGTGGTCGCTATGGCGCATGACGAAGAGGCGGCCCAAGTAGGGCGTCTCATCCTGCCGCAGACCCGTGCCAGCCTCTACGTTTACTAGCCATCCCACCATGTACTCCTTCTTCAGCCTGACATCGATGACATATCGCTGTGTGGCGGGGTCAATGTGTCCCAGCCATTCGTTCTCGGCCGTCTGCTTGTCGTAGAAAGCGACCTCCTTCACCGTGTAAGCGGGTAGGTTCTCCAACATCAGTTTGCGGTCACCACGGAAGAAGTCCTTGCCGTTCAGCAACAGGTCGTCCACGAATTTGCCGTTGTGGTAGATTCGGCCGTCGTCATGAAGCTCCACGCCCGGCAACTGCTTCAGCAGGCCGTCGAGCATGGAACCCTCGGCCAACTGCAAGTCCGAGGCGTTGTAGATGAGTGTGTCACCTTTGTAATAGAATCGTACGCGGGAGGCTGTGACGGTCACTTCTCGCAACATCTTGCCATCCTCGTGCAGGTAGAAGGGGGGCAGGTCGCGCTGCTGCTCCCTGCGCCCGATGCGGTCCAGGGTGTAGCTGTAGCAAGCGGTGTGGTAGTCTTCGCGGCTGACGCGGAAGATGTAGTGTGCCGGAACGGCAGGCACGGTGAAGTTGAATTCGGGCGTTTGCCACTCATGCTTAGAACCGTCGTTTGCGTGTCCCACCCAGTGCTGTGTGGCTATCACCGTGTCGATGGCCGTACTGTCCTCAGCCAGCAGTTCCACGGTGGCGCCTAGCAGGTCGTTGTGGGCGCGGGCATCCTGGACGCTTCCGTGCAGAGTCAGCGTCTGCATTTTGTGTTTTGCATCATAGGTGACGTAGATCTGCTTGCCCTTTATCTTCAGCTTTACGGGTTGTCCCTTGCACAGGCGCCTGACGGCATCGGGCACGGAGAGGCCGTGAAGCTGTGCATGGACGGGCAGCTGCTCCAGGTCGTTGACAATGAAGTTGATGCTGTAGCCCGACTGCACGTCGCGTAAGGTCTCAAGGGCGGCAGCCAGCGACTCGCCGTGAAACTCAAGTTTTTGGGCCGAAAGTGAAAGGCTCGAGAGCATATATATAATAATGTATAGAATGCGCGGTCTCATTTCCCTTCCTCCGTCTCAATGAATTCAACAAAGAGCGTGTCGCGCTCGTCCGTTAGACGGAATACATCGAACTCGTTCAGTATCTCCACAAATTCAGCCAACGGACGAGTGCTGTTCCATGTCGTATGCAGTCGCAGGATGCGTGCCTTTTTGTCTCGGAAGATGACTTGGCGGCCATAGTGCTGGCCCACCATGGAGAGGATGCTATCCAACTGTACGTTGGCGAATCGGAAGAGGCTGTCGGGCGCGGAGGCTCCGGTTTTGTCGTGTGGAATTTCCTGCTTTGGGGCAACGATGCTGGTCTGTGTCCGCTTGTTCCCAATCCGGATAATCGTGTAGGTGGCGTAACCCAGCACACCACAGGTGAAAGCGAACAATAGTGCGGCTGCTATCTTGCGCAGCATCGAGAATCCGGCCCTCTGCTGGCTAGGCTTTCCGCTCTCGCCCTCCACGCCGTACTTTGCCTGGAATCGTTGCCAGGCTGCTTGTGTATCGGGTTCACAATCCAGACGGTCCATCATGGCCTCCAACTCCTGGTCAGAGTATTTTTCGGGGTGTTCCTGCATGTCGAGGAACAGTTGCTTGTTGTCTGATGGTTTCATAAGTTTTTCGGATTAAAGTGTTTCTTGACTTCCGTGATGATGTGCGAGAGACGTTTCCACACGGCAACCTTGCTAATACCTTCTGCCGTAGCAATCTCCTCGTAGCTGTAGCCTTCCGTAAAGCGTAGCCGGAAGATGCGCTGCTCGCGCTCCGAGAGATGGCTGACTACATACTCTACAATGTCTTGTATCAGCTCGTCTTCTGCCTCTTGACCTTCATCTATCAGATGTTTTCCGTAATCTCTGACGACAGCCTCGTGTCTGAGTCGTTTCAGGCAACGATTTCGAACGCTCGTCATCAAGTAGCGTTCCTCCGTTCCTGGCACAAGAACGGCCTCCCCACGGAGCAGGCTCTCGAAGATATCTTGGCAGACATCCTCAGTCTCCTGTTCATCGTACAGTAGGGTGCGTGCTACCCTCTGCATCTTGGTATAGTGCTGCATGAACAGCCTCTTGACAGCCTCTCGTTCCATCACGTTTTTACTTATAAAACCCCTCAAAGATATAAAAAGCTAACCTAATAACAAAAAAATCCGCGTAAGCATTGCCTACGCGGAATTCCTTATTAATAGATTTGATGTTGCTTACTTCACTTCCTCTAAGTAGCACATCACTGAGAGTCAATACTTTAAGCTGCGTTGTGACAAGATTGTGCCAGTGTTTTGATAAGTTTTTCAAAGGGTTGATAAGTCTTCATAAATCAGAATTCGGATTGTTTTATGATGTTTTATCAAAACTTTGGGAAAGTACGATTAGATTAGAGACTCTAATATAACATCCTGTATGTTGGATGGCATACAAGTATAAGCGAAGAACGTTGTTCTAAACAGCCTTGCGCTGTCCGAATGCTTTTATGGATGGTAATGTTTTCAATTTGCCTAAGACCTTCTGCACCTCACGATGTGCCCACTGCTTGTTCTTGCGATACTTCTTGCCTATCTGTTCGTAGTTCATCTGGGGACATGATATGCCGTAGTAAAGGAAAAGAAGATCTTTCTCTCTACGTGAAAGCTCTTTGGTCGTGTTCTCAACGAATGACATGGAGTCGCAACCGTCGCAGATTGTATCTTCATTGTATGAAGTGTCAGGGAGATCAACCTCTTTTGTGCTTCCATCATCATCGGTGTATGACAAACCGTCACAGATGGGAGTACAGATTTCGCCATCTATTAGTTTGCCTAGTTTCTCGAGACTTATTCCCAAAGACTCTGCACAACAAATTTTTGCCTCCTCATTTTGGGGTATGCCATACTTGTTGACGTATTGCTCGTATTTTCTATAAAGTGCATATTCTTTATCAGGAAGTACGACTGCATTTGCATGACGAAGGCAAAGGAATATCTCTTTCTTGATATAATGGGTGGCATAGGATGAGAAGTATGCATCTCTACTCCAGTCGAAAACGTTGGCTGCTTCTATAAGTCCCATGTTGCCTGCCTGGATTAAATCTTCTAATGGCATGCCTTTATCAGAATATCGTTTTGCGATAGTCACAACAAGTCGAAGATTGCCATTGATTAGCAACTCTCGTCCTTTCTGAGCAGTCATGGTTCCATTCACAACAGAATGCCGGATTTCCTTCTCCTTGTCTGCAGTCAAAGGAGGGAAATGTCCTACCTCTTTATAATAGAGGCTACAGATGTCAATACTGTTATCCTTATATGCTTTCATTATTATTCGGATTACATGTTCTTCTCATATCCTCAACTATCTCCTCAAGTGAGACAGAATCAGATACTTTTGAAAATTTGCTTGAAGATGTTTTGCTGAAGTTGCTTATCAATGAATCCAATGACGTGTTAGGAAACCAGTTGCCAAATACCTTTTCTTGGAATTTTGCCATAACATCAACTGGTATTTCACAAAACAGTTGTATGTTCGAACAAAACACTCTGATGTCTGCCTTTGAATATGCCTTATTGTATGCAAGTTGTTCAAAGCGCATATCAGCGTCCATACAAACCAAAAAACGAAGGATAGATTCATCCAATGAACGATAGTCCTTTAATACTCCTGCGAAGAAAAGTCTTGTATATTCCTCAACAATGGTGTTTCTTTTCTTTATTCTATCTTCTTCAATTCTTCTGAGCCTTGTTACCATTTCCTCCAAAGCCTGTTGATGATGTATATAATTCTTTATATCTTCAGGCAAACCATCCATTCCATACTCCCTGAGCAAAGCAAGCACTTCTGCTCTTGCCTTGTCAGAAAGAGAGTTACTGGCATAATTCTCGCGCACATCTTTTATAATATGTGGAGCAGCATATTTCTTTCCTATTGTTGCAAATTTCATTATTGTCCAATTTGAAAAACGAAAAACAATAGCTAAGGCTCCGTTCAATACAACTGCTTCCACAAAGAATAATGCTATTCTCATGGAGCATCCCAAATTATGATGAAATGCTCCCAAAGCAGATATGGTAAAGATTACAAACTCTACAACGAAAGGTATTACATTAGGAAAGGGCCTAAATACCTTAATTAAAATATTTACGATTTTCTCTTTCATCTTTTTATCTCTTATTTGTTATCTGCGAAGTAATGTACTCTTCTATATCATCCAATTTATATGCTATCTTATGAGGACCAAGACGAACTGGATATAATCCACCATCGGGGAGCTTCCCTAATCGCCACAAAGTGGTTGCAGAACAACCAAGCATCTGTTGTGTCTCTTTTGCCGTGAGAAGCCTTGTCTGATTGTCTCTGAATTCGTGCTGTAATTGATAATCTCGTAATGCTTTGCGAACAGCCGACTCTATGAGCTCATGCTGCTGCTTGTGAGTCATGATGACAATTGAATTATCCTTGTTTGCCATAATTGAAATTATTGTAAGTTTATTGCTGTTTATTTCAAATTTTTGGCAAAGTTATATATAAAATATGGAATAAGACACAACTTTTTTTCATACCCAAAAATCCACGCGTACACGCGTGTATAAAACAGAAATTATCTATATTAGCAAGCCGTATCACTGTACCGAATAACGGTACATTTATTAACAAAGAATAACAGAGTTTGTTATTTAATCCTAACAAAACATGGATTGTTTCAAAAGCTTTCTGCTTATTTCAAATATTTTCACTAACTTTGCACGTACCCAATTATGCAAAGAAGGAATGAAAAAGGAATCTGTAAGCACAAAAGTCTGTGAAACCATACGACTCTATCAATGGTTCATTTCAACTATCGTGTCCCATGGTCATATCAGCTTTTCGAAACTGAATGAGTTATGGGTGACAAGTCGTATGGAGGAAGGTTGTCCTCTTTCTCGCACAACATTCAACCGCTACCGCGAAGGAATAAAAGAACTGTATGGTATAGAGATATTGTGTGAAACAGGTGGCAATGACAAAAATAAGTATTACATCCGTAACAAAGCTGACCTTTACGATGATTCGACTTTGCTATGGTCAACAAATGCTATGGCCTTGAACGCATTGCTTTATAAGCATGATTCCATCCGAAGAAGAATATCTATAGATCAAAACTTCAACATGGAACATTTGGATGTTATAATGGAAGCAATAGAGAATCATCAGGTACTTCTTGCAATAACTTGGGATTACAAGAAAAGAAAGCACATACCTGTACGCATCAACCCTTATGGCCTTGTGCTTAGACAAAATCAATGGTTCATCATTAGTATTACAGAGGGTGAATACCCTTCAACATGTGTCGAAATGCTTAGCATGGAAGGGGAACCTGCTTATCAGTATTACATGGTATCTGAATTTGTACAGGTTGAGAACACAGGCGAGCGCTTTGTGCAGAACAAATACTTCAAATTGCACAAAGCCATTTCGATGGCACCAGAATTGAGGCATCATAAAAGAGAAGAATCAAAGAAGGAAATCGTTCTGATGGCAAACAATACAGCTCTGATGAAGATACAATCACAAACACGTTTCTTCTATAACAGTGAAGAAAACGACGGATGTGACAAAACAAAGGTTACGCTTTATACCTTTGGAAGCGATGATGTGATTGATTACTTATTGTCCTTAGGCAGTGACGTTCAAGTTCTCGGTCCAAGTGACATACTTGACCTGATACGCAACAAAGTTATGTCAATGTGCCAAGATTATTTTGAAGTGATCTAAAACACCAAAGGAAAACGATCTTGACTGGAGGTGTAACTATAATATATATATTATCCAACTTCATGTTGAATACATTGGCATCTTTTTCGACACAGCTGCATTTATGATTATGATTTTAGGGTGGACGTTCAATCAGATATTGTAGCTTTGAAAGTATTGGCAATAGAGTATCTGGCAGGAAAACGGAAGTAAAATATCCAAGCCTCAGTATCTTCATCGGTGTTGGGGCTTATTATGTTAAAAAACCGTTAAATTACGAACAAATGTTTTGTAGTTTGAAATATTGTTCGTAATTTTGCGACCAAATTCAAAACAAGCGCATATTATGGCAGAAAAGAAATATTGTATAAAGACAGAAACGTTGGCGGGATTTGCCAAGGCTCTGGGACATCCGGCTCGCATTGCCATCATGAAGTTTCTGGCAAAGCAAGACACCTGTTACTTCGGTGACATTCATGAGGAGTTGCCTATTGCCAAGGCTACTGTAAGTCAGCATTTAACAGCCCTTAAGGATGCAGGATTGATACAGGGAGAGATTGAAACTCCAAAGGTCAAATATTGCATCAACCGCGAGAACTGGGCGTATGCTCAGCAGTTGTTTTCGGAGTTCTTCAACATGGAATTGTGTGAGAAGAACGAAGATTGCTGTAAATAAGCATCATCGTTAGAGGTTTTCACTCTTTGACCTTACTATACCCTCGTCATTTCATTTCGAGGGTTTTCTTAAAGCTTGCACGTTCGTTGTTTTACGAATTACAAATAATATCAATAATACAACCCGAGCCTTGTTACGGTTCTCACCCTTCGGGGAGAGTTTATAGGAGGCAGAAGAATCATGAAACAAATCAAAGTATTGGTGAGCTCGTGCGCTTGCAATCAGAAGTATGCCTCGCTCGTGGAGGCAGTAGTCAAGAACAATCAGATTGACGCTATCGTAGAGAAGGTGGACGACATCATGGAGGTGATGCAGTACAATGTGATGTCGCTACCAGCATTGGTGGTAGATGGTCAGGTGGTGGCTCGCGGTCAGAAGAACGAGACGGAATTGCTCGAGATCCTGAAGTAGTCAAATTTCAAGTTTAATCAAAAACATCCGAGAAAATGAAAAAGATTACAATCATGTTGTTGGCTGCACTACTCTCTACAGCCACAATCAGCGCTTGTACCGGAATCAGCACACCAGAGACAGAGAAGGAAACGGTTGCCAAGCAGGAGGCGGCAGTTGAGATCATCTACTTCCACGGCAAGCAGCGTTGCAAGACCTGCATAGCCATTGAGAAAGAGACAAAGGCGCTCGTGGAAGGCGAACTTGCCGAGCTGGTAAAGAAGGGCAAGGTGAAGTTCCGTATCGTTGACTTCTCGACCGATGAGGGCAAGAAGATTGCCAGCAAGTACAGGGTTACGTTCTCTTCACTTTTCGTAGTTACTCCAAGTGGGGCAGAAGACCTCACTCGTTTTGCTTTCGCTAATGCGAGAAGTAATCCGAAAGAATTCCGTAAGGAGCTGAAGAACAAGGTAGTGAAAGCAATAGAATAGCGTATGATGGATTTTCTCAACCAACTTCTGGATAATAGCCAGATACCCGCAATCACGGCTTTTCTCCTTGGTTTGCTAACTGCGGTAAGTCCTTGTCCGTTAGCAACGAACGTAACGGCTGTGGCTTACATTGCACGCAACTGTATGGAGGGAAACGAGGACAAAGGCAACGCCAAGCGCAAGGTGCTGTGGAGCGGCATACTCTACACCCTCGGTCGCACGCTGGCTTACACACTCCTTGGCGCACTCCTTATTTATATTATTAGGCGTGGTGCCGACACGTTCGGACTTCAACAGTTCATCAGCGAATGGGGCGAACTCATCCTTGGTCCTGCGCTCATCGTCATCGGCTTGTTTATGCTCTTTGGCGACAAGTTGCATTTGCCGAAGTTCGGGTTTAGCGGTAACATCAATGGCATAAACTCTGGTACGTTGGGAAGTTTTATACTCGGCATTCTCTTCGCCATGGCATTCTGTCCATCCAGCGGTTTGCTCTATTTCGGTATGCTGATCCCCATGTCAGCCGAAGCTACGGCTGGCTATTTGCTGCCCCTCGTCTTCGCCATTGCTACGGCTCTGCCTGTCCTCGTGGTTGCTTGGGTACTTGCCTATAGTATGCAGTCGATGGGCAAAGTGATGGGCAAGATAGCTGCATTCCAAAGATGGCTCAACCGCCTCGTCGCCATTCTCTTCATCGGCGTCGGCATCTATTATTCAATCACAATGTTCGCATAACATCTTCAAAAAAATAATGAATCATGGAAAAAGGTATCGGTTTCTTTGAGCGTTATCTGACGATATGGGTAGCACTCTGCATAATAATTGGCCTGCTGATAGGTCAGTATCTCCCTGCTTTGCCACAAACGCTTAGTCAATGGGAATATGCCAATGTCAGTATTCCAATGTCAGTACTTATATGGCTGATGATCTGGCCAATGATGATGAAGATTGACTTCAAAAGCGTAATGAATGTAGGTCGTAACCCCAAAGGAATCATCATCACATGCGTAACGAACTGGATTATCAAGCCGTTCACCATGTTCGTGATTGCCAAGTTCTTCTTGTGCTTCGTCTTTGCGCCTTTCATATCAGAAGACTTGGCAAATGATTATCTTGCCGGTGCTGTTTTGTTAGGTGCTGCTCCTTGCACCGCAATGGTGTTTGTATGGAGCCACCTGACAAAAGGAGATGCAGCATATACGCTGGTGCAAGTAGCCATCAATGACCTCATCATACTCGTTGCCTTTGCGCCAATTGTGGGATTGCTCCTCAAAGTGGGAGGTGTCAGCATCCCTTGGGACACTCTTCTGCTCTCAGTCGTACTATTTGTCGTGATACCGCTTATTGCAGGAATCATCACTCGCTATGTAGTAATAAAGAAAAGAGGGAAAGAGTATTTTGAGAACATCTTCGTTGAGAAGTTCAGAAGTATTACCACTATTGGTCTTCTGCTCACTCTCGTCATTCTGTTCTCATTCCAGGGTGATGTCATCATGGAGAATCCTTTCCACATACTGCTCATAGCTGTGCCTTTGACCATTCAGACATTCCTGATCTTCTTCATTGCCTACAGGTGGGCAAAAGGTTGGAAACTGCCACACAACATTGCATCACCAGCAGGTATGATTGGTGCAAGTAACTTCTTTGAATTGGCTGTTGCTGTCGCCATCTCTTTGTTTGGCTTGCACTCAGGAGCATCACTTGCAACCGTTGCTGGTGTCCTTGTAGAAGTGCCTGTCATGCTGAGTCTAGTTAAGATTTCAAATAATACAAGACACATATTTAGCAATTAGAATCATGAAACGAATACTTATACTTTGTACCGGCAACAGTTGCCGCAGTCAGATGGCGATGGGTTTCCAGAGAGCCATCGATGCTAATCTTGATGTTCAATCCGCAGGAACCAATCCTACATCTGCTGTAAACCCATACGCAATCAAGACAATGGCAGAGGTTGGCATTGACCTAAGCGAGGAACAGCCGAAGAGTGTTGAGCTCTACCTTGGAGAAGAATGGAATTTTGTCATTACCGTATGTGGTGGAGCCAATGAATCTTGTCCAACGTTTACTGGCAAAGTTGGCAAGCGAATGCACATAGGCTTTGACGATCCTGCATCAGCAACAGGTACTGATGAGGAAATCATGGAGATTTTCCGTCGTGTGCGTGATGAGATTAAAAGGGAGATGCAGAAATTCTACATCGTCGAAGTTAAGGGCTTACGCATGCCAAAGTGCTGCTGTGAATGTAGTTAAACTAAAATAGCAAATGTAGTTATGATTCAACAATTTGCCGATTGGCTTATCTTCGACCTTTTGGGCATGGATGCCAACTCGCGTCTGGGCGAGGCAGTCAATTTCTTCGTCTATGACTCAACGAAAATCATCCTCTTGCTCTTTTCCATCAGCATCGTGATGGGCATTGTTAATGCCTACTTCCCGATAGAACGTCTGCGCAATTATCTCTCGTCGCACCGGCTCTATGGTTTTCAGTACCTGCTGGCAAGTATCTTCGGAGCCATCACGCCATTCTGTTCCTGCTCGTCCATACCACTTTTTATCGGCTTCGTCAAGGGAGGCATTCCCTTGGGCGTAACCTTCGCTTTCCTCATCACTTCACCTTTGGTCAACGAGGTGGCTGTGGCAATGTTCCTCGGCACCTTCGGTTGGCAGGTGACAGCCATCTATGTCGCGTGCGGCATCGTGATGGGAATGGTGGGAGGTTTCGTGTTAGGCAAGCTGAAACTCGAACGCTACCTCTCGCCATGGATCCTTCAGATGCAGCAGATGCAAATGCAAGCCGACGAGGCATTTGAAGCAGAACACATACCCTTCATGAAGCGTCTGCCAGCCATCACGAAAGACGCCCTCGGCATCGTCCGTGGGGTGATCCTTTACGTCCTGCTCGGCATCGCCATTGGCGCAGCCATCCATGGTTATGTGCCCGAAGATTTCTTTGCCGACTTCATGCAGAAGGCAGGATTGCTTGGAGTACCGGCAAGTGTGCTCATAGCCGTGCCGATGTATGCCAATGCTGCAGGAATCGTCCCTGTGGTGGAGGTCTTCGTTGCCAAAGGCATTCCTCTCGGCACAGCCCTCGCCTTCATGATGTCAGTGGTAGGACTCTCCCTGCCCGAAGCCACAATGCTCAAGAAGGTGATGACTTGGCGGCTCATCGGCATCTTCTTCGGCACAGTAGCATTTATGATCATGATTTTAGGGTGGACGTTCAATCTGATATTGTAGATTTGAAAATAGTGGCAATGGAGTATCTGGCAGGGAAACGGAAGTAAGTGCGTAATATTTAGCGAGGGTGTTTCAAAATCTGCAAAGAAGCTTTTGCAACACCCTCGTTGAATACAAATAGTTTCTATGTCAGAGGGACAAACCTTTCTTCTTTGCCGGTGCTCCCAACCCTTGCTTTTGAGTGCCATCCCAGTTCGTGAGCTGGTCAGCACACCCATTGGAACCACCGAGAGAGACGTATGTCTCAGCACTGCATGACATATGATCTACAAATGCGCAGAAGTTGTTAATGGCAGACTCTGAGAAATCAACCTCTTTTGTAGCAAACAACTTTGTCCAACTACAAACGCACTCTTCACGAAAATCACTACAATCTTTCCACGAAAGACCAGAAAGAAAGTCTTTTACGGATGCTTCAATTCCACCACTATTGAAGAGCGAGTGATTATGTTTGGAAGCAGATGCCATTATACCATAATAGATTGATGATGCCTCTTTCTGGTTAAATGAGGTCCTGGTGGTCAGAGCAAAGGCACGGAGTGCAGACCGTCCTTCTGATATGAACCTGTCTAGAACACCATTGTGTCTTGTGATTCGTGCTTCTGCCTCACGTTTTGCTTCTGCTGCGAGACGTGCTTCACGTTCCTTGCGCTCTTTAACCTTCCTGGCAGCCTCGTTATATTCGGGCTCTTTCCACAGAGCGTTCCACTGCATAGAAAGATTCTCATAAGCAGAACGAAGGTTTCCCAATTCTCTCTCAGCCTTATCAGCACGAGTCTTCTCTGCAATTCTGGAGTTACGGAGTTTCTGGACTGCATCTTCATCAATCAAAGTCAAGCGAAATTTGAGACCATCGACCTCCTCAGTCAGATTGGAAACCTTGACATTGAGTTCATTAATCTCAGCATCCTTCTTTGAAATAAGACTGTCCTTATCCTTCAGTTCCTTTGCGAGGTTCCTGTTGCTGTCCCATGTCATGCGGAAGTTCTGACCGATAGACTCAGCCGTTGGTTTACCGCCCTTCCACTTCAAACCTGAAGCTTTTATAATGCCATCAATAGTTTCCTTAACACCAGCCTCGTATGACTCCTTGATCCTTTCTGCTTCTTCTTTCTTGAACTTGCCTGGCTGAAAGATTTTGGCAAGGAAACCTGATTGAGCAGTCTTCAGTTCCTTCTGGGCTTCATTCTTCTGATGCTGGATGACAGCGGTCTCGGCTTCAATCTCGGCTTTCTGTCGTTTTGCCTCTTCGATAGCCAACTTTGCCTGGCGCTCAGCTTCAAGTGTTACCTTGTCCTTATGCTTGCGCTCACGCTTCTCTTCATCAGAAAGCTCTTCATAAGGGATGCCACGTTCAAGTCCGTACTTGTAACCAACCTCATCATGATAATCTGTATGAAGTTGGGAAAGATATTCGGACTTCTCCTTCTTTGTCTCACCCCACACCTTTGCGTATGACACACGTTCAACCATGCCCTTGGTTGCTTCATGCTTGGTGTAGTTGCCTCGTTCTTCCTTTGGCAAAGCCTTCCATTCCTTGGTGGTGAGTTCTACATCAGGATTGTCATTGCTGACATACACACTACCTATGCGTCCACGTTTCTTGACCTGTTCAACAGGAACAGTGAGGACATGGGCGTGGATATTGGTCTCATCACAATGAACACTGAAACCGATGACGTTTTCTTCACCCCATTTGCGACAAGCAAACTTGTAAGTGTCCACTGCCCATTCACGGATAGAATCCATAAGTTTGATGTGACTCTGGTCAGCATTAGGGTCTGACGTGTCAAGTTCCTGATCACCGAAAGCAAGTCTCTTCATAACATCACGGTCACCACTAAAGACAATGTCCACAAGACAATTGGGTGAGTTATGGGAAACTATTCCAGGGTTGTCCGCATCCTTGTAAGGTTTGAAACCAAGTTCTTCATAACGTTGCTGAAGTCGCATGTACAAAGGCACAGGATTAGAGCCAAGAGGCTCTATCTTTCCACCTTTCGTAATCTCAAAATTGAGGTGCTTGCGAGAGAAGTTATAATGGTTGTTCTTCTCCTTCTCTGCGTTCTTTAGCTGGTAACGTTTTTCGTCCCAGCCTCTTCGCTCTGCCTCATTGCTAACTTGGACAGGAAATGATTTTCTATCTTTGCCAGCATGAATCGAGGCGCGAGGAATATGCTCTTCCATATTCGTGATTTTGTATTAGAATCCAGTGATACCACTGGCAGTATGTGTATAAATGTGTCATCGGGTCTCGGGCAGAGCCTGAGCATAATTGGACTTTTTAAGGGAACCATCGTAAGTGGTGATTCTAAAAGTCCCTATTATGTTTAGGACTTTTAGAAAAAGTCCGCTGTACGCCCTGGGCGTTTCTGTATAGCCTGCCCGTTAGCCAAGGAGGCTCTCGTGTACAGTTATATATGTTCAACATCATGACGCTTCTGATGAATTTGGAGTTAGCTTACGATAATCATTATGTTCACATCGCTCCAGGCGCCCTTGAAGAATGAAGGTGTTAATCCATTTACTTGTGGTGCTTGGAGAGAATCCTAAATCAGTTGATACGGCAACATACTGAGGACGGCTGAAAGAATCCGGAAGTGCTGCATAAAGCATCTCCATCTTGTCTTTTTTAGTGAGAATCTTGCCACCTATGGTTGTCGCAACATCAGTCTTTGGCAGATGAGAGTAACAATATACAGTGTGATAGATTAGAGTGTCACCAAGAGCCATCGCGATTCTGAAGTCTTCCTCTTTGCAGCGAAGAATAGTACGAACATCCTTCTGTGCTAAAGCGGATGGATTAGGTGTTTCATCCATAAAGCGAATAGCTGTTAGTACCATCATCATGCGGAACACGGCAAAAGCCAAACGTCTGACAACACCCTGCATGTCATTGGAGATGTCCTCAACTGCCTCCTTGTTTACCAAACGATAGTGCTGATTGAACTCTTCACAGAGATCCTGAGGAATAACGACTCTATAGTTTCCACCACGGAAGAAAGTCTCACGCATTCGTTTGTATCTAAGTCCCAACTGATAGTAAACATCTCGCAAAGAGGTACTACGTTTACCCTCGGGAAAGGAGCTCTCTGAAAGAACATCACGGAAGTCCATCTTGAAAGGAATGTGATAGCAAGTGATTCGAGAGAATGTTCCGTCCTCAGCTTTTGGAGTAAGCGTATACAACTGTTCTGGAGTGCCGGACAGACAAATAGCCAGCATTGGATGCTCAACAAGTCGATCTTCGTTTTCCTTACGACGCTTAATGTCTATAGGCTCATGATGGTATGCCTTACGAATGATTGTTGTATAATCACCAAACTCTGACTTCAGGACTGCAGACAGGGTATCACACTCGGTGTCAAAGATTAGTCCGATACCGTCATTATAGTCCAATTGCTCTATGACAGAAGCAGCGCTACTGTTCGTCGGAATAAAAAGGGTACGGCGATGTGGTTCCTCTCCAGAGAAGGTATTGCCATCCTGCTTTGCTTGTCTCTTCTCGGCCTTATATTCACGTATCTGCTGGTCAGAAATCTCACGAAGTTCCTTATGGATAGGAGCCACCAGTTGACGACAGTAATTCAATGATCCTTTACCCATACCTGCATCTGCCATTGCAAAGAAGTACAACATCGGTCCCCAATCATCATGATTATATTCACCAACGACATTGTGTAATGTAATGGATAAGCAAGTCATTGCACCCATGAGAATCATATCTCTATAGTCTGGAGAAATGCAGTTGTCAACAACCTCCTTCAAGAACGGAGGGAGTGTTTCATAAACAAAAGAAGGGAAATGAGGGAGTTCTTCTTCGTCATAAATCCATTTGCCGCCAATTTCACATGAATGGACATTTGGATTTTTGGCTTTATGGATATTTGCAGATTGAGGCTGTGGTGCTTTATTTCTATCTCCATTTTTCCAAAAATCCATATTTCCAATGTGGGCATTTTGGATTTCTGTAGGTGGCACATCAGGTTTGGCATTGGAAATATCTACGCCTCTATCCTTTGCCATTTGGAAGAATGTGCCGATAGTTACACCAGAACCAGTAGAGGCAAGACATTTATCATATTGTTTGTCAGTCTCGGCATGGTTGTATTTCGCATTCACCTTGCTGACACGATGAAAGAAATCACGCCCAGATTCTTTGAACTCGCTTGCAAGGGCAAAGCCTACCTTTACCCAGGCGTCATAACCTTCTGTGATGTCAACTCCACTTTCCTCAATGAGTCCAATTACACGGTCTACCTTATCATAAGTACATTCGCCCCCTAAATTATTATAAGGAGTCATCTGCTGTGGGGCGTTCTTAGCTGCATTGCTATTAGAAGGGGCATTCTCCCACTGCTCTGGTAAAAAAGTTTTCTTTTCTGACATATTCTGGATATTTTGAATTTATGTATGCTTCAGGATCGTAAGGAATGAAGCACGAGCGTGCCACATCACTCCCAGATTTGTCTGGCTCAGGATAACCAGAAGCAACAAGATAGTTATAAACTGCATTGTAGAAACGACTGTGTTCCCAGCCTTTACGCTCAATGTCTATCACCCACTTTAAGCCATCGCCTGATGGTGAACGGAAGAGTAGTTCAGTCTCAAAGTAATCATCATGAAGCAGTCTTTCCCTCAACGACGGAATGTCTGCTACATGGTCAAAGTCAATGCAAAGCAATTCCGAATGCAACAGGAGGTGATTCTTGTTGCGAATGCGGAATGTACCAGAGAACGTACAAAAGTCAAAGTTTTCTGCTTTGTATTTCCTCGCAGCATCTTTATCGATTATTGCACGTAAAGTCTCTGTTTGCCTTTGGGCATAAGGACCGACAATGTAGCGATAGATGTCAGGAATGGTGATACACCTAAGTGGTTCTACGTTTCTGATTGGTTTCCTGAAGAAAGAGAAGGAGTGATTTTCTCCCTCTCGTTCTCCAAAGAAATCTTCATAGATGGACAGGGCATTATCCATAATTGTGCGTCGCCTCCTTTCTGCCAGATAAAGGATTATTAGAAACGTATGCCCGTGCTTGGTCCATAAGATCCTTACCTGACGACATACCATCTTCTGCTAACCATGCATCAATCTCCGACTTGATAAAGTACAGTTCTCCTTTTTTATGATAAGGTATCTTAGGAGGCTTAGCAGATACCCATCCATAGACCGTTTGCTTCTTCGGTTTTGTTGGCAAATAGTCGCAAAGTTCTGTAATGTTAAAACGAACTTCTTCTACTACAGGCACGCAATTATAATTGTTCATATTGCCTACCATCGTTTCAAGGTTGCCGATTCGTTTGAGTATCTCGCTCAAAGCTTCTGGCATGGTGTCGAATGTAATTTTTTCCATATTCTTATTGATTTTTTCGATGAATTACATCGCAAGAATACGGAGATAAGCAGAGTATGTAGGGGTATATGATAAATATAGTCTATTATAGTCGTAAGTCACTAATTGTCAATGAATAAATAATCAATATTAATTTCGCTACGAACATACAACGTAAGTATTCGTAACAGAATCGTAAAGAATATAAAGCAGAAAAAAGGCTACCTAAGCATTTTACTTAGATAGCCTAATCGATAGTTATGAATTTTTATTTGGATGAATTGCCTGATATGTCATTATCAGGTTCCTCTTGTTGGGTATTGTTACCAAAGTCAATTGTGAAAGCATCTGCAGCAGCTTCTTTTTTCTTGTCCACAACTTTGGCATACACCTGAGTGGTTCTGACGTTAGTGTGTCCCATCATCTTGCTTAGGGTGAAGAGGTCAGTACCTTCGGTCAACTGTATTGTAGCATAGGTATGGCGAAAGCAATGGAATGTGATATGTTTGGTAATGCCAGCAGCTTTAATCCATTTCTTAATCGGACGAGAGATTACCGATTTGTCAGGGATACCTTCAAAAACAAGTTGCTGAGGTTCTCTCGGCTCACCACATAGTTTATACGCCTGAGGGCTGATAGGCATATACTCCACACCACCCGTCTTCTTCTGGTCAAAGTTAATACGATGATGCTCACCTTCCTTGGCCAATTCAGCCCATTTGAGTTTTGTGATGTCGCAGAGGCGCAATCCTGTAAGTGCAGAAAATAGGGCTGCACGATACAAAATAGGATTATCGCATGGTGTCTGAGCTAGCTGGTTAAGTTCTTCAAGGCTTAGATGCTCACGTCTAACCTCTTCCTCTGGAACACCTTTCACTTTTGCGGATATATCAACTGTGATATAACCGTCAATGAATGCTTGATGTACTGCACATTTGAATATGGCGAAATAAGTATTTGCAGTGTTCTGTGATAGCAATCCCTTCCTTTTGTCTCCACGGGGAGCTGTTAGGAGATACATTTTGAAGTCTTCCATCAATTTTTGACTCAACTGAGAGAAAGGAATATAGTCACTCTTGGCAAACAGACAGAGATAATCATATACACGATTCCAGTTAACGATGATTGACTCAGAACTACGTGCATGTTTCTTTTTCGACAAGTCTTTGACAAACTGAATGAAGTTTTGCTTGCCTTTTTCATTCAACTCTGCCTGAGCGGCATCTGTTTCTGAATACAATGAGGCATTGTCATACTCATGTTGACGCAATGCTCTGACGTTGTCTGCAAAGATACATGATTCTTGATCTACAGCAGAACGGCAGATGATAACGCCATTCTGATTACGCTTGGGCAGATAACTGACAGTACCATCCTTATCCGTTTTACACGGCTGCGACTTATCCCATACTGGAGTGGTTATGTCACGATGCAAATTTTCTCGAATGCGCTGTGGCTTATCGCTACCTGGTTGATAGATGGGATAAATGTCAAGATAAAGATACCATCCCTCATGAAACTCTTTCTTGCGGAGTTTCACTGATACTTTTGTTAATGCGAGTTTTCTTCTCATACGTCGGACTTATATAATTTATCAAATTCTTCTTTGGGTACATACACATAGTTGCCAATCTGTCTTGATGGGATGCCATACTTTCTTACCTGAGCCCACACAGAACTATCATTGATTTTGTACTTCTGGCATATCTCACCAATGGTGTAGCAATTCTCAGGCTCCATGTTGTAGAGTTTTGGCAAGGCATACTGTCTATTGATGGGTTCTTCTCGCAATGGGAATTTGCCCAAGAGTTCAGTCTTGCTGATGCGAGTTAAGCGAGTACCAAGATTGATACTTTGTATTTCTCCCTTACGGACTAAACGATGTAGGGTCTTTTTGCTTACACCAAACAATGCCTCCGCTTCTGCAATCGAGATATAATCCCTTGCATCAGGAATACGTTGTTTGAGTTCATCCAATCTCTGCAAGCGTTTCTCTTCTGCCTTTTTTCTTGCACTGGCAATCTTCTGGCATTTTGGAGAACAATACCTGGAGTCCAAAAACTTTGCGAGAAATACATTCCCACAGATAGCGCATTTGCGCTTGATTTCAACTTTTAATGTAGCCATCTTTTACCGTATATCAAATTAAGTTCCCACAAGGGGATATTAGAGACACCACGTCTAAAGTTTAGTGACGTGCCAAATCTGTGACAAGAATACGGTAAAACTTGATAAAAGTCCGAAAATCCAACAAAATTTAACAAAACAAGAAATCCGTGCAACTCACTGAGCTACACGGACTTCCTTATATATTCTTATTTTTGTTTATCGATTCTTATGGCGAATTACTTCACCTCCTCGAAGTCGGCATCTTGGATATCGGGCCCTTGCTGGCTATTATTGCCTGCGTTGTTGCCTGCACCGCCTGTAAAGCCGCTGTTCATGTCGGGACCTGCCTGTGGACCAGCCTGTTGCTGAGCCTGATACATTTTTTGAGCGGCATTGTTCAACTCGCTTATGGCAGCATCGATGGCAGGGATGTCTTGAGCTTTATGAGCAGTCTTGAGTTTCTCTACGGCAGCCTCTACTTCGCTCTTCACATTGGCTGGCAGTTTGTCGCCGCTTTCCCTGAGCATGTTTTCAGTTTGGAAAATCATAGAGTCGGCTTGGTTCAGCTTATCTACACGCTCACGCTCCTTTTTGTCGGCTTCAGCATTCTGTTCAGCTTCAGCCTTCATACGCTCGATTTCGTCCTTCGAGAGTCCGCTCGATGCTTCTATGCGGATAGCTTGCTCCTTGCCAGTTGCCTTATCCTTGGCAGAAACTTTCAGTATACCATTGGCGTCGATGTCGAAGCTTACCTCGATTTGAGGTACACCACGACGTGCGGGTGCTATGCCCTCCAGATTGAATTGACCAACGCTCTTGTTCTGGCTTGCCATGGGGCGCTCGCCTTGCAGCACATGGATGGTAACAGCCGTCTGATTGTCGGCAGCAGTACTGAATACTTCGCTCTTGTGGCATGGGATAGTGGTGTTGGCGTCAATCAGTTTAGTCATCACGCCACCCATCGTTTCGATACCCATAGAAAGGGGAGTTACATCCAGCAAAACGATATCGTTCTTGTCGCCTGCCAATACAGCACCTTGGATGGCTGCACCCACAGCTACTACTTCATCGGGATTTACGCCCTTGCTTGGTTCCTTGCCAAAGAAGTCAGCCACCAGTTTCTGTACGGCGGGGATACGGCTGGATCCGCCTACGAGGATTACCTCATCAATATCATTGTTGCTCAGACCTGCGTCACGCATAGCATTCTGGCAAGGTACCTTGCAGGCTTGAATCAAGCTGTCGGCCAGTTGCTCAAACTTGGCACGTGTCAATGTCTTTACCAAGTGCTTAGGCACTCCACCTACTGCTGTGATGTAGGGCAGGTTGATTTCTGTGGTAGTAGTGCTCGAAAGTTCTATCTTTGCCTTTTCTGCAGCTTCCTTCAGACGTTGCAGAGCCATGGGGTCCTGCTTCAGGTCAATGCCTTCCTCTGCTTTGAATTCATTAGCCAGCCAGTCGATGATTACCTGGTCGAAATCGTCACCACCCAGATGAGTATCACCATTGGTGCTCAAAACCTCAAACACTCCGCTGCCGAACTCCAGAATGCTGATATCGAATGTACCGCCACCCAGGTCGAACACAGCAATTTTCATGTCCTTGTTGGCTTTGTCCACACCATATGCCAATGCGGCAGCAGTAGGCTCATTTACGATACGTTTCACATCGAGTCCAGCAATCTGGCCTGCCTCCTTAGTGGCTTGGCGCTGAGAGTCTGAGAAGTAGGCGGGCACGGTAATAACGGCCTCGTTGACCTCGTGACCCAGATAGTCCTCGGCAGTCTTCTTCATCTTCTGCAGAATCATGGCGCTGATCTCTTGGGGAGTGTACAGACGGCCATCGATGTCTACGCGAGGCGTGTTGTTGTCGCCACGTGTTACTTGATAAGGAACGCGTGCGATTTCCTTAGATACTTGGTCGTATGTTTCACCCATGAAGCGCTTGATGGAGAACACAGTCTTCTTGGGGTTTGTGATAGCCTGACGTTTGGCAGGATCACCCACCTTGCGCTCGCCACCATCAACAAAAGCTACTACAGAGGGAGTAGTACGCTTACCCTCGCTGTTGGCAATTACTACAGGTTCGTTGCCTTCAAATACGGATACACATGAATTGGTAGTACCCAAATCGATTCCAATAATCTTTCCCATAATCTGATATTTTTTTATTTGTTTTTATTCCAATTACATAGAAATGTTACTTATTGTCAAACAAAGCACATGCCAATCGGCATTGTGGCAACATTTCTGCCAGTCTGTCATAATTCCTCGTTTTTTCCTTTTGTCATGCTGACGTATTCAGCAAATTCATGACGCGTCAACATTCAGAAGTTGACGTGTTGAAACTCGAATTTCGACGTGTTGAGTTTGCGCTTCCAACGTGTTCTCCTAATCCGTATGGAAAGACAGCCCTTCTGAGGGAAGTATGCCTTATGTGCTAACCCTTTAGTTGATAAGATGCAAAATGGTCTTAGAGTTCAAAGATTTGTGAGGCTTCCTGATAGCAATCCATGTATTCCTGATTGATTTTGTCGAGCATAGTGGGAAAGGCATTGGCAAAAGAACAATAATAGAGGGCTACGAATTCATACCAGTTGAGCTGTTTGTCAGGGAGTGCCTTCAGGGTAAACTTTTGGTTGAATTGGATTCCCTTCTGAAAAATGATGGAGGATTCCAAAGAAATGAGGCGGATGGTATTGGGGCTTGTGTATTCCAGGATGCGAAGAGTCTCCTGCATTTTCTTGACCAGAATAGAACGGTCGACTTCAGTAATATCCTCTTCTTCTGTGGTTTGGGATTCGGTGGATAGCTGTGGTATAGAGGCAGCGGTTGTAGTTTCTTCTGCAGCATGAGAATTCTCGTTTCCCATCGCTGAGTTTTCCTTTGGTTCAAGAGTTCTGGTTGACAACTCAGGAATTTCGACTTTTTGTTGCTCTGCCGATGGTTGCTCAAAATCTGCCTCAGAGAAAAGAGACATTTGCAGGTTGTTGTCAGTCTTTTTCTTCTTTCGACCCATACTGCTGTAGGAGACTCGTTATTTGTTTTGAATCTGCTGTCGTACTTCGTCCTTGTCAATTACCACATAGATGGTATCAATCACTTGTCCGCTCCTTTCGCCCATGAAACGCTTGGCTGCGTTTGCAAAATCCTTGTCGATTACATACACGTCATCCACGAAATAATCAGTTTCACCACGGTTGGCAAAGATATTGAGGAAGCCCCATACTTCATGGTATTTTATCTTCACTTTCCATCCTTCGGCTTGAGCCTGATATAGAAGATTGATGAGAGAATCCTGATCCTGGCGGTCATTGTCGAAAGAGAAACTGAAAGGTTCTCCACTAGTATTCATTCCCGTTTGGGTCATGTTGAGCCTGCCTTCCCAAGAATCCCAAATGACGCCTTTCCTGGTAAACTCTATGAGATTTCCTACTTTCTCGCCTTCCGAGTAGCGTTCCTTGCAGCTGGAGAACAGCATGACTGCAAGCAGAGGTAATACCCAAATCTTTTTCATGATTTCTTGATGCTGATAATTGTGGAACTGGAATGTATAAAAAATAATCAGATTTCTTGCGGGCTGTGAACTGGGATTTTGTCGATGCGTCGTTTGTGCCGTCCTCCTTCAAAGTTGGTGGAGAGGAAGATGTCCATAATGGATCGAGCCTCTTCTGGGGTGATGAATCTGCCAGGCATGACCAGCACGTTGGCGTCGTTGTGGAGACGGGACAGGCGAGCAATCTCAGGAATCCAGCAGAGGGCTGCACGAATGCCTTGATGTTTATTAAGGGTCATGCTGATGCCTTCGCCGCTTCCGCAGATGGCTATGCCTAGATTGCATTCGCCTGCCTCAATACTATAGGCAAGAGGGTGAGCATAATCCGCATAGTCGCAACTTTCTTCAGTAAAAGTGCCGTAATCGCGATAGTCGATGTTATTCTCCTCAAGGTACTGACGGACGAACTGCTTGAGGGGAAACCCGGCGTGGTCGCTTGCTAATCCAATCATAGTGATGCGTTTCCTTTTTATAGGATTTCCTTAACTTGATTGTAAACATTTTGAGCTGTGTAACCCAGTTTCTCGTCGAGAACCTTGTAAGGTGCGCTGAAACCAAAGGATTCCAGCCCCCAAATGCGGCTCTTGGGATGGGCACCGATGAGGAAGGCCTGGAGATTGACAGGTAAGCCTGCGGTAAGTCCAAACACTTTGCTTCCGGTTGGTACTACGTTCAACTGGTACTCAAGAGATTGGTTGCGGAAAATGCCTTCGCTGGGAACGCTGACGACACGTACCTTCACACCCTCCTGACGAAGCAGTTCTGCGCCTGCACAGAGGGTGGAGACCTCAGACCCTGAAGCCACCATGACTACATCTGGATTGTCATCGCTGCCTGCCACCACGTAGGCACCACGTCGTGCTTCCTGATAAATATTGCCAGCGGGAAGAGACTGGATACCCTGACGGCTGAGGATGAGGGCGGTGGGGGAGGAAGTGTTCTCCATAGCCATCTGGTAGGCTACGGTGGTTTCCTGTGCATCGGCAGGACGGAGTACAATCATACTATTGTGTCCACTGTGGTTGTGAAGTTTTTCCATTAAGCGAATTTGAGCCTCCTGCTCTACAGGTTCATGGGTAGGTCCATCCTCGCCTACACGGAACGCATCGTGCGACCAGATGAACTTGACTGGCAATTCCATCAGGGCAGCCATTCGTACAGCAGGTTTCATGTAGTCGCTGAAGACGAAGAACGTGCCGCAAGCAGCAATCACTCCGCCGTGAAGCGCCATACCCATGCAACAGCATGCCATTGTCAGTTCAGCAACACCAGCTTGGAAGAAATTACCTCCGAAGTCATCACGCGTGATGTTGCGTGTTTTCTTGAGGAATCCGTCCGTCTTGTCGCTGTTGCTGAGGTCAGCGCTGGCGCATATCATGTTAGGTACCTGCTCAGCCAGAACACCCAGACAGGCAGCGCTGGCATTGCGGGTGGCATCGCCATCCTTCTGGATCACTTGACTCCAATCCACCTGAGGAGCCTTTTTGCTGAACCAGGCCTTCAATCGCTCTGCGCCTGCAGGATCGGATTCTGCCCAGGCGTTCTCTTCCTGATGACGGGCGGCAACAATGCTGCGCAAATCCTGCATGCGAGTCGCATAAAGAGCTTGAACCTCAGGGAAAATCTGGAAAGGTTCGTCAGGATCACCTCCCAGATTCTGGATGGTATTGCGGAAAGCATCGCCTCCAAGGGGAGCGCCATGAGTCTTGCAATTGCGCTCATAACTGCTTCCATCAGATTGTAGAGCCCCTTTTCCCATTATGCACTTACCAATGATGAGAGAAGGCTTTCCTTTTACAACTTTAGCTTTGCGGATGGCTTCGCGTATCTGTTCCACATCGTTGCCGTTGATTTCGAATACTTCCCATCCGACAGCGCGGAACTTCAGAGCCGTATCTTCGTTCATTACGACCTTGGTCTCTGTAGAGAGCTGGATGTCATTGGAGTCATAGAACATGATTAGGTTGTCGAGCCCCAATTGTCCAGCTATGCGAGCAGTACCTTGACTGATTTCCTCTTGGATTCCCCCATCGCTGATGTAGGCATAGATGGTTTCTTGTGAGAAAGTGGGATTGCCTGTGTGAGCAGCCAAGAACTTGGCGGCAATGGCAGCCCCTACTGCATAGGCATGACCTTGCCCCAAAGGACCGCTACTATTTTCAATACCACGAGCCACGTCAACTTCAGGATGGCCAGGGGTAGGAGAGCCCCATTGACGCAATTGTTGCAGTTCGGCCAAAGTGAATTTGCCAATCAGTGCCAGCTGAGCATAGAGCATGGGAGCCATATGGCCAGGATCAAGAAAGAAACGGTCGCGCCCTATCCATTCAGGCTGTAAGGGATCATACTCGAGAAATTCGCTATATAGTACATTGATGAAGTCAGCTCCACCCATAGCTCCGCCAGGGTGGCCACTTTTAGCTTTTTCTACCATTGATGCAGCCAGAATACGTATGTTGTCGGCCGCACGATTCATTGTTTTGATGTCATTCATTTTCTTTGTTTTTTCAATTTTGCACAAAGTTATGAAAAAAAATCAGCATTTGCACTTTTTATATGATGAAAATGTGTTGTTATGGATAAAAGAAATCGCTATGGCCTCTCTTTCTGAACGTGTGAGAAACCATAGCGACATGAAAACGCTATCTCTACAGATGTGTAGAGTCCTTATTTCTTGACTTGAACAGCAATTTGTTCGATGGGGAGTCCTGCTTTGTAATTTTCAAGGTATGCATTGAATCCCGCAACCTCTTCTGGGGTGGGTGAGACTTCAACACCAGTATTGCCAGCGAAAACTACCTGATCGAGATAGTCGGCTAAGGAAAGATTATCCGGATTGCGTACCAAATAGGCGGCCAGTAAGGCAATACCCCATGCTCCCCCCTCACCAGCAGTCTCCATGGTAGAGATAGGAGAGTTAAGAGCAGCAGCCAGCATGCGTTGGCCAACGCCAGGAGTGGTAAAATAGCCACCATGACCTGTTATGCGATCAACACGAACCTTTTCTTCCTTGAGCAGTATATCGTTTCCAAACTTCAGCACACTAATGGCTCCATAGAGATGAGCGCGCATGAAATTGGCAAGTGTGAACTTGTCATTAGCAGAACGTACGAAAAGGGGGCGTCCATCAGCAAGTCCAGTGACAGGCTCGCCTGAGATGTAGTTATAGGAAAGAATGCCACCGCAATCAGAATCACCCTGAAGGGCTATGTTAAAGAGTTGCGTGTACAGTTGTCCCATATCTATGACAGGCATGCCCATCCATTCTTGAAACTCACGGAAGATTTTGACCCACGCGTTGATATCAGAAGTGCAATTGTTGCAATGTACCATGGCAACCAGGCTTCCGTCTGGGGTTGTGACAAGATCTATCATTTCATGGGGTTTGGAGAGAGGTTTCTCCAATACAATCATGGAGAAAGAGGACGTGCCAGCTGACACGTTGCCTGTACGTTGCTTCACAGCATTTGTGGCAACCATGCCTGTTCCTGCGTCTCCTTCAGGAGGACAAACGGGAATACCAGAATGCAGATGACCTGAAGGGTCAAGACGGCGTGCGCCTTCTTCCGTTAAGAAACCGGCATTTTCTCCAGCAACTAGAACTTGAGGCAGAATTTCCAAAAGTTTCCAGCTGTAACCCTTGGGAGCAATCAGCTGATCAAACTTTTTCACCATTTCTGCATCATAGGTCTTGGTAGCAGGATCCACAGGAATCATACCTGATGCATCTCCCACGCCCAACACACGCATTCCTGTAATCTGCCAGTGAATATAGCCGGCCAAGGTTGTCAGGAAATCGATATTCTGAACATGCTCCTCATTATCTAGGATGCATTGGTAGAGATGAGAAATGCTCCAGCGCAGAGGAATGTTGTAGTTGAAAAGAGTTGATAACTTGTTTGCTGCCTTACCTGTGTTCGTGTTGCGCCAAGTGCGGAAAGGAACCAAGATATCATCTCCATGGAAGGCCATATATCCGTGCATCATGGCACTTATACCAATGGCTGCCAGATTCTCGATCTCGATTCCATATTTTTGCATTACATTGGTACGAAGGTCGGCATAACAATCCTGTAAACCTCTCCAAATAGCATCAATACTGTAGGTCCAAAGGTTATCGACCAACTGGTTTTCCCATTCATGGCTTCCTTGTGCGATAGGCTCATTGTTCTGGTTGATGAGGACAGCCTTGATGCGGGTTGAACCAAATTCAATTCCGAGAACCGACAACCCGTTCTGAATAGTTTCTTTGGCATTCATGGGACTACATCTGTACAGCGCGGTTCAACAGATAATAAACCTCGTTCATGCGAAGTTCCTTCTTGATTTCGGGAATCGTGGTTGCCTTGTTGATATGAATCATCTCGATACCAGCAATCTCCGCAAAATCTTCCCAGTATTCAGGCGATATATCGTAGGACATTGCGCTATGGTGAGTTCCACCTGCAAGAATCCATGCTTCGGTACCCACTTCGAAGTTAGGTTGAGGAATCCAGAGAGCATTGGCAACAGGCAACTTGGGAAGTGGTTTTGGAGCAATACACTTCACATCGTTTACGATTAAGCGGAAACGATTGCCTAGATCTATAATTGTTGCGGTAACTCCATCTCCTGTTTTTGAATCAAATACGAGGCGAGCGGTTTGGCTCTTGCGGATACCGATACCCAGGAAGTGGACCTCGAGTCGAGGTTTGTTGGCTGCAATCAAAGGGCATATTTCAAGCATGTGAGACTGCAGGATGGCTGAGTTCTCGCCATCGAAGTTGAGTGTGTAGTCCTCGAGGAAGGAACAACCTTTCTCCATTCCTTGGCTCATTACCCATACCATGCGGTACATGGCAGCTGTTTTCCAATCACCTTCTGCACCAAAACCGTACCCTTCAGCCATTAAACGCTGAGAAGCAAGACCTGGAATCTGGTCAAAACCTAAGAAATTGGGATCATTCACGTCAGCTCCACCCAAATCGTCGAAGTTGGTAGTGAAACCTTTTGCACCCTCGTCTTTGAGAACACGGCGGATAGCAATTTCTGCTTTAGCGCTGTTCTTTACTTTCTCCCAGTAAATCTTCTCGTCGCATGCTCCTATCTGGACAGTATAGAGTTTCTTGTATTCTTCTACAAGTTCATCTGCCTCACTTTCGGTCACCTTCTTGTAATACTCCATCAGAGAAGAAACGGGATAATAATCAACATGGTAGCCCAAGCGAACTTCTGCTTCCACTTTGTCACCATCTGTTACGGCTACATTGTTCATCTGATCTCCAAAGCGTAGGATTCGCATATCATGAGCATCTGCCCAAGCAGCAGCTACGCGGGACCATACCGCAATATGCTTCTGTACTTTTTGATCCTTCCAATAGCCAGAAACTACTTTGCGAGGTTTGCGCAAATGAGCACAGATGTGACCAAACTCGCGATCGCCATGAGCACTTTGGTTGAGGTTCATGAAGTCCATGTCCATCGTGTCCCAAGGAATTTGTTCGTTGTATTGAGTATGGAAATGGAGTAGAGGTTTCTGGAGAGCTTGCAAACCCTTAATCCACATTTTTGCGGGAGAGAATGTATGCATCCATGTGATGACACCAATACATTTGTCATCGTTGGTTGCAGCCTTCATGATAGTTTCTACCTCACGGCTGCTATTAGCAGTACCTTTGTATACAATCTTAACAGGGATATTGCCACTTTCATTAAGACCTGCTACCATCTTTTGTGAGTGTCCGTCAACGATTTTTACGGTTTCACCTCCGTAGAGCAACTGTGCACCAGTTACCCACCATAGTTCATAATTGTTGTACATGTGATTGGATATTTTCGTTAAAAATTAAATTTTCTTTTGTCCATAATATGCATTTGGACCATGCTTGCGCATATAATGTTTTTCGATGAGGAATGGATTCATCGTAGTTTCAGGATTGATACTAAGACTAATGAAAGCCATCTTGGCACATTGCTCCATTACCTTGGCATTGTAAACAGCATTTGCAGGAGAAGTCCCCCAACTAAATGGACCATGGTTTTTAACAAGGACTCCAGGTGTGTGGTCGGGATTAATACCCTGGAAACGTTGGACGATGACGTTGCCAGTCTCTAATTCATATTGTCCATTCACCTCTTTGGCAGTCATGTCTGTAGTGCAAGGAATGTCCTTGTAGAAATAGTCAGCATGCGTGGTGCCGATATTTGGAATATCACGTCCTGCTTGTGCCCATGCTGTAGCATATGTGCTATGTGTATGCACGACTCCTTGAATGTTTGGGAAAGCGCGGTATAGAACCAAGTGGGTGGGTGTGTCACTACTAGGATTAAGATCACCCTCCACTACAGCTCCTGTTTCGAGATTGACCACGACCATATCGCTTGCTTTCATCTTGTCATAATCAACTCCACTGGGTTTGATTACAACTACCCCTTTCTGGCGGTCGATGCCTGAAACGTTGCCCCAGGTGAAGATGACTAATCCTTGGCGTACCAATTCCAAATTGGCTTGAAACACTTTTTCCTTGAGATCTTCCAACATATCTTGCTTTTATTTCAATTTGAATTCATGTGTCATATTGTATTTTTCCATATTGAAATGGAATAGGCTGGCTCCTCTGCGAGAGGATACTTTATCTATCATCCCCGTTTTCTCGATGAATTGCATCTCGCTAACACGTTTTCGAAAATTTCGTTTGTCAATTTCTTGCCCTAGAATGACCTCGTATAGTCGTTGCAACTGAGCTAAAGTGAAGCTGGGAGGAAGAAGATTGAAACCTACGGGAGAGAATGAAATCTTACGACGGAGTTGCTCACGGGCTTGTTCTATCATCTTTGTATGATCGAAATGAATGCTGGGCAGATGATTTGTGCTGACCCATTCTCCATTGTACTCCTTGAGAAGAGTTGAATCATACAGATTCTTGTTGATGAGAGCATAGTAGGCAGTGGAAATCACTCGTGCACCAGGGTCACGGTCGAGTGCACTGAATGTGCCTACTTGCTCCATATAGATGTTAGTAAGTCCTGTGTGAATTCGAAGCACGCGTTGTACAGCCTCCTCCAAACTCTCTCCAGCCTGAAGAAAGCCTCCCAAGAGAGTCTTCTCGCCACGGAAAGGCTCGAAATTTCGCTGCTGCAAGAGCACCTGCAATTCGTCATTCTCGAAAGCGAAGATAATACAATCTACTGCTACGTAGAATTGCGGATTATCCTTATAATATTCTCTCGCCTTTTGAGTCATTGTTTAATTACCAGAAATACCAGTAGAAAAGAGCTGTTAGGCTCAGGATGATACAAGTATTGATGACATCCCATTTGTTCCAACTCTTGCGAGTTTGCTCCTTCTGTTCTGGGGTAGCAGTACCGAAGACGAGACCACGTATCTTGTCCTCATCAGGAGCTTTGGTGCAGAGACTGACTACAATTACGATAATGCAGCATACCAACAACATCCATCCACTGAAGAACAACCAGTTGATATCATAGAAAATACTTTTGAAGAGAGTCTGAGGTGCCTCGGAAACATTGGTGTAATAAACTTTAGCACCCAAACGTGTGATACCAATAGCCAAACCGGAGATGAGTCCCCACATACCACCTTGAGCAGAGGTCCGCTTCCAGCAGATACCCAACAGGAAAGCGCTGGCAATACCCGGAGCCAGAACACTCTGGACATCCTGAAGATAGTTGTAAAGGACGTCACCTACGCTGCGCATTACAGGAATCCACAAAATGCCTAAAATAACGATAACTACAGTAGCAATCTGACCAACCACAACAAGTCTCTTCTCGCTTGTATTGGGGAAAACGCGCTTGTGAAAGTCAATGGTATAGAGCATAGCAGAACTATTAAAGAGAGATGCCAAAGAAGACATCAGGGCAGCTAAAATACCACATACAACAAGTCCCTTTACACCTGCAGGTAACAATTTTGCTACAAGAGTGGGGAAAGCAGCGTCTGGTGTGCTGAGTTGGAAAACTTCACCATTGATTACAATATTCTTCTGTGCCATAGCAAAAGCTATCATGCCAGGAATGAGGAAAAGAAATACGGGGAACATTTTGAGGTAAGCACCAAAAATGGCACCGCGACGAGCCTGTTGCTCATCTTTTCCAGAGAGAACACGTTGAACGATGAACTGATCGGTACACCAATACCAGAATCCAATGACAGCACTACAGATGAGAGCACCAAACCAAGGATACTGAGGATCATCATTGCTTCGCATCAGGTGAATCATGGTACCTGTAGCACCTTCGTAATTGGGGGTGACATCGCAAGCTTGCATCATCTGATCCCATCCACCCAGTGCCTTGAAGCCAAGGAAAAGAATGATGGCTGAACCTAAGAGTAGGATAGGAGTTTGAAGTACGCTGGTGTAGAGCACACTTTTCATACCGCCTAGGATTGTATAGATGGCCGTAATGATGACCAGTCCTATAGCAGCGATCCAGAAGAAATCTATGCCCCACATTTCCTTGATACCGAACACTTGTTGGAAGACCAAACCTCCTGCGTACACCGTGACGGCAACTTTTGTCATCACGTAACTGATGATGGAGATACCTGTCAGAATACTGCGGCTGGCACTGTTGTAGCGGCGTTCCAGGAACTCAGGCATTGTCATGACTTGACTCCTTTCATAAAAAGGAACGAAAACCCATGCCAAAATCAGGATCATCCACCCTTGGATTTCCCAGTGTGCCATAGCCATTCCACTTGCAGCTCCACTACCTGCCAAACCAATCAAATGCTCAGATCCGATATTCGAAGCAAAAAGACTGGTACCGATGGCTAGCCAAGTGGCATTTCTTCCATCGAGAAAATAATCTCCTGAACTCTCATTTTTCTGTTTGGTCACATAGACCACAATGCCTATCATCAGCAAGCCAAAGAGAGCGATAACGCTCCAGTCTTGCCAGGCAAAAACGTTTAATAAAGTCATTGTTGATTGGTTATAGATGGTTGTTTTTGTTGTTTATTGCTACAAATGTACACAAATATATTTGATAATGAGTGTATCTTTTACACTTTTTATTCGTTGTATGTTGTATAACATAAAAAATCCCCTCGTAGGAAGCCTCCTAGAGGGGAATCTTTTACCTTATTATATTATACTAACAAGTAGGATTGAATAATATAAGGTTTTTAACAGAGTTTGCGAGACCCGTCACCGATAACTACATCTATCAGGATAGGTTTCTTGCCATATTTTTCCTCAAATTTCTTGGAAACTACTTTCTTGAAGTTGGCAACCAATTCGTCAGCTATCAGGTTGATTGTGCAGCCACCAAAGCCACCGCCCATGATACGGGAACCGGTTACGCCCTCTTCTTTAGCGATGTCGTTGAGGAAATCCAATTCTTCGCAACTTACCTCGTATTCTTTGCTTAGGCCATAGTGGGTTTCGTACATCATCTGACCAACTGTCTCGTAATCGTCTTTCTGCAGAGCATCACAAACCTTCAGTACACGGTCAATTTCACCAATTACATAACGTGAACGGCGGTACTCTTCATCTGTAATCTCAGGCTTAACCTCTTCAAGCATTTCGTAGTTGGCGTCGCGAAGAGATTTTACCTCTGGATGCTTCTTTGCAATGACAGAAGCGGTTCTTTCGCATGCAAGACGACGCTCGTTGTAGGGACTACCTGCCAAGGTGTGTTTTACTTGACTGTTGACCAATACCAATTGATACCCCTTGGGATTCCAAGGGAAGTATTCATATTCGCCACTGCGGCAATCCAGACGCAACAAACTACCTTTCTTTCCCAATACGCTAATGGCTTGATCCATGATACCGCAATTTACGCCAACATACTTGTGCTCAGTGCGCTGTCCAACACGTGCCAACTCCATTTTTTCAATCTTGTTGTCACCAAACAGATCGTTCAAAGCAAAAGCGAAGGTGCTCTCAAGAGCTGCAGATGAACTCATGCCTGCGCCCAATGGGACATCACCAGCAAATGCGGTATTGAATCCCTGAACGGGTACATCCAATGCCATCATCTCGCGGCATACGCCGTAGATATAGCGAGCCCAGGATGCAGAAGGACCTTTCTCGTCGTCCAAGGAGAACTCTGTATAATCCTTCAGGTCAATCGAGTAAGCACGTACATTGCGTGTGCCGTTAGGCTTGATCTCTGCGATGATTCCTTGCTCAACTGCGCCAGGAAATACATATCCGTTATTGTAATCAGTGTGCTCTCCAATCAGGTTGATGCGACCAGGGGAAGCATATACAGAACCTGTTGTGCCATCAAAGTGCTTTATGAAGCGACTACGAACGTCATCAATTGTCAATTTCATGATTTAAACGATTTTATCTTGTCTTTATAAGGATTAAATATTACTCAACGGGAATGTCTTTGTTTACATTCTTGCAACCAATGAGGCTATAGTAGAGCATGTAGACGAGCATGGCAATAACCAGCCAGTAGCTGTTCATGTAACCTGCTGCCTTGGCGATTTGCTCCTGAATCCAAGGCATCACTCCACCGCCGACTACGAGCATCATGAAGATACCAGAAGCCTGCTCAGTATATTTGCCTAGTCCTTCTACTGCCAGATTGAAGATGCAACCCCACATGATGCTGGTGCACATACCGCAAAGAACGAGGAACAGACAGCTCAGAGGAACCTGGAACATAGCGAAACCATCGGCTGCGCTATAGCCAGGCATACTGATAGTGGTGCTCTTGGGGATGAAGATGGCAATGAGAATCAGAGCGATGGCAATAGTGCTCATGGTAATCATTTGTGTGCGGCTACTGATTTTGCCTGACACCAATGTGCTGCTGAAGCGGCCTACCATCATAAGCAACCAGTAAATGGCAGCAATAGCACCACCAATGGCGGCTCCGTTCACTGCAATACCAGCACCTTTCTCAGTGGCATCAGAGAGATAGAAAATAACCTGTGCAGGAATACCAATCTCGATACCAACATAGAAGAAGATAGCAATCGCACCCAATACGAAGTGACGGAAATTCCATGCGCTGTGTTCGTAAACCTTGGTGTTGCGTTCCTGTGCGGGTTCTGGAATGGAGAGGCTAGCAATGATGATGAATGCAATGCCGAAGACTGCCATAGCAATGAAGAGGAGAGGAGACACATCGGACATAGCTGTTTTGTCAGTCACTGTACCTACGAGGGCACCTACCAGCAGAGGAGTCAGCGTTCCTGTCAGAGAGTTCAGGGTTCCACCTGTCTGAATGAGTTGGTTACCTTTGTTTCCACCACCGCCAAGGAGGTTCAGCATGGGGTTTACTACAGTGTTAAGCATACATACGCAGAAACCGCAAACGAAAGCGCCAAGCAGATAAACGTAGATGGCAGAGCCCTGCAAGAACTCGAAGCTGGAGAGGTACTGGATGCAGATGCCGATGAAGCCAACTGCCAAAGCAATCAGAGTGGTCTTCTTGTAACCAACCTTGATGAGCATCTTACCTGCAGGAATACCCATGAACAGATAAGCTAGGAAGTTCATCAGGTTGCCAGTCATACCTGCCCATTCATACTGGTTCTTCCAAATGGTGCCAAATGGTGCGGCCATGTTGGTTACGAATGAAATCATCGCGAAGATGAAACACATTGTGACAATGGCAATAAGGTTGCCGTTTTTCTTTTCTTGAGTCATTTTGTTTTGATTTATTGTTAGTTTATAAATAATTTTGCTGAATTACTTCTCTACGCCAAATTTGTAAATGGTCTTTTGGGTATAGATCTGCCCAGGTTTCAGGAAAACACTTGGGAAGTGAGGCTTATTGGGTGAGTCTGGGAAATGCTGAGCCTCGAAACATAGAGCACTGCGACGCCCAAAGACGGCACCTTGCTGACCCTTGATGCCATCAGCCCAATTGTCGCTGTAGAATTGTACACCAGGTTCCGTGGTGTAGACTTCCATGCTTCTTTTGCTGTTAGGCTCTACTATTTTTGCAGCGAAACTTAGTTCGCCAGGTTCGCGCTTGTTGAGTACGTAGCAGTGATCGTAGCCAGCACCATTCTTGATTTGCTGATCGTCTGCATCTATGTTGTCGCTAACAGCATGGGGAGTGCGGAAATCAAAGGGAGTACCTTCCACTTTCAGGATCTCTCCTGTAGGGATACTTGTTTCGTCAATGGGAACGTAGTAATCTGCATTGATTTGGCAGATGTTGTTCATTGCAGATGGAGTGGGGTTACCTATGCCAGAGAGGGAGAAGAAACCATGACTTGTCATGTTTACCACGGTCTTTTTATTGGTTGTGCCTCGATAATCAATGATCAGTTCGTTAACTTCTGTCAGTGAAAATTTCACGGCCATATGAAGCTCGCCAGGGAAGCCTTCTTCGTAATATGGGGAAATGTAGCGCAGGACGAGTTCATGGTCGTTGATTTGCTCAGCATCCCACACGCGGGCATGAAAACCGGTAGGGCCGCCATGCAGATGGTTGGGGCCATTGTTGATGGCAAGGCTGTATTCCTTTCCATTCATGGTGAAGCGTCCTTTCCGAATGCGGTTGCCATAGCGGCCGATCAATGTACTCAAGAAGGGTTCGCTACTGTTGATACAATCGTTGATGTTGTCATGTCCCTGGATGACATTCGCCATATTCCCGTCTTTGTCGGGCACCATAATGGCTACGATAGTACCCCCATAGTTGGTGATACTTATTTCCACACCATTGTCGTTCGTCAGGGTGAAGAGGTCTGTTTCTTTTCCCTGAACTTTTGCCTGAAAGTTTTCTCTCTTCAGGCCAGAGATTAAAGATTTGTCCATCGGTATTTCGATTAGTTATAGTAGTAATTGCTACTGCAAATCTAGTCAAAATTTTTGAGATGGACAAATAAAAGAAGAAAAAGGTGTTGTGGAAAATGCTAAAAAACTTTAAAGTGTGTTCTTTAGCATGTCTGCTACGATGAAATTGCTGCCTCCTATAAACAACAAATCGTCTTTCTTCAGATTTCTGAAGGCGGCACTGTATGCTGCTGAAACGTTTTCGTATTCCTCGCCATAAAGTCCTGCATTTCTTGCTTTTGTGGCGAACTGTGCTGCAGGCATTGCCCTCTTTACGCTAGCTTGTGTAAAATAGTAGTGAGCCTCTTTGGGGAGCATCGACAGGACAGTCGTGATGTCTTTGTCAGAAACCATACCAATTATGATGTGAAGCTTACGATGAGGCGTTGTTTCCAATTGTTCAATGATGTATTGCATGCCTCCCACATTGTGTCCTGTGTCGCATATGATCAGCGGATCTTGGCTTAGTTTCTGCCATCTGCCCAAGAGACCTGTGTTTTCGCATACATGCAGGAATCCCTGTCGTACATCATCGTCGCTTATTCTGTAACCTGCTTCTCTGAGTTCAGGGATAGCAGCCAGGATGGTGTTGGTGTTTTTCTCTTGGCAGAGTCCTCCCAATTCACCTTCCAATTGTCCCCAGTGGTGAGTCTGATAGGTTCGTCCTCCTGATGGATTTTGTCCTGATGATTTGATTTCATCTCTTTCTTCGGCAAAGACAATTTTTGAATTGTTAATCAGTGCATTATTCCAGAATGTTTTTTTGACTTCTGCATGTCCGTTCGTCTCGCCTATGATGACAGGTACATGTGGTTTAATGATGCCAGCTTTCTCACCTGCTATTTTCTCTAATGTGTCGCCCAGGAATTGGGTGTGATCGAAACTGATGTTGGTGATGATACTTAGATCAGGGTGTATGATGTTGGTACAATCCAATCGTCCTCCCAATCCGACTTCCACCAGGGCTACATCTATTTTCTCCTCTCTAAAATAGAGGAAAGCGAGAGCGGTGGCCAGCTCGAAGAAGGAAGGGTGAAGAGGTTCGAAGAAGGATTTCTCCTGTTCGACAAAATCCACGACTCTCTGTTGGGGAATCATTTTTCCATTCACTCGGATTCTTTCGCGGAAATCCACCAGATGCGGACTTGTGTAGAGTCCCACTTTGTATCCAGCTTCCTGCAAAATGGAGGCCAGTGTGTGGCAGCAAGAGCCCTTTCCATTGGTACCTGCTACATGAATGGTGCGGAACGACTGATGAGGATGGTTGAAGTGCTCGTCCAGTAACTTTGTGGTTGTCAGTCCTTCTTTATATGCACCCGCCCCGATATTTTGAAATAGCGGGGCGGAGTCGAACAGGTATTCTGTTGCTTCTTGATATGTCATTCAAAAATCTTTTTGAATCTGTTGAAGAAATTGTTCTTGTTGGTTGCCTTACTGGGCTTCATGTTTTCGCTGTCCTTGACTTTCTCAAAGAGATCTCTTTCTTCTTTACTCAGGGTTTCTGGGATATAGATGTTGATGTTGACTATCAAATCGCCCATTCCGTAGCCATATCCTTTTAGCGCAGGGAGTCCCTTGCCTCGAAGTCTCATTATTTTCCCTGGTTGCGTTCCTGGCTCGATTTTTATCTTGGCCGTTCCATCCAGTGTGGGGATGTCAGCTGTACCACCAAGAACTGCGGTGGGAAGATCCAGCAGCAGGTTGTAGATCAAGTTCTGGTCCTTACGCTCCAGCTCAGGATGTTGCTCTTCCTCGATGAACACCTGGATGTCACCAGGTGTCCCGTTCCATCTACCTGCGTGTCCCTTGCCATTGAGAGTGATCACAACACCATCGCTCACACCTGCAGGGATCTTTACCTCTACGACTTCATCGCCATCTACTACACCATTGCCTCCGCAAACGTGGCATTTGTTCTTGATGGTTTTGCCGGTTCCGTTACAGGTGGGACAGGCACTCTGGGTTTGCATACGGCCGAACATGCTATTTACAACCCTTGTGACATATCCTTTGCCCTTACATGTTGAACAGGTTTCTGTGCTTCCGTCCTCGCTGCCGCTTCCATGGCAATGCTGGCAGGCAATCTTCTTGTGAACCTTGAATTTCTTGGTCACACCGTTGGCCACATCATTCAGGTTTACTCGAACTTTCAGTCGCAAGTCACCTCCACGATCGCTTTGCCTGGACGAACCGCCAGCGCTGCTGAATCCGCTGAATCCGCCGAATCCGCCCATGTCTCCAAAGATGCTGCCAAACATGCTGAAGATGTCATCCATGCTCATGCTGGAAGCTCCGCCGAATCCGCCGAATCCGCCTGCTCCCTCCAGTCCTGCATGGCCAAACTGGTCATAGCGTTGGCGTTTCTGCGGATCGCGCAGAACGTCATAGGCTTCTGCAGCTTCCTTGAATTTGGCTTCAGCTTCCTTATCACCTGGATTGCGGTCTGGGTGATATTTGATGGCCATCTTCTTGTATGCGCTCTTCAGCTCTTGGTCCGTAGCATTCTTGCTGACGCCTAGAACTTCGTAATAATCTCTCTTTTCTGCCATAGTCTTACAGTCCTACTACCACTTGTGCGTGTCTGATAACCTTGTCATTCATCTTGTACCCCTTTAGGGTGCAATCGATGACCTTGCCCTTCATATCGTCATTGGGAGCAGGTATTTGAGCGATAGCCTCGTGTACGTCGACGTCGAAATCTGCGTTTTCCGTCTTGATGGCTTCTACTCCCTGTTTCCCTAGAATGCTGACAAATTTTTTGTAGATGAGCTCAACACCTTCTACCACTGCAGACACGTCCTCAGCCTTTTCCATATTCTTCAGAGCCCGTTCCATGTCATCCAAAACTGGCAAAATGCTTACGACGGTCTTCTGGCCGCCATTCAAAATCAGGTCGGCTTTCTCCTTGATGGAGCGTTTGTGGTAATTGTCGAACTCAGCAACCTTTCTCAGGTATTTGTCCTTCAAAGATTCTATTTCAGCCTCTGCATCAGCCAATTTCTCTTCCAAGGTCTTTTCCTTGGGAGTGTCTTCGTTCTCCTTGGAATCAGTTTCTTCTGCGGATGCTGCAGAAGATTCTGCTGTTTCCTCCGCCTTTTCGCTCTTGGGAGATTCTTGGATGTTATCCTGCAGATTCTCTGTACTATCAGTTTTCAGTTGGTTTTCTTCCTCCTGTCTTTCTTTCATTTCTTCGCTCATTTTTACATTAGTTTTTTTATAGAGAGAAGTGCAAGAAACGTGCCAATGTCATATTGTCCGATTATGTGCCATACATTTTTGCCTTCTGCTCTTTAATGCTATCGCTGCTGATGTAATCATCGTAATCCATCAGTTTGTCGATGGTTCCGTTGGGGGTCAGCTCGATGATGCGGTTGGCCACAGTCTCGATGAACTCATGGTCGTGGCTGCTGAAGAGGATGTTTCCTTTGAACAACTTCAGGTTATTGTTGAAGGCTTGGATGCTTTCCAGGTCCAGATGATTGGTGGGTGTGTCCAGGATGAGGCAATTGGCATTCTTCAATTGCATGCGGGCAATCATGCATCGCATCTTCTCACCTCCTGACAGGACATTTACTTTCTTCAGAACTTCCTCGCCGCTGAACAGCATGCGGCCCAGGAATGCCTTGAAATACACCTCGTTACCTTCGCCGTACTGGCTCAGCCAATCCACCAGATTCAGCTCGCTGTGGAAGAATTCTGTGTTGTCTAGAGGGAGATAGGCGGTGGTGATGGTGATGCCCCAATTGTAGGTTCCAGCTTGCGGCTCGCGGTTGCCATTGATGATCTCGAAGAGAGCTGTCATGGCACGTGGATCGTGGCTCAGGAAGACTACCTTGTCTCCCTTTTCCACTGTGAAGCTTACATTGTCGAAGAGGACGGTCCCGTCTTCTGTGACAGCTTTCAGGTCGTTCACTTCCAGGATCTGGTTGCCAGGTTCGCGGTCCATCTGGAAGATAATGCCAGGATACTTGCGTGTAGAAGGCTTGATTTCCTCCACATTCAGTTTCTCCAGCATCTTCTTGCGACTGGTTGTCTGCTTGCTTTTTGCCACATTGGCAGAGAAACGGCGGATGAATTCTTCCAGTTCCTTGCGTTTCTCCTCAGCTTTGGCTTTTTGGTTCTGGGCTTGGCGTAGAGCCAACTGGCTGCTTTGGTACCAGAAACTATAGTTTCCTGCAAAGAGAGTCACCTTTCCAAAATCAATGTCTACAGTATGGGTGCACACGCAGTCGAGGAAGTGGCGGTCGTGACTTACTACCAGTACGGTATGCTCAAACTCACTCAGATATTGTTCCAGCCACTGAACAGTGTCCAGGTCCAGGTCATTGGTGGGCTCGTCCAGCAGCAGGTTGTCAGGATTGCCAAACAGGGCTTTTGCCAGCATGACGCGGACCTTCTCTTTACCAGAGAGCTCACCCATCAGCATATAGTGTTTGTCCTCCTTGATGCCCAGACCGGAGAGTAGGGCAGCGGCGTCGCTTTCTGCGGTGTAGCCTCCCATTTCAGCAAATTTGTCTTCCAATTCAGCCACACGGATGCCATCCTCGTCGCTGAAGTCTGATTTGCTGTAGAGGACTTCGCGCTCCTTCATCACGTCCCACATGGTGGTGTGCCCCATCAGCACAGTATTGAGCACCGTCTCGTTGTCGTACAGGAAATGGTCCTGACTCAGCACGCTCAGTCGCTCGTTGGGTCCCATTTCTACGGTTCCCTTCGTGGGCTCCAGCTCTCCGCTGATTACTTTCAGCAGGGTGGATTTCCCAGCTCCATTTGCTCCTATTACTCCATAGATGTTGCCATTGGTGAACTTCATGTTGACGTCCTTGTACAGAACGCGCTTGCCAAATTGCACAGCGATGTTGGATAATGCGATCATATTTCTGCTTCTTCTTTCTTTTTATCTGATTCTTAGGATATCTCCCACTTGGGGAGTGTAACTTAGATTCAATTTGTTGAGCTTATACAGGTTTTCCAGTCTCATGCCATAGAGTTGAGCGATGTCGAACATACTCTGGTTGACCTCCACGATGTGGATGGGATACTTCTTGAATTCCTTGCTGGCACACTTCTGTTTCTTTTTCATGTAGAGCACGTCACCCTGAGTGGGCCAATAGTCCTTGGGGAGGTCGTTGTATTCGTAGAGATGCTTCAGGCTGATGCCCGTTTCCTTGCTGATGGTGGCCATGTTGTCTCCCAGCTCCACGATGATGAAATAGTTCTTGTTGTTCTTGTACACCATGTGGCGGTTGAAGAAGTCGCTTCCCGTTTGTTTCTCTCTATGGATGTTGGGCGTATGCTTCTTTCCTGTGTCGAACTGGGAGAGATTGTACATCTCGATGATGCTGATCAGCGATTCGGCATAACTGGGATTGGTGGCGTATCCTGCGGCTTTCAGTCCTCGTGCCCAGCCTTTGTAGTCTCTGATGTTCAGCTGGAAGAGTCCCTGGTAGCGCCTTCCGTGCAGGAATTTGCTGTGGTCGATGTAGCTCTCCCTGGCGCTGTTGTATTTGCGGAATTTCTCGTTGGGCGCATCATCGTTGCGCAGCACATAAGGTCCAGTCCACGAGCTTCCCACTTTGATGCCAAAGTGGTTGTTTGCCTGTGTGGCCAGCGTGCTTCTGCCGGCATTGCTTTCCAGCAAGCCTTGCGCGAGGGTGATGCTGGCAGGAATCTGATAATCCCTCATCTGCTCCATCGCCCAGTCTTTGTATTTGTCTATGTATGTCCAGTAGGCCTGATTGGTTCTTTGGGCAAGTCCCTGCAGACTTACCAAAAAAGCTATGATAAGCAAGTTAACTTGTTTCAATTTCATAAGAATCCTTGATTTCAGGCACAAAATTACAAAAAATACCTTGATTTCCGAAAAATTTTGCATACATTTGTCGATGTGATGCACTGATTATCGTCAAATAACTGTCAACTTTCAGATGAAGCAATACGATATCGTAAGTTCCGTGACGGTTTATGATTGGGATGAGCTCTCCTGCGAAGACCGTCAGCTCATTGAGGCAGCCAAGAAAGCTACTCAAACCAGTTATTCTCCCTACAGCCATTTCCAGGTGGGTGCAGCTGCCTTGTTGGCGAATGGAGTTGTCTTTACGGGCAGCAATCAGGAGAATGCGGCTTTCCCCTCTGGGTTGTGTGCTGAGCGTACCACCCTTTTCTCCGCGAATGCTCATTATCCAGACCAGCCTGTTCTCTCCCTGGCTATTGCGGCTTACAAGGAAGGTCATTTCCTCAAGGCTCCAGTTCCTCCCTGTGGAGCCTGCCGTCAGGTGATTCTCGAGATAGAGGACCGCTTCAAGCATCCCATCCGCATTTTGCTTTATGGAAGCGATGGCACGCACGTTGTTGATTCTGTTCGCGCGCTTCTTCCCTTCCAGTTTGTCAGGGAGTCTATGGAATGATCGGTTTATTGGAGTCGTTGCTGATTTGCAGAGAGGTACACAACAGTTAATGAAACTATGGAGACATATTTGGTTATCGCACTTATAGCCGCAGCCATCGTGAGCGTGATTTGTTACTTGTTGGGCAAGAGGTATGGCCAGCAGATAGGAAGTGTCAGGATTGATGTTCTGGAGACCAAGGTGGGAGAGCTGCAGGCAAAGATACTGAGCCACGAGCAGACAATCAGCAGCCAGATGGGTGAGCTCAGGCAATTGAGCACGGAACGCGAGGTGCAGAGAACCAAGGCGGAAACGGCTGCAAACCAGTTGGCGGAGCTGAAGCTGATGTACGAGAAGCAGATAAGCATCCTGCGGCAGGAGAATGAGGCAGAGGAGGAGGAGACCAGGCAGCAGAACGAGAAAGTGATTCAGGACCTGAAGGAGTCCTACGAGAAACAGTTGGCACAAGTGAAGGAGGCCTCAGAGAAACAGCTGGACCAACTGCGCGAGATGAACAAAAAGCAGGTGGAGGATCAGCTTGCCCTCATCAAGGAACAGATGAAATCAACCTCAGAGTCTGTGCTGAAAGCGCGTCAGGATGAACTGGGCGAGAAGAACAGGGAGCAGATGTCGAGAATCGTGGACCCACTGGAGCAAAGCCTCAAGGCCATGAAGGAATCGCTCGAGGACAGCAAGCTCAGGCATAAGGAAGCGCTCGACAGGCTGGACGCCACCATTAAGGCCAACATGAGCCAGAACTCCAAGTTGGGAGAGACGGCTGACCGATTGACCAGAGCTCTGACGGGCGAAGTGAAGATACAAGGCAACTTTGGCGAGCTGAAACTCAAGCAGCTCCTCGAGGACCTGGGACTGAAAGACGGCGAGCAGTATTCGTCGCAAGAGCACTTGCGCGACAAGCTGGGCAATCAGATCAAGGACGATGAAGGCAGGGGATTGATTCCTGATTTCATCCTGCATTTCCCCAACAAGCGCGACGTGGTGGTCGATTCCAAAATGTCCTTCACGGCCTATGAGCGATACGTCAACACCAATGACCCAAATGAGCAAAGCAGCCATCTGAAGGACCATCTGGTAAGCCTGCGTGCCCAAGTGGATCGCCTTGCCAAGAAGGACTACAGCAAATACCTGCGCGAAGGATACAACAAACTCAACTTTGTCATCATGTATATCCATACGGAAGGAGCCCTCAACCTTGCCCTCTCCAACGACAGCTCTCTCTGGCGCGAGGCTTACGACAAGGGAGTCCTCATTTTGGGACCACAAACGATGTACATGAACCTGCGGATTCTGGAGATGATGTGGACTCAGGTGCGGCAGCTCAAGAACCAGGAGGACATGATGAAGGCAGCCCATCAGATCATCGACCGTACGCAGGATTTTGCCAAGCGGTTCAGCGACGTGGAGACAAAGATGAAGGATACTGTCTCGTGCATGAATCAACTGAGAATCACTACGGCAGAGAGTGGACCCAGCATCATCACGGCAGCACGCAATCTCATCAAGGCAGGCGCACGCGAGAACAAGAAAAAGAAGTCACTCGAGGATTACGAGACATCCGATTTCTTGGAGGGGGAAGAAGGCGAAAAATTGGAAGACAAGACCACCTATTAAGTTTTTTTAACCATTGAAGCCTCGCGCTTACCCCTCATTTCCAATCAGGTAGGGCGATGGAAGTGGGGAAAACTCCCTCGCAATGGGAGAAGCAGGCAGGTCGCTTGGGGAGCGGATGAAATGTTAAAAGGCTTCCAAAATGAGGCGGAAAAAGGACTCAAAAGGGGGCAAAAAGGGGAGGGAAGAAAGAGAAAATGCTGATAATCAGGATTTTTTCCGTAACTTTGCACCCGCTAAACCTGTAAAACGGGCGGAGAACGACCGCTCAAAGGTGAAGAATTTGAGAATGAACGAAAAGAAGTATTGATTATGAAGAGACGTTTCACGTTGCTCTTGTGGATTCTGATCGTGGGAACAGTAGCCCCTTTGGCTGAGACACTGTTCGTCATGAATGCCGACAAGGCCCGCGAGGAAGCATCCTTCGGCACCAAGTCCCTGATACGTCGTGCTCACGAGCAGATGGCAGAGATGCGGCAAGCCCGATTGGATTCCCTCAGAGAGCAAATGCTGGACGAGGTTACCTCTTATATTAAAAAGGTAGCCCCCACTTCCTACGAGGCTTTGCCTGCCTGTATGGTAGAGCAGTGTCTCGAGAACGAATTGGACCTCTGCTTCATGCTGAGCCAGACTCAGTTGGAGACCTGCTTTGGCACCCAGGGAATGGGACGCGCCACCAGCCGCTACTCGATGTTTGGAGTGAGTCGCCGTTACACGAGCTACGAGAATTGCATTGCCGACTATGTCGCACTCCTGAAATCGAATTACCTGGTAAATGGCCGCACAGAGCAAGACTTGATGAAGAATTATGTGAATGATGGCGGTTTCCGCTACGCATCCAGCCCCACCTACGAGGAGGAGCTGTCTGCAACCTACAAAAGGGTAGTAAAGAGCACCAACATCCGCGACCTTCAGCGGCAGTATGCTGCACTCTAGTGGGAAAGCACATTCTTCAATGAAAAAAGAGAGGGCATCGTTCACCTCTCTTTTTTTGTCCCTCAAAAGGGCTTTGCTCTAGGTTCAACCCCTGCCAAGAATCAGAAGAAATAATCCAAAAGGGATTCTACCCCCAAGACAGGGGGACTAAATTTAAAATCAAAATGAAACGCTGTAACGCCGTAACGCCGTACGGCGTGATGTTTCATAATTCCCCTTCGTCAATCCCATACTGGCTGCAAATCCATCATCGCAACCCTCGACTCCCTCAAATTCAAGGTTGACCGCCTCCCAGCGAACTACGAGAAGATTTCTCAGGAGTGCGACGCATTGAAACAAGCAATATTACGACAAGTATTTGAATAGAAACAGTATGAAGCCATCACTTATCGTCGTAATGTCCATAGGCAGAGAGCACATCAACGTGGACTTCCATCTCGAAAATGTGATACACCAAACGATGTTTCTTGGTGATCTGACGACTCCAGCGATTCTCAGGCTTTCCTTTCAGTGGCTCAGGATGGCCTGTGCCAGTTTGAGGATGTTCTGCTATCTCGTTGAGCAATTTGACAGCCTTTTTGAAAGATGCAGGTTCGCTGCGCTTCAGCTTTGCAAGTCCCTCTTGGGCTTCTGGAGAATAAGTAATGGCGTATTTCATCAGAGCGAATTTAGCCAGGCATTCATGTCGTCTTTATTTGTGAAGGTGACGCCTTTACCCTCAGCGATATCTTTCTCTGCCTTATCTACACGGGCAAAGAACTCTTCTTTTGTGAGGAGGGTCGGGTCTGCTTTTTTCTCAGCAACGAGCTTGCGCAAGTATTTTGTAGCTCGTTTCAGCAGGTTCTCGTCTTCGGCAATGATGCTCATGTTTCGGAGCAGCTCTGCATTAAGTCGCATTGTATTATTCATACCTGATAAATATTTGTTCTGCTTGCAAAAATAACCTAAAATTCTGAAATGACAAAATAAAAACTGAAAAACAATATATATGAACGAAGCGCAGACACGACTGAACAAGATAGCTCCCAAGCTGAGGGATGCTGGATGGGGCATTGTTTCAGGGAGTAAGATTCTGGTGGAGCAGAATGCTTTTATTGCGCGCAAACCCCAGATGTGATTGAACGGCTTTCCGCGGAGCCTGTTCAACAGCAACAAAGGTTGAGAGTTAATTATTCAACCCCTGCCAAGAATCAGAAGAAATAATCCAAATGGGATTCAACCATAAAGACAGGGGTAAGGAAAACAACAAACTTTAGGGAGGACAAAACAGACGTTACATGCGTTACATGCGTTACATTATCAAAATCAAAATTTCATAGTACACCCACTTCTATTATTCTTTATATTATATATAATAATATATA